>NZ_JBEZYY010000017.1:68124-246133 GCF_040638975.1 Amycolatopsis sp. NPDC024027
CGTCATTAACTCTGGAGGGGCCCGGGCGGGCACCTTTTTCCCCACCCCCCCCACCTTCGGGCTCCATCCGGGTTCCCCACCTTGACCCACCCTCCGGCCCCACGGAGCCCCACTCGAGCGGGGTGAGGGTTCTTTCGCGGCCGTTATGCGGACGTTCGGGGAACAGCTGAGGTTGCTCCGGCCCCCGGTGCGGGGGATCTTGGCCACCGTGCCCCACCACGCCCCCCACCTGGACCCACCCGGCTGACCTGCGCAAACGGAACACTCGACGGAGTGGTCTGCCCGTTTGTCGCGTTGACTGTGGTGAAAAGTGGGGTACGGTGGTGGCCAGTGGGGCGGAAGGGAAGCCCCGTGGCCGTTCGGGGTGGTCCGCCACCTCGGTGCGGTAGGGAGGTGGAGGCCGTGTTCCTCGGCACCCACACCCCGAAACTGGACGACAAAGGGCGGCTCGCGCTGCCCGCGAAGTTCCGTGACGCCTTGGCGGGTGGGCTGATGCTTACCAAGGGGCAGGACCACTGCCTCTTCGTCTTCCCCCGCGCCGAGTTCGAGCAGATGGCACGCAAGGTCGCCGAGGCCCCGTTCACGAACGAGGCGGTTCGGGCCTACCAGCGCTACCTGTTCGCCGGCACGGACGAGCAACGTCCGGACGGCCAGGGGCGCATCACCATCGCGCCCGAGCTCCGCCGCTACGCGGGGCTCAGCAAGGAGTGCGTGGTGATCGGGGCGATCACCAGGCTGGAGATCTGGGACGCCCAAGCGTGGCAGGGCTACCTGGAGGAGCACGAAGACAGCTACGCGAAGGCTCGAGAGGAAGTACTGCCGGGCGTCTTCTAGGCGTGCGGTCGCGGTGCACCTTCGTCGTCGGGGGACGAGAGGTTCGCCGCCGCCCGTGCGATGAGGGGAAGCCCACCCGGATGCCGTGAGGCCTCTGTCCGCTCAATGGCCCTGGTGCACCTTCCCCGGTACCAGGTCAGCAGCGGGCGGACAGGGACCTGACGGCATCCGCCATATTTCCCCCGGGCCGCCCAGGCGAGAAAGGGGGAGGGAACACCATGACGGCACCCGAGCACGTCCCGGTACTGCTGAGCCGCATCGTCGAGCTGTTCACTCCCGTGTTCACCGACCGCGACGGCGTCCTCGTGGACGCGACGGTCGGCCTCGGCGGGCATTCCGACGCCCTCCTGGAGGCCTTCCCGCGGCTGCGGCTCGTCGCGCTGGACCGCGACCCCGCCGCGCTCGAAAAGTCCGCGGAACGCCTGGCCCGCCACGGCGGCCGCGTCGATTTCGTCCACACGGTCTACGACGGGCTCCCGGACGCCCTGGAGAGCGTGGGCGTCGAAAAAGCCGACGGCATCCTGTTCGACCTCGGCGTCTCCTCGATGCAGCTGGACCGCGCCGAGCGCGGGTTCGCCTACTCCAAGGACTCGCCGCTGGACATGCGGATGGACCCGACCACCGGGTTCACCGCCGCCGACGTGCTCAACACCTACGCGCCCGGCGAGCTGATCCGGATCCTGCGGGACTACGGCGAGGAACGCTTCGCGCAGCGGATCGTCAAAGCCGTCGTGGCCGCGCGGGAGAAGGAGCCGTTCACCACCAGCGGACGCCTGGTCGAACTGCTCTACGACGCCGTACCGGCCGCCACCCGCCGCACCGGCGGGCACCCGGCCAAGCGCACCTTCCAGGCGCTGCGGATCGAGGTCAACGGCGAACTGGAGGTGCTCCGCCGCGCCATGCCGGCGGCGCTGGGCGCCCTGAAGGCCGGCGGCCGGATCGTCGTCGAGTCGTACCAGTCCCTGGAAGACCGGCTGGTCAAGCAAGCACTGGCCGAGCTCGCGAAGTCCCGCACCCCGGAAGGGCTCCCGGTGGAGCTGCCGGGACACGGACCGGAGTTGAAGCTCCTCACGCGCGGCGCCGAGAAGGCCGGCGAAGAGGAGATCGGACGAAACCCGCGCGCCGCCTCGGTGCGGCTGCGGGCCGCAGAGAGGATCGGAGAGCCGCGATGACCGCTCCCGCGAAGTCCCGCCGCCGGGCCGCGCCGGCGACACGGGACCGCACCGAGGCCGCCCGCACCTCGACCACCGTCGAGCCGGACCAGCAGCCGGCGCAGACCCCGCCCCGGCGCGGGTCGCGGGGCCGCACGTCCGCGGCCGAGCGCGCCTACGCGCGCCGTGCCCAGCGCGCCGACCTGCTGAAGGAGCGCGAGGCGCGCCCGGAGCCGAAGGTCCGGCCCGCCGAGCCGCCGGTGAAGCCGAAGCTCGAGCTGAAGCTGCTGCTGCCGAAGTCGCGCGCGTCGTTCGTGCTGATGATGATGGCGCTGCTGGCCGCCGGGGTGGCGACCACGCTGTGGCTGACCACGCAGGCGATCGCCGACTCCTACCGGCTCGAGCAGCTGCGCACCACCAACGCGAACCTGGCCGAGCAGAAGGAACAGCTGCAGCGCGACGTCGCCAAGGCCGAGTCGCCCGCTTCGCTGGCCCCCGGGGCCCAGCAGCTGGGCATGGTGCCCGGCGGTGACCCGGCGCGGATCGTCGTCGGCCCGGACGGGAAGACCTCGCTCGTCGGCGAACCCAAGAAGGCCAAGGCGGACACCCCGGTGGTGCCGGCCGCACCGCCCGCGGCACCCGCCGCCGGCACGCAGTCGCAGCAGGGCGCGCCGATCGAGGGCGACCAGCCCGCCGTGCCCGAGGAGCAGCCGCCGGCCCAGCCGGGAGGCGGCCAGTGATGGCTTCGGGCCGCAGCCAGGCCCGCGCGCGCGCCGCGGGCAGCGCGCGGCGGACGTACGCCGCCGGGACCCGCAGCGCGGCCGCGCGGCGGGGCAACGGCGGCCACCGCAGCCGGTTCTCCGCCGTGCGCCTGCTGCTGGTCGCCGTGCTGATCGTCGCCGGCGTGAAACTGGTGCAGGTGCAGTGGTTCGACGCCGCGGCGCTCTCGGCCGCGGCCGAGCGGCAGCGTGCCCAGACCATCGACATCCCCGCCCAGCGCGGGTCCATTGTGGACCGCAACGGCGCGAAGCTGGCGTTCAGCGTCGAGGTGCGCACGCTCTCGGTGAACCTCAAGGCGCTGCACAAGAGCATGGACGACTTCGCCACGAAGAACCCGGGCACCAAGAAGACGTTCGATGCCGAGACCGCCGCGGCCGCGAAGTACATCGCGGCCAAGGTGCCGAACCAGCTGAGCGAGCAGCAGCTGCTCGACCTGTTCCACAAGCAGGCGTCCTTCACCTACGTGGTGAACAACGTCGAGCCGTCCGTCGCGGCGGACATCGTCAAGCACTTCGCCTGGATCGGCGTCGAGAAGCGCGCGCTGCGGGAGTACCCGGGCGGCGGCCTGGCGGCCAACATCGTCGGTGCCGCGAACTGGCGCTCCGAAGACCCGGACGTGTCGAAGCACAACCTCCACGGCCTCGTCGGGCTCGAACTGCTGCGCGACAACGACCTGGCGGGTATGCCGGGCCGGATGATGGTCAACACCAAGAACGGCAGCGACAACGTCGTCATCCCGGGCACCGAGCGCGACCTGCAGGCCGCCGTCCCCGGCTCCGACCTCGAACTGACCATCGACTCCGACCTGCAGTACGAGGTGCAGCGGCAGCTGGCGGACTACGTCCAGCAGTCGCACGCCAAGGGCGGGCAGGCCGTCGTCATGGACGCCAAGACCGGTGAGGTCTACGCGCTGGCCAACGACAAGACCTTCGACCCCAACGACCAGAGCACCTGGAAGACCGACGACCTGGCCAACCCCGCGGTCACCACGCCGTTCGAACCCGGTTCGGTGAACAAGCTCGTCACCGCCACCGGGGCGATCGACTTCGGTGTCGCGACGCCGGAGTCCACGGTCGAGGTGCCCGGTGCGCTGCAGGTGGCCGACAAGACGGTGCACGACGCCTGGACCCACGGGACCCAGACCTTCACCACCACCGGGATCTTCGCCAAGTCGTCCAACATCGGCACCCTGCTGCTGGCGCAGAAGATCGGCGAGGAGCGGTACGCCAACCTGCTCAAGTCGTTCGGCCTCGGCCAGCGCACCGGCGTCGGCCTGCCCGGCGAGAGCGCGGGCGTGGTGCCCGCGCGCAGCCAGTGGTCCGCGACCACCTTCGGCAACCTGCCCATCGGGCAGGGCCTGATGATGACCGTCCTGCAGATGGCCGGGATGTACCAGGCGATCGCCAACGACGGCCTGCGCGTCGAACCCCGGATCGTCAAGGCCAAGGTGAACCCGGACGGCACGACCGTGCCGGAGCCGGCCCCGAAGTCGGTCCGGGTGGTCAGCCCGCAGACCGCCAAGACGGTGCGCGACATGATGCGCGCGGTCGCCCAGAACGGCAAGGGCGTCCAGAAGGGCACCGCGCCGACGGCGGCGGTCGAGGGCTACCAGATCTCCGGGAAAACCGGCACCGGCCAGCAGGTCGACCCGCGGACGAAGGCCTACAGCGACCACCTGTACAACATCACCTTCGCCGGCATCCTGCCCGCCGACCACCCGCGGTTCGTCGTCGGGATCCGGCTGGACGCGCCGGACACGACACTGCCGGTCGGGCACTCCGCCGCGCCGCTGTTCCACACGATCGCGTCGTACGTGACGCAGCGGTACCAGATCCCGTTGTCCGACGGTCCCTCGCCGGAGGTTCCGCTCATCATCGCGCCGTAGACCAGGCACTGTCCGTTAAAGCCCCCTCACGCGGCACCGCGCGAGGGGGCTTCGGCGCGCGAGCGTCCACATCGGCCGGCGCCGGGGAAACCCTTGCGGCGCAACGGGGTCCGTGACGCCGTCTAGCACATGTGCCCGGCCCGCACGCAATCGCCGTACCGCGTGCGGGTGCCCGAACCGCCCGCCGGTAGCCTCTTGGCCGTGTCCGTGTCCTCGTCCAGTTCCCAGGTGCCGGAAAGCCCGGTGAAAGCGGTCCCCGCGCCGCCCCGCCCGGCGCGCATCGACCCGGTCCCGCTGGCGACGCTGCTCGCCAGGGCGGACGCCCGCCTGATCGCCGGCTCGCCCGACGCGGCCGAGCTCACCGTCACCGGCACCACGCTGCGTGCGCAGCACGTGCTGCCCGGTGACCTCTTCGCCGCCCTCCCGGGCGCCCGCGCCCACGGCGCCGACTTCAGCGACCAGGCCGTCGCGGCCGGGGCCGTCGCCGTGCTCACCGACGCCGCGGGCGCCGAGCGGCCCGCCCTGCGCGACGCCGGCGTCCCGATCCTGGTCCACGCCGATCCGCGGGCCGCCCTCGGCGAGATCGCCGCCTGGATCTACGGCGAGCCCTCCCTGAAGCTGTCCGTGCTCGGCGTCACCGGCACCTCCGGCAAGACGACGACGTCCTACCTGGTCGACGCCGGCCTGCAGGCCGCCGGCCTGACCACCGGCCTGATCGGCACGGTGGAGACCCGGATCGCGGGCGAGCGGCTGGTCAGCGGCTTCACCACGCCGGAGGCGCCCGACCTGCAGGCGCTGCTCGCGGTGATGCTCGAGCGCGGCGTCACGCACGTGCCGATGGAGGTCTCCAGCCACGCGCTCGCGCTGGGCCGCGTCAACGGCACCCGGTTCGCGGTCGGCGCGTTCACCAACCTCTCCCAGGACCACCTGGACTTCCACAAGGACATGCAGGAGTACTTCGCCGCGAAGTCGCTGCTGTTCGACGGCCGGTCCACCACCGAGGTGGTGGTGGCCGACAGCGCGTGGGGACAGGCCCTGCTCACGCCGCAGACGATCACCGTGACCACCGATCCGGGCACCGAGGCCGCGTGGAAGGCCACCGACCTGAAGGCCACCCCGCGGGGCGAGCAGACGTTCACCCTGCACGGCCCGGACGGCTTGCGCGCGGCCGCCCGGATCCCGCTGCCCGGCGAGTTCAACGTCGCCAACGCCGTGCTCGCGGCCGCGATCCTGAGCACCGCCGGGGTGTCGCTGGAGCACATCGTCGCCGGACTCGCCCAGGTGCAGGTCCCCGGCCGGATGGAGCGCGTCTACGTCGGCCAGGAGTTCACCGCCGTCGTCGACTACGCCCACAAGCCGGCCGCGGTCGCCCAGGGGCTGGACGCGCTGCGGGCGCGCACCGAGGGCCGGATCATCACCGTGCTCGGCTGCGGCGGCGACCGGGACACCGCCAAGCGCCCGATGATGGGCGAGGCCGCGGCCCGCCGCAGTGAAGTCCTGATCGTCACCGACGACAACCCGCGCTCCGAGGACCCGGCGGCGATCCGGGTCGCCATGCTCGCCGGCGCCCGCGCGGTCGGGCCCGCCGAGGGCGGCGAGATCATCGAGATCGGCGACCGCCGCGAGGCCATCGCACACGCCGTCTCGCTCGCCGAGCCGGGCGACATCGTCTTCCTCGCCGGCAAGGGGCACGAGTCCGGCCAGGAGGCCGGCGGCGTCGTGCACCCGTTCTCCGACCGCGACGAGCTGGCCGCGGCCATCCGCAACAAACTCGAGGTGAGTGTGTGATCGTGCTCAGCCTGGCCGAGATCGCCGGCGTCGTCGGCGGCCGGCTGCACCGCGCCGACCCGGGCGCGCAGGTGACCGGCACCGTGGAGTTCGACACCCGGGAGCTCACGTCCGGCGGCCTGTTCGTCGCGCTGCCGGGGGAGAAGGTCGACGGCCACGACTTCGCCGCGCAGGCCGTCGAAGCCGGCGCCGTGGCCGTGCTGGCCGCCCGCGAGGTCGACGCGCCCGCGATCGTCGTCCCGCCGCTCGCCGCGGGCGAGGCCCACGAGCGGTCGGTCGCGCTGACCGGCGACAAGGACGGCTCCGGTGCCGCGGTGCTGGCCGCGCTGGCCAAGCTCGCCCGGTACGTCGTGCAGCGCCTGGCCGAGGGCGAGCTGACCGTCGTCGGCGTCACCGGCTCCTCCGGCAAGACCTCGACCAAGGACGTCATCGCGCAGCTGCTCGAGCCGCTCGGCCCGACGATCGCGCCGCCCGGGTCGTTCAACAACGAGCTCGGCCACCCCTGGACGGCGCTGCGGGCGGACGCCGAGACGAAGCACCTCGTGCTGGAGCTGTCGGCGCGGGGCCCGGGCCACATCGCCCACCTCGCGGAGATCGCCCCGCCGAAGATCGGCGTCGTGCTCAACGTCGGCAGCGCGCACGTCGGCGAGTTCGGCTCGCGCGAAGGCATCGCGAAGACCAAGGGCGAGCTCGTCGAGGCCCTGCCCGAGGACGGCGTCGCGGTGCTGAACCTCGACGACCCGCTGGTCGCGGCCATGGCGAGCCGCACGAAGGCCCGGGTGGTGTTCGTCGGCGAGAGCCCCTCGGCGCAGATCCGCGCGGAGAACATCACCCTCGACGACGAGGCCCGCGCCTCCTTCCGGCTGATCACCCCGGCCGGCGAGGCCGACGTCCGGCTGCCGCTGCACGGCGAGCACCACGTCGGCAACGCGCTGTCCGCCGCGGCGGTCGCGCTGGAGCTGGGGGCGACGCCGGCGGAAATCGCGGCCCGGCTCTCGGCCCTCGAACGGCGCTCCGCGCGCCGCATGGAGGTCGTCACCCGGCCCGACGGCGTCACGATCCTCAACGACTCGTTCAACGCCAACCCCGAGTCGATGCGGGCCGGCCTGAAGGCCCTCGCGGCGATGACCCGGGAAACCGGCCGCCGGTCCTGGGCCGTGCTCGGCGTGATGGGCGAGCTCGGCGCGGACTCGGTCACCGCCCACGACGAGATCGGCCGGCTCGTCGTCCGGCTCAACATCGCCAAGCTCGTCGTCATCGGGCCCGAGGCGGCGGCCATGCACCAGGGCGCGCACCAGGAAGGCTCCTGGGGCGAGGAATCCACTTTGGTACCCGACGTCGAGGCCGCCGCCGCCCTGCTGCATGATCAGCTCCGCCCCGGGGACGTGGTGCTGGTCAAGGCCTCCAAGGCCGCCGGCCTCTGGCGGGTCGCCGAGGCCCTGCTCGAACCCCGGGAAACCGACAACTCCGAGAATCGCTCGAACGGTGGTGACGCGTGATCAGCATCCTGATCGCGGCCGCGGCGGGCCTGCTGGTCTCCATCATGCTGACGCCCTACCTGATCCGGGTCTTCTCCCGGCAGGGCTTCGGCCAGGAGATCCGCGAGGAAGGCCCCCAGGGACACAAGTCCAAGCGCGGTACCCCGACCATGGGCGGTGTCGCGATCATCATCGCGATGGTCGTCGGGTACTTCGCCGCGCACCTGATCAACTGGATGTTCAACTCCCGCAGCGGCGCGCCGACGGCCTCCGGGCTGCTCGTGCTGATGCTCGCGGTGGGCCTCGGGATCGTCGGGTTCCTCGACGACTTCATCAAGATCCGCAAGCAGCGCAACCTCGGGCTGAACAAGACCGCGAAGCTGGTCGGGCAGCTGGTCGTCACCATCGCGTTCGCGGTGCTGGCGCTGAACTTCCCGAACCAGCACGGCATCACGCCGGCGTCGGAGAGCCTCTCCTACGTCCGTGACCTCGCGCTGATCACCTTCCCGTCGGTGATCTTCGTGATCTTCTGCTACGTCGTGATCTCCGGCTGGTCGAACGCGGTCAACTTCACCGACGGCCTCGACGGCCTGGCCGGTGGCGCGGCGGCGATGGTGCTGGCCACCTACGTCGTCATCTCGTTCTGGCAGGAGCGGCTGTCCTGCGCCAACGCGCCGGCCGCGGCCTGCTACGACGTCCGCGACCCGCTGGACCTGGCCGTGGTCGCCGCCGCGGCGACCGGCGCCTGCGTGGGCTTCCTCTGGTGGAACGCGGCCCCGGCGAAGATCTTCATGGGCGACACCGGTTCGCTGGCCCTCGGCGGCCTGGTCGCCGGCCTGTCCATGACGACCCGCACCGAGCTGCTCGCCATCGTCATCGGCGGCCTGTTCATGGTCGAGATGATCTCGGTGGTCGCGCAGATCGCGGTGTTCCGGACGACCCGGCGAAGGTTGTTCCGGATGGCACCGTTCCACCACCACTTCGAGCTCGCCGGCTGGGCCGAAACCACGGTGATCATCCGGTTCTGGCTGCTCTCGGCGATCTGCTGCATGTTCGGGCTCGGCCTGTTCTACAGCGAGCAGCTGGGCCTCGGCGGCTGACGTGAAAGACATCGCCGGTTCTCACGTTCTCGTCGCCGGGGCCGGGGTCACCGGCAAGTCGGTCGTCCCCGTGCTGGTCGAGCTGGGTGCGCGCGTCACCGTCACCGACGGCAACGCCGAGCGCCTGGCCGAGCTGCAGGGCCTCGGCGCCGAGCTGGTGCCGGGCCTGACCGAGCCGCCCGCCGACGTCGTCCTGGTCGTCACCAGCCCCGGCTGGCGGCCGACGTCGCCGCTGCTCGTGGCCGCGGCCGAGGCGGGGGTCGAGGTCATCGGCGACGTCGAGCTGGCCTGGCGGGTCGGGCAGCTGCGCGAGCACCCGCCGTCGTGGCTGGTGATCACCGGCACGAACGGCAAGACGACCACCGCCGGCATGCTCGAATCGATCCTCAAGGCCGCCGGCAGCAACGCCGTGGCCTGCGGGAACATCGGCTACGCGGCGCTCGACGCGGTCCGCGCGGGTTACGACGTGCTGGCCGTGGAGCTGTCGAGCTTCCAGCTGCACTGGTCCTCGACCCTCGCCCCGGACGCCGCCGTGGTGCTGAACCTGGCCGAGGACCACATCGACTGGCACGGCTCGATGGACGAGTACGCGGCCGCGAAGGGGCGCGTGTACACCCGCGCCAAGGTCGCCGTGCACAACGCCGACGACGACTGGTCCACCCGGATCGCCGCCGGGCACGCTCCGGAGAGCGCCCGCCGCGTCGGCTTCCAGCTCGACACCCCGCGCACCGGTGAACTGGGCGTGGTCGAAGACCTGCTGGTCGACCGCGCTTTCGTCGCCGACCCGGAGAACAGCGCCGAGGCGCTGGCCACCCTCTCCGACGTCCGCCCGGCCGGCCCGCACAACGTCGCGAACGCCCTCGCCGCGGCCGCGCTGGCCCGCGCCCACGGCGTCTCACCGGAGGCGGTGGTGAAGGGCCTGCGCGAGTACCAGCCGGCCCCGCACCGGGCCGCCGAGGTCGCCGAGGTGGCCGGGGTGCGGTACGTCAACGACTCGAAGGCGACCAACCCGCACGCGGCCGCCGGGTCCCTGCGGGCCCACGCGAGCATCGTGTGGATCGCCGGGGGCCAGCTCAAGGGCGCGTCGGTCGACGAGCTGGTGAGCAGCATCGCAGGCCGGCTCCGCGGAGTTGTGCTACTCGGCGTCGATTCACCCGTGATCGCCGCCGCGGTTGCGCGACACGCGCCGGATGTCCCGGTGAACAGCCTCCGTCCGGGTGACGATGAACCCATGACTGCGGCGGTGAGTGCGGCCAGCGCGATGGCCCGACCCGGTGACGTGGTGCTGCTGGCACCCGCCGCGGCGTCGTTGGACATGTTCTCGAGCTACGGCGAGCGCGGCGACGCGTTCGCCGCGGCCGTGCGTGTCCTCCGCGACGACGCAGCGGGGGAGCCGAGTGACGACAGCTGAAAAGAAGCCGGAAACGCCGCCGAAGCGGCCGCGCCGCGAGCGCAAGGAGAGCGGCTTCGTCGCCGTCCGGACCGCGCTGACGGCGTGGCTCTCGCGGCCGCTGGCGTCGTTCCACGTCGTGCTCGCCCTCACCGGCGTGCTCACCGTCATCGGCATCGTCATGGTGCTCTCGGCGTCGTCGGTCACCTCCTACAACCCGAAGACCGGCAGCGGGGTGTACTCGCTGTTCGTCAAGCACCTGGTGTTCGTCGCCCTCGGCTCGGTCGTCTTCTGGCTCGGCCTGCGGGTCAAGCTGGAGCGGATCCGGCGGATGTCGGCCACCGCCACGGTCGTCTGCCTCGGCCTGCTGATGCTCGTGCTCACCCCGCTCGGCTCGGAGGTCAACGGCTCGCAGGGCTGGTTCAAGCTCGGCGAGTTCACCTTCCAACCGGTCGAAGCCGCGAAGGTCGCGCTGGCCTTCTGGGGCGCCCACATCCTGGTCATCAAGTACAACGTGATCCACCAGTGGCGGCACCTGCTGGTGCCCGTGGTGCCGATCGCGCTGCTGATGTTCGCCCTGGTCATGCTGCAGCCGGACCTCGGCGGCACGGTCACCCTCGCCGTGGTGCTGCTGGCGCTGCTGTGGTTCGCCGGCGCCCCGAAACGCCTGTTCGGCGTCATCCTCGCCGGCGGCCTGGCCGGGGTGCTCGTCCTCGCGATCATCGCGCCCTACCGGCTCGACCGGGTCATGTCGTTCCTCTCGCCGGACGCCGACACCAGCGACGGGGGCTTCCAGGCCAACCAGGCCAAGCTGGCGCTGGCCGACGGCGGGCTGCTCGGCAAGGGCCTCGGCCAGGGCGCGTCCAACTGGGGCTACCTGCCCAACGCGCAGAACGACTTCATCTTCGCGGTGATCGGCGAGGAGCTCGGGCTGATCGGCTGCGTCGTCGTGCTCGCCCTCTTCGGCGGGGTCGCCGTCGTCGGCCTGCGGATCGCGACCCGCAACATCGACCCGTGGATCCGGATCGTCTCCGGCACGCTGACGGTCTTCCTCGTGGCGCAGGCCGGCATCAACATCGGCTACGTCGTCGGCCTGCTGCCCGTCACCGGCGTCACGCTGCCGCTGATCTCCTACGGTGGCACCTCGCTGGTGATCACCATGCTCATCATGGGCGTGCTCGCGAACGCCGCCCGGCACGAACCGGAGGCGGTGGCCGCGCTGCGCACACAGGGGCCGGGTAAATTCGGGCGTCTGCTGCGGCTGCCCGCGCCCGACCCGTACCGTCCGCCCGCCACGCGCAAGGCGGCGGGGCGGAGTGGGGCGAAGGCGGCCAGGCCGGCGCCCCGTGCGGCCCGGCCCGCCCCGGCTCAGGAACGACGCAGGTCGGTCCGCGAACCGGTGCGCCGCAGCGCGGCACGGACGAGCGCGGCCCGCACGAGCACGTCTCGCGGCGGGGCCGCGCGGACAACAGCGAGCCGTGGTACCCGGAGTACCGCGAACCGGAGAGGTCATAGGTGAGTAAGCCCGTCAAGGGAACCGAGCGAGCCGCCACGGGCAAGGGGCCCGTGGTCGTGGTCGCCGGAGGTGGCACCGCAGGACACATCGAACCCGCCCTCGCCCTGGCCGACGCCGTCATGCGGCTGCGCCCGGACGCGACGGTCGTCGCGCTCGGCACCGAGCGCGGCCTGGAGAACAAGCTGGTCCCGGCCCGCGGCTACCCCCTCGAGCTGATCCCGCCGGTGCCGCTGCCGCGCAAGCCGACACCGGAGCTGGTCAAGCTGCCGCTGAAGGTCCGCGACTCGGTCCGCAAGACCCGCGAGGTGCTGGAGCGCGTCGGCGCGGACGTCGTCGTCGGCTTCGGCGGGTACGTCGCCCTGCCCGCCTACCTGGCCGCGCGCGGGCGCGTCCCGATCGTCGTGCACGAGGCCAACCAGTCGCCGGGCCTGGCGAACAAGGTCGGCGCGCGGTTCGCCCGCCGCGTCGCGGTCGCCGTCGCGGGCACCCCGCTGCCGAAGGCCGAGGTCGTCGGGATCCCGCTGCGGCGGTCGATCACCACGCTGGACCGGGCCGCGCTGCGGGCCGAGGCGCGGGCGCACTTCGGCCTGGACCCGGACGCGCCGACCCTGCTGGTCTTCGGCGGTTCGCAGGGCGCGCAGTCGATCAACGCCGCCGTGTCCGGCGCGGCGAAGGACCTCGCCGACGCCGGTGTCGGCGTCCTGCACGCGCACGGGCCGAAGAACACGCTGGTCGTCCAGGAGTTCCCGGGCAAGCCGGCGTACGTGCCGGTGCCGTACCTGGAGCGGATGGACCTGGCCTACGCCGCGGCCGACGTGGCGATCTGCCGCTCGGGCGCGATGACCGTCGCCGAGGTGACCTCGGTCGGGCTGCCCGCGGTGTTCGTCCCGCTGCCGATCGGCAACGGCGAGCAGGCCAGCAACGCCCGGCCGGCCGTCGACGCCGGCGCCGCGCTGATGGTCTTCGACGGCGACCTCAGCCCGGCCAAGGTCGCCGAGCTGGTCGTCCCGCTGGTCACCGACGCCGACCGCGTCGCGAAGATGAGCGCGGCGGCGGTCGGCATGGGCCACCGCGAGGCCGACGAGACCCTCGCCCGCATCGTTCTGGAGGCCGCCGGTGCCTGAGTTGCCCGAAGAACTGCGCCGGGCGCACCTGATCGGGATCGGCGGGGCCGGCATGTCCGGCATCGCGCGGATCCTGCTGGCCCGGGGCGCTTTCGTGTCGGGCTCGGACGCCAAGGAGTCGCGCGCGTTGCTGTCGCTGCGCGCCCAGGGTGCCGAGCTGTTCGTCGGCCAGGCGGCCGCGAACATTTCCGCGCTCGCGGAACCGCCGTCCGCGGTGGTCGTCTCGACGGCGATCAAGGAGACCAACCCCGAGCTGGCCGCGGCCCGGGCCGCGGGCATCCCGGTGCTGCACCGGGCGCAGGCGCTGGCCGGGCTGATGGAGGGCCACCGCGTCGCCTGCATCGCGGGCACGCACGGCAAGACGTCGACGACGTCGATGCTGACCGTCGCGCTGCAGCACTGCCGGCTCGACCCGTCGTTCGCCATCGGCGGCGACCTCAACGAGTCCGGTGCCAACGCCCACCACGGCGAGGGTGGCGTGTTCGTCGCCGAGGCCGACGAGAGCGACGGCTCGTTCCTGACCTACTCGCCGTCGGTCGCGGTCGTGACGAACGTCGAGCCGGACCACCTGGACCACCACGGCACGGCCGAGGCCTACACGAAGGTGTTCACCGAGTTCGTGAGCCGGATCGTCCCGGGCGGGCTGCTCATCGTCTGCGGTGACGATCCCGGGGCGGACGAACTCGGCCGGCAGGCGGCCGACCTGGGGGTCCGGGTGCGCCGCTACGGCCGCACGGCCACCGGTCCGGGTGACGCGCGGATCCTGGAGTACGTCCCGGCGCCGGACGGCGGTGTCGTGCGGCTCGAGCTGGCCGGCGAGGAGGTTTCGGTGCGCGTCGCCGTGCCGGGCGAGCACATGGCGCTCAACGCGATCGCGGCCCTGCTGGCCGGGGTCGAGCTGGGTGCCCCGGTGTCCGGCCTGGTGGACGGGCTCGCGGCGTTCGGCGGAGTGCGGCGGCGGTTCGAGTTCAAGGGCCGGGCCGGCGACGTCCGCGTCTACGACGACTACGCCCACCACCCGACCGAGGTGGCCGCGCAGCTGCGCGCGGTGCGGACGGCGGCCGGGTCCGGGCGGGTGATCGTGGTGTTCCAGCCGCACCTGTACTCGCGGACCAAGACGTTCTCGGTGGAGTTCGCGGAGGCGCTGTCGCTGGCCGACGAGGTCGTCGTGCTGGACGTCTACGGCGCGCGGGAGGAGCCCGAGCCGGGGGTCACCGGCGCGCTGATCGCCGACCGGGTGACCGCGGCGGTGCACTACGAGCCGGCGTTCGACGTCGCGGCGCCGATGGCGGCCGGGCTGGCCAAGCCCGGCGACCTGGTGGTGACCATGGGCGCCGGGGACGTGACGCAGCTGGGGCCGGAGATCCTCGCCGAGCTGGACAAGCGCTGAGGCCATGAGTCCGACCAGGGAACGCCGCCGTCCGTCCTCCGAAGAGGAGCTCCCGGATCGCTCTGCCCTGGCCCGGCAACGCCGGGGGCGGCGCTCCGAGGAGGAGCGCCGCCGGACCCGCGCCGCGCGGCCCAAGCCGAGCGCCCGCACCCGGCCCAACCGGCAGGTGGAGATCCGCCGCCGGTGGGTCGCGCTGCTGTCCGTGCTCACCGTGGTGTCGCTGGTGTACCTGCTGTTCTTCAGCTCGATGCTCGGCGTGCAGGACGTCTCGGTCAGCGGCTCCCGCACGGTGCCGGCAGACCAGATCCGCACGGCGGCCGCGGTCCCGGCCGGCAAGCCGATGCTGCGGCTGAGCACCGACGAGATCCGCGACCGGGTGGCGGGGATGCCGGGCATCGCGACGGTCGAGGTGTCGCGGTCGTGGCCGAACACGGTCGAGATCACGGTCACCGAGCGGACGGCGATCGCGTTCTTCGACAGCGGCCCGGGCGGCGACGGCGTCCACCTCGTCGACGGTGGGGGCGTGGTGTTCAAGACGGTCGCGGCACGTCCGCCGGGCCTGCCGGAGCTCAAGCTGCCGAAGGTGTCGGCGGACGACCCGGTGACGCGCGCGGTGACGGCGGTGCTCGGGGTGATCCCGGAGCAGCTCCTCAAGCAGGTCACGACGGCGACGGCGAAGACGCCGGCGAGCGTGGAGTTCACGCTGGCCAACGGGAAGATCGTCCGCTGGGGCACCGCGGAGCAGACGGACCGCAAGGCCAAGGTCCTGGCCGCCCTGCTGACCCAGGACGGCAAGGTCTACGACGTCGCGGCGCCGGAACTGCCGACCATCACCTCCTGAACTTCCGTTTTCGCGTGCACCTGGGTTCTCGTATGCCGTACGATCTCGTACGACATACGAGAATGAGGAGGACGCTGATGACGATCCTGGTGACGGGCGCGACCGGCAGCGTCGGCCGGCTGGTGGTCGACGAACTGGTCGCGGCCGGGGTGCCCGTGCGGGCGCTGACCGTCGATCCGGAACGCGCCCGGCTCCCGGCCGGGGCCGAGGTGGTCGTCGGGTCACTGGCGAGGCCGTCGACGCTGCCGGTCGCGCTCAAGGGGGTCTCGGCGGTGTACCTGGCGCCGATGGCGCGGACCGTCCGGCGGTTCTGCGAGCTGGCCACGGAGGCCGGCGTCGAGCGTGTGGTCGCGTTGTCGGGCAGCAGCGTCGGGGACGAGCACGAGGGCTCCAGCGGGCACGAGTACGGCGCCGTCGAGGCCGCCGTCCGGGCCGCCGGGTTCGCCTGGACCTTCCTGCGCCCCGGCGGGTTCATGAACAACACGCTCGACTGGGCGCCGATGGTCCGGGCGGGCGAGGTCGCGATGGCCTACGGCGACGCGACGCAGACCCCCATCGACCTCGGCGACATCGCGGCGGTGGCCGCCCGGGTGCTGGTCTCGGCCGGGCACACCGGCAAAACGTATGTCCTCAGTGGACCGGAGGCGATCACCCTGCGCGGGCAGGTCGAGACCCTGGCCTCGGTGCTGGGCAAGGAGATCCACTTCCGCGAGCTGACACCGGCGGAGCAGCGCGCGCAGTGGATCGGTTACGGCATCCCGGAATCGGCCGTCGGCTGGCTGCTCGAAGGCTTCGCGGAAACGCTGCGGCACCCGCAGGTGCCGACCGGCGTCGTCGAGGAGCTGCTGGGCCGGCCGGGGACGACGTACGCGGAGTGGGTGGCCGCGCGGCGGGACGTCTTCGCCTAGGCCGGCTGCCCGGCCCGCTCCCGCGTCCCGGTCCGCACCGGAAAGCCAGGCCGACCGTTCTCGGATGCGCGGGTGATGGCTGAGGGGATCAGCTACCGGTATCGGTGCGGGCTCGCGTGGCGGGATGTGCCGGCGGTGTTCAGTCCGTGGCAGCCGATCTGGACCTGGCATCTACCGATCGGCGCTCGTCCCTGCCTGCCGTGGTCACCTGGACCAAGGAGTTGTCAGGCACGCCCTAAGCAGGTTGCTCGGCCCGCTCCCGCGTCCCGGTCCGCTCCGCGCCGATCCCGGCCGCCACGACGAGCACCACGCCCACCGCCGCGCCGGCGTCCGGGATCTGGTGGAGCACGACGAGCCCGATCGTCAGGGCGATGGCCGGCTCCAGGCTCATCAGCGTCCCGAACGCGGGGGCGGTCAGCCGCCGCAGGGCGAGCATCTCGAGCGCGAACGGCACCACCGGCAGCAACACCGCCAGCCCGAGGCCGGTGAGCAGCAGCGGCCAGGTCAGGTGCCCGAACACCCCCGGTCCGTAGACCAGCGTCGCCACGACACCCGCCACCGGCATCGACACCGCGAGCCCGCGCACGCCCGCCACCTCGTCGCCGACCCGCTGCGTCAGCAGGATGTAGCAGGCCCAGCAGACCGCGGCCGCCAGCGCGAAGCCGACGCCCGCCAGGTCCGCGCCGCCCCGCCACGGCTGGGTCAGCAACACCACCCCGGCCGCCGCGAGGACGGGCCACCCCCGCTTACCGCCGCGGCCTCGCGTGACGGCGACGGCCAGCGGTCCGAGGAACTCCAGCGCACTCGCCGTGCCCAGCGGCAACCGGGCCACCGCTTCCATGAACAGCATGGTCATCCCCGCCGTGACCACGCCCAGCCCGCAGCAGGCCACGAAGGTGCTCCGCCGGAACGACGACGGACGCGGCCGGACCACGACGAGCAGCAGCACCCCGGCCCACGCCAGGCGCAACCACGCCGCTCCTTCCGGACCGACGCGGTCGAACAGGCCGACCGACACGGCGAGACCGAGCTGGACGCAGAGCATGGCGGCGACGGCGAGGGTCGCTCCGGTGCGGGACGAGGACGGCACGGGTCCAGCAAAGCCCAGCACGACCGTTCATGTCCACGTGGCAATCGTGGACACACCGTTCGCGGTTCGTGGACAATGACGGCGTGGACACCCGCCGGCTCCGGTTCCTCCTCGAGCTGTCCCGCCACGGCTCGATGCGCGCGGTGGCGGACGTGCTCGGCACCACCACGTCCACGGTCTCGCAGCAGATCGCGGTACTGGCGCGGGAAACCGGCGTGCCCCTGCTGGAACCGGACGGCCGGCGGGTGCGGCTCACCCCCGCGGGACGGCGCCTGGCCGAGCACGCGGTGACCATCCTCGCCGCCGTGGAGGCCGCGCGCGCGGATCTCGACCCCCACGCCGAGCCGGCGGGCACCGTGCGGGTCGCCGGGTTCGCCACGGCCGTGCGGCGCTCGGTGCTGCCGGCCGCGGCCGCGCTCGCCGCGCACCACCCGCGGGTCGAGCTGCGGATCAGCGAGTACGAACCGCCCGAGGCGTTCGCCGCCCTGCTGGCCGACGACATCGACCTCGCCCTCACCTACGACTACGAACTCGCCCCGGCGGGCACCGACCCCGCGATCCTGGCGCGTCCACTGTGGACGGCGAGCTGGGGGTTGGCCGTCCCGGCCGCCGACGCGGCCCGGGTGCGCGGCGACGGGACGGTGGCGGTCTTCGAGGCGTTCCGCGACCACGGCTGGATCGTCAACTCCCGCGACGGCACGGACGAGGACGTGGTCCGCAGGCTGGCGGCCATGGCGGGGTTCGAGCCCCGCCTGACGCACCGCGCGGACAGCCTGGAGCTGGTGGAGGACCTCATCGCGACCGGCCCGGCACCCGCGGTCGGCCTGCTGCCGGCGACCTGGGCGGCGAGGTCGGGGGTCGCGGTGCTGCCGCTGGCCGGCCCGGAGGTGCGGCAGCGTGCCTACGCCTGTACGCGGCGCGGGCGGGAGGCGTGGCCGCCGCTGGCGCTGGTGCTCGGCTTGCTGGTGCGCTAGGCGCGGGTGCGGGCCATCCCGGCCAGGCCGAGCAGCGGGAGCACGCCGGCGAACACGACGACCGCCGTCCAGCCGCCGAGGTGGTAGGCGATCGAGCCGGCCTGGGAGCCGATCGCGCCGCCGATGAAGAACGTGCCCAGGTAGACGCTGTTGATGCGGGCGCGGGCGGACGGGTCGAGCTGGTAGATCGTGTGCTGGCCGACCACCAGCGTGGTCTGGACGGCCATGTCGACGGCGATCGCCGCGATCGCCAGCAGGATGACGCTGTGCGCGCCGAAGCCGGCGAGCGCGAAGGCCGCGGCGCAGAGCACGAAGGCGCCCGCGGTGAGCTGCCGGCCGTGGCCGTGGTCCGACCACCGCCCGGCCAGCGGCGCCACCGCGGCGCCGGCCGCGCCCGCCAGTGCGAACAGGCCGACGCCCAGCTGGGAGTAGTTGAAGGGCGGCGCGGTCAGGACGAACGCGATGGTCGTCCAGAACGCGCTGAAGGCACCGAACATCGCCGACTGGTAGAGGGCCCGGTGGCGCAGCGGTGGGTGTTTCCGCGCCATGGCGAACGTGGAGCGGAGCAGTTCGCCGTAGCGGACGTCGGTCTTGGGCGCGCGGGGCGGCAGGATGAAGCGCAGGACGAGGGCGAGCACGGCCATCGCGCCGGCCGAAATCAGGAACACGACCCGCCAGCTGGTCACCTCGGCGAGCAGGCTGGCGACCACGCGCGAGAGCAGGATCCCGAAGAGCAGCCCGCTGACGACCCGCCCGACGATCCGGCCGCGGATGGCGTCAGGGGAGAGGTCGGCGGCGAACGGGATGAGGATCTGCACCACGACCGACGCCGCCCCGACGACCAGCGAGGCGAGCAGCAGGACGGCGAACCCGGGCGCGATCCCGGTGACGACCAGCCCGGCGCAGGCGACCGCGAGCAGCGTCGCGACGAGGCCGCGGTTTTCGAGCCGGTCGCCCAGCGGGACGAGCAGCAGCATGCCGGCGGCGTACCCGAGCTGGGTGGCGGTGACCACCCCGCCGGCGGCGGCCTCGCCGACCCCGAAGGCCTGCCGCAGCTCGGCCAGCAACGGCTGGGCGTAGTAGAGGTTCGCGACGGTCAGTCCACAGGAGACGGCCAGGAGCAGCACGAGCCAGCCGGGCGGGGCCTTCTGCTCGGTCTCGGTCATGCCTGCCCCCTCGTGGAACCGGTTTGATCGGTTCCCGACGGTACCAGTCAAACCGGTTCCGGCGTACTGTGACCCGTATGACGGACAACTTCCGCGCGGGAGCGGGCCGCTTGTGCCTCGACTTCATCCGGACGCTGCGGTACCGCGGGACGCCGTCGGAGACGGAGGAGCTGCCGGACGCGGCGGCGTGGGGAGCGTGGATCGACCGGTTCGGCCCGTTCGCCACCCCGGTCCGGCCCGCGTCGGCCGGCGAAGCGCGTGCGGTCCGCGAGGCGATCCACGAACTGCTGACGGCCTCGGCGCGCCCGCCGGCGCGGCAGCGGCTGAACCGGGCCGCGGCCCTGCCGGTGCCCGCACCTTCGCTGACGCCGTCGGGCGAACTGCGGTGGCAGGCAGCGGATCCCGCGTCGGCGATGCTGGCGTTGCTCGCCCGGGACGCGCTGGAACTGGTGACCTCGCCGGAGTTCGCGAGGGTCCGGCGGTGCGAGGGGGCCCGGTGCGGGGCGTTGTTCCTCGACACGTCCCGGCCGGGCACGCGGCGGTGGTGCTCGATGGGGGTGTGCGGGAACCAGGCGAAGAAGTCGGCTCATCGGGCGAAGGCCGGCCTCGGCTCGTAGCGAACTGTCGACAGCTCAGCTGAAGTTTCCGCCGTAAGATCAGCGCCCGTGATGACGGATCTGCCGCTGGACCAGGTCAGGACGCTGCTCGCGGTGGTCGACGCGGGCACGTTCGACGCCGCCGCGGCGGTGCTGCACGTGACGCCGTCGGCCGTGAGCCAGCGGGTGAAGGCGCTCGAACAGCGCACCGGCAGCGTGCTGGTGACCCGCACGAAACCGGTGCGGGTCACCGAATCCGGGCAGGTCGTGGTCCGGTTCGCGCGGCGGCTGGCGGCCCTCGAGCGGGACGCGCGGGCCGAGCTGGGCATGAGCGGCGAGCCCGTCCGGGTGCCGATCGCGGTCAACGCCGACTCGCTGTCCACCTGGTTCCTGCCGGCGCTCGCGGGGGTGACCGCCGACCCGCCGATCTGTTTCGAACTGCACCGCGAAGACCAGGAACACACCACCACGTTGCTGCGGGAGGGCCGGGTGATGGCGGCGGTGACGTCCTCGGCCGCTCCGGTGCAGGGCTGCTCCGTGCGCCCGCTCGGCGACCTGCGCTACCTGCCGCTGGCCGCCCCCGCCTTCGCGGCGCGGTGGGTGACCGGCGCGCTGCGGGACGACCTGACCGCGGCGCCGGTCGTGGTGTTCGACGACCACGACGATCTGCAGGACGCGTTCGTGCGGCTCCTCGGCGGGACCGGGGCGAGTGCGCTGCGGCACTACGTCCCGGCCTCGGAGATGGTCGTCGCCGCGGTCGAAGCCGGCCTCGGGTGGGGCATGGTGCCCGAGGTGCAGGCGGCACCCGGGTTGCGGGCCGGCACGCTGGTGCCACTGGTGCGGAACCGGCCGGTGGACGTGCCGCTCTACTGGCAGCAGTGGAAACTGGACCTGCCCGCACTGTCCACAGTGGCCGAAGCGGTGGTGGCCGCGGCGGCGTCCTCGTTGCGCGGCCCGCTCAACGCGGCCGACCGGGCGCGGCGGCACGGGTGAGGTCGAGTTCGGCCCACACGGTCTTGCCCGTGGGACGCTGCCACTGACCCCAGGACACGCTCATCGCGGCGACCAGCTTGAGCCCGTGCCCGCCGTCGGACGACGGCGGCCGCGGGCAGGCGGGGTCGATGCAGCCGTCGTCGACTTCGACGGAGAGCCAGTCGCGTTTGCGCAGCAGGCGGACCTGCCGGGGCGGCTTGCCGTGCCGGAGGGCGTTCGACGTCAGCTCGTCGACCACCATGAGCGCGTCGACCCGCTGGTCTTCGGGCAGATCCTGCAGCAACTTCTCGGCCCACGCGCGCACGGTGGCCAGCTCGGCGAGGTCGTCGGTGACCTCGAGGGCGAGCACGCGCAGCGAGTCGTCGAGGTGCGTCGTCTGCTCTTCGATCGGCATCGGGGCTGGGCCCTTCCTGATCCGCGGCGCCCCGTCCGTTTCGGGGAGCCGTTGCCGGACCTGGTTACCCGGTTGCCGAGGCGTGAACCGCCGGAGGCGGGCTTCCGGTGGATCAGCCGGCGTCGATGTGCTGCCGCAGCTGCTCCAGGGTCCTGGCCAGCAGCCGGGAGACGTGCATCTGGGAAACGCCGACCCGCTGGGCGATCTGGCTCTGGGTGAGCTCGTCGGCGAACCGCATCTTGACGATGGCGCGTTCGCGGGGCTCCAGGGTGGCCAGGGCCGCTCGCAGGGCGATGTGGTTCTCGAACCGTTCGAAGCCGGTGTCGTCTTCGGCGAGCCGGGCGGCGGCGGCGAAGTCTTCCTCGCCGTCTCGCGCGGGGGTGTCGAGGGAAGTGGCGCGGTAGGCCTGGGCGGCCAGCAGGCCTTCGCGGACGGTTTCGACGTCCATGCCGAGGTGGCGGGCGAGTTCGCTGGGGGTGGGGGCCCGGCCCAGTTCGTGGGCCAGGACGTCGCTGGCCTTCGCGAGCTTCTGCTTCAGGTCCTTCAGCGTCCGGGGCACGCGCATCGACCAGCCGACGTCGCGGAAGTGCCGGCGCACCTCGCCCATGATGGTCGGCACGGCGAACGACACGAAGTCGCTGCCGCGGCCGGCGTCGTACCGGTCGACCGCGCGGATCAGCCCGGTCCGGGCGACCTGCAGCAGGTCTTCGAAGGGTTCGCCGCGGCCGCTGAACCGCCGCGCGATGTGCTCGGCGAGCGGGAGGTGCTCGGTGATCAGCCGCTCACGGAGAGCGGCCCGGCGGGGGTCTTCGACGTCGAGGCGGCTGCGCTCGTCGAAGAGGGGAACGCAGTGGGCGTATTCGTCGGACCGTCGCGGCGTCGGGACGGTCAGCGCGTCTTTCGCCGGCGCGTGGTCGGGAGCACAGACAGTCATAACTGATGGGTACCCCTGATCGTGTGAATTACACGACCGGGCTTGTTCTGGCCCGTCAGCGGGTGGGCAGATCGATCTCGGTGTGGCGGCCGGCGAGCGTCCGGGCGAGGTCGGCGAGCTTGACGTTGAGGTCCTGGGAGGTCCGCCGCAGGATGTCGAAGGCGGCGTCCGCGGAGACGCCTCGCCGCGCCATGATGATGCCCTTGGCCTGGCCGATCACGTCGCGGCTGTCGATGGCTTTGCGCAGGTGCGCGGCCTGCAGTTCCGCGCGCGTCACGGCGTCGGTGGCGGCCAGCGCCAGGGAGGCGTGGGTCGCGAGCAGCAGCAGGACGTCCCGGTCGGCGGCGTCCAGCCCGTGCCGGGAGCGCGAGTAGACGTTGAGGGCGCCGCGCGACTCGCCGCTGGGCGGTCCGCTGATGAGGGCGGTGGAGAGGACGGAGCCCATCCCGAGCTGCGCGGCGGCCGGCGCCCACTTGGGCCAGCGTGGTTCGGCGGTCAGGACCGGGGCGATCGCCACCGCCGGGCCGCCGGGGTCGGCGGCCTCGACGCAGGGGCCTTCCCGGAACCGGTACTGCAGCCGGTCGAGTTCGATGGCGACCTCGTCGGTCTCCGCCGGGGTGTGGAAGTGGCCATCGGCGTCGAGCAGGGTGAAACTGGCCAGGTCAGCGGCCGGGACCATCACCGTCGTGGCCTCGAGCACGCGTTGCAGCGCGTCTTCCACGGTGGCCGCGGTGAGCAGGTTGCGCGTCAGTTGCGCGAACTGCCGGACCAGGGGGCCGGTGGCAGGCCGGTCGGTCACGAAGGCTTCCCTGTCGCGCTGCCAGTCCTGGTCACTGCTCATGCCTGTCTCCCTGGGTGGCTGAGGGAAGACGGCTGCCTTTTCAACCATCGCGACGACCAACGTAACCCCCCGGGTGGCCCGGCCGCTACGAGCCCGCCGGCCGGACATTTGCGTGGCGCAAAAGCGGGGCCCGAGGGTGCCGCGGGGCGCTCAGGCCTGGGGCTCGGCGACGGCCCGGAGCATCGCCTTGCCGAAGGCCGCCGGCCGGGCGACCGGGAAGTCGTGGTCGCCCGGGACCGGGATCGCGTGCGCCGAGCTGCTTGGCGACCTGGCGCTGCCGGTGCGCTGGGCAGACGGCGTCACCTTCGGTGATGACGACCGTGGCGGGGATCGCCCGGAGCGGGGCGAGCTTGCCGCGCAGGTCGTAGCCGGCCACCGCCCGTCCCGCGGGCCAGGTGCTGGGCCAGCGGGGCTCGCGCGAGTTCACGCCGGAGCCACGGCCACCGGGCCTCGAATTCCGGAACGTGCCGGTTGGCACCGAAGTAGCGGGCGGCGGCCGGGCCGCCGAGGGAGAACCCGCAGACGACGGCCTTCCCGATCCCCGGCTCGTCGAGCACGGCCAGGGCGTCCGCGGCCGGATCCGGGATGGTGAAGCGGCTGGCGTCGAGAAGCGTGCGGCCGTGGCCGCGGTGATCGAATCCCGCGAACGGGTAGCGGCGCGCCAAGCTCGGCATCAAGCCGGATGCCCAGGGATGTGCCCAGAGCCGCCCGCCGAGGGGCGCCTCCGCGGCGGCCGTCCCGGGAAAGCGCTTACTCAACGGGTGGTCTGCTCCGGCGAGGGGGCGACTTCGGTGTGAACGAAAGGTTTCCGGCGCGACGACCGCGTGTTACGCTGGGAGCGCTCCCAAAGTCACCGGTCCTGTCGAGTCCTGCTCCAGGCGGCCGGGTGCGCGTGCCTGCCACGGATGGATCGCCCAGTGCTCTCATCGCGGAGGTCATGAAGTGCTGAAAAGGAACTTCCGGCGAACGCTCGCTTCGATCCTGCTGCCCCTCTCCGTCGCGCTGACGTCCGTCGGTGGTGCGGCCGGTGCCGGCGCGGCCACCCCGCGCACCGCCGCGGCCGTCACGATCCAGAACGACGTGTTCTGGAAGGACACCTCGGGGAACCCGGTCTATTCGCAGGGCGGAGGTGTCCTGAAGGTCGGCGGCACGTATTACTGGTACGGGGCCAAGTACAACGGCGCGGTCAGCTACGCCGGCAACCCGGCGGGCGGGAAGAACAGTGACACGTCGCTGAGTGCGATCACCATTTATTCGTCGACCGACCTGGCGAACTGGAAGTTCGAAGGCAACGCGCTGACCGGCGCCGACCTCGGCGGTGGCTGGGTCGGCCGGATCGGTGTCGCCCGCAACCCCGGCACGGGCAAGTACGTGCTGGTCTCGCAGCTGGACAGCGGGCTGGTGTTCGCCACGAGCAGCACGCCGAACGGCCGGTTCACCCGGGCGGGCACGCAGTCGAGCATCGGCGGTGTCTCCACCGGCATGTCCGGCGACCAGTCGGTCTTCACCGACGACGACGGCAAGGCGTATCTGGTCTACAGCAACAAGAGCGGCCGGTCCCACCTGTACGTCTCGACGTTGCGGGCTTCGGACTTCCTCCAAGTCGACCCGGCCAAGAACGTCTACAACAGTTCGGCGGGCGGGCGTGAGGGCAACATCATGTTCAAGTACGGCGGGACGTACTACTTCTGTTCCTCCGACCTGCACGGCTGGAACGCGTCCCACACGTACTGCATCAGCGCGAAGAACATCATGGGCCCGTATTCGGCGGAATTCGTGCTGCAGGGAACGGACGCCGACTTCTCGCACGTGACGCAAACCGGCCTGGCGTTCACGGTGACCGGTTCGCAAGGATCGTTCGTGGTGTTCGGCGGTGATCGCTGGAGCGACTTCGCCGGCAACGGCATCGGGTACAACGACTGGGTTCCCGTCACCTTCAACGGAACCACGCCGGTGTTCCACTCGCTGAACCAGTGGACCGTCGACGCCGCAGCGGGAACCTGGTCGGCCGGGCGCGGCAACAACTACGTCCTCAACCCGAGCGCCGAGGCCGACCGGGTGGCGCAGAACGACCTCGCCGGCTGGACCACCACCGGCGGCACCGTGAACAGCAACAAGCTGGGCGGCCACACCGGACGGTGGGCGTTCGCGCAGAGTTCGTCGTCGGCCTACACCGCGAGCAGGTACCAGAACATCGCCCTGCCGAACGGCACCTACACGCTGTCGGCGTGGGTGAAGAGCAGCGGCGGGCAGAAGAAGGCGACCCTCTTCGCGAAGAACTTCGGCGCGGGTGAGCTGAGCACGTCGATCAGCCAGCCGCTCGGCAGCTGGACGAAGGTGAGCGTCTCCGGCATTGCGGTGACGAACGGGTCGATCCAGGTGGGGGTGTTCTCCGACGCGAACGCGGGCAACTGGGTGAACGTCGACGACTTCAGCCTGGTGCAGACCGGCTGACGTGTCGCGAATCGGGCCTCAGAACGGGGTGAGCAGCAGGCTGAGGGGCGTTGCCAGCACGGTCAGCACGGTGGCGGTCACGAAAGCCGGCAGCACGCGTGGACCGGTGGTCGGCGGCCGGCGGAGCCGGTCGATCCGGTACGTCGTGGCCGCTGCCGCGCCGAGGGTTCCGGGTGGTGCGGCAGCCGCGCCGTGCGCCCGGAACTTCTCCAGTGCCGCGGCGACGGTGTCGCGGCCGTGCCGCCGGGCGGCCCGGTCGTCGGCACGCATCTCCAGCAGGAGGTGGATGTCCGCGCTCACCCCGTGGCAGCGGGGGAACAACCGGGCCAGCGCGGTGAAGGGGGCGAGCGCGAGGTCGTGGCGTTCGCGCAGGTGGGTGTGCTCGTGGGCGAGGACCGCGGCCAGTTCGCCGTCGGTGAGCAAGGCGCGAGCACCGGTGCTGAGCACGATCTCGGCCGTGCGGCCGGGCACGCAGTACGCGACCGGCAGCGGATGATCCAGGAACAACGCGCCATCGCGTGCTTCGGCGAGCAGTGCGAGGAGGTTGCGGTGCCGTGCTCGCTGCCGGGCGACCCGGATCGCGCACCACAACTGCTGCCCGGCCAGCCCGGCGGCCAGGGCCAGTCCGGCGGTGATCGCCAGCGTGCGGAGCGGGTCCGGCGGCGTGGTGGCGAAAGCGAGCAGGCCCGGCACGATGCCGCGACGCAGGGGCATGAGCCCCAGCGCGAGCAGCCCGCTGACGGCCGAGACGACGATCGTCAGCGCGATCGCCTGCCACAAGGCCACCGCCAGCCACGGTCGCAGGCCCGTCCACCGCGCCCGGCGCAGATAGCCGGCCGCGAGCCCGGCCAGGACCAGCGCGGCGACGTGGTGCAGGACGTAGATCATGTCCGGCGCTTGCGGGTGAGTGCCCTGCGGAGGACGGCCGCCTCCTCGGCGCTCACCGCCTGCGCGAAGTGCGTCAGCGCGCCATCACGATCGCCGGTCTCGCCGAGTGCCTCGAACATCAGCTCGGCGACGTACTGATCGCGGCTCGCCGCGGGAGCGTACAGCCAAGCGCGCCTGTCGCGTTCCCGGCGCAGGAAACCCTTGTCCGCCAGGCGGGACAAGACCGTCATCACCGTCGTGTAGGCGAGGCCGCGGTCGGCCAGGGCCTCGTGGACCGCGCGCACGCTGACCGGGCCGCTGCGCGCCCACAAGGCGTCCATCACGGCGCGCTCCAGCTCACCGAGCTTCCCCATCGACCCTCCGTTCGTCACGACTCAGCGTAGTAGACAAGCCCGCGCCTCGTGTAGTACTACTTCGCGTAGTACTACAAGTTGTAGCGAAGGAGGGGTGCGATGCGGCGGCCGCTGGTCGTGCTGACGCTGGTGGCGGGCTTTCTCCACGGCTGGGGGTTGTTCCGTGGCGGGACGCACTACTACTACAGCGCGGCGGTGCGCAGCATGAGCACGAACTGGTCCGCGTTCGCCTTCGGCGCTGTCGATCCGGCCTCGAGCATGACGGTGGACAAGCTGCCGGGTGGCCTGTGGATCCAGGCCCTCTTCGTGCGGGTGCTCGGTTTCCATTCCTGGGTCCTGCTGCTGCCGGGGGCCCTCGCCGCGACGGCCACCGTGCCGCTGCTGTTCGCGGCCGTCCGCCGCTGGGCCGGGACGCGGGCCGGAGTGATCGCCGCGGTCGTGCTCCTCGTCTCGCCGGTGGTGTTCGTGACCGCGCGGGTCAACCTGGTCGACCCGCTGCTGGTGTTGTGCCTGGTCGCGGCCGCCTATGCGATGACCCGCGCCCTCGAAGACCACCGATGGCGCTGGGTCGCCGTGGCCGGTGTCCTGGTCGGCGCGGGGTTCCAGATCAAGATGATCGAGGCGTGGGTCGTCCTGCCCGCGCTGGTGGCCGCGTGTCTGGCCGGTTCGGGGCCGCGGGGGTGGCGGGCGACGGTCCTGGGCGGGACCGCCACCGTGGTGTCGCTGGGCTGGCTCGTCGTGGCCGGCTTCATCCCACGCGGCGAACGCCCGCACGTCGACGGCAGCCGGGACGACTCGTGGTGGGAAATGGTCTTCGGCTACAACGGCCTCGGCCGGGGGCTGGCCGGAGGCGGCTCACCGCTGTCCGCGACGGCGGCACCCTACGGCGGCGCGCCCGGCCCGCTGCGGCTAGTCGACGATCAGCTCGGCGGCCAAGCCGGCTGGCTCGTTCCGCTGGCGCTGGTGCTTCTGGCCGCCTGCTGGTGGACGCGCCGCGACGATCCTCTGTGGACACTCTGGGGCGGCTGGCTGCTCACGGCCGCGCTGGTGCTCAGCTTCCTGCCGGGCCTGCACCCGTACTACGCGACGCTCCTCGCCCCGGCGTTGGCCGCGGTCGTCGGCGCCGGGGTGCCGGTGGCCTGGGCGTGGTGGCGAGACCGCAGCAGCCTCCGGTGGGTGCTGCCACTCGGCGGCGTCCTGTCCGCCGCGGGCGCCGTCGTGGTGGTGACCCGGGCGGGCGGCCCCGGCTGGCTGGTGGGGGTGGTGACCGTGGTCGTCCTCGGGCTGGTGCTGGGCGGACCTCGTCGTGAGGTCGCCGCGGCGGGGACGGTGGTGCTGCTGGCCGGGCCGGTCGCCTGGATCGCGATCACCCCCGCCGTGCCGCCGAACTCCATGCACACCGCCAACCCGGTCGCGGGACCGCAGACCGCCGTCGCGGTCTTCGGCGTCGCCGATCCTCGCATCACCTTGGCCCGGATCCTCGGCGTGCCGCCGACGGGGCCGGTGCCCGCGATCGACGCGCCCTTGCCCGGCTCCGACGTCGACCCCGACCTGCTGCACCATCTGCAGGCGCGGCGCACGGGGGAGCGGTTCCTCTTCGCGACCGGGGACGCGAGCACCGCGTCGCCCTACCTCGCCGCCGGGTACAGCGTGCTGCCGATGGGCGGGTTCACGGGCTTTTCGCCGTATCCGGAGCTGAGCGAAGTCGCCGGGCTGGTGCAAGGGGGGCAGTTGCGGTTCCTCTACCTGACCGCGGTGCCCGGCCTGCCGGGGGTGCTCGGAGAACGCGCGGCGTGGGCGCGCAGCCACTGCGCGCCGGTCCCGCTCCGGACGCCGGGCGGCATGACGTTGTTCGACTGCGCGGGTGCATCGTGGCACGGTCGGTCGCGGTCTTGACGCGGTACCGGTCGCGAGCGCGTCGCCCCGCCGCCGGCCGACTTCGGTGGCTCGCCGACGTGCCCGTCGACGCCGGGCGGCGGGTCAGGAACAGTGCGCGAGCCGGTTTCCCTCCCGGCGTCGCCCGGTTCTCGTGATGCCGGCCGTCTTGGGGGTGGGAAGCACCCCGCCACGGCCGGCCGGTGTCATCGGCGGCGGGCGCGGCGTCCGGACGGGTCGTGCGCCCGTGCGTTCTCCGCTTCCGGCCGTCCGTTCGCGCCGGCCGAGGGTTCGAAGGCCGCTGCCGGCGTGTACACCGGCTGGAGGAACAGGCTGCCGTACCGGCTCTCCTGGGGCGCGGTGAGCGCTTCGGGCCGGGGCTCTTCGTCGAGGGGGTGGCTGAACAGCGAGCTGTCCATGGTGGAAGTGGTGATCGGGGATCCTTTCGTGGGCGCCACCGGAGCGGGTGCGCTGGTCACCGGGGGTGGTCCCACCGGTTTCAGCCGCCGAAGTGGCTCGGTGACCGGCTGGATTGAGGGCCGAGGAGGGCGCGGGTTCGACCACTTGCGCACGAAATACTCTCGGACACCGCTCACTGTACACCACGCCCGCGGCGCCGCGCGTTCCCGCCGGGCGATCGGCGGCTGCCGCCCCGCCTCGGCGTGGGCACGCCGGGCCGCCGAGGCGAGATTCGCGGCCGGCGATTCGCGGGAATCGGCGCTTTAATCGACCGGCTCCGGATTGCTAGGGTGGTTCTTCGACACGGCATCCGGCAACCAGGGGAGTTCGGGGTGCGTGCTTTCGTTGTGCTGAAGGGAAATTCGCCGTTCCGCCGGTTCTGGCTCGGCATGCTGATCTCCCGCACCGGAGACGTCGTCACGGTGGTGGCGATCTCCTGGCTGGTGCTGGACATCGCGGGTCCCGCGGAGCTGGGGCTGGTCGTGCTGTGCCAGGGCCTTCCCCGGATCGTGGCCGGACCCGTCGCCGGGCGCCTGCTGGACCGGGTGCCACCGCGGCTGTTGCTCGGGTGGGACAACGCTGTCCGCGGTGTCCTCATCGGACTCGTTCCGGTGCTGTGGTCGGTCGGCGGGCTCAGCGTGACTGTCCTTTGTGTCCTATCCGCCGCTGCCGCCGTGGTGTCGGTGCTGACCGAAGTCGCCGAGAGCGCTGTCGTGCCCCGGCTGGTCCCGGCGTCCGAACTGGACGCCGCGAACACGGCGCTGGCCACCAATTGGGAGGCCGCCGCGGTCCTCGGGCCGCCGCTGGCCGGAGCGCTCGTCGCGGCGGCCACGGCGCCGGTCGCGCTCGTCGCCGACGCGGCGAGCTTCTTCGTGATGAGCGCGCTGTGCTTCGCCCTGCCGGTCATCGCGCCGGTGCCCGCCGACGGCACGCGGCCCGGGTTCGGCGCCATCCTGCGGCTGCCGGTCGTGTTCTGGACTTCGGTGGCCACGTGCGGGTTCCTCTTCCTCGGCGGGATGACCGAGGTCCTGTACCCGGTGTTGAGCCGGGAGGTCCTGCACACGGGTCCGGTCGGCTACGGGCTGCTGGTGGGCGCGGCCGGTGCCGGCGGCTTGGCGGGCGTGGTCGTCGGCGTGCCGCTCGTGACCCGCCTGCGCCCGAAGTGGCGCGTACCGGCCATCGTGCTGGCCGGCACGGTGCCCTTCGCCTTGCTGACCACCACCGCGGCGCTCGTCCCGGCCGTCGTGCTGGTCGCGGTGGCGGGCGCGTGCTGGGGACCGTACTTCGCGGTCGAGCGCACCTTGGTGCAGCGCCTGACCCCGGCCGCGGTCCGCGGCAGCGTCATGGGAGCCCGGACGGCGATCTCCGCGCTCGGCTTCCCGGCCGGCAGCGCGGTGGCGGGAACGCTGAGCGCGAGCTTCGGCCCGGTGTCCGTCGTGGTGGGGGCGGCCGCGGGCTACCTGCTGGTGGCGGCAACGGCGGTCGCGGCCGTGCGGTGCGGTCAGGCCGGTCGCCCGGCCGGTGTCATTCGGTTCCGACGGTGAACTTCTCGGTGCCGAGCACCGTGAGCAGCGCGAGCTTTTCCTGGTCCGCGGTACCCGGAGTGGCGGTGAAGATGAGCAGTGACCGGCCCTCGTCGGGCTCGAGCAGGAGCTGGCAGTAGAGGTCGAGCCGGCCGATTTCGGGGTGGACGAACCGCTTGGTGCCGCTGAGCCGGAGGCCCACTTCGTGCCGCTCCCACAGCCGGTCGAATTCGCCGCTGGTGGCGCGCAGGGCCGCGACGAGCTCCCCGGCGGGCGAACCGGGTCCGTCGCGGGTGACCGCCGCGCGCAGCTGGGCGACGTTGACGCGGCTGTTCCCGGCGTGGTCGCCGGGGTGGTACCGCTCGCGGGCGGCCGGATCGGTGAACCAGCGGAACGGCGCGCTGCGGGCGTGGCCGGTGTACTGCGTCTGCTCGCCCAGCAGCGCGACCGCGGACGGGGTCTGCAGCAGCGTCTCGCCCAGCGGACCCATGATCTGGGCCGGGGTGTCGGCGATGCGGTCCATGACGCGCATCAGGCCGGGGCTCACGTGGCCGGCCCGCAGGTCGCGGCGGGCCGTGCGGTAGCCCGCCAGGAGGAACAGGTGATCACGTTCGTCGGGGGTGAGCCGCAGGCCCCGGGCGACGGCCGCGAGCATCGGCTCGGAAGGCTGCGGCCCGTCGCCGCGCTCCAGGCGGGCGAAGTAGTCCGCGGACATGCTGCACAGCTCCGCGACCTCTTCCCGCCGCAGGCCCGGCGCGCGCCGGCGTGGCCCGCGCCGGAGCCCGACGTCTTCCGGTTGCAACGCCGCCCGCCGGGTGCGCAGGAAGGCGCCGAGAGTGGCGGCGTCGAACGTGCGGTCCATGACCTCATTGTCGCGATCCCGGCGTCGCTCGACCACGACCTGCCGGTCAGTGGCTGAGCGCGTCCTTCCTCGTCCGGGCCGCGGTCCGTTCACTGGCTGCATGACCAAGACCGAATGGACAGAGAACGAAATCCCGGACCGCACCGGCCGGACCGTGGTGATCACCGGCGCCGGCCGCGGACTCGGCCTGATCACCGCCCGCGCTTTGGCGCGAGCCGGCGCCCGGGTCGTGCTCGGCGTGCGCGACCTCGAGCAGGGCCGGCGTGCCGTCGCCGGGCTGCCCGGCCGCTTCGACGTCCGGCCGCTGGACGTCGCCGACCTCGGTTCGGTGCGGGCCTTCGCCGCCGCCTGGTCGGGTGACCTCGACGTGCTGATCAACAACGCCGGCGTCATGGACGTCCCCGCCGCGCGGACGGCGGACGGCTTCGACCGGCAGACGGCGACCAACTACCTCGGCCCGTTCGTGCTGACGAACCTGCTGCTCGGGCACGTCACCGACCGGGTGGTGCACGTCACGAGCCAGCTGCACCGCCAGGGCCGGCTCGACCTGACCGACCTGGACTGGCGCACTCGCCCGTACCACGGCATGGCCGCTTACCGGGCGTCGAAGCTCGCCGTCGTGCTGCACTCCCTGGAGCTGCAGCGCCGCCTCGACGCCCAGGGCAGCGCGGTCCGCTCGGTGCTCGCCAGCCCGGGGATCGCCCGCACCGGCCTGGCCGCCCACTCGCGGTCGGACATCGTCAACCGCGTCCCGTTCCTCACCAACTCGCCCGAGCGGGGTGCGTTGTCGCTGCTCTATGCCGCGACGCAGGACGTTCCCGGCAACGCCTACGTCGGGCCCGGCGGTCTCGGCGGCCTTCGCGGCTTTCCGGCCGTCAACCGGGCGGGCAAGAACGGCCTCGACGAGGAGCTGGCCGGCCGGCTCTGGGACGTGACCGCCGAACTCGTCGGCGCGGTCACCCGGTCTCCTGCGACGGCGGCCGGCGCCGGTGTGTACATTTGTTCTTATGGCTCTCCCCGGATCGCCGGACCGGACCGCCGGCCGGCGACCCCGCCGGCATGATCCCGGCCGCCGGATCCGCATTCTCGACGCCGCGCTGGATGTCCTGGTGGAGCGCGGGATGGCCGGGATGACGCACCGGCACGTCGCCGCCCGGGCCGACGTGCCGCTCGGATCGGTCACGTACCACTTCGCCGGCTTGGCCGAACTGCAGGCGCAGGCGTTTGCGCGCTTCGTGGAGCTGCGGACCGCGGTGTTCGAGAGGCTCTTCGACGACGTCGGGACCCGCGAGGAGTTCGTCGAGGTGCTGGTCGACCTCGTCCACGCGAGCCCGGCCCGGCAGCGCAGCGCGGTGCTCGGATTCGAGCTGCACCTGGCGGCCCTGCGCGACCCCGGGCTCCGCGTGCTGGCCGAGGCGTGGACGAGGAGCAGCCAGGAGGTGCTGGCCCGGTTCGTCGGCGCGGAAGCGGCCGCACGCCTGGACGCGCTGCTCGAAGGGATGATCATGCACGCACTGCTGGCGACCGGACCACGGTCCCGGGAGGCGGCGCGAGCGGCCATCGATCCGGCTGTCGAGCTGCCCGGCCCGGACGGCTTTCCGCGAACGCGAGGAGAACACCATGTCCGATAGGCCCGTGCTCGCGGTCACCGACGCCGAACTCGGCGAGCTGCGGACCCGGCTGGCCGGCACGCGCTGGCCGGCTCCGTGGCCGGTGCCCGGCTGGTCGGCGGGCACCGATCCCGGCGAGCTGCGGCGGCTGGTCGATCACTGGGCCTCCGGCTACGACTGGCGTGCGCAGGAAGCCGCCATCAACGCCCTGCCCCACCGGTTCGCGGACATCGCCGGGACGCCGGTGCACTACCTGCGGTTCGACGGCGAAGCCCCGGACGCCTTGCCGATCGTGCTGACCAACGGGTGGCCCAGCTCGTTCCTGGAGCTGACCGAGTTCGCCCAGCGGCTGGCCACGCCGTCCGAGCACGGTGGTTCGGCGGCGGACTCCTTCACCGTCATCGTCCCGTCGCTGCCCGGCTTCGCCTTCTCCCCGCAACGTCCTTCGCTCGCGGATCCCGTGCAGACCCACGAACTGTGGCACCTGCTCATGCGCGAGGAACTGGGCTTCTCCCGCTACGCGGCGCACGGCGGGGACCTGGGCGCGGGCATCACCTCCCGGCTGGCCGAAGCCCATCCCGAGGCGCTGGCCGGGATCCACTTGACGGCCGTCGCCGGACCGGTCGCCTACGACGACGAGACCCTCACCGCGCCGGAGCGGGCCTACCTCGGCTCGGTGGCGACCTGGTCGGCGCGGGAAGGCGCCTACCAGCACCAGCAGAGCACCCGGCCGGTCACCCTGGCCTACGGCTTGACCGACTCGCCGGCCGGGCTGCTCGCCTGGATCGTCGAGAAGTACCGCGCGTGGAGCGACTGCGGCGGTGACCTGTCCTCGCGGTTCAGCGACGACTTCCTGCTGACGCAGGCGTCGCTCTACTGGTTCACCAACACCATTTCGACGTCGTTCCGGCCGTACTACGAGTACGGGGAGGACCTGACCCGCAGGGTCGAGCGGGTCGAGGTGCCGACCGCCGTGGCGCTGTTCCCGGCCGACCTGACCCAGCCGCCGCGCAGCTGGGCGGAGCGCACGTACCACGTCACGAGGTACACGACGATGCCCCGCGGCGGCCACTTCGCCGCCCACGAGGAACCCGAACTGCTCGCCCGCGACGTCAGCGACTTCTTCCGGGCGCTGCGGTGACCCGGCACCGGATGGTCGTCGTCCTGCTCGAGCACGTCCTGCCCCTCGACTACGCGATCCCGGTGCACGTGTTCGGCCGGGAGGCGCCGGAGGCGTACGACCTCGTGACGGTGTCCGTGGGAGGCGGCCCCGTGCCGGTGGCCGGGGGCACGACGGTGCTTCCGGACGGCGGGCTGGAGCTGCTGCGCCGGGCGGACACGATCGTCGTGCCGGGCTACGCCGACGCCGTCGAGCGTGAGCTGCCCGGTTCGTTGCTGCGGGCGCTCGCCGGTGCGCACCGGCGGGGTGTCCGGCTGGTGTCCATCTGTTCCGGGGCGTTCGCCTTGGCGCGGGCCGGTGTCCTCGACGGGCTGACGGTGACCACCCACTGGTCGCTGTGCGCGGACCTCGCCGAGCGGTTTCCCGCGCTGACCGTCGACCAGTCGGTGCTCGTGGCGGGGACCGGCTCGGTGCTCACCTCCGGCGGCGTGACCGCCGGCGTGGACCTGTGCCTGCACCTGCTGAACGCCGACCTCGGACCGGCGGCCGCGCGGCACGTCGCACGGCGCATCGTGATGGCGCCGCGCCCGGCGGACGGGCAGCGGCAGTTCGTGGAGAAGGCGGTCGTCCCGCCCGGCGACGACGTCATCGCGCGGGCTCAGCAGTGGATGCTCGTGTCGCTGGGACAGCCCCTGTCGGTGAAGGACGTGGCCACCCGGTTCGCCATGTCGGAGCGGACGTTCCACCGGCGCTTCCGCGAGAAGGCCGGGGTGCCGCCGCTGACCTGGCTGCGCGACCAGCGCATCTTGCGGGCCAAGGAACTCCTGGAGAGCTCGGATCTGTCCATAGCGGACATCGCGCGCCGGGTCGGCTTCGGCACGGCGACCAACCTGCGGGTGCAGTTCCGGCGCGCGACGAACGTTTCGCCCCGCGAACACCGGAGGGCGTTCACCTTCGACGGCGGCTGAGCCCGTTGGCGGGATGGTTTCGATAGTCGGCAGGACTGCCACTGTCTTCGAGCGCCGCGCGGAGCCGAAACTGAGGGCATGAATCAGCCGACCTTCGTTCTCGTCCACGGCGCCCTGACCGATGCTTCGGTGTGGCGCCGCGTCTCCGTGCACTTGCAGGACGCCGGGCACACCGTCATCGCGCCTTCCTTGCCGATGCGCGACTTCGACGGCGACATCGCCTACCTCGGGCAGTTCCTGGGCACGCTCACCGGCCCGCTCGTGGTCGCCGCCCACTCCTACGCCGGGTCGGTGATCTCGGCTCCCGGTGCCTTGACCGAAGCCGTCCGTTCGCTCGTGTTCGTCACGGCGTTCCAGCAGGACGCGGGGGAGACGGCGGGTGCGCTCAACGGGAAGTTCCCGGGCAGCCTGCTCATTCCGGACAACCTGGTCGTGCGGGAGTACCCCGGCGGCGCGGAGATCTACCTCCGGCCGGACAAGTTCGGTGAGGTCTACGCCGGTGACGCCAGTGCGCGGGACCGGAAGATCCTTGCCGCGGCGCAGAAGCCGTTCGACCCGGTCACCCTGGAAGGCAGCTTCGCGGACGCCGCCAGCTGGCACGCGCTGCCGTCGTGGGCCGTGGTGTCCACACGGGACAAGTCCATTCCCGCCGAAGCCCAGCGGTGGATGGCCGAGCGAGCCGGCTCCGCCGTCGTGGAGGTCGACTCCACGCACGCCGTTCCGCTGGTGCACCCGGAGGTGGTGGCCGAAACGATCCTCCGCGCGGCGGGCTGAGGAGCTACTGTCGGGTCGGTGAGTCCGATGCCTGAAGACCGCGAGCCGTTCCGCATCGCGGTGCCCGACGAGGAGCTGGCCGACCTGCGGCACCGGTTGCGCCACACCCGCTGGCCCGCCGCCGTCGCAGGAGCGGGGTGGCGGTACGGCACGGATCCCGGGTACTTGCGTGAGCTCGTCGAGTACTGGGCGGAGACGTTCGACTGGCGAGGCGAAGAGCGGCGGTTGAACGCCTTCCCGCACTTCCGGAGCGTGGCCGACGGGCTGCGCGTCCACTACGTCCACCAGCGGGCCGGCGGCGGCGGCCTGCCGGTCCTGGTCCTGCACGGGTGGCCGGGGTCGTTCGTGCAGATGCTCGACCTGGTGCCGCTGCTCGCCGCGCCCGGCGAGCACGGCGGAGCACCGGCCGACGCGTTCGACGTCGTCGTCGGATCGCTGCCCGGGTTCGGGTTCTCGGAGGCGCCCGGGGAACCCGGGCTGACCGAGACGCGCATGGCGCGCGCCTTCCACGACGTGATGACGCGGGTGCTCGGGTACGAGCGGTACGCCGTCCGGGGCAGCGATTTCGGCGCGAGTGTCGCCGAAGCACTGGCCGCGCACCACCCCCGGGCCGTGGTGGGCATCCACCTCAGCGGCACGACACCGCGCGCCGACAACCCGCCCGCCGACCCCGGTCCGGCGATCCGCCGGTACCTCGAAGACGTCGAGCGGTGGCGGGCGTCCGAAGTGGGGTACGGCGCGATCCAGGCCACCAAGCCGCAGACCCTGGCCGCGTCGCTCACCGATTCTCCGGCGGGGCTCGCGTCCTGGATCGTGGAGAAGTTCCGCCGGTGGAGCGACTGCGACGGAGACGTCGAACGCCGGTTCACCAAGGACCAGCTGCTGACGAACATCAGCGTCTACTGGTTCACCGGGACGATCGGCTCGTCGATGCGGCTCTACGGCGAGTCCGAGTACCGGCCGGGCGCCGGGTGGGACGTGCCCACGGCCCACCTCATGTCCTCGAAGGACATGTTCCCGACGCCGCGGGAGTGGGTCGAACGGTTCTCGAGGGTCGACCGCTGGACCGAGGTCGGGCGGGGCGGGCACTTCCTCGAGTGGGAGGAACCCCGGCTCGTCGCCGAAGACATGCGGGCGTTCTTCAGAGCGTTGCGCTGAGCAGGGCCTCCACCGCGTCCGCGAACTCCTCCGGCGCCTCTTGGGGCGGGTTGTGCCCGACGTCCCGCAGGAGCCGGTGTTCATACGGCCCGGTGAAGAACGCCCGGTCGCCGGCCGGGCTCGGGCCCGGCAGACCGTCGGCGCCCGTTTCCAGCAGCACGGCCGGAACGGTGATCGGCGGCTGCTTCGCGAGGAGATCTTCCGTCCGCTGGTAGCGGGGATCGCCGTCGGCCAGGCCGTAGCGGTGCCGGTACGAGTGGATGACCACGTCGACGAAGTCGGGATTGTGCAAGCTCGCCGCGCTCGCCGCGAAGGCGGCACCGGCCCCTTCCCACTTCGGCGACCAGCTGCGCCACAACAATGAGCAGAGTTCTTCGCGGTTCCGGGCGAGCCCGCGGCGGCCACGCTCCGAATGGAAGTAGAACTGGTACCAGAAGGCCTGCTCCCAGTCCGGCCTCGTCGGGTCGTTCGCGGCGGCGATGTCCTGGATGTTGTAGCCGTCCACGGTGACCAGCCCGGTGACCCGCTCCGGGTGCAGAGCGGCCGTCACGCAGGCGGCCCGGCCTCCCCAGTCGTAGCCGGCGAGGACCGCGGAGCCGATCTCGAGCGCGTCCATGAACCCGACGAGGTCGTGCCCCAGCGCAGCCTGCTGTCCCGACCGCATCGTCGATTCCTCGCGGAACGACGTCGCGCCGAAGCCCCGGAGGTAGGGGGCGAGGACGAGCGCACCCCGAGCCGCCAGCCGGGAGGCGACTTCGTCGAACGACCGCACGTCGTAGGGAAAGCCGTGGAGCAGGATGACCGGCGGACCGCCGGCCGGACCCGCCTGCTCGTACGCGATGTCCAAAGTGGACGTCCTGGCCCGCCCGGCCGAACTGAATCCCATCGGCCGATTGTCGCACGCCCGCGCGCGACGCGTGGTGATGTTTACCTCCGAGGGAATTGGTTCGCCGCACCCGGCCCGGCAAACTCGACACCATGACCAGTCACCAGCTCCACACCGCAGACACAGCCGCCGACGCCGCGAAGGAGCCGCTCCGGGTCCTTGAAGGCGCTTTCGGGTTCGTGCCCGCCGCGGCCGGCCTCATGGCCAACTCGCCGGCGCTGATCAACACCTTCTTCGCCGCCTTCGGCCACTTCCGGGGCGGGGGCACGTTCGGCCCGGACGAACGGCAGGTCCTGCTGCTGTCCAACGCGGTCGCCAACCGCAGCGAGTGGGCGGTGGCGTTCCACACGCTGGAGTCGCTGCAGGACGGCGTCGCACCCGCCGTGGTCGAGGCGATCCGGCGGGGCGAGCGGCCCGCGGACGAGCGGATGGCGGCGTTGTCGGCCTTCACCCGGTCGCTGATCGAGCGGAAGGGGCACGTCGAGGCCGCGGAGGTGGCGGCGTTCAAGGCGGCGGGCTTCACCGAAGAACAGGTCTTCGAGGTGATCACCGGCGTGGCGATCTCGGCGATGACGAACTACACGGCCAACCTCGCCTGGCCGCCGCTGGAGGACGCGGTGGTGCCGCACGCCTGGAAGACGGGATACTCGGCGGGTGCCTGACGTCGGTCTCCTGCTGAAACAGTGGCGCGGTACCCGGCGGCTGAGCCAGCTGGCGCTGGCCGCCGAGGCCGCCGTGTCGATCCGCCACCTGAGCTTCGTCGAAACGGGACGGGCCAACCCGAGCCGCGCCATGGTGCTGAAGCTCGCGGAGGTCCTCGACGTCCCGCTGCGCGAGCGCAACACCTTGCTGCTCAGTGCCGGCTTCGCCCCGGAGTACCCGGAGTCCGCATTGGACGCACCGGCCCTCGCCGCGGTGCGGGACGCCCTGGAGACCATTCTCGCCCAGCAGGAACCGTTCCCGGCGCTGGTGATGGACCGCGGCTGGGACATCCGGCACACCAACTCCGCGGCTCGCCGGTTCTTCGCCTTCCTCCAGGACGGGCGGCCGGCGGGTCCACCGGGGGCGGCGAACGTGCTTCGCCGGATGTTCCACCCGGACGGCGTGCGACCCCACGTGACGAACTGGCCGGAGGTGGCCGAAGCGCTGGTGCGGCGGGCCCGGCGCGAGGCGATCGGGGGCGTCCTGGACGAGCGGGCCCAGCGGATCCTCGGCGAAGTGCTGGATTACCCGGACGTGCCGGCGCACCTGCGGGTGCTGGACGCGACGTCGCCCGTCCTCCCGATCGTGCCGATCCGGTACGAGCGCGATGGCCGGCGGTTCGACTACTTCTCCACGGTGACGACGTTGGGCACACCCCAGGACGTGACCCTGCAGGAGCTGCGCATCGAATGCTTCTTCCCGCTGAACGACGAAACCCGGGAGCACGCCCGGAAGCTGGCCGGGCCGCCGGGCGGGTGACGACCGGCGTCCGGACGGTCAGCGGACGAGGCGGAAGAACCCGCGCACCTGCTCGACCAGCGACGCCGGCTGCTCCAGTGCGGCGAAGTGGCCACCGCGCGGCAGTTCCTCGAACCAGCGCAGGTCGGTGAACCGCAGTTCGGCCTCCCGCCGCGACGGGCGCGTGATGTCGCGCGGGTAGACCGACAGCCCCGACGGCGCGGTGACCTTGTCCCGGAAGTGGGCGAAGCTCTCCCAGTACAGGCGCGCCGACGACGTGGCCGACGCGGTGAACCAGTAGACCGAGATCTCGTCGAGGATCTTCTGCCGCGGCAACGCGTCCCCGGGGCGGCCCTCGTGGTCCGTCCAGGCCCAGAACTTCTCGGCGATCCAGGCGGCCTGGCCCGCCGGGGAGTCGGTGAGGCCGTAGCCGAGCGTCTGCGGCCGGGTCGCCTGGATCGCCGAGTACCCCCGGCCGGTGCGTTGCATCTCCTTCTCGGCCGCGAGGTTCGCCCGTTCCGCGGGCGTCGGGTCGTCGAACGCGCCCGCCGCCACGGATCCCAGGTTCAGGTGCACGCCGGCGACCCGCTCGGGCGCCACCTCGCCCAGCGCACCGGACACCGCCGAACCCCAGTCGCCGCCCTGCGCGCCGTACCGCTCGTAGCCCAGCGAGACCATCAACGTGTCCCAGGCGCGCGCGATGCGGGTGACGCCCCACCCGGTCGTCGAGGGCTTGTCGCTCCAGCCGTACCCGGGCAGCGACGGTGCGACCAGGTGGAACGCGTCCGCCGGGTCCCCGCCGTGCGCGCGCGGGTCGGTCAGCGGGCCGAGGACGTCCAGGAATTCGAGCACCGAACCCGGCCACCCGTGCGTGAGCACCAGCGGGAAGGCGTCCGGCTCGGGCGACCGGACGTGCAGGAAGTGGAGGCCGAGCCCGTCGACGGTGTCGCGGTACTGCGGGAAGACGTTCAAGCGTTCGGCGAACCCGAAGTCGTAGTCCTCGGCCCAGCTGCGGCACAGCTCCTGCGCGTAGGCCAGCGGCAGCCCCTGTGACCAGTCGTCCACCGGCTCGGGCTCGGGCCACCGCGTCCGGCGCAGCCGGGCCCGCAGATCCGCGATCTCGGCTTCGGTGACGCTGACCTCGAACGGCTCGGCAGCCACAGCGAGCCTCCTTTCCTCGCGGGGAACATTACTTCGCGGGTGTGACCAGTGCCTCAGCCGGTTGCCCCTGACACCGGTGTCAGCGGTCAGGATGGCCGTAGAGCCCGGAACGACCGGGCCGATCACCTGGAAGGCACGGAAAATGGGACAGGCATGGGGTTTCGGCAGGCACGGCGGGCCCGAAGTGCAGGAGTTCTTCGACCGCCCCGATCCCGCTCCCGGTCGCGGTGAGGTGCTGATCCGGGTCGACGTCGCCGGGGTGAACCCCCTCGACCACCTCGTGCGCGCGGGTCTGGTCCCCGGGCTCGACGGCGGGCGTCCGTTTCCCCGCGTGCTCGGCATGGAGGCCGCAGGTACCGTTCTCGCGCTGGGGGAGGACGTCGACGGGCTCGAGGTGGGGGACGCGGTCTTCGGCTTCGCGCTCACCGGCGGCGGCACCTACGCCGAGACGACGGTGCTGTCGGCCCCGAACACCGCGCGCATCCCGGCGGGTCTGTCCGCCACCGTGGCGGCGACGCTGCCGGTGGCGGGAACGACCGCGGTGGACGCGCTCGACCAGCTCGGCCTGCCGACCGGCGCCACGATCCTGGTGAACGGCGTCGGCGGTGGGGTCGGCCTCGCGGTCGCCCGGCTGGCCGCGGCCCGCGAGCTGCACGTGGTCGGCACCGGCAGCGCCGCCAAACGCGAGCCGGCCGAGACCGCCGGGGTGCGATTCGTCGACTACACCACCGAGGACGTCGTCGCCGCGGCCCGTGAGCTGGCTCCCGGCGGCTTCGACGGGATCGTCGACCTGGTCGGCGGTCCCTCGCTGCGGGCGGTCGCCCCGCTGGCGCGCAACCCCCGCGATGTCATCGCCGTGGGCGACCAGTCCGTGCCCGACATCGGCGGCCGTTTCGTCGAGCGCCGCCTCGACCGCTCCAACCTGGAGCGCGCCGCCCGGCTGGCGCTCGACGGCGTCCTCGCGCCCCCGGTCACGGCGGTTCACCCGCTGTCCGACGCCCCGGCCGCCCTCGCCACCGTCGAGAACGGGCACGCCTCGGGCAAGGTCGTCATCAAGGTGACCTGACAAGCTTCTCAGCCGCGGCCCAGGATCTCGGCCAACGCGCTGACGTCCGGTTTCCGCGGCCGCGGAAGCCAGACCGGCTGGTCGGCGCCGCGCGGGGAGAGCACGTTCGGGTAGTGCCGAGTGCGGCCGGGGCCGTGCGCGGTGACCGCGGTGTCCAGGACTTCCTGGCGCACGTGGCCGTCGTGGACCAGCGTGACGGCCTCGGCCAGGGCGAGCGCCGCGCGCTCGGCGTCGGTGAAGGCGGGGTGGGTGCGCCACGACGGGACACCGTCCACGCGTGCGCCGCTCTCGCCGGCGGCCAGCGGTCATCGTGCTCCGTGGTGGGCGGTGGCGAGGCCGGCGAGCGTGCGGAGGCAGACCTTTCCGGTGTGGGTCAGGGGAAGCCGGGCGAGGACGAGCAGGCGTTCGGGGAGTTTGGGCGGGGTGATGCCGCGGTCGGCGCGCAGGAACGTGGTCAGCGCGGCGAGATCGGGAACCGGGTGGCCGGCGCGGACGGTGACGCACGCGCACAGCCGTTCCCCGAGGTCGCGGTCGGGCACGGGCACGCACGCCGCGTCGGCGACGGCGGGGTGGCCGGTCAGCGCCGACTCGACCTCGGCGGGGCTGATGGTGTAGCCGCCGCGGATGACGACGCGCTTGATGCGCCGCAGGACGTGCAGCGTGCCGTCGGTGTCGAAGCTTCCCCGGTCGCCGGTGCGGACCCAGCCGCCGGGGAGCCGGGCTGGTCCGGCGCCGACGTGGTCGAGCGGGGTCATGGGCCCCAGGGCGCAGATTTCGCCGTCGACGATCCGGATGCCGGTCACGGCCGGGTCGGGACGGCCCACGCCGTGCTCGGGCGTGGTGGTGTGGCAGTTGACCCCGTCGGAGGAGCCGTAGACGTTGACCACGTCGACGCCGAACCCCTCGCGGCACCACCGCAGGGTGTCCGCCGGCAGCACGTCACCGCTGGACACGACGGCCCGCAGCGACGAGGTGTCGAAGTCCGCCGCGTGTTCGGCGAGGCGACGCAGCATGGTGGGCACGCCGAACACGTGGGTGGGCCGGTGCTCGGCGACGGTTCGCAGCGCGTCCGACGCGTCGAACCGCGGGCGCAGCAGCAGTGTCCCGCCGAAGCGGCACAGGGTGATGGTGGCCCCGAACGACCCGTAGGCCGAGGACAGCGGCACGAGCACGAGGTCCCGCCACACCGGGGTGTCGCGGTGCACGGCCCGCAGGTAGTTGCCGCGGCCGCCGGCGAAGGCGTTGTGGGAGTAGGCGACGAGCTTCGGCTCGGCTTCCGAACCCGAGGAAACGAGCAGTCTCGCCGGGGATTCCGGGTCCACGGTGACCGGCTTCCACCCTTCGCCCCGGGCGCGGGGTGACACGGTCGGCCACGGCAGGTCGTCGTCGGTGATCACCGACGACGCGCGGGCCCGGCCCAGCAGGTTCAGCGCGTCTGCCCGTCCTCCCGTGAACGGCAGGGCGACCGCGCCGCACGCGGCGACGGCGAGCTCGGCGATCACGGCATCGCGGCCGTTGGGCACGCGGACGCCGACGATGTCGCCCGGCCGGGCCGCCAGCGCGCCTGCCAGCCCCCGCACCTGCTCGGCCAGCTCGGCGTAGGTGAGTTGCCCGCGGTCGTCGACGACGGCGACCCGGTCGGGATGGCGGTCGACCCGGTCGCGCAGCAGTGAGTGCAGGTCCCGGCCGGGGCAGTGCCCGGCGCGGACCCAGGCACGCCTCGCCGCGGCCGGCACCCGGTCGGTGAGCACGATTCCGTTGCGCGAGACCCACGTCATCGGAAGAACTCCCAGGGCGAACCCGGCAGCACGCACCGCTCCCGGACGAGAGCCCGCGCGAACCGCGGGTCCCGGCCCAGCACCGCGAGGTCGGTGCACACCGGCACGGTCGGCGCGGACGTGTCACGGTGCCGGGTGAGCGCGTTGAGGCGCGAGGCGGCGGACAGCAGCGACGACGCCACAGTCTGGCCGCGCCGGGTCCGTTCGCGGCGCAGCAGCGCGTCCACCACGGCGTGGGCGGCGACCACGCCACCGAACACGTCCACGACCGTCATGAGCGAGGCGGGCACCCCCGCGTGGGCCTGGACGACGAAGTCGGTGCCCAGCGGCGGTTCGGGACCGAGTTCGTCGCCCCAGCCGGAGGCGTGCGCGTACACCAAGCCGGCCGGGAAGTCCTCGGCTCGCAGGCCCCAGCGGGCGGCTTTGCGCGGCGCCCAGTTGTGCACGAACACATCCGCCGCCGCGGCGAGGTCGAGCACCTCGTCCCGCCCGGTGCGCAGGTCGATCTCGACCACCGCCTTGCCCCGGCTGAGGGCGAGGAACCGGGCGGAGGTGTCGCCGGCCATCGGCGGTACCCAGCGCAGCGGGTCGCCGCCGGGCGGCTCGATGCGCACCACCGTCGCCCCGAGCATCCCCAGCAGGTGCCCGGCCAGCGGTCCCTGCACGCGCCTGCACGACTCCAGCACGACGATGCCGGACAGCGGCAGCTCCCCGGCCGAGGGGACCTCGTGCCGGGCGTTCCCGCGCGGGAAGATCCGGTAGGCGGGCAGGCTGTCCAGCGGCCGCTCCGCCCGGACGACCAGGGTCATGCCGACCCGTCGGGCGGTGGTCTCCAGGACCGCGAGCGGGAAGCGGGCGGCGGAGGCGGCGAACTCGGGCGGCAGCGGGCAGGTGGCCGTGGCGAAGCGGTGCAGGAAGGGGCGCCAGCCCCGTTCGACGGCCCGGGCGGGAACACCCAGCTCGGCCCAGAACGTCTGCCACAGAACGGGATCCAGTGCCTCCACCTCGAACACCACGCCGTCGGACGACCGGAACGGCGGGCCCGCGCCGGGCTGCCACTCGTCGGGTTCGTCGGCGGTCGCGGCCGCCAGGTACTGCGAGACCGCAAGCAGCGCGGCCTGCGCGACGGAAGTGGTGTGCCCGGCGAGCGGTACGCCGCGGGTGCGCCCCAGTTCGACGGCGAGCACCCCGATCGCGGACAGTTCGACGGCGACGGCCCGGGCGTAATCCATCCCGAGCGGTTCGGGACGGCCGAGCCGGCGGCCGTGGACGTGCATCAGCCCGCACGCCGCCTGCACGTCGGGTTCCCCGCGCAGCGGGAGGTCGACGGGTCCGCTCCAGCTCGGCGCGTCGACGGCGGTCATGCGGGACGCCGGCCCTGGACGGTGTAGAAGACGCAAGACGTGGCGCGGAACGCGGGATGCGTCATCGCGGCGCGGGCGGACTGCAGGCCGGTGTCGGTGGCGCCCACCGCGAGCAGCTTGTCGCGGAGGTGATGGGTGTGGTGGACCAGCAGGTGCAGTCCGGGGGAGTCGGCGGTCCACTGCTGCACCACCGGTGCCGGGTCCACCTCCACCAGGCCGGCGGCGACCATCGAGGCGGCGACGCGGCGGCCCCAGCGGCAGTCCGCGCCCGCCGCGTCGAACATGCGCTCCTTGGCGGCCAGGAACTCCTCGTAGGCGGCGGCGTGGCCGGCGTTGGCGGCCAGCAGCACCGGTCCGTAGCCGACGTCGAACTCGTCCAGCTGCAGCAGACCACCGGGCTTGAGGGCGCGCACGAGCTTGCGCAGCACCTGTTCGCGCTCGGGCAGGTGCAGCAGCACGAGACGGGCGTGGACGAGGTCGAACCCGGCTTCGGGCAGCGGGTCGTGGACGACGTCGTGCCGCAGTACGGTCAGCCCCTCGGCGGGCGGGACGTGCTCGGGCTTGACGTCGGTGGCCACGACCGACGCGCCGCGATCGGCGAGCCAGTGCGCGACGCTGCCGCCGCCGGCGCCGACCTCCAGGCACCGCCACCCCGGTCCGACGCCGGTGCGTTCCAGCCGGGCGAGCGTCGTGGGGTCGTAGGCGGCGGCCAGGCAGCGGTGCTGCTCGGTGGCGTGCACGCTGTGGTTGTCGAAGGCGTAGCCCTCTTGGATCGTGGTCATGTCCACCTTCCGGTGCCGTGGGTGCCGGTGTGCCCGGCGATGCGGGTGAGCAGTTCGCGGCGGCGCACCTTGCCGGTGCCGGTGCGCGGGAGGTCGTCCCAGGTGACGACGCGCGGGGGCGCCAGGGGCGGCAGGCCGGCGAGGGCGGCCCGCCAGCGCTGCGGGTCGAGGCTTCCGTCGGCGGTGACGACGACCGGGACGGGCGGGCGGCCCGGGGTGCCCAGGACGACGCACTCGACCACCTCGGGCAGCCGGTTCTCGAGCACGTCCTCGGTCTGCAGGCAGCTCAGGCCGGGCACGGTGTCGACCTCGCGGTCGAGCAGCAGCACGCCTCCGGTCCGGGTGCGCACGCCGAGGTCTCCGGTGTTCCACCAGCCGTCGCTGTTCTTGTCCTGCCAGCGGTCCTGTTCGCCCACGTACCCGGCGCAGAGGGCCTTGGTCCGGGCCAGCACGAGTCCCGGCTGCCCGCGAGGCACCGGCCGGAACGTCTCGGCGTCCACGACCGCGAGCTTCGCCCGGCCCGGCAGCGGGCGGCCGAGGTGGCGGGCGTGGGTGGCGCGGTCGACGGCGGCACGGGTGAGGAAGCGGAACGTCAGCGGCCCGGTTTCGGTCTGCCCCCAGCCCTGCATCCACAGTGGACGGCGGCGGCGCGACGCGTGGAGCATGGTGCGCACGACGGGCGGGTGCACGGCGTCGTAGGTGCTGACGAACAGGCGTACGTCACGGAAGGGGTTGTCCGCATCGCGTGCCAGGGGGCGCCACCGCACGTAGGCGGCGGGCAGGGCCTCGATGGTGGTGGGCGGGTGGGCGCCGAGCAGTTCCCGGGCCGAGGCGGGGTCCGACAGGAGCACGATCTTGCGCGGGGCGAGGCAGAACACGCTGCCGGTCCAGCAGAAGGGGCGGCCGTGGGCGTAGGAGGAGGCGTTGGCGACGACGTCGTCGCGGCGGGTGCCCACGAGCGGGACGCGCAGCGCCTCGAACCGGGCGAGCCGGTCGATGATGGTGCGCGTGGTGTGGACGACCAGCTTGGGGGTGCCCGTCGTGCCGGAGGTGTGGTTGATCACCAGCGGGTCGTCGTCGGGCCGGTGCCGGGGCGCGGGGGCTCGGGTGCCCCGCACGTCGTCGAGCGCAAGTTCCCCCGCGCCGGGGGCGGCCAGGGACAGCACGCGGCGGGCGCGGTGCGCCGGGACGGGCCGGTCGGTGACGAGGACCGCCGGCTCGAGGCGCTCGAGCAGCGTTTCCAGGACGTCGCCGGGCAGCTCGCCCGACAGCAGGGCGGGTACGGCGCCGAGCCGGATCGCCGCGCAGGCCAGCAGGTCGTAGTCGTAGTGGTTGCGTTTGACCACCGCGACCCGCTCTCCCGGGCGGGCCCCGGCGGCGTGCAGCCAGCCCGCGGCCTCTTCCACGAGGCCGGCCAGCTGGGGCACGGTGAATGCGGTGCCCCGGCCGGGCGCGATGTCGAAGGGCCGGTCGAGCACGACGGTGGTGTGCGTGCGGCGCGCGGCGACCTCGTCGAACAGGGTGCCCATGTCGTGGGGCCTCATACGGGTTCCCTCCTGGCGGGGTGGGCGGAGAGCAGCCGGGCGGCGGCGCGCTGCCCGGAGCGCACGGCCGCCTCGCTGCACGGCACGAGACCGGTCCAGTCGCCGGCGTACTCGACCGCGGAGACGGGCCGGGTGGCGAAGGCGGCGCGCAGGGCCAACGCGCGCGGGGTGGCTTCGGGCAGGGCGTCGCGGAAGCGGGTGACCAGGGCGCCGGTGGCCGTGCGCAGCGCGGGGAGGAACCGCCGGCCCGCGCCGGACAGGACGTCGGCCACCTCGGCATCGGTCGCGTCGAGCAGGTCGGGAGTGACGGCGGGATTCGCCATCACGGTGACCAGGCCCCGGCCGGCGGGCGCCCGCCCCGGGTGCTTGACGTGGTCGAGGATGAGCGTGGACACCACCCGGTCCTCCGCGGCGGGGACGACGATCGCGTAGGAGCGCGATGCCGGGCGGGTCGGCAGCATGAAGTGCGCCTTGACCACCGGAGTGAACGTGGCGGCGGCGAGGAACTCCGCCTCCTGGGCGGGGGCGTCGAGGTGCAGGACGCGGGCCACCGGTGCGGGCACGGCGAGCACGACCTGCCGCGCGCGGATCCGGTCGTCGCCGCAGAGCACCACGACCGATCCGGACTCCGGCACCACGCCGTCGACCCGGACGCCGGTGGTGACGTCCAGGGACCCGGCCAGGGCGCGCGCGAAGGTGTCCATGCCGTCGCGGTAGGTGCGCCAGGTGTTCGCCGGTCCGGCGGCGGCCAGCAGCGCGAGCAGCGGTGCCGCCGCCGAACGCTCGGGCCGCCAGCCGAAGAACCCGGACACGACCGGCTGGCACAGGTAGTCCAGCACGTCGGGGTGGAAGGCCCCGGCGAACTCGGCGACCGTGCCGAGGGCGGCGCGTTCCGGGTGGTCGAAGTCCGGGCGCACGCGCAGCACCCGCGGCAGGTCCAGCCGGGCGCGTGGCCCGAGGCCGGCCCCGGTGAGCAGTCCGCGGGGGTGGGCGAGCCCCGGCCGCGCCCGCCCACCGCGCCACACGGCGAGGTGGCGGCCGATGCGGGGCACCGCGGCCCGGTCCACGCCCAGCTGCCCGAGCAGCTCCCACGTGGCGGGGTAGCCGCGTTCGGGCACCTGCTCGGCGCCGGTGTCGACGAGGAAGCCGCCGGTGCGCAGGGTCCGCATCCGGCCGCCCACGGCGTCGGCGGCCTCCAGCACGCGCACCGAGCGCCCGGCGAGGCGCAGCGCGTGCGCGGCGGCCAGTCCGGCGACGCCGGCCCCGATGACGATGACGTCCTCTTCGGCGGTCACAGCAGGTTCACCACGACCAGCGCCACCACGGTGACGCGGTGGATGCGGATGCCCAGGAGGCGGGCGCGCAGGATGTCGCCCTGGCCGAAGGCGATGCGCAGCTGGAGGGCCCGGAGCAGGAGCGTCGGCAGCAGCGCCACCGGGAACCACCACACGGTGCCCAGCCACGGCCCGCAGACGATCAGCGCGGCCTCCACGGCCGTGACGGCGAAGATGAAGCGCATGTTCCCGCGCGGCGAGGTGAGCGCGGCGACGGTCGGCCGGCCCACCCGGCGGTCGCCCTTGATGTCGTTGGTGTTGGAGTAGACGCCGAACAGCAGCGGCCCCAGGCCGAACACCAGCGCCTGCACGACGACGTTGCCGTCGAGCGAGCCCACGGCCAGTCCGTAGGGCGCCAGCACGAGCGCCCAGCCCAGGGCGGCGATGAAGAACTCCTGGAACCCGTGGTAGCTGAGCTTGACACCCCACGAGTACTGCACGGAAAAGAAGTAGGTGACCGCGATCAGCACAACTGTCCACAAGGGAGTATGCGGTGCGGTGACCATCGCCGCGATCCACAGCAGCGCCCCGATGATCCCTGTGACCCACGCGAACCGCAGCACCTGATCCTCGGTCAGCGTCCCGGCGACGAGCGGCTTGCGGTAGCGGCGGCGCTTGAGGTCGTCCGGGGCGTAGTTGGCGACGTCGCTGCCGTCGCGGAAGCCGGTGAGGTCGTCCAGGGCCACCATCGCGGCGATGACGAACACCTCGCCGAGCAGGAACAGGCCGCCGGTGGCGAGCACACCGCCGTCGAAGCGCAGCGCGGCGGGCAGCAGCGTCCCGACGACCAGGACACCGAGGTAGTAGTCGACGATGTCGAGCTTGGCCAGCCGGACGTAGGCGCGGGTGGTGGTGGAGGTGATCGACGTGGTCACCGGTGCCCCTCCAGGGCGATCAGGGCGGCGAAGGACCGGTCGCCGCCGTAGAACACGTCGCGCCGCTCGACCAGCCGGGCACCCGGCAGCAGCTCGAGGTAGGCGTCCAGGTCGCGCAGCCGCGAGTACTTGCCGACCGGGATGTCGGCGTGCTCGTACTCCACCAGCACCAGGTGCCGGGCGGAGGCGGCGATGCGGCGGCACGCTTCGGCGAGGTCGTCCTCGCCGAGCACGTGCATGAGGACCCACACGCACACGGCGACGTCGAACGGCTCTTCGGGTACCGGCAGCCGCTGGACGGCGGCGTGCGCGAACCGCACGTGCGGCAGGGCGGCGCACTCGGCGCGGGCGAGGTCGAGCATCCGGGCGGTCATGTCCACGGCCAGCACGTCGCGGGCCTGCGCGGCGATGGTGGGGGTGAGCCTGCCCATGCCGCAGCCGATCTCCAGCGCGGTGCGGGGCACGATCGCCCGGAGGTGCTCGGTGAGGATCGCGCGGGTGCGTTCGGTGGTGGTCCCGGCGAGGCCGGCGGGCTGGGACGCGCGCATGACGCGCGTCAGGCCGGGGCGCGCGGCCCGGCGGTGCCACTCCAGGGCGACGGCGTCGGCGGTGGGAGCGGGGGTGGTGTGCGGCATGGGGGTCTCCGTTTCAACTGCGGGCGAACCGGCACACTTCGTCGGCGATGTGCTCGACTTGCGCGTCGGTCAGGTGGGGGTGGATCGGGATGGCGAGCTGCCGCGAGCAGGCGCGTTCGGCCGCCGGCCAGTCGCGGCCGGTGGTGCGGAACGCCGCTTGGCGCGGCAAGGGGGAGCGGTAGTACACGTGCGAGCCGATGCCACGGGCGGCGAGGTGGTCGTGCAGCGCGTCGCGGTGCTCGGCGAGCAGGGAGTACACGTAGAAGCAGCGTCCGTCGCGGCCGGGCGGCGGTGGCACGACGCCCGGCAGGCCGGTGAACCGCCCGGTGTAGTACTCGCCGATGCGGGCCCGGCGGTCCAGGCGCGCGGGCAACCCCGGCAGGCGGCGCAGCTGGAACGCCGCCATGATTTCGTCGAAGCGGCTGTTCACGCCGATCCGGTGGTGCAGGAACCGGGTGCGGCCGTCCTGGCCGTGGTTGCGCAGCATGCGCACGACGCGGCCCAGCTCCGGGTCGCCGGTCACGACCATGCCGCCCTCGCCGGGCATCCCGAACGTCTTGACCTGGACGAACGAGTAGACCCCCGCGTCGCCCCAGGTGCCCGCGGCCCGGCCGCCGAGCACGCCGCCCTGCGCGACGGCGGAGTCTTCCAGCAGCCGCGCACCGGCGCCGTCGGCGATGACGCGCAGCGCCGGCATGTCGGCCATCACCGAGAACACGTGCGCGGGCATGACGACCTTGGTGCGCCCGGTGACCGCCTTCTCGACCTCGACCGGGTCGACCACCATCGTGGCCTGGTCGACGTCGGCGAAGACCGGCGTGGCGCCGAGCAGTGCGGGGGCGGCCGCCAGCGGCGCACAACCGTAGGCGGGGACCACGACCTCGTCGCCCGGCCCCACCCCCATGGCGCGCAGCACGAGCGTCAACGCCGAAGTACCGCTGGAGCAGGCGACCGCGTCGGCCGCTCCGACGGCGTCGCGGATGACGGTCTCGAAGTGCTCGGTGCGGTGGCCGAGGATGAACCGCTGCTCGGGGTCGAGCGCCACTTCCCGGACCACGTCCAGCAGCACCTGGCGGTCGTCTTCGAAGAGATCCGGCGGGAAGAACGGGATCTTCACGCCGCCTCCGCGGATCGGAAGAAGTCGCGGATCTCGGCGCAGACCCGGGCGACGTCGTCCTCCCGCAGGTCCGGGTAGAGCGGCAGCGCGAGCGCGTGCCGGCAGGCGGCCTCGGCGTGGGGGAAGTCCCCGGGCCGGTGGCCCAGGTCGGCGAAGCAGGGCTGCAGGGGCAACGGGATCGGGTAGTACGTCTCGGTTCCCACGCCGCGCGCGGCCAGGTGCGCGGCCAGCTCGTCGCGCCGCTCGACCTCGACCGCGTACACGTAGAAGACCCCGCGCACGTCGGCCCGGCGCGGCAGCACCGAGGGCAGCTTCCGCACCCCCGGCACGTCGGCGAGCAGGGCGGTGTAGCGCTGGGCGAGGGCGGCGCGGCGCTCGATGTCCGCTTCCAGGCGGCCGAGCTTGGCCAGCAGCACCGCGGCCTGCAGGTCGTCCATCTTGCTGTTGACCCCGACCGCGCCGGTGGTGGTGTTGATGGCGGGGAAGTGGCCGGCGGTGGGACCGAACCGGCCGTGGTGGCGCAGGGCGCCGACGGTTTCGGCGACGACCGGGTCGTCGGTGAGGACCGCGCCCGCGTCGCCGAGCGCGCCCAAGGTCTTGGTGGGGAAGAACGACAGCACCCCGCCCGCGCCGAGCAGCCCCGCGTGCGTGCCGCCGTAGCGCATCCCGATCGCCTCGGCGCTGTCCTCCACCACGGTCAGCCCCAGCCGCCGGGCCGCCTCACCGACTCCCGTCATGTCCGCGGGCTGGCAGAACAGGTGCACCGGCATGACGAACCGGGTGCGCCCGGTGGCCACGGCCGCAAGTGAGGCGGGGGACAGGCCGTAGCCGTCGGGCTCGATGTCGGCGAACACCGGACGGCCGCCCGCGAGCACCACGGCGGAGGCCGAGGCGATGAACGAGAAAGCGGGCACCACCACTTCGTCACCGGGGCGCAGGCCGCACGCGCGCAGCAGGAGCACCAGCGCGTCGGTGCCGCTGTTCACCCCCACCACGTGCTTCGCGCCGGTGTACGCGGCCAGCGCTGCTTCCAATTCGACGACCTTGTGACCATGTGAGTACTTTCCGCGGTCCAGTACGTCGATAATGTGCCTGCTCGTGGTGGGCCACAATTCCGAAAACGACGCTGATTGGGTGAATAGTGGCACGGTCAACTGTTCGCCTCCGCTGTCGGAACTCTCCGGTGATCCTAATTCGGGGCCAAGCGGTGACCGGCAATGCGAGTTGTCTTCACTCTTCTTGGTCAACTACGAGAAGGCAGTGTTGACAAGTGTTGCCGGAACCGTGAAATCTCCCCTTGTTCCAATCGGATGGTCTTTCGGTGACCCGGGCGATATTGAATCCACAATGGACGGTGATCGGTGTTGCGGACACTTCTGGTGGGGCTGGGACGAGCGGGCGCGCAGCTGCACCTCCCGGTGCTCGCGGGCGCTCGTGCCGCCGCGCCGCGGTTGTTCGACGACGAGCCGGTCGTGGGCTGCGACCCGTGGCGGACGCCGCCCGGGAGACCGGGGCTGATCGTCCGGGAAAGCCTGGCGTCCGCCGCGGCGGAAGTGGACCCGGCGCGGACCGTGGCGCACGTGTGCACGCCGCCGGAAAGCCGGTCCGGCGTGCTCGCCGAACTCGCGGGACTGGGGTTCCGGCGGTTGGTGGTGGAGAAGCCGCTGGCCATCGACACCGACGAGCTGTCCCGGGTGATCGAGCTGCGCCGGCGACACGGACTGCGGATCGCCGTCGTCGAGCCGTGGCTGACCAGTTCGCTGACCGCTCGGCTGACGGCGCTGGGGCGGGACGGGCGGCTGGGCGAGCCGCGCTCGATCACGCTCGTGCAGAACAAGCCGCGATTCCGTCGCTCGTTGACCACGACGTCGCACCGGACGGCGTTCGACGTCGAGCTGCCGCACGGCGTGGGCTTGGCGTTGCGCCTGGCCGGCAACGCCCGGGTCACCCACGCCTCCGGCACCGACCTGGTGGTCGGCAAGACGCGGGTGCCCCGCATGGGCGGCGCCCGGGTGGGGCTGCGGCACACCAACGGCACGCGCACGGAGATCGAGTCGGACCTGACGTCCCCGGTGCGGGAACGGCGCGTCGTGCTGCGGTTCGAAAACGGCACGGCGGTCGGGCACTACGCGGTCAGCTCCGACGACCCCTACTCCCAGCTGACCGTGACGGTGGACGGCCGGCGCGAGCACCAGGTCCTGCGGGACGACTCGCTCACCGAGTGGATGATCTACGCCTATCGGTTGTTCCACGGCGGCCGCGACCAGCACGCGAAAAGCTTCTCCGTCGCCTGCGACGTGGCCAGGCTGCTGTCGGTGGCCAAGAACATCAGTGCCGAGCCGGTGGTCCCGGCCGGCCACGTGCCGGAGGCCGTCAGTGCGGTCTGAGGCCGCGGCGACCGCATCCCCGCGGCACACCGGCGACGCCGTCCTGGCCGGCATCACCGACGAGGCGGCCCCGGACCTGGCCGGCCAGCTGGCCGTTCTCGCCGAGCTGGGCTGGTCGGCCGTCGAACTGCGCACCGTCGACGGGCTGGCCGTCGCCGAGCTGGACGAGCGGCACTTCGCCCGGGTGGCCTCGACGCTGGCCGGCCACGGCGTGCGGGTGGTGTGCGTGGCGTCGCGCATCGGCGGCTGGGCCCGCCCGGTCACCGCGCCGTTCGCGGACGACCTGGCCGAACTGGCCGTGCTGGCCCGGCGGTGCGCCGTCCTGGGCACCCGCTACGTGCGGATCATGTCCTACCCCAACGACGGCCTGGACGAGTACCGTTGGCGCGCGCGGGTGCTCGACCGCGTGGTGGCGCTCGCCCGGGCCGCCGAGGCCGCCGGTCTCGTGCTGCTGCACGAAAACTGCTCGGGGTGGGCCGCCTCGGACGCCGGCCGGATGCTGCAGCTGCTGGCCGCGGTGAACGGCTCCTCGCTGCGGCTGCTGTTCGACACGGGCAACCCCGTCGCCCACGGCTACGACGGCTACGAGGTGTTGCGGCGCATCGCGCCGCACGTGGCGCACGTGCACGTCAAAGACGCCCGGGGCACCACGTTCGTCGATCCCGGCACGGGCCAGGCGCGCGTACGCGACTGCGTGCAGTTGCTGCGCTCGGCCGGCTACGCCGGGGCGTGGTCGCTGGAGCCGCACGTGGCGCTCCAGCCGCACCGCTCGGACCGGCTGGCCGAGGGCGCGGCGGCATCGTTCGTGCGTGCGGGACGGGCGCTGGCCCGGCTGCTGCGGTGATCGCTCCGGATCGCGACCTGCTGCTGGAGCTGCTGCGCACGCCCACCGCGGGGCCGTTGGAAACCGAGGGCGAGGTGCGGCTCTGGGACGCCGTGCACGCCTACGCCGAGGCCGCGCACGCGTTCGGCCTGCACACCGCGCACCTCGGGCCGGCGTCGCCGGAGGTGATCCGGCGCGCGGATGTCCCCGCTGCCGTGCGTGAGGCGGCGCGGCGTGACCCAGGCTTCCTGGAGTGCCAGCCGAGCCTGGTGCTGCGGCTGGGCCACGCCGAGCCGACGGTGATGTTCAACGTGCACCTGGACACGGTCGCGCCGGTCGAGCCGGTGGGGTTCGACGGCGTCCGGTTCCACGGCCGGGGCGCGATCGACGCCAAGGGGCCCGCGGTGGCGTTGCTGGCGGGTCTGCGGGAGGCGGCGCGCGATCCGGCCGTGGGCCGGGACGTCAGCGTGCTCGTGCAGGCCGTCTCCGGCGAGGAGGGCGGCGCGATGGGCGTCTTCGGCACCCGGCCGCTGGTGGAGGCAGGCTTCCACGGCACGCTCAACGTGTTCTGCGAACCCACCGGCCTGCGCTACCTGCCGCGCTGCACCGCCGCCATGACCGCGGCCGTCGTCGTGCGCGGCGAGGACGCGATCGACGACGAGCCGCACGCCGGGCACAACGCGACGGTGCTGCTCGGGTTCCTGGCCCAGCACCTCGCTACCGTGCTGGCGGGACGTATTCCGGACGGCCGGGTGTGCGTGGCGGGCCTGCACACGGGACGGCTGCACAACCGCGTCTACGGCTCCGGCGAACTGCTGCTGAACCTGTCCTACGGAAGTGCCGAATCGGCCGCGGTCCTGTCCCAGGCGCTCAAAGAGGGACTGCGGGACGGACTGGCGGAGTTCACCGGACGCTTCCGGGGCCTCCAGCCGTTCCGCCGCACCGCCGTCGACGCGTCCGCGATCACGGCGCTGGAGTGGCGCAAACGCGGCCTGCCCGCGCTGCGCGACCACGCCGTGCCGGACCTGGACGGGATCGTGCCGCCCTGGCCGGCCGGCGAGCCCGGGTTCACCTGTGACGCGATCTGGCTGGCCGACGTGCCCGGGACCCGGACCGCCGTGCTGGGGCCGGGATCGCTGGAAACCAACAACGCCCACGCGCGCGGCGAACACGCCCACGTCGAGGATCTGGACCGGTTCTCGGCGGTGGTGTGCGAGCTGGTCTCGCGCTTCGCCCGCAACGGAGGATGATGAACGTCGTCGTGCCCTACCCCGAACTGGTCTCGACCGTGGCGGGGGTGTTCACCGGCCGCGGCGTCCCGCCCGACCGCGCCGATACCGCGGCCCGGGCGCTCGTGCACGGGGACCTCACCGGCGTCACCTCGCACGGCTTGGTCAACCTCACCCGGCTGTACCTGCCGCTGCTGGCGTCCGGGCGCGCCGATCCGGCGGCCGACATGGAGGTCCTCACCGATCTGGGCGCCTGCGTGCTGGCCGACGCCCACCGCACCCTCGGCCTGTGGTCGGCCTCCCAGGCGATGGACCTCGCCGTGTCCCGCGCCGAGCGGTACGGCGTCGGCGTGGTGTCGCTGCGCGGCGCCACGCACATCGGGTGCGCGGGCTTCCACGCCGCCCGCGCCGCCGACCGGGGCGTGATCGGCCTGGTCACGTCCAACTGCGGCGGCCAGGCCATCGCCCGGCCACCGGGCGGCCTGGCGAAGGTGCTGGGCACCAACCCTTTGGCACTGGCCTGCCCCGCGGGCGACTGCCACCCGTTCGTGCTCGACATGTCGACGACCGTGGTGCCCACCGGCCGGGTCCGGGCCGCGGCGCGGGCGGGCGAGCCGATCCCCGCCGGGTGGCTGGCCGGCGACGACGGCACGCCGGTCACCGACCCGGCCGCCTACGACCGGGGCGAGGGCCATCTGCTGTGGCTGGGCAGCTCCCCGCAGACCGGCGCCCACAAGGGCTTCGGACTCGGGCTGCTGGTGGAAGCGCTGTCGGCACTGGTGTCCGGTGCCGCGCTGGGCCCGGTGCGGGCCGGGGACACCGACGACGACATCGGCGTCATGGCGCTCGCCATCGCCCCCGCGCGGCTGCGGACGGGCTTCGCCGACGACGCCGGCGCGTTGTTCTCCGCACTCCTGGGTTGCCCGCCGGCCGACCCGAGCCGCCCGGTCGTCTACCCGGGCTGGCACGAAGGTGAACGGGCGGCGTGGCGGCGGACGCACGGCGTGCCGCTGTCCGCCGGCCTGTACGAGGAGCTGCGCGCGTCGACCCTGCGAGCCGCGGGGTGATCCGGCTGGGGGTGGTCGGACTCGGCGTCATCTCCCGCTTCTACCTCGCCGCGATCGACCGGCTGACCGGGTTCGCCCTGGCCGCCGTGTGCGATCCGCGCCCCGAGGCCCGCGCGGGCCATGCGGTCCCGGCGTTTTCCGGCCACCGGGCGATGCTGGCCGCCGGCCTGGTGGACGCCGTGGTGGTGACCGCGCCGAACGACGCGCACGCGGCGATCTGCCGCGACGCGATCGAGGCGGGATTGCCGGTGTGCGTGGAGAAGCCCCTGGACATCGACCTTTCGCGCGGCCGGGAGCTGGCGGCGGCGGCCCGCGCGCATGACGTGGCGCTGTTCACCGCGTTCCACCGGCGCTACAACGACAACGTCCTCGCCTTGCTGGCCGAAGTGGACGGCCGGCCGCTGGAGTCGGTGACCGTGCGGTACTTCGAACGCATCGAGGAGCACGTCGGAGCCGACCGCTGGTACCTCGACGCCGCCCGGTCCGGCGGTGGTTGCGTGGCCGACAACGGCCCCAACGCGCTTGACGTGGCACGCCTGTTCGCCGGTCCGCTGCGGCTGTGCGAAGCGCGCGTCGGCCGGGACGCGGCCGGGATCGACCGGCACGCCGTGCTCACGGCGCGGGGGAGGGCGCCGGTGCGGGTGGAGCTGGACTGGTCCTACCCGGGCGAGGTGAAGGATGTGACCGCACGGCTCGCCGACGGCCGTCAGCTGCGGGCGGACATGCTCGCCGGGCACGACGGCTTCAAGGGCTCGCTGTGGCACGAATACGAGGGCGTGCTGCGGGACTTCGCGCGCGCCGTGGCCGCCGGCGGCACGGGGGCCGACGGTGGCTTGGCCGCCTTGGCCCTGGTGGACGAGGCGTACCGAAGGGAGAACACGTGATCGAGGACGGGCCGAAGCGTGCCGTGCACAGCAGGGTGGTCAAGGTGCTCGTGCACCGGCGCGACGACCGCGGCATGCGGCTGGAGCCGTTCGCCAGCCGCTGCGTTCGGCAGGGCGAGGTGCACGAACTCGTCACGACCGACCACCCGGTGACCGCGGACCGGATCGACCGGGTGGGGTTCCTGGGCTTCGTGGAGATCGACGACGCCGGGGTGATCGACCGAGGCGACGAGGTGTGGCTGGAAGGCGAGCTGATCGGCACCGTGCTGGGGTTCGACGCGTGCCACCACCCCAACCACTACAACATCCTCATCTCCACGCCGCGACCGCACACCGGACCCGAGGTCGGGATGCATCCCGAGCGCACCGTGCGGTTCAGCCGGCCCGCCGTCGCGCATTGACCGCACCGACGACGGACGGGCCCCGGAGGAATGCTCCGGGGCCCGTTGTCGTACGTGCACCGTCAGCCGAGCAGCGGCACGTCCAGCGTGCCGAAGTGGTAGGCCTTCACCGCCGCGACCAGTTCGTCCACGGTCAGCGAGCCGTTGCCGTTGGTGTCGATGAGACGGAACGACTCCTGGGCCTTCGCCCGGCTCACCCCGGCCGCCCCCAGCCATTTGGCGAACTCGTCCGGGCTGACCTCGCCGTCGCCGTCGGTGTCGCACACGTTGAGGATCGCCTGGATCATCGGCCGCACCACGCGCCCGAACCCGGCGTCACCCCCCTTGAACACCTCCGCCTCGATGACTTCGGTGAACTGCCGGCGGTCCAGCGCGCCGTCGCGGCCGACCCCGGCCCGCTCGGCGAGGTACTCGAAGGTGCTGGTGAACGACTCCACCAGGGCGCGGCCCTGCGGGGTGGACGGCGACTCGCCGAACGCCTCGAGGATCCGGCGGGCTTCCGCCTCCAGGTCGGACCGCTCGATGCGGCCGTTGCCGTTGCGGTCCCACTTCTCGAAGCGGAGTTCCAGGCGCTTGTTCTTGACAGCAGTGGTCATTTCTGCGTACTCCTTCAGCGTGCGAACGGTGTGATGACGGCGCCCGGGGCTCCACCCCCGGTCGCGGGGTGCTACAGGCGGTGGACCTCCTCCCCAGGCACGCGACCCGTGACGTCGAGGAGGAGCCGGGCGTTCCTGGCCAGGCGGCTCAGGTCGTACCCGCCGTGCCCGACGAGCAGGACGGTCACGTCCGCGTCGCGCAGGGCGGAGTCCAGGTCGGACACCGGTGGTCCGAGTTCGGGCACGGGGCCGGTCACCGGGTCGTGGTAGCGGACGTGCGCGCCGAGCGCGGTCAGTTCGGCCGCGACCCGCAGCGTCGCCGACTCGCGCGTGTCCGGTACCCCGGCCTTGTAGGCCACGCCGAGGAGCAGCACGGTGGAGCCGGCGAGTCCGAGGCCGGCGTCCGTGAGCAACCGGGTCGTCCGCTCCACCAGATAGGACGGCATGGCGGAGTCCACCTCGCGCGCCGCCTCGACGACGCCCAATCGGCTCCCGGCGCGGCGCGCCTTGTCCAGGAGGTAACGCGGGTCCACCGGGATGCAGTGCCCACCCACTCCGGGGCCGGGCGTGAACGAGGCGAACCCGAACGGCTTGGTGCCCGCGCAGTGCAGCACGTCCCAGACGTCCAGGCCGAGCTCGTCGCAGAACACCGTGATCTCGTTGACCAGGGCGATGTTCACGTACCGGTAAGTGTTCTCGAGCAGCTTCGCCATCTCGGCCTCACGCGTGCCCCGTGCCACGACCACGGTGTCCACGAAGCGGCTGTAGAACGCGACGCACTGCTTGGCGCACAGCGGCGTGTGCCCGCCGACGACCTTGGGGGTGTTGCGGATGCCGTACCGCCGGTTGCCGGGATCGACTCGTTCCGGCGAGTAGGCGAGCGAGAAGTCTTCCCCCGCCACGAGACCGTGGCGCTCCAGGATGGGCCGCACCACCTCGTCGGTGGTGCCGGGGAAGCTGGTGGACTCCAGGACCACCAGGGTGCCCGGACGCAGGTGGCCGGACACGGCGGCCGCCGCGTCTCGCACCGCGGCCAGGTCCGGGCCGCCGTCCGGCCCGAGGCCGGTGGGCACGCAGATCACCACCGTCTCCGCCCGCGCGATCACGGCCGGATCGCCGGTCACCTCGAACCCGTCCGCGCGCAACGCCCGCAACTGCGCGCCGCTGACGTCGGGCACGTGCGGGCGGCCCTGTCCCACCTGCTCCCGCACCGCCGGAGACGTGTCGTAGCCCACCACCGACAAGCCGGCGGTGGCGGCGGCGGCCGCGAGCGGCAAGCCGACGTACCCGACCCCGACGACGACGAGATCGACGGACACGTGCATCCTTTCAGCCCGGTCGGAATGTGTGCGCACGGTTGCCGATCAGACGCGGAAGCTCGCCGCGGCCGGGGGGACGTGCGATCCCCAGTTCGCTTTCACGGTGAGGATCGGCACGCCGAAGCATTCGGGTGTCCCGTAAACCTGCACCGGCCGGTCGGTGCGGTTGGCGAGCACGTGCGCTCCCTCGGGGAGCGGGTAGCAGCCATGAGGGTTTTCGTGGACGTCCAGCGGGACGACTTCGGTGGTGAAGACCACGACTTCGCCCGTTGCGGCGACGGCCACGGGGCTGGCCGACACCAGCAGCGCAGCGACCGCCACCGTGCTCGAAAGGACTGCCGTGAACCGCTTCATCTTTCCTCCATGAGGGAAGTCCCGTCGTCATCAGCGAAACTAACAGCCGATTCCAGGGAAACCCCGGCTCGATCGGAATGCCACTCGTGCAGGTCGCGGTGCGATCCGGGAGTTCAGTCGGATGGCGGCATATTGTTCTTGATTGAGTGCGCGAACTCCTCGCGGAATCGCCTTGGTTCACGATGTCGAGTGACCGGTGATGCGAGCACAGTGATGCACAGTAAGCAGTGGCAAGCCTGTCCGGTGGCAAGGAACCCGGCGCGTCCTTGAAACGCCCTGGAACCGATCGGCACCCGACTGGGTGGCGCACCGGCCCGCGGCCGAAACGCCGACGCAGCAATTCCCGAAAGGGTGATCGACGGCTCGGCGAACTTGAACCGGGACGTGGCCGGCTATTCCGGGCCCGGTGCTCGCGTGCCTCGGTCGAATGTTCACGCTGGTATGTCCGACCTGGCGGTCTCCCCGTTCGGTCTGCCTCTCGCATTGATCCGCGGCGCTACGACATCCCGATCGCGCGCGATGGTGGGATCGGCGACCTGCTGACCGAGGCGGCGCCGAGTACGAAGTGCTCAACATGCTGGAGCAGAAGGGCATCGCAAAGACCAGCCTGGAGCCGGACGGGCAACGGGCCGCGACGGTCACGTTGATGGCCCAGTGGCGCTGTCACGAGCAGCTCGGCTTCGACACGATCGCCGAGTGGTTGAACGCTGACCTGGAAGCACATCCGCCGCCGGAACCGCCCGGTGGTCGGCGTGCCAGGGGAGCGTGGTCGAAGTCTGCGGTCGCGGCTACCAGGTCTACAACCGCCGTGCCAGGCGCAGCCGGGGCGGCATCGGAGTCGTCATCCCACCGGAGATGTGGGTGTGGTCGGTCGAGCCGGCGCACGAGCCGTTGATTCCGAAGTGGATGTACGACGAAACGGGCCTAGCATCCGCCGACCACAACGGCAGACCACCCGACCACGGAGCAGGTAAGACGACCAGCGGTCACCGGCCAACCAAACTCCGGATCGGCATCGACCACGAAACGGACCACGCCATGATCGACATCACACTGCCCGGCGCCAGGATCGAGGAGGTGGCCACCGCCGCAGCGGACGCGGAAGTCGTCCGGGTGGCCAAGCCGCAGGTCAAGCCTGGTGTGATTGCTGCGGGTGCCCCCGGTGAGATTCGAACTCACACTGGACGGGTTTTGAATCCGTTGCCTCTGCCAGTTGGGCTACGGGGGCGCGACGTCGTGACTCTACGGGATCACCGGACTCCACCCACCCCCGGGTCCGGCGCGAAGCGAACGCGAGCCGACCCGAAGCGACACCGGTGTCATGCCCGCCACTACGTGGTGAACGCCATCTCTGCTTCTGGATCGTTCCCGGTAGGCTTCAGGTTCGCGGAACGCCGCGAGATGCCACGCCCAGCCGAGTCTTCAGGAGGACCCCGGTGACCGATCAGGCTACCGAGGCCAACGGTGCCGCCACCGTGCCGCAGCGTCGGGTGCTCGTCGCGGAGGACGAGGCTCTCATCCGGCTCGATCTCGTCGAAATGCTGCGGGAAGAGGGCTATGAGGTCGTCGGGGAGGCGGGGGATGGCGAGCAGGCCATCTCGCTGGCCACCGATCTGAAGCCCGATCTCGTGATCCTCGACGTCAAGATGCCCAAGCTGGACGGCATCGAAGCCGCGGCGAAGATCACCGGGGACCGGATTGCCCCCGTGGTCATCCTCACCGCCTTCAGCCAGCGGGACCTCGTCGAACGCGCGCGGGATGCCGGGACCATGGCCTACCTCGTCAAGCCCTTCGCCAAGCGGGACCTCGTGCCCGCCATCGAGCTCGCCGTCAGCCGGTTCTCCGAGCTGCAGGCCCTCGAGGCCGAGGTCGCCGGGCTCACCGACCGGCTCGAGACGCGGAAGGTCATCGACCGCGCCAAGGGCCTGCTCATGAGCCGGCAGGGGCTCACCGAGCCCGATGCCTTCCGGTGGATCCAGCGCACCGCCATGGACCGCCGTACCACCATGAAGGCCGTGGCCGAGGCCGTCGTCGAGAGCATCGGAAGCTAGCCGGACCGACGGCCGGCAGGCAGAATCACCCTGGTGAAACTCCGCCTGCTGGCCGTCGTCGTCCTCATCAGCGCAGCAGGCTGCCAGGCCGAACGGCCCAGCGCGCCCGCACAGACGACCTACGAGCTGCCGCCGCGCCAGGTCCGGCCCGACGAGACCGCCCTCAAGCTGCCGGCCGCCAAGAACGGTGACACCGAGTTCACCCTCATCGGCCTGGCCGCCGGGCTGCCCAGCATCACCGGGAGCCACACCGAGTTCCCCGCGAAGGGCCAGTTCGTGCGGTTGCGGCTCGTCGTCACCAACACCGGCACCTCCAGCGTCCTGTTCGACGCCAAGCGCCAGCTGCTCGTCGACGACCGGGGCGACGCGCACCCGCCCGAAGAGCAGGCCATGATCGTCAAGCGCCAGCCCGCCCAGTTCGACCTCGGGCACGGCGTGCGCGTCGAATTCGACCTCTACTGGGACATCCCCAAGGACCGGAAGCCGGCCACGCTCCGGGCCTTCGGCGGCCCGAGCATCACCGACATGAAGAACGTCACCGGCACCGACATCAAGCTGTGAAAAAAGGGGCCCGGCACCAGTGTGCCGGGCCCCCGAAAAGCGAACTCAGACGCCCAGGTCGCCACCGAGGTAGGCGGCCCGGACCTGCGGGTCGTCCAGCAGGTCGGCTCCGCGGGCGCTCTTGACCACGCGGCCCGTCTCGAGCACGTACGCGCGGTCCGACAGCTTCAGCGCCTGCTGGGCGTTCTGCTCCACCAGCAGCACCGTCGTCCCGCGCTTGTTGATCTCGCGGATGATGTCGAAGATCTGCGCGATCAGCATCGGCGCCAGGCCCATCGACGGCTCGTCGAGCAGGAGCACCTTCGGCTTCGTCATCAGCGCCCGGCCGATGGCGATCATCTGCTGCTCGCCGCCCGACATCGTGCCGCCGAACTGCGTCCGGCGCTCGTTGAGGCGGGGGAACAGCTCGTAGACCTCGTCGAGGTCGGCCTGGAGGTCGTCCTTGCGGGTGTAGGCACCCATCAGGAGGTTCTCCTGCACCGTCATGCCGGGGAACACGCCCCGGCCCTCCGGCGACTGGCCGATCCCGAGCAGCACGCGCTTGTGCCCCGGGGTCTTCGAGATGTCCTGGCCGTTGAACAGGATCTTGCCGCTGGTCAGCGGCCGGAGCCCGGAGATCGTCTTGAGCGTCGTGGTCTTGCCGGCGCCGTTGGCGCCGATCAGGGACACGATCTCGCCCTCGTCGACCTGGATGCTCATGCCCTTGAGAGCCGCGATCTTGCCGTAGTGGACGTTGATGTCCTGGACCTCAAGAAGCATCTTCGGACACCCCCAGGTACGCCTCGATGACCTTCTGGTTGGTCTGCACTTCCTGAGGGAGCCCTTCCGCGATCTTCTGCCCGAAGTCCAGCACCGCCAGCCGGTCGCTGATGTGCATGACCAGGCCCATGTCGTGTTCGATGAGCAGCACGGTCCGGCCGTCGTCCCGGATCTTGCGGATCAGCGCCTGCAGGGCGTTCTTCTCCGCCGGGTTCATGCCCGCCGCGGGCTCGTCGAGCAGCAGGAGCTTCGGGTCGGTGGCCAGCGCCCGCGCGATCTCCAGCCGGCGCTGGTCGCCGTAGGAGAGGTTCTTCGCGGTCTCGTGCTCCACCTTGCCGATGCCGACGAAGTCGAGCAGCTCACGCGCCCGCTCGCGGCCGCGCTTCTCCTCCTTGCGGTGCCACGGCAGGCCGAGCACCGCGCCGATCGCGCCGGTCTTGTGGTGCGCGTCCGCGCCGACCATGACGTTCTCGATCGCCGACATGTTGTGGAACAGCCGGATGTTCTGGAACGTCCGGGCGATGCCGCGCTTGGTGACCTGGAAGCGCTTCATCCCGTCGATGCGGTCGCCGTCGAAGCGCACTTGGCCCTCAGTCGGCTGGTAGACGCCGGTGACCACGTTGAACACCGTGGTCTTGCCGGCGCCGTTCGGGCCGATCAGCGCGAAGATCTCGCCTTCGTTGATGGAGACGTTCACTTCGCGCAGGGCGGTGACACCACCGAAGCGCATCGTGATGTTGTCGAACTCGAGCAAGGGAGTCACTTGGCCACCTCCGCCGGGGCTTCGGTGCCCGGTCCGGCCACTTCGCCACCGAGCGAACCCATGCCGCCGGTGCCTTCCCGTAGCTCGGCTTTTCGTTGTCGTGAGGGCAGGATGCCTTCGGGCCGCAGCGCCATCATCAGCACCAGGACCGCGCCGAACAGCAGGATGCGGTACTCCGCGGGGTCCTTGTCGCCGAGGAGGTGCCTCAGCCACTCGACGGACCGGAGGCGCTCGGGGATCCAGGCCACCAGGAAGGCGCCGAGGATGACACCCGGCAGGTTGCCCGCCCCGCCCAGCACGACCGCGGCGAGGATCGTCGCGGACAGGATGAACGGGAAGTTGTCCGGAGCGATGAACACGGCCTTGCTGGCGTAGATGCCGCCCGCGAAGCCACCGATCATCGCGCCGATCGCGAAGGCGAGCAGCTTGAACTTGAACGTCGGCACGCCCATCAGCTCGGCGGCGTCCTCGTCCTCGCGGATCGCGGCCCACGCGCGCCCGACCCGGCTCTTCTGCAGCCGCACCGAGAACACGATGACCAGCACGATCGCGACCAGGATCAGGTAGTAGTACGGCGCCGGGTCGAGCATGAACTCCATGCCGAAGATCGGCGACGGGTGCGGGATGTTGGTGATCCCGCGGGCACCGCCGATGCCGTTCGTGTTGTTCGCCGTGATCCGGACGATCTCCCCGAACCCGAGGGTGACGATCGCCAGGTAGTCACCGCGCAGCCGCAGGGTCGGGGCGCCGAGGATGACGCCCGACACCGCCGCGAGCACGATCCCGACCAGGATCGTGGGCCAGACGTTCCAGCCGAACTTGGTGCCGAAGATCGCCACGGTGTACGCGCCGATCGCGAAGAACGCCACGAAGCCGAGGTCCAGCATGCCGGCCAGGCCGACCACGATGTTCAGGCCGATCGCCAGCAGGATGTAGGTGCCGATCGGGAAGATCAGGACGCTCGTCCAGTCCGAGGCCGGCGACATGAACGAGCCGATCCAGGGAGCCGGGAGGATCAGCGCGAACACGATGCACGCGATGTAGACGAGGTAGCGCTGCCACATCGGCGCGTGCTGCCACCAGTCCCGCGCGCCGTTCACCGGCTGGAACGAGCGGCGAGTGTTTTCCTGGGTAGTCACACCGTCGCCTTTCATGCGCGAGCTCGCTGGAGGGATTCACCGAGAATGCCGGTGGGGCGGAACATGAGCACGAGCACGAGGACCACGAAGGCGGTGACGTCCTTCCACTCGGATCCGAGGAAGATCGCGCTCCAGTTTTCGACCAGGCCGAGCACGATGCCGCCGAGGAGCGCGCCGCGCAGGTTGCCGATACCGCCGAGCACGGCCGCGGTGAACGCCTTGATACCGAGCACGAAACCGACGCGGTAACCGGTGTTTTCGAGTTCCATCAGGTAGAGCGCGGAGGCCACACCGGCCATCGCGCCGCCCAGAAGGAAGGTGATGCGCACGATGCGGTCGATCGAGACGCCCATCAGCACGGCGGCCTCGGGGTCCTGGGCGGTCGCCCGGATGCCGCGGCCGATGCGGGTGCGCCGCACCAGCTGGTCCAGCACCACCATGACGATCACCGCGCCGATGACGACCAGGACCTGGTCGGTGCGGACGACGGCGTTGCCGACCGGGAACAGCGTGTCGCGGTCGACGAACCGCGGCGCGTTCTGCGGGACGCGTCCCGACTTGTCGAAGACGTTGGGGATGATGACCAGCGCGAAGAGCTCCTGCAGGAAGATCGACGCGCCGATCGCGGAGATCAGGGCCGCGAGCTTCGACGAACCGCGCTTGCGCAGCGGCCGGTAGGCGACCTGCTCCAGCACGACCGCGGAACCGCCGGACACGGCTGCGGAGGCGAGCATGAGCGCGAGCAGGAGCAGGATCATCGCGCCCAGGCCCACCACGATGTTGCCGGAGGTGGCGATGCTGGCCAGGATGAACAGGGACGTCATCGTCCCGATCATGAAGATTTCGGAGTGGGCGAAGTTGATCAGCCGCAGGACGCCGTAGACCATTGTGTAGCCGAGGGCGACGAGGGCGTAGATGGAGCCGAGAACCAGTCCGCCGATGGTGCTGCCGAGGAACTGGTCTTGCAGTGTCTGCAACATGACGTGAGCGCCTTACGAGACAGGGCGAGGACAGGGATATGGACCGGGAGCGGGGGTGCTGTGGTCACCACAGCGCCCCCGCTCCCGTCGTCAAGTGCTATTCCTGTTTCGTCAGCCGGTGATCTTGGCTTCGGTCGACGCGCCGAGGTTCTTGATCGCGCCCTTCACCACCTGGTAGACGTAGATCGCGTTCGTCTCCGGCTCACCGTTGGCCTTGAACTTGATCTGCTTCGAGACGCCCTTGAAGTCCGCGGTCTTCAGGAACTCGTTGATCTTCTCGCCGGTGGTGTTGCCCGCCTTGACCGCGTTGATGAGAGCGGTCGCGGCGTCGTAGCCCTCGGTCGCGTAGATCGCCGGGGCGACGTTGAACTTCGCCTTGTACTTGGTGGCGAAGTCGCTCGGGGTGCTCTCGTCCGGGATGTTGCACGGGCAGCCGATGACCGCGCCCTCGGCGGCCGCGGCACCCGCGCCCGAGACCAGCTGCGGGTCGAGCGAACCGTCACCGGTGGCGAAGACGGCCTTCACGCCGCCGTCACGGAGCTGCTTGAGCAGCGGGCCGCCCTGCGCGTAGTAGCCACCGAAGGTGATGACGTCCGGGTTCGCCGCCTTGACCTTCTGCACGGTCGAGGAGTAGTCCGGCGCGTCCTTCGGGAACTTGTCGCGCTGGACCGCGACGCCCTTGTCCTTGAAGGTCTTCTCGAACGCGTCCGCGAGGCCGACGCTGTACTCCTGGTCGTCCGAGATGACGAACGCCGTCTTCGGCGACTTCGCCGTGATCAGGAATTCGGCGATCTTGGGGCCCTGGTCGTCGTCGTTCGCCACGACGCGGTGCCAGTAGGCCCAGTTGTTCTTCGCGAGGCCCGGGTTGGTCGCCGAGGGCGAAACGCTCGGGATCTTGTTCTGCTCGAGCTGGCCGCCGATGGCCTTCGACTCACCGGAGAAGGCCGGGCCGATCAGCGCGGTGATCTTGTCCGAGCCGATCGCCGTGGTGATCAGCGAGGTCGCCTGGTCGGGCTTGCCCTGGCTGTCGTAGGGCTTCAGCTCGATCTTGGTCTTCGGATTCGTGGCGTTGTACTCGTCGATCGCGAGCTGGGCGCCATTGCGGGGCGGGATCACGATCCCGGAGTTCTCCCCGGTCAGGTCGCCCATGAACCCGATCTTCAGCGTGCTGCCGTCACCACTGCTCGACGAGCCGCCACCGGCGCAGCCCGCCAGCGCGAGCGACGTCGCCGCTGCGAGGGCGAGAACCCGTCCAAAACGCACTCCTGACACCGACTACCTCCCATGACCAACCAGCCGCCGGTAGGCGTTGCCCCCGACACAGGGGCTAGGTTAGGGCAGGAAGATATCCCTCTCGCCCGTCTTGTGCACAGGCGGCCTCACTACTCTGTGTCCACATCGTGACGATCGCAACCGACACGAATTGCACGAAAAGCCGAACGATGTTTCCTCGTGGCCCGCTGCTGGTCACGCAGCGCTGCTAAGTATCGGCGGTCGTTCTGCGAATGGGTGACAGCCATGTTTCATCGGTATGTCATCGCCCATTTCGGCGACCGGACCGTGGCCGGTTTCCCGGTGGCCCGCTGTTCACCCTGACGAGGTCGCGGGGGTCCGGGCACCGCCGTAGGGATGCACCTTACGTCCGGTTCGGTGGGTCGAACGGACCACCCCCTCGTGCAGGTCTGCCCGAAAGGGCACCCCGCCTGACCTGGCCGCCACAACCATCGGTTGTCGTGGCCGCCGGAACGGCTGTTGGACCCGCACCTCTCCCCGGCGGTTCGCTGGAAGCAGCCGAAGACATGCGGCCGAAGACAAGGAGAGACGAGATGGGCGAGATGGTCGAGGGCGTTGCCGCGGGGGTGCCGTTCGTGGCGGTACCGCCGGCGGACCCGGACGGCCCGGTGGCACTGGTGGCGGGCTGGCACCTGATGGACGTGCCGGCCAGTGAACGGGCGATGGCGGAAGCCGTCCCGATGGCGGACCTGCGGGCGTGGCGGGTGTACTTCGGGCTCCCGCTCTCCGGGGCGCGGCTGCCCGAGGGCGGCCACGAGGAGGTCTTCCGGCGGGCGAGCGAGGACGCCGTCCTGAACGTCTTCGAGCCGGTGACCGAGCAGGCGGCGGGCGAGTTCCCCGCCGCGCTGGCCGACCTGCGTGACCGGCTGCCGGGCGCGACCGGGCCGCTCGGGGTGTTCGGCGGCTCGGCGGGAGCGATCGTGGCGCTGGAGGTGCTGGCCCGCGGCGACGTCGAGATCACCGCCGCGGCGGTGGCGAGCCCGGTCGTCCAGCTCGCCCCGATGATCACCGCCAACGAGCGGCGCTTCGGGGTGACCTACCCGTGGACCGAGCGGTCCCGTGCGGTCACGGCCCGCTACGACTACGTGGACCGGGCCGCCGAGCTGACCGCGCCGCTGCTGCTGGTCACCGGCGCGGACGACGACATCGCCGTGCGCGAACCCGCGGCGGCGCTGCACGCCAAGCTGGGAACCGAGCTGGTGACGGTCGACGGGATGGCGCACGAGTTCCCGCCGGGGACGCCGGCCGCGGCCCGCGTCGACGCGGCGTTCAGCGACTGGTTCGCGCGGCGGCTGCGAGGCTGACGTCGCCGGCGGGCAGCCAGGCGTGCCCGGGGTCGTAGGCGCACCAGTCCTCTTCGCGGCTGGTGCGCCCGGCGACGGCCAGCAGCCGCCGCAGCGCCGGGTGCGCCTTGCCGCGCCGCCAGACCAGCGACCACGGGAACAACGGGGACGGCTCGAACGGCAGCACCTTGAGATCGAGGTCCGGCGCCAGTTCCATGTCGGCCCCGGCCAGGGTGACGCGCCGCTTGCCGTACCGCGTCTGCTCGAGCGTGTGCCGCAGGTCGTAGCTGACGCCGGAGTCGTCGATCGGCACGGCGAACTCGTCGCACAGCTCCCGCAGGTAGGACAGCCACTCGGCGGGGCCGCCGAGCCCGGGCAGCCAGATCCCGTCGGCGCGCAGCTCGTCGAGGCGCAGCACGTCCAGCACGGCCAGCGGGTGCTCCGGCGCGAGCAGCCCGACCAGCGGCTCGAGCCGGACCGGCCGGTGTTCCAGCTCGTCCGGCAGCTCCCGCCCGCAGCCGGACACGCGGCCGAAGGCGGCGTCGAGTTCCCCGGACAGCAGCGGGTCGATCGCGTTCGCGAACCCGCGGCCGGCGACCCGGTCGATGCGCAGCCCCGGTTCGTGCGCGGCCAGCCGGCGGAGCAGGAACATGGGGGAGAGCCGGTGGTCGACGAGGTCGAGGCGCAACGGCCGGTCCTCGGCGCCCATCGCGGCCACGGCGGCGTCGGCCACCCGCACCAGCTCGCGCGCGTGCGGGAGGAACCGCTCGCCGTCGGCGGTCAGCTCGACCGAGCGGGGCGTGCGCAGGAACACCGGCGTGCCGAGCGCGTCTTCGAGCTTCCGGATCCGCTTCGACAACGCCTGCTGGGTGAGGAACAACGACTGGGCGGCCCGCCCGAAGTGCCGCTGCTCCGCCGTCACCACGAACGCCCGCACCTGGGCGACATCGAGGTCCACGGGGTTCAGGCGCCCGGCGGGCGGTCCCGGACCACGCAGGTGAGCCGCGCGGTGCAGGTGCGGCGGCCTTCGTCGTCGGTCAGCACGATCTCCGCGGTGATCGTGCCGCGGCCGACGTGCAGCGGCGTCGCCACGCCGGTGACGGTGCCCGACCGGACGGCCCGGTGGTGCGTGCAGGACAGCTCCAGCCCCATCGCCGCGCGGTCCGGTCCCGCGTTCAGCGCGGCGACCGTCGAACCCAGCGCCTCGGCGAGCACGGCGTTGGCGCCACCGTGCAGGAGCCCGTACGGCTGGAGGTTGCCTTCGACCGGGATGGTGCCGACCACGCGTTCGGCGGTGGCTTCCAGGAGCTTCATGCCGACCTTGTCGTTCAGCTGCTGGCCCGCGGCGGCCGGATCGATCCCGGCGTAGTTCTCGACCGCGACGTCTGCGGCGCGTTCGGTCACGCAGTGCTCCTCTTCCTATGCGACACGTAAGAGTGTCGGACCCTCAGCCTAGACTCGGCCGCGTGAGCCCGAGTGAGAAGACGACCGTTGCCAACGCCACAGGAACCACCGCCACCGCCGAGCGGCCGAAGCTGCTGCTGATCGACGGTCATTCCATGGCCTACCGCGCGTTCTTCGCCCTGCCCGCGGAGAACTTCAAGACGAAGACCGGTCAGGTCACGAACGCGGTGTTCGGCTTCACCTCGATGCTCATCAACCTCCTGCGCGACGAAGCGCCGACCCACCTCGCGGTGGCGTTCGACCTCTCGCGCAAGACGTTCCGCTCGGAGACCTACGCCGACTACAAGGCGAACCGCAGCGCGACGCCGGACGAGTTCCGCGGCCAGGTGGACCTGGTCAAGGAGGTCCTCGAGGTGCTCGGCATCCCGTCGCTGGTGAAGGAGAACTTCGAGGCCGACGACATCATCGCCACGCTCACGACGCAGGCGGCGGCCGACGGCTTCGACGTCCTCATCTGTACCGGCGACCGCGACGCGCTGCAGCTGGTCAACGAGCACGTCACCGTGCTGTACCCCAAGCGCGGCGTCTCGGAGATGACCCGGTTCACCCCGGACGCCGTCGAGGAGAAGTACGGGCTCACCCCGCGGCAGTACCCGGACTTCGCCGCGCTGCGCGGCGACCCCTCCGACAACCTGCCGAGCATCCCGGGCGTCGGCGAGAAGACCGCGGCCAAGTGGATCAAGCAGTTCGGCTCGCTCGACGACCTGATCGACCGGGTCGACGAGGTCAAGGGCAAGGTCGGGGACGCGCTGCGGGCGCACCTGTCCTCGGTCCAGCTCAACCGCCAGCTGACCGAGCTGATCCGGGACGTCGAGCTGGAGATCGCGCCGTCCGGGCTGGAGCTGCGCCCGTGGGATCGCGAGGCGGTGCACGCGCTGTTCGACGAGCTGGAGTTCCGCGTCCTGCGCGACAGGCTGTTCGCGACGCTGCAAAGTGCCGAACCGGAGGCCGACGAAGGCTTCGAGGTCTCGGGTTCCGCGCTCGAGCCCGGTGCGCTGGGCGCATGGCTGACCGCGCACGCGGGCGCCGGCGAGCCGGTGGCCCTGTCCTTCCGCGCGGTGGGCACGTCGGTCCGGTCCGATCTCCGTGCGGTCGCCTTCGCGACGGCCGACGGCGAAGGCGCGTACGTCGACGTCACGGCGATGGACCAGGCCGACGACGCGGCGTTCGCCGCCTGGCTGGCCGACCCGGCCATCCGCAAGATCGGCCACGACCTCAAGGTTCCGCTGCACGCGATCCGCGTCCGCGGCTGGACCGTCGCCGGGCTCGCCACGGACACCGCGCTGGCCGCCTACCTCGTGCGGCCCGGGCAGCGCACCTTCGAGCTCGACGACCTCGCGCTGCGCTACCTGCACCGCGAGCTGCGCTCGGAGACCGACGGCGGCGACGGGCAGCTGTCGCTGCTCGACGGCGGCGTGGAAGGCCTGGAGCAGAAGGAGATCCAGGACGAGCTGGTCAAGGCCCGCGCGATCTTCGAGCTGGCCGGCGCGCTCGACAAGGAGCTCGAGCAGATCGGCGGCGCGAAGCTGCTCACGGAGCTGGAGCTGCCGCTGCTGGAAGTGATCACCGAGCTGGAGATCGCCGGCGTCGCCGTCGACCTCGAGCAGCTGACCACGCTCGAAGCGCACTACCTTTCGCGCGTCACCCAGGCCGCCGAAGAGGCATACGCGGTGATCGGCAAGCAGATCAACCTCGGTTCGCCGAAGCAGCTGCAGGTCGTGCTGTTCGACGAGCTCGGCATGCCGAAGACCAAGCGCACCAAGACCGGCTACACCACCGACGCCGAGGCGCTGCAGGGCCTGTTCGAGAAGACCGAGCACCCGTTCCTGCAGCACATGCTGGAGCACCGGGACGCGACGAAGCTGCGCACGACCGTCGAGGGCCTGATCAAGTCGGTCGCCGACGACGGGCGCATCCACACGACGCTGCTGCAGACGATCGCGGCCACCGGGCGGCTGTCCTCGACCGAGCCGAACCTGCAGAACATCCCGGTCCGCACCGAAGAAGGCCGCCGCATCCGCGACGCCTTCGTCGTCGGCGAGGGCTTCACCGAGCTGATGACGGCGGACTACAGCCAGATCGAAATGCGGATCATGGCGCACCTGTCGCAGGACGAGGGCCTCATCGAGGCGTTCAACAGCGGCGAGGACCTGCACACGTTCGTCGCGTCGCGGGCGTTCTCGATGCCGCCGGAGGAGATCACGCCGGAGCTGCGCTACCGCGTCAAGGCGATGTCGTACGGGCTCGCGTACGGGTTGTCCGCGTACGGGCTTTCGCAGCAGCTGCGGATTTCCACCGAGGACGCCAAGGCCCAGATGGAGGCGTACTTCGACCGCTTCGGCGGGGTGCGGGACTACCTCCACTCGGTCGTCGGCGTCGCGGCGAAGAACGGGTACACCGAGACGGTCTTCGGCCGCCGCCGCTACCTGCCGGACCTCAACAGCGACAACCGCCAGCGCCGCGAGATGGCCGAGCGGATGGCGCTGAACGCCCCGATCCAGGGCAGCGCGGCCGACATCATCAAGGTCGCGATGCTCAACGTCCACCGCGCGCTGGTCGAGGCGAAGCTGAAGAGCCGGATCCTGCTGCAGGTCCACGACGAACTGGTCCTGGAAGTCGCCGACGGCGAGAAGGAACAGCTGGAGAAGCTGGTGCGCGAGGGCATGGGCTCGGCGTACGCGTTGGCGGTACCGCTCGAGGTTTCGGTCGGCTACGGCCGGTCCTGGAACGAAGCCGCGCACTGATCGGGTCTCTACGTAGCGTCACGGCCCGGATCACCGGGTCGTGGCGCGGAAGTACTCGGGCGGACGTCGTCGGGCGTGCCCCGCCGCGGCGATGCTGGGCGCCATGGCCAGTGACTTCCAGCGGCGCAAGATCTCCGGCGTCTTCGGCGCCATGGACACCGACGGCGACGGCTTCCTGACCGAGGCCGACTTCCGGGCGCTCACCGCGAGGTGGCTCGACCTGCGCGGCACCGATGTGAGCACGCCGGCCGGGCAGAAGCTCGCCGCCGTCATGATGGGCTGGTGGGCGACCCTCGACGACGCCGCGGGCGGCGGCGGTCGGGTCAGCCTCGACCAGGTGCTCCAGGTCGTCGACGGACTCCCGGCGATGCCGGGCGCCGTCACCGGGACGGCCGAGGCGATGTTCGAGGCCGTCGACGAAAACGGCGACGGCGTCATCTCCGCCGCCGAGTACGAGCGCCTCATCGCGGCCTGGAACGGCGTCGGCACGCCGTCCGGCGACGTCTTCGCCCTCCTCGACTCCGACGGCGACGGCGGCCTGTCCCGCGAAGAGTTCACCGGGCACTGGTTCGAGTTCTGGGCCGGCGACGACCCGGCCGCACCCGGCAGCCGGGTGTTCGGCCGCTTCTGAACGCGCGTTGTGCCGAACGGAGGACTCCGTTCGGGTGAGCGATTACCGCTGGGTAGGGAGGTCGGCGCCAACGCGTGGCGATCACGGCGTAGGGTCCGCCGAATGGGGTTCGAGCGTGAGCGACGACGCTGGCGGGTCCGGTTGCACGACGAACTCGGCCGGGTGTGCGGTGCGGGCACGGTACTGGACGAGTACCACGTGCTCACGAGCGCGCACGTCGTCGAGACCGCCGGCGGCCCGCGATCCGCGTTGAGCGTCGACTTCGTCGGCTTGGCCGAGGCGATGCCCGCCACGGCGACCGTCGTCGAAGGCTGCTGGGTGCCCTCCGACGGCGGCGGCCACGGCGATCTCGCCCTGCTGCGCCTGGAACGCCCCGAATCCCGCGTGTTCCGCGCCCCGCTGCACCGCATGCCCCTCGGCGAGCACCAGCTCGTCCGCGCGTTCGGGTTCCCGCCGGGCTCGGTCGGCCGCTGGACCCTCGCCCGGGTCGGCGGCCCGGAGCAGACCGGCGGCGAGTGGGTCCGCCTCTTCCGCACCGCCGAAGCCGAACCGCTCGGCCCCGGTTTCGGGGGCACGGCGGTGATCGACGAGGCGACCGGCCACGTCGTCGGCATGGTCGTCGGCAAGGACACCGGCACCTGGATGGTGCCGGTCGAAACCATGCTCGGGCACCTGCCCCAGCTGAGCATCTGGGCTTCCGGCAGCCCGGCCGTCGACGCGAGCTTCTCGCGCCCGGTCGGCGAGGCCGTCGACGTCTCCTTCGTGCAGCGCGTCGCCGACTGGTTCGCCAAGGCCGAGCCGGGCACGGTCTGGGTCGTCGACACCGGCGAGGCCGGCTCGCCCGTCGCCGCGGCGTTGCGGTTCGGGATCGTGCTCGCCGACCGGGAACGTTCCCTCGGCGTGCCCGGCCTGCCGCCGGCGCTCGGCGAGACGCCGCCACCCGGCAGCGTGGACCTCGCGGTAGACGCGACCGGCCGCACCGCGGACGCCGTCCGCCACCGCATCGCCGACCGGCTCACCACCGGCGTCGCGGGCCGGACGCTGGTCGTCGACGGGATCGACGACTCGGCGGAGCCCGACCGGCTCGTCGGCGAGGTGCTCGCCCCGCTCGCCGGCCGCGCGGCCGAGCTGGGTCTGCGCCTGCTGCTCGGCTTCCGGGAGCAGTCCTCGCCCGGGGTCGCGGCGGTGCGGGCGAGCACCGGCCAGGCCCGCCCGGCCCCGGACGACCTCGCCGGCCGCCTGGAGGTGCTCACCCAGGCGGTGGCGGAGCTGGCGGAGATCGAGGCTTACCAGCTGCGCGTGGCGACCCGCTTCACGGGCGTCGCAATGCTTCCGGCACGCGCGCAGCGGCTGAAGGGCGCGCTGAAGCAGCTGCGGTCGGCCGAGGTGGACGGCGACGCGGAGTGGGTCGAGCGCCACATCGACAGCCACGAGCACGCGGTGGCCCCGGCCGTGGAGGACGGCCGCCGCCAGCGCGCGGTCCTCGACGGGCTGGTCGCCCGCCGCGAGGAGCTGCGCACCCGCCTGGCGGGTGACCTGGAGCTGGCCCGCGAGCACGGGCTGGTCGGCGACCCGGAGATCGAGCAGGCGTACACCCCGGCGAAAAGGCTCCTGATCGACGGCCCCTGTGAGCTGACGGCAGCGGCCACCGCGGTCGACACCTACGCGGCGGCGGTCCGGGCCCGCATCGAGGACCGCGGCTGAAGGATCAGACCGTGAGGACCACCTTGCCCTGAAGGTGGCCGCGCTCGATCAGCCGGTGTGCGTCGGCGATGCGCTCGAACGGGAACGTCTCCGCCACGTGGACCCGCAGCTTGCCCTCGTCGACCAGGTCCACGAGGCCTCGCAGCGCCACCGGATCGGGGTCGACCCCCACACCGCTGAAGCGCCGACCGGCCGCCTCGAACTTCGCGATGAGCTCCGTGTCCTCCTCCGCGACCGCCGTCACGAGGTGACCTCCCGGGCGGAGCACGTCGAGCGAGCGCCACGCGGTGTCGCCGCCGAGGGTGTCGAGCACCAGGTCGACGTCGCCGACCACCTCCGTGAAGTCCGCCTCCGTGTAGTCGACGACCTCGTCGGCGCCGAGCCCCTCGACGAAGGCCCGCTTGCTCCCGCCGGCGGTGGTGATCACGTGCGCGCCGAGCGCTTTGGCGAGCTGGATCGCGACGTGGCCGACCCCGCCGCCACCGCCGTGGATCAGCACCCGGTCGCCCTCGGTCACGCCGCCGAGGTCGACGAGACCCTGCCACGCCGTCAGCCCGACGATCGGCAACGCCGCCGCCTCGACGTGGGAGAGCGCCGCGGGTTTGCGGGCCACGTGCAGTGCCGGTGCGGCCACGAACTCGGCGTACCCGCCGGCCGCCCGCGGGAACAGCGGCATTCCGAACACCTCGTCGCCGGGCCGGAACCGCCATGTCTGCGCCTCCTCGACCACACCGCTGATGTCCCAGCCGAGGACGAACGGCGGCGGGCCGAGCAGCGGGAACTCGCCGGCGCGCAGACGCGGTTCCAGAGGATTCAGCCCGATCGCCTTGACGCGGACGAGGACTTCGGTCGGCAGGGGCCGGGGCTCGGGCGCGTCCACGATGGTGAGGACCTCGGGACCGCCGTACGTGTGCTGGGTGATGACTCGCATGCCTTCGACGATGATCGTCGCGGCGACGGCGTACCACCGGTGTCCCGCCGGGAAATTCCGGAAACGCGCCGCCGTATCGTGGGGGCATGATCGAGTCGGTGGCCGGCTGCCCGCCCTTGGCCCACGGCGAGGACGTTCCCCCGCATTCCCACGACTTCGGGCAGCTCAGGTACGCCGCCTCCGGGGCGCTGGTCACCACGACCCGGGCCGGCACCTGGGTGGCGCCGGCGAACCGCATCACCTGGGTGCCCCCGTTCCACGTGCACGGCAGCCGCGCGCACGGCGCGACCGTCGTCCGGCTGCTCGAGGTGCCGGCGGCGCCGGCCCGGCGACTGCCGGCGCAGCCCGCGGTGTTCACGGCCAGTGCGCTGCTGCGCGAGGCCTACCTGGCGGTGACCGGCGACCACGAACCGGCCGGCAGCCCTCGTGCCCGGCTGCTGCTCGAGGTCGTCCTCACCGAGCTCGACCGGGCCCCGCGGGAGCCCCTGCGCCTCCCGGAGCCGGGCGACCCCCGCCTCAAGGCCGTCACCGACCTGCTGCACGCCGACCCGGCGAGCCCGGCGACCCTGGCCGAGCTGGGGCACCGGACCGGCTCGAGCGAGCGGACGCTCAGCCGGCTGTTCGGCAGCGAACTGTCGATGAGCTTCCACCAGTGGCGCACGCTGCTGCGCATCCAGCGAGCCGTGCTCGAACTCGGCGAAGGCACCTCGGTCACCGACACGGCGACGCGGCTGGGCTGGGCGAACCCGACCAGTTTCATCGACGCCTTCACCGATCTCGTCGGCCAGACCCCCGGCCGGTACCGCGCGAAGGCGCGCGCCGCCGGCTAGCGGCGGCCCAGGCCGCGGATCAGCACCATCACCGCGCCGCGCACCTCGGCCCGGGTCCGCTGCGGCCCGAACACCTGCCAGTCCAGCGCGACCACCAGCATCGTGCCGAACAACCCGGCCGCCGCCGTCGGGATCTCGACGCCCTCCGGCAACCGGCCCGCCTCCTCCAGCCGCGACAACTGCTGCTTCACGATCGAGATGATTTCCTCGCGCAGCAACGACAGCGTCCCGTGCCACTGGCCCGGCGTCCGCCACAGCTCGCTCACCAGGATCTGGGAGAACCCGGGGTACCGCGCGATGAACTCCAGCGTCGTGTCGACCTGCGCCTCGATCACGTCCAGCGGATCCCCGTCGGACACCGCCGAGCGCAGCCGCCCGGCCAGCATGTCCACGCCGTAGCGCAGCAACGCGTCGACCAGGCCGTCCTTCGACCCGAAGTTGTAGTACACCGTGCCCTTCGCGACGCCGGCCGCCGCCGCGATGTCGTCGACCGTCAGGCCCACCAGGCCCCGGCTCTTCGAGAGCTCCAACGTCGCCTCGAAGAGCTTCTGCTTCGTCGCGCCGCTCACAGGCTCAGCTCGGGCTTGAGCGCGGACACCGTCCAAACGCGACGCTTGCGGGCGGCCAATGTGGACACCAGGATCCCGCCCACCAGGTAGGCCAGCAGCACGCCGACGTCGCCGAGCAGCTGCGTCGTCGTGGCGCCGCTGTAGAACAGGTGGCGGAAGCCGTCGATCGCGTACCCCATCGGCAGCACCACGTGCAGCGGGTACAGCGCGTCCGGGATCGTCTGCCACGGGAACGTGCCGCCCGCGCTCACCAGCTGCAGCACCAGCAGCACCAGGCCGAGGAACTTGCCGACCGCGCCGAAGAAGGCGTTGAGCGCGTGCACCACCGAGGTGAACGTCAGCGACACCAGCACGGCGAACCCGATCGCCGGCAGCGGGTGCGCGATGTGGATGCCGACCAGCCACGTCACCGCACCGAACAGGACGACCACCTGCGCGATGCCCAGCAGCGCCGAGGACAGCCAGCCGCCGACCGCGACCCGGAACGGGGCCGCGCCCGCGGTCAGCGCGCGCGTCGAGAGCGGGCGCAGGATCAGGAACAGCACGAACGCACCGATCCAGGTGGCCAGGGAGATGAAGAACGGCGCGAGGCCGGCGCCGTAGGTCCCCGCCGACGCCTCGCCGTTGGCGTTCACCGCCACCGGGTCCGCGATCGTGTTGGCCGTCGCGTTGCGGGTCGGGTCGTCCGGATTCGGGATCTGCTGGAGCCCGGCCGCGAGCCCGTCACGCAGCTTCACCGCGCCGTCGGCGAGCTGGTTCGTGCCGGTCACGGCGGTCTTCTCGCCGTCGCTGAGCTGGGACGCCCCGTCGCGCAGCTGGTCCGCGCCATCGGAGGCCTGGGCGATGCCGCTCGCCAGCTGCGGGGACGCCGCGGCGAGCTTGGCCGCGCCGTCGGACACCTGGCGGGCGCCGTCGGCCAGCTTCGCGAGGTCGCCGTTGGCCTGCTGGATCTTGCCGTTCGCCTGGTCGACCGGGGAGCGCAGCTGGTCGGCCTTGGCCAGGATCGCCTGCACCTGGGCGTCCGGCACACCGGCGTCGCGCAGGTCCGTCTGCAGCTGGGTGCGGTAGGAGTCGAGCTTGCCCTGGATGTCCGACGACGCCGTCGCGGCGATCGAAGCCGCGTCGGCGACCTTCTGGTCACCGGTGGCCACCTGCGAAGCGCCGCTGGCCAGCTTCTGCGTCTGGGAAGGCAGGTCCGCGGTGGCGCTCTTCAGCGTGCCGAGGCCGGTCGCCAGCGTCGACGAGCCGTCCGCGAGCTTCGCCGCGCCGTCGGCCAGCTTCTGCTGCCCCGTCTTGAGCTGCGTGGCGCCGTCGGCGAGCTGCGCCGCGCCGGTGGCGGCCTCCTGGGTCTTGGCGTAGATCGTGGAGAAGCCGACCAGGAACCGGTCCGCGGCCTCGCTGCCGACCTTCTCCGCGATCGTCTTGCGGACCTGCTCGGCGACCTGCTTCGCGATCGTGCCGGACAGGTAGTTGTTGGCGTCGTTGGTGGTCAGCGTGATCGTCGCCTGCTGCGGCTGGAAGTTGCCGACCGACAGCAGCGCGGCGGAGAAGCCGCTCGGGATGCCGATGGCGAACGAGTACTTGTCGTCGCGGACGCCGTCGCGGGCTTCCTGCTCGGACACCTCGTGCCACTGGAAGGTGCCGGACTTGACCAGCTCGTCGGTCACTTCGCGGCCCACGTTGCGTTCGTGGCCGCTGGAGTCCTTGCTGCCGGTGTCGCTGGTGAAGACCGCGGCGGGCAGCTTGTCGAGCCGGCCGTACGGGTCGTAGTTCGCGTAGAGGTAGAAGGACGCGTAGAGCAGCGGCACCAGCACCAGCGCGACCAGCGCGAGCTTCGGCAGGGTGCCGGTGGAGAGGCGGCGCAGCTCGTTGCGCGCGATCCGGAAGGCGTTCATTCGGGGACTCCGTCAGTGCTCTCGGTGAGCTCTTCGGTGGGTTCGGGGGCGGCGGGGGGAGCACAGTGCTCCGGTGCCGGCTGCTCGGCCGCGCCGACGAGCGCGGGGGTGAAGGGCAGCGCGGACAGCGGGGTCGTGGCGGTCAGGACGACCACGGCGAGGCCGCGCGCGGCCTGTTCGCGCGCCAGCCCGGCCCAGCTGCCGACGTCGCTGGTGTGCCGGTCCGGCGTGTCGAGCACGAGCACGCGCACGCCTTTGCGCTCGGCGGCCAGCTCGGTGAGCAGCCGGGTGCGCAGTGCCGGGGTGAGGTTCTCGAAGCGCGTGCCGGCGAACGGCGCGGCGTCGTGGTCGGCGAGCCAGCGGGCGACGTCCTCCTTGCCCGCCGGGCGGTGGGCCAGCGCCAGTTCCTCGCCGGCGACCACGCGCAGGGGCAGCGCGTCGTCGGGTTCGCTGACGCCCGGCGCGTCGACGACGGCGACGAGCTCGGTCAGCGGGGCGTCGACGCCCTCGGCGTGCACCGTGCCGGTGGTCGGCTTGAGCCGGCCGGCCAGCGCGAGGCCGAACGCCGTGACGCCGACGCCGGGTTCGCCGTGCACGATCGCCAGGTCGCCCTCGCCGAAGGTCAGGGAGGTGGGCGGCAACAAGGTGCCGTGGTGCCCTTCGAGGGACACCCGATCGGCTCGGACCTGCACGGTTTCTCCCGCTTCGCGAACTTTTGAACTGACCGGTCAGTTCAAAAACTAGTCCCGGCGGGAGCCGGCGGCAAGATCACCGGACGCACGTCACACTTGTGGGTGGCTCACCGGAGCGCCGCCGCCGGGCGCACCTCCCACGTCGTCCACAGTGGACGATAACCCTGCCGGTGCCAGAACACCGAGGACAGCGGGTTGGTCGGGTTGTAGTACAGGTACGTGCGGGTCGCGCCGCCGCGGTGCAGCTCCCGGTGCACGTGGGCCATCAGCGCGCGGCCGAACCCGCCGCCGCGCTCGCCGGGGGCGGTCACGACGTTGTTCACGTACCCCCAGCGTCCCGGCGGGAGGAGCTCGCCCGCTTCGGTGCCCGGGACCGCGTCGAGCCACGCGCAGTGCGCGAACGCGCACACCGAACCGTCCGCCTCGGCCAGCCAGACGGCCGGCTCGTCCGCGGCCAGTGCGTCCCGCAAGGACGGCGCCAGCAGCTCGGCCGTGTTGTCCCGGCGCGGCGCGGCGACGAGCCCGGTGTAGTCGAACGTCGCCGTCGCCAGCTCGAGTGCCGCGTCGAAGTCGCCGGGCCCGGCGCGCCGGACCGAAATCCCCGGTGCGGTCTCCGGCGGGGGAGCGGTGCGCACGCCGACCGCGGAGAGCGGCACGAGACCGTGGTCGAGGAAGGCGCGGGTCGCCTCGGCGTCCCGGCTGGGCCAGACGACCACGCACGCCGAGTCGTCGCCGGTGTCTTCCGCCTCGAGCCGGCCCTTCAGCGCGCGCAGCAGGAGGTCCGCGCCTTCGGTGCCGGTGTCGCCGAAGTACGGGAAGAGCTGCCAGGTGTCGGCGGCCGACCACAGCATCGGGACGTCGCCGCGGGTGAACCGGTGGCGCTGCAGCACCCCGGTGACCTGCGTGCCGCCCGCCGTCGCCGCGTCCAGGCGCTCGCCGCCGGCCGGGGGCGCGGCCGGCGGCAGCAGCGCGTCGACGGCGGCGAAGCGCGCCCGGTGCGCCGCGAGCAGCGGCTCGGCGATGTCCATGCTTCCCCCTCGGATCGTGCGGTCAGGACCAGGCCGGGCGCCGGAGCCACATGGTCCACAGTGGACGATAGCCCTGCCGGTGCCAGAACACCGGCGAAAGCGGGTTCGGCGGGTGGTAGAACAGGAACGTCCCGCGCACGTCCTGCCTCAGCAGTTCCCGGTGCGCCACCGCCATCAGCGCCCGGCCGACCCCGCCGCCGCGGGCCGCGGGGGCCACCGACAGCGTGTCGACGTACCCCCAGCGGCCCGGGAGCAGCCGGCCGTGGACGGAATTGCCGGGGGTGGCCCAGGCCAGCGCGCAGGAGGCCATTCCGGCCGGCACGCCGCCGTCCTCCTCCGCGAGCCAGACCAGCCCGCTGAAGCGCAGGGCGCGGACGGCTTCCGCGCGCAGCAGCTCCGGTGCGCCCGGCCTCGGCACCGCGGTGCCGACCAGCGAGGTGTAGCGCCACTCCGCCAGCCGCAGCTCGGTCAGCGCGTCGAGGTCGCCGTCGCCGGCCCGGCGGACGGTCACCGGCGCCGCCCCGGGATCGGCGGGCGCGTCCAGGGGCCGCACGGCCAGGCACGTCATCGGCGCGAACCCGTGCGCCAGGAGCACCGCGGACGCCTCGGCGTCGCGGCTCGGCCAGGTCAGCGTGCAGGCCGAGTCCGGGCCGGCCGGCGTCCCGCGCAGCCGGTCGCGCCACGCGCCGAGCAGCGCGGCGAGGCCCGCCGCCCCGCTGTCGCCCGGCACCGCCGTCAGGTCCCGGATGTCCGACGGCCCCCAGAGCGCGGGCCAGGACCCCGGCGCGTGCACGACGTGCGTCAGCAGGCCACCGGCCTTGCGGCCGCCCACGGTCACCATCAGCGGCTCGCTCGACGGCGACGGCGGGGCCGCGATCGGCGGGAGCAGCGGGTCGAGCGCGGCGAACCGCGCGTTCTGCTGGGCTTCGAGGGTGGTCACGAGCGGTGCGTGCGGAAGATCGCGGTGCCCGGGAAGAGCTTGCCGCGCAGCGGGCTCCACTGGCCCCACACCCGCGTGTGCCCGGCCGGCCACTCGGGCTCGACCAGGTCGGTGAGGGTGAACCCGGCCCCGGCCAGCGCGCGCACGTAGTCGCCGAGGGTGTGGTGGTACTCGACGTAGGTGGCGGTGCCCTCGTCGTCGACCTCGACGTAGGGCGTGCGGTCGAAGTACGGCTGGGTGACGGTGAGCCCCTGCGGGCCGGGGTCGTCGGGGAAGATCCACCGCATCGGGTGCGTCACCGAGAACACCCACGGGGCACCCGGCCGCAGCACCCGGTGCACCTCGGCGAAGACCGCGTCCACCGACGCCACGAACGGGACCGCGCCGAAGGCCGAGCAGGCCGCGTCGAAGCTGCCGGACGCGAGCGGCAGGTGCTCGGCGTTGGCCTGCACGAGCGGGACGGCCAGGCCGGTGCGCGCGTTGCCGTCGCGGGCGTGGCGCAGCATGCCGGCCGAGAGGTCGGTCGCCACGGCGTCCGCGCCCTCCGCGGCCAGCCAGCGCGCGCAGGCGGCCTGCCCGCAGCCGACTTCCAGCACGCGCTTGCCCCGGACGTCGCCGAGCAGCCGCGCCTCGGCTTCCCGGACGCCCTCCGGGCACCAGACGAAGTCGGCGTCGCCGAGGAACGAGCCGTGCTCGGCCTGGTAGTCGTCGGCGTCGGCGTCCCACCAGGCGAGGTTGGCGGCGGCGGCCTCCGCCCCGCCGACCTCGCGGTAGCCGACCTCCGTGGTGCCCAGCCGGTGCTCGGCGGCGTCGTGGCGCCCCGGCGCGGGCGCCTGCTCCGGTGGCATGATGGTGTCTCCGGTCCCCGGTGGCCTGCTCGCGCCACCTGCGTCCTCGTGCGTGCGGTTTGCTTCCGCGAGGACCTTAGCGAGCCAGGGGGACCCTGATTGTGCCGCCTAGCGGCTGCCGCGTAGGATAAGTGTTAGCGCAGTGGGTTCGCGCTGCCTTCCGCTCAGCTTCTGGTTGGGACTCGGGTCGCGCACCGTTTGCGGGTCATGCCGCGGTCGTTCACTGGTGGACGTTTGCTCGCAGGGTCGTCGCATGCTCTCAACACTCCCATCGCGCCGACAACTGCCAACCCTCGATTCCCATCCACCGGAGCAACCCGCCTAATGACCATCGACACCGCCACCGCCCCGACCGCCCCGAACGCGGCCCCGCAGGTCGCCATCAACGACATCGGGTCGGAGGAAGACTTCCTCGCGGCTATCGACAAGACGATCAAGTACTTCAACGATGGCGACATCGTCGAAGGCACCATCGTCAAGGTCGACCGCGACGAGGTCCTGCTCGACATCGGCTACAAGACCGAGGGTGTCATCCCCTCGCGTGAGCTCTCCATCAAGCACGATGTCGACCCGGCTGAGGTTGTCACCGTCGGCGATGAGGTCGAAGCCCTGGTCCTCCAGAAGGAGGACAAGGAAGGCCGTCTGATCCTGTCCAAGAAGCGCGCGCAGTACGAGCGCGCCTGGGGCACGATCGAGGAGCTCAAGGAGAAGGACGAGCCCGTCAAGGGCACCGTCATCGAGGTCGTCAAGGGCGGCCTCATCCTGGACATCGGCCTGCGCGGCTTCCTCCCCGCGTCGCTGGTCGAGATGCGCCGCGTCCGCGACTTGCAGCCGTACGTCGGCCGCGAGCTCGAGGCGAAGATCATCGAGCTGGACAAGAACCGCAACAACGTGGTCCTGTCCCGCCGCGCCTACCTCGAGCAGACCCAGTCCGAGGTGCGCAGCGAGTTCCTCAACGCGCTGGCCAAGGGCCAGGTCCGCAAGGGCGTCGTGTCGTCCATCGTCAACTTCGGTGCCTTCGTGGACCTGGGTGGCGTCGACGGCCTGGTGCACGTCTCCGAGCTGTCCTGGAAGCACATCGACCACCCGTCCGAGGTCGTCGAGGTCGGCCAGGAGGTCACGGTCGAGGTGCTGGACGTCGACATGGACCGCGAGCGCGTCTCGCTGTCGCTGAAGGCGACCCAGGAAGACCCGTGGCGTCAGTTCGCCCGCACTCACGCGATCGGCCAGATCGTGCCGGGCAAGGTCACCAAGCTGGTTCCGTTCGGTGCGTTCGTGCGCGTCGAAGAGGGCATCGAGGGTCTGGTCCACATCTCGGAGCTGGCCGAGCGCCACGTCGAGATCCCGGAGCAGGTCGTCCAGGTCAACGGCGACGTCATGGTCAAGGTCATCGACATCGACCTCGAGCGCCGTCGCATCTCGCTGTCGCTGAAGCAGGCGAACGAGGGTGTCACGCCGGACACCGAGTTCGACCCGACCCAGTACGGCATGGCCGCCGAGTACGACGCCGAGGGCAACTACATCTACCCCGAAGGCTTCGACCCGGACACCCAGGAGTGGCAGGAAGGCTTCGACAAGCAGCGTGAGGAGTGGGAGCGCCAGTACGCCGAGGCGCACACTCGTTACGAGGCCCACATGAAGCAGGTCCAGAAGGCCGTCGAGGCCGACGCGGAAGCGGCGGCGGACGCGGCGACGGGCATCGAAGGTGGCGCGGAAAGCTACACCTCGGGCTCGACCGCGACCGACACGAAGAGCAGCGGTGGCACCCTCGCCTCCGACGAGCAGCTCGCGGCGCTCCGCGAGAAGCTTTCCGGCGGTGCGTGAGCACTAGCTCGCTGAGCTGAACGAGAACCCCCGGTCCCAGCGGACCGGGGGTTCTTCGTGTTCCAGCGCGGGCCCCGCAGATGACGCCGGGGAAGCGCGGTCTTGCGAGGGTGTCGTGGTGTGCCGGCCCCGGCCAGGCGCCCGCGACGGACGGCCGAAAGGCGGACTGCGACTTCGCCGGGACCCCTCCAGGGGCCGGCGCCTCAGCGGTTGTGCAGGCCGAGGCCGGTGATCATGGCGGTGACGCCGTCGCGGTACATCTGCTCGTGGGCTTCTTCGGTCGGCGGGATGAACCAGTCCGGCAGCGGCCGCCGCGAGGCCATCATCAGCTCCGCGCCGACCAGGCCGTGCATGGCCGTCCACAGCCGGTAGGCCGCCGACCGGGCGTCCGCTCCCGGCGGGCAGACCCGCTGGACCCGGGCGATGAACAAGGTGAACGTCGTCCGCAGCACCGCCGACCGCAGCGCCGGATCCGGGTCGAACCCGGGCACCGGGCGCTCGAACATCAGCGCGTAGCGGGTCGGGCTCTCGCGGGCGAAGTGCCGGTACTGCAGCGCGAGGTGCAGCAGGTCCGCGACGCCGTCCTGGCTCGACGGCGGCAGTCCTTCCAGCAGCTCCCGCAGCGAATCGAAGGTGCGCTCGTACAGGGCGTCGAGCAGGCCGGCGCGGCCGCCGAAGCGGGCGTAGACCGAGAGCGTCGACGCGCCGGCCGCCTCGGCCACGCCGCGGACGGTCAGGCCGGGGACCCCGCGGTTCACGAGCACCGACAACGCCGCGTCGAGGTAGCGCTCGCGGCCGCCCTGGTCGGCCGGACGCATCGGCAAGTGCCTGGTGGCCACGGCGCACCCCCTTCGCGGCAGCCGGGCGCGGGCGGCGTCCGGGTGACCCGTTCGCAGCAGAAGATACGATATCCGCCGCGTCTTGGGAATGCGCCGGATGTCCGGATCGGCGGCGTCCCGCCCCATGGGCGCCACCCGAGAGGACTTCAGGCGGATGGACCACCCCGAGCCCGGCACCGTCGTCGTCACCGCGAGTGGTGACGGCACCTACACGCAGCAAGTCGTCACGGCGACCCACACACTGCTCGTCGACGAACCGGTCGCCGTCGGTGGCGCGGACGCGGGCCCGAACCCGTACGAGCTGCTGCTCGCGTCGCTGGGTTCGTGCACGGCGATCACGCTGCGGATGTACGCCGACCGCAGGGGCATCCCGCTGACCCGGGCGACCGTCCGGTTGCGGCACGACCGCATCCACGCCGAAGACTGCGCGCGGTGCGAAACCGAGCGTGGCCTGCTCAGCCGGATCACCCGCGAGATCGAGCTCGAAGGCGACCTCGACGACGATCAGCGCGCCAGGCTCATGATGATCGCCGACAAGTGCCCGGTGCACCGGACGCTCTCGTCGGAGATCGCGATCGAGACGCGGGAAACCGGCCGCTGACTACCGCTTTCAGGGCCTTCGGTTGGCGCAGCTGCTTTCGGGGGTCCGGGTGGCGAAGCCCCCGGCTCGAGGCGAAGCCTCGGGTAGCACAGCTCAGGCGGCGCGCATGGTCACCGCGGCCGGCCCGCGCGGGCTGACCGTCGGCACCCAGATGCGTTCGAGCGCCGCGGCGCGGGCCTTGCGGCGGAGGCCGGCGAAGCTGTGCTTGGCCGGGACCAGCAGCGTGCTCAGCCAGGTCCGCCGGTAGTCCGCCAGCGCCTCGGCCACCGGGTGGTGGACCACGCAGTGCACCAGCCCCGGCGTGCCGAGCCGGTGCCTCCCGGCGTGCTTGCTGTCCGCCATCGTTCCTCCGCGTGGGCGACGCTGTCGCGCGCACCGTACGCACCGGCGCGGTTCGAGGTGGGTAAGCAACACGGCGTGTCCGGATATCGGTTGAGTCACGCGTCACGATCGACTTGCGGATCGTCAGTTCTTCAGGCAAGGCGCCGATGTGGTGAACGGGATCCACGCGTACTGCACGACATACAGCCGCTGCCCTGGCGCGGGCTGGTACGCCACCTGCGCCCGGCGGACGCCGGACAGGCACGGCCCCGGCGGCGCGGCCACGCCGGCCGCCGGTGCGGGCGCCGCTGCCGCGGCCTCCGGCACGGCCATGGCGAGCCAGCCCGCGCAGAGCACGGCCGCGGCCCGCCTGCTGATCTTCGTCATCCTCACGAGTCCCCCTCGATGACGCACCCTCGCCGGTTATGTCGACCGGACCAGCTGAGTGTTACGACATTTTCCCACCTGTCACACAGATGGCGCAGATCTGACCGGACGTGTCCACGGAGGGTGCGACGGCCGCTTGACTAGGGTGATCGGCATGTTGCGTGTGGGGTTGACGGGTGGGATCGGGGCCGGGAAGTCGACTGTGGCGAACCGGCTCGCCGAACACGGCGCGGTGCTGGTGGACTCCGACCGGATCGCCCGTGAGGTGGTCGAACCGGGGACCGAAGGGCTCGCCCGGCTGGTCGCGGAGTTCGGCCCGGAGATCCTGGCCGCGGACGGCTCGCTCGACCGGCCCGTGCTCGCCGCGAAGGCCTTCGCCGACGACGAGTCGCGGCACCGCCTGAACGCGATCGTGCACCCCCTGGTCGGCGCCCGCACCGGGGAGCTGATGGCGGCCGCGAAGCCGGACGCGATCATCGTGCACGACATCCCGCTGCTGGTCGAGAACGGCCTCGCGACGGCGTACCACCTGGTCGTGGTCGTCGACGCGCCGGTCGAGGTGCGGGTGCGGCGGCTGGTGTCGGCCCGCGGGATGGCCGAGGACGACGCCCGGGCGCGGATCCGGGCGCAGGCGAGCGCCGAGCAGCGCCGCGCCGTCGCGGACGTCTGGCTGGACAACGGCGGCGCCGAGGACGCCGTGCTCGCCGAGGTCGACGCGCTGTGGGCGGACCGGCTGGTGCCGTTCGAGGCCAACGTGCGGCTGCGCCGGCCGCGGCCGCCGATGTCGCCGAAGATCGCCGAGTACGACCTCGGCTGGCCGGCCCAGGCCGAGCGGGTCCTGGCCCGCGTCCGCGCGGTGGCGGGGGAGCTGGCCCACCGCGGCGACCACATCGGGTCGACGGCCGTGCCCGGGCTGCCCGCCAAGGACATCCTCGACCTGCAGCTCACGGTGTCCACTTTGGACGACGCGGACACGCTGGGCGCGCTGCTGGCCGACGCCGGGTTCCCGCGGCTGGAAGGCGACTGGGCCGACGACGCCCAGGACGGAACCGGGACGTGGCCCAAGCGGCTGCACGTCGGCGCCGACCCGCGGCGCCCGGTGAACCTGCACGTCCGGTCGGTGGAGACGCCCGCGTGGCGGCTCGCGCTGCTCTTCCGCGACTTCCTGCGCGCGAACCCGGACGAGCGCGACGACTACCGCGACGTGAAGCTGCGGCTGGCCGAGGCGCACGCGGCCGACGGCACGGTCGCGGCGTACGCCGACGAGAAGCAGGAGTGGGTCAACGGCGTGTTCGCCCGCGCGGAGAAGTGGGCGGCCGCCACCGGCTGGAAGCCTTAGGCACGCAGGTCGTCGAGCAGCCGGACCGGCCGGACGAGGCTAGGGGTGGCGCCGCCAGGTCAGCGCGATGTCGAGGGTGGCCAGCCAGGCGGTGAGGTCGTAGCCGTGCGCGGCCAGGCCCTCGACGGCGGTGTAGGTGGTCTTCAGCGCGAATTCGGCGTCGTCGGCGGTGACGAGGCCCGCTTCGAGGGCTTCGAGGAGCTCGTCGGTGTCGATCACCCGGAGGGACAGTTTGTCCTTGAGCACGATGTCGACGTAGAGGTCGGTGGCGATCCAGCGGGGGCCGTCCCGGTGGACGCGGACGACGTCGAGGTAGAAGTCCTGGTCGCGTTCGTGGCCGGGGGAGAACCAGAAGTCGGTGAAGCGGAGGCCGAGCCCGGGCACCAGCCACGACTCGAGGTAGTGGAACTGGGCGCGGCCCGGGGTCGGCCGGGCGAGGTACAGGCCGAACGGCTCCTCGCGGAACTCCTCGACCTCCCGCAGGATGCCCTTCGGGTCGATGTTCGCGCGCGCGGCGGGGTCGAAGATCTCGACCTTCGGGGGGTGCAGTGCGGCCATGCGGGTCATCCTGCCGGGCCGGTCACGAAACGCGAACTCCCGCCCCGGGCATCACGCGTTCGGGCTAAGGTGCGCCGAGCTTCCGGGAACGAGGGGGAACTGGGGATGTTCGGGATCATCCGGCCGTGCCGGCACCGGCTCGCCGAAGACCTGCACGCGGATTGGCTGGCCCACCTGTGCGGTCTGTGTCTCACGCTGCGCGACGAACACGGCCAGCTCGCCCGCGTGGTCACCAATTACGACGGGCTGATCATCTCCGTGCTGGCCGAGGCGCAGACGCCCCGCGCGGACGGCCGGCGCGAAGCCGGCCCGTGCCCGCTGCGCGGCATGCGGACGGCCTCGGTGGCCCGCGGCGAAGGCGCCCAGCTGGCGGCGGCGGTGTCCCTGGTCCTGGCGGCGGCCAAGGTCGGCGACCACGTCGAGGACGGCGACGGAGCGTTCGGCAGGCGCCCGGTGGCGGCGGCCGCGCGCCGGGTCGCCGCCCGCTGGACCGCGCAGGGGCGCCGGATGGGCGGTCAGGTGGGGTTCGACACGACGGTGCTGACGGAGGCGGTCGAGGGCCAGGGCGCGCTGGAGTCATCGGTCCGGCCGGGCGACTCGCCGCTGCTGGCCACGGAGCCGGCCGAGCGGGCAACGGCGGCGGCGTTCGCGCGAACGGCGGAGCTGGCGGGCAAGCCGGGCAACGCGCCCGCACTGGCCGAGGCGGGCCGGTTGTTCGGCCGGGTGGCGCACCTGCTGGACGCGGTGGAGGACTACGCGGCCGACGCGGCGGCGGGGGCGTGGAACCCGTTGCTGGCCACGGGAACGGGGCCGCAGGAGGCCCGCCGGCTGTGCGATGACGCGGTATTGGGGGTGGAGCTGGCGTTGCGCGAGGCGGAGTTCACCGAGCCGGCGCTGGTGCACGCCTTGCTGGTGCACGAACTCCGCCAAGCGGTGCGGCGAGCCTTCGGCCACGGCTTCTCCCACGACCACGACCACGACCACGACCATGACCACGACGGCCACAGCCACGGCTTGATCGCGGGGGAGGGCTCCCCTTTCGGGCACGGCTCCCGGCCGGGCGAGACCTCCTTCGGGCGAGGCTCGGGGGCGGGAGAGATCTCGCCCTTGGGGCACTCGTCGTCGGCCGGTGAGTGCTCCTCGCTCGAGCACGGCTCCCGGCCGGGCAGCCTGGCCGGGCAACAGCCGCCGCCGGGGTGGATCGGGCCGGGGCCCACTCCGCAGCAGCACCCGCACCAGGTTCCGCCCGGCTCGGGCTCGCCGCAGCCCCAGGGATTTCCGCCGCCCGGACCGGTCCCGCCGCCGGGCGCTCCCGGCGGACGTGGCCCAGGCGGTCCGAACGGCCCCGGCGGTCCGGGTGGGCCCGGCGGCCCCAAGGACCCCAACGATCCCAAGGACCCCAAAGGCCCCGGCAAATCCGGCCCGTACGACGGCAAGGGCGGCGGCCTCTGGTACCCGAAGTTCGCCGTCCCACCCAAGAAGCGCAACTTCTTCCTCGGCTGCGCCCTCACCCCCTACATGTGCTGCACCTGCCAGTTCTGCTGCCGCGATCCCTACCCTGGCCCGTGGAGCGGAAAACCGGTGAGCACCTGCGACGGATGCGACTGCGGCTGTGACGGCGGTTGCGATTGTTGCGACTGTTGCAGCTGTTGCGATTGCAGCTGCTGAGGAGACAACCATGACCGACCCGATGGCCACCTCCACGACCGCGGCCGCGAGAACTTCGCCGGCCTTGTCGACGGTGGAAAGGCCGCGCTCTTCGCCACCGTCCCCGCGCTGGGCGAGCTGGCCGTCGGCACCGTCTGCGGCCACCTTCACGAACGCCCGGCCCTCGACGCCCGCACACGCGGAGCCGCGACGCTCGCCGCCGGGATGGTGGGGCCGCCGCTGAGCGTCCACCTCCGCACCGGCCCCGCCGCCGGGCTGTCGCCGGCCGGGGTCTGCGAAGTGGTAGTCCAGACGGCCGCGTTCGCGGGCTTCCCACGCGCCGCCGCCGCCGACCAGCTGAACCGCCTCTTCGAAGGCCACGGCCTGCCGATCCCGCCCCCGCCGTCGCCGCGCGAGGTCGCCGGCGTGCTGGCGGAGTTCCCGCGCACCGAGGGGCAAGCCACCGGCCCCGATCGGGTGCTGGTCTCGTGCTTCGGCGACGACCCGGTCCTGCACTGCGCCGTCGACGGCGGCGATGTCACGTCGGTCACGGTGTTCCGGGCCCGCTGACCAGGCCCGACGGAAATTGTCGGTGGGTCGGCCTACTCTGGTCCACGTGGCTTTCGCAACCGAACACCCCGTGCTCGCCCAGTCCGACTTCCGGCCCGTCTCGGAGATCCCGCGGACCGGCGGCCGGTTCGAGGTGGTCAGTGACTACCAGCCCGCCGGTGACCAGCCGGCGGCCATCGACGAGCTCGAACGCCGGATCAAGGCGGGCGAGAAGGACGTCGTGCTCCTCGGCGCCACCGGCACCGGCAAGTCGGCGACGACGGCGTGGCTGATCGAGCGCGTCCAGCGGCCGACGCTGGTGATGGCGCCCAACAAGACCCTGGCCGCGCAGCTGGCGAACGAGCTGCGCGAGCTGTTCCCGAACAACGCGGTCGAGTACTTCGTCAGCTACTACGACTACTACCAGCCCGAGGCGTACATCGCGCAGACGGACACCTACATCGAGAAGGACTCGTCGATCAACGACGACGTCGAGCGGCTGCGCCACTCGGCGACGATGAACCTGCTGTCGCGCCGGGACGTCATCGTGGTCGCCAGTGTCTCCTGCATCTACGGCCTGGGCACGCCGCAGTCGTACCTGGACCGGTCCTCGAAGCTCGCCGTCGGCATGCAGCTCGACCGGGACGTCTTCCTGCGGGCGCTGGTCGACATCCAGTACACGCGCAACGACATCGCCTTCGCGCGCGGCACGTTCCGCGCGCGGGGTGACACGGTCGAGATCATCCCGGCGTACGAGGAGCTCGCGATCCGCGTCGAGTTCTTCGGCGACGAGGTCGAGAAGCTGTACTACCTGCACCCGCTGACCGGCGACATCGTCAAGGAGGTCGACGAGGTCCGGATCTTCCCGGCGACGCACTACGTCGCCGGCCCGGAGCGGATGGAAAAGGCGATCCAGGGGATCGAGAAGGAGCTCGAGGAGCGGCTCGCCGAGCTGGAGCGGCAGGGCAAGCTCCTGGAGGCGCAGCGGCTGCGGATGCGCACGGCCTACGACATCGAGATGATGCGCCAGGTCGGGTTCTGCTCCGGCATCGAGAACTACTCGCGCCACATCGACGGCCGCGGCGCAGGCACGGCGCCGGCGACGCTGATCGACTACTTCCCGGACGACTTCCTGCTGGTGATCGACGAGTCGCACCAGACGGTCCCGCAGATCGGCGGCATGTACGAAGGCGACATGTCCCGGAAGCGCAACCTGGTCGAGTACGGCTTCCGGCTGCCGAGCGCGGTCGACAACCGGCCGCTGACCTGGGAGGAGTTCTCCGACCGGATCGGCCAGACGGTGTACCTGTCGGCGACGCCGGGCCCGTACGAGATGGGCCAGGCGGGCGGCGAGTTCGTCGAGCAGGTGATCCGGCCGACCGGCCTGGTCGACCCGAAGGTCGTCGTGAAGCCGACCGAAGGCCAGATCGACGACCTGGTGCACGAGATCCGCGAACGGGCGGAGAAGGACGAGCGCGTCCTGGTCACCACGCTGACGAAGAAGATGTCCGAGGACCTCACCGACTACCTGCTGGAGCTGGGCATCCGGGTGCGCTACCTGCACTCGGAGGTCGACACGCTGCGCCGCGTCGAGCTGCTGCGGCAGCTGCGGGCGGGCGACTTCGACGTGCTGGTCGGCATCAACCTGCTGCGTGAGGGTCTCGACCTGCCGGAGGTGTCGCTGGTGGCGATCCTCGACGCGGACAAGGAGGGCTTCCTCCGCAGCGGGACCTCGCTGATCCAGACGATCGGCCGCGCGGCGCGCAACGTGTCGGGCGAGGTCCACATGTACGCGGACAAGATCACCGACTCGATGCGGCACGCGATCGACGAGACGGACCGCCGCCGCGAGAAGCAGGTCGCCTACAACGAGGAGCGCGGCGTCGACCCGCAGCCGCTGCGGAAGAAGATCGCGGACATCCTCGACCGGGTGTACAGCGAGGCCGAGGACACCGAGCAGGTCTCGGTGGGCGGCTCGGGCCGCAACTCTTCGCGCGGCAAGAAGCCGGAGCAGGGTGACCGGGTGCGGAGCTCGGGAATGCTGGTCGACAAGAACGTTTCGGCGATGCCGCGAGCCCAGCTGGCGGATCTGATCCAGCAGATGACCGACCAGATGATGCAGGCGGCGCGAGACCTCCAGTTCGAGCTGGCGGCGCGCTTGCGGGATGAGATCTCGGATTTGAAGAAGGAGCTGAGGGGCATGGACGCGGCCGGCATCAAGTAGCGGTTGGAGGCTGCCGGGGCCAGGAGGGATCGAGGCTAGGAGGGGGTGGCGTCGGGGCAGGAGGAGCCGGGTGGCCAGGGGGCCGAGGGCAGGAGGGGCTTGCCGAGGCCGGAGCTTGAGAGGTGGCCGAGTGAATCCGGCCCCGCTCCGCTCACTTCGATTGGATCCCCGACCCGACCCGACCCTCCCCGCCCGGCCTGGCCTCGCCTGCCTGGCCTGGATCCCGACCCGGCCCGGATTGGATGCCCCGCTCCGCCCGGCCCCGCTCCCGGCCCGGCCTGGCTCGGCCCGGCCCGGCCTGGCCCGGCTCGGCCTCGCCCGCCCGCCTGGCCTCGCCCGCCCGGCCCGGATCCCCGGCCCTGCCCCGTCCGGCCTGGCGTCCCGGTCGACCAGGCCCGGCCCGCCACCGCCGCCTACCGCTGCTTTCCTCCGCCGGCCACCGTCCTCGTTCTCCGGAGCGATCGATCTCGAACTCGCAGGGGTGCACCGTGAATCTCGAAGCCGTCGTTGCCTACTGTCTCGCCAAGCCCGGCGCCGAGGAGACCTACCCCTTCGGCGACCACGTGCTCGTCGCCAAGGTCGGGGGCAAGGGCTTCGCCTTCATCGGCCAAGAGCCGCCCGGGAGCGTTGCCGTCAAGTGCGGCGCCACCCGGGACGAGGCCGCCGAGGTGCGGGCGCGGTATCCCGGGGTTGTCAGCGTCATGGACTACCTCGGCCGCTACGGCTGGAACCGCGTGCAGCTCGGCGCCGGGGTGCCGGACGCCGAGCTCGAAGAACTCGTCGATGCTTCCTACGACCGGGTCGTCGCGCGGTTGCCCAAGGCCAAACGGCCCTGATTCACTCCGGGGCGGGCGCGTTCTCGTCCGGTTGGAGCATGCCGAAGACGTTGCCTTCGGTGTCCTTGCAGTACGCCAGCCAGCCCACGCCCGGGACCGGGTTCTTGGGCAGGGCCAGCGTTCCACCCGCCCGGTTGACGTCGCCCAGTGCCTCGTCCAGGTTCGCCACGTCGATCGTGTTGACGAATCCGTGGACCGGGGCCGAGGCCTCCGGTGCCGGGCCCTGGCGGGGGAGGAGCCCGCCGTCGATTCCGTTGCCTTCGCCGGTCGTGATCATCCAATAGGGGACGTCGCCCCAGCGCTCGAACTTCCAGCCGAACACCGCCGTGTAGAACGCCACCGCGCGTTCGGGGTCGCCCGCGTGGATCTCGAAGTGGACGGGACGAGGCATGCGCGCCTCCTCAGGCCGGGCCGTCAGGTGTGGTGAGAGTACGCCCGGCCTGAGAAAAGTTACAGCCGCGCCCGAGGCGTCAGGTCCGCGTCGAAGTCCGGGAAGCCCGCCGGAGCCGAGCGAAGAGCCAATGACGAAACCGGTGGCAGGCCGGCCCAGCGGCGGACCGTCGCCGTGGCCGCCGCCGCTTCGGCCGGGGCCAGCTGGGCGATCTTCGACCCGTGGTTGCCGCCCTGCACGTAGTACCGGTACGAATCGCGGCTGCCGAACCCCAGCTCGAACGGCTCCGCGCCCCACGGGTCGTTCGAGCCGTACACGAACAGCAGGCGGGTGCCGCGGGACTTCACCCAGAAGTCGATGTCGGGCATCGCGAGGTAGTCGAAGCGCGGCAGGCGGATCGACGCCGGCACGAACGTCTTCGGCTGGTCGGCGCCGGGGTAGCGCAGCAGGTCGCGGAGGTAGCCGTCGTACGCCTCGGGCGAGCCCAGCTGCACCGCCGCCTGGTAGTAGTACGGGATGTACGGCGCCAGGTCCTGGTCGGAGTAGGTGTTGAGGCTTTCCACCTTCTCGTACCAGGCGTAGACGTCCGCCGCGGGCGCGCCCGGCCGCGGCACCGTCGCGCAGTCCGCCTGCTTTTGGTACTGCCAGAACGCGAAGTACGAGTCGATCACCGAAATCTCGAGGGACTTGTCGGCCGATCCGACGATCGAGAACGTCAGCCCGCGCTGCGCCGCGTCCGCCGCGGCGATCGCCCCCAGCTCGTCACGCCGCTTCAGCGCGTCGCGCTGGATCGCTTTCAGGGCGTCGCGGCACGCCGGATCGTCGCCCACGCGGGAAAGGAACCGGTTGTAGACGTCGATCGGGTCGATGACGTCGTTGGGCGCGACGTACGGGATCGTCGCGTCGACGTCGTCGGGGAAGAAGCGCCGGAAGTACGTCGCGGTCATGCCGCCCTTGCTGCCGCCGGTGGCCAGCCACTTGCCCGGGTAGATCGCCTTGAACGCCTGCACCGCGCGGTGCTCGTCCGCCGCCGCCTGCCAGATCGTCAGCTGCTTCGCCCAGTTCTCCGGCTCCGGCCGCGACGGCGTGAAGTAGCGGTACTCCATCGACAGCTGGTTGCCGTCGACGATCTGCGTCGGTTCCGAGCGGTTCGGCGAGCCGCTGACGTTGTAGCCGCTCGTGAAGGCCACCGTCGGGGCGGCGAAGTCTCGGTGCAGCAGGGTGAACCGCTGCTCGAACGTGCCCGCGCCGGGGTGCCGGTGGTCGGCGGGCTGGGTGTAGGTCAGCTTGAAGAAGCGGAACCCGGCCGGCGCCGCGTCCTCGGAAACGATCGTCAGCCCCGGGATCCGCTGCAGCTGTGCCTTGATGTCGGGCGCCGCCGCGGCCGCCGGCGCGAGGCCGGCCAGCGCGAGCAGGACCGCACCCGCGGTGAAAAGTCTGCGCATCGAGCACCCTCCCGGCTCACCGGACCCCGGCCGAAACCCTCGGTGGGACCCTCACAGAACCGGCGCCGGTCGGCAATCGGCTGTCCGGGCGCATAATCGGCCAGGATCCGACTTTCGAGGGGTGGCGCCGCGTCCGCGGGCGTGCGCGGCGTGGGCAACGTGCGAGTTGTCCGCGCGATCCGGGCCGCGTTACGGTCCGGATCCGTAGGCACCGTCATCGAGCGAGGGGTCCGCCATGAAGGTTTCCGACTGCCCGACCACCGAGGTCGAGGTCCGCATCGCCGCGCCGCCGGCGGAGGTCTGGTCCTGGTTGCTGGACGTCGACCTGCCGGCCCGGTTCTCCACCGAGTTCCAGGGCGGGGGCTGGGTCGAGGGCGCCGAGCCCGGCCTCGGCGCGCAGTTCCGCGGCCGCAACTCCCACCCGGTCGCCGGCGAGTGGGAGACCCTCTCGACCGTCACCGGCTACGAACCCGCGCGGCTGTTCGCGTGGGCCGTGATGGACGTGACGAACCCGGCCGCGTCGTGGCGGTTCCAGCTCATCCCGGACGGCGACGGCACGGTCCTGCGCCAGTGGGCGCAGATCGGCCCCGGCCCGTCCAACCTCACGAGGATCATCGGCTCGATGCCCGAGCACGAAGACGAGATCGTCGCGATGCGGCTCGGCGAGCTGCGGGACAACATGCAGAAGACCGTCGAGGGCATCAAGGCGCTCGCCGAGACCGGCGTGCACGCCGGCTAGCGGAGCACGCGGTCCACATAGGACTTGACGGCGGCGAGCGCCTCGGCGGACTGCCACAGCCGCTGCACCCGCGGGTCGTCCGAGTGGCGGTATTCGGCGATCCGCTCGTGGAACGGCTGCCGGATCTGGGCTTTGGTGTGCGCGAACGATCCGGCGGGCAGGTCGCCCAGCCGGGCCGCGACGGCGACCGCCCGCTCGAGCACCTCGTCCGGTGGCGCCGGCTCGTCGGCCAGCCCGCGGGCCAGGGCCTCCTCACCGCCCCAGGTTTCACCCGTGTAGGTGAGCGCCGGCAGCCGGGCGGTCCCGTAGGCGCAGCGCAGGATCTCCAGCGCGGCCAACGGGAACGGCAGCCCGACGAGCAGCTCGGTCACGCCGATCTTGCCGGCTCCCAGCACCCGGTGGTCGCAGGCCGCGGCGAGCACCGCGCCCCCGGCGATGGCGTGCCCGTTCAGCGCGGCGACCACCGGGCGTGGGCTGCCGAACACCGCCAGCAGGGCGTCGGACAGCAGCGGCAGGAACTCCGCCACGTACGGCGCGCCGCCTTCGTCGAGCCGCTTGAGGTCGACGCCCGCGCAGAAGACGCGGCCGGTGCCGGTGAGCACCACGGCGCGGGCCTGTTCGGCCTCCTCGAGCCGCCGCACCAGCGCCCGGCACGAGTCCGTGTCGAGGGTGTTGCCGCCGCCGTGGTCGATCCGGAGCACGGCGACGTCGCGGTGGCTGTCCAGGCTGATCGGCACGGCCCGACCGTACCGCGGCCCGGCGGGCCGGTCAGGTCCTGACGCTCAACCGGACGACGCCGAAGTGCTCCCGCCGCACCAGCCCGGCGACCTCGTCGAGGGCCGGCAGCCGCCCGAGGGGGAACTTCAGCCCGATCATGCGGGCGGCCCGGCGCATGCCCAGCTCGGTCATGCGGTCCAGGTAGGTCCGCGCCACCTCGGCTTCGTCCTCGACGAGCACGCCGCGCATCGGCGTCGTCCGGCCGGCGAACGCCACGTCGACGTCCGCGCCGCCGCGGAAGTTGAGCCGCCAGCCCGCGGGCGTCAGCGCACACAGGCCTTCGGCGTCGCGGTGCGCGGTGACCGGCACGCGGTAGCGCCGCCCGGTCCGGCGGCCGGCGAAGGCGAGCAGCATGAACTCGCCGACGCCGCGGCCGAGCGGGCTGGGCAGCACCGCGCGCAACACCACGTTGAGCGTCTTCACCAGCGGCGCGGGCGGCTGGTGCCATTCCACGGCGGTCATTTCCGCAGCGTACGCCGCTCGAGAACGTCAGCTGGTGATGTCTTTTTGAGCGAACCGCCGCCCGGCGAACAGGAAGAACACCGTGCCGTAGATCGCCGCCGACAGCATGCCGCTCGCCAGGTTGGTCCAGTCGACGTCGGTCGAGATCAGGTCCATCCAGGAGAACGCGTAGTGCGTCGGCAGGTAGTTGCGCAGGCCTTCCAGCGCGGTGATCTGGTCGAGGATCTGCGACAGGATCGCCACCAGCACCGCGCCGCCGACCGCACCCAGCGGGGCGTCGGTCGACACGCTCAGCGCGAGCGCCAGCCCGGCCACCCAGGCCAGCTGGAGGATGATGTACACAGTGGACAGCCCGATGGCGAGCAGGCTGTCGCCGAAGGACACCGCGTCACCCGTCGGGCTGATCGCGTCGCCCGCGCCGTACCAGAGCACGCCCACGCCGAGTGACACCAACGGCAGCAGGACGAGCGCGAACGCCGACAGCAGCCCGGACACGATCGCTTTCTGCCGCAGCACCCGTTGCCGCGGCACCGGCACGGCCAGCAGGTACTTCAGGCTCGACCACGACGCCTCGCTCGCGATGGTGTCGCCGAAGAACAGCGCGACGATCATCGGCAGCAGGAACGTCCCCGACACGAACAGCGCCAGCACGACGAAGTTCGGCGCGGACGCCGTGGCCAGGTCGACGAACCCGCCGCTGCGCCGGTTCGGGCTCGACTGCCCGAGCTGGAACGCGATCACCAGGATGAACGGCAGGAGCGCGACGAACCCCAGCAGGAACTGCGTGCGCCGCCGCTTGAGCTGGCGCCGAAGCTCCACGCCGAGCCGCAGCGTCCGCCGCGCCGAGTAACCCTCGACCGCCCCGTCCGGCCCGACGCCCGCGTGCTCCTGCGACGCGAGGTCGCTCAGCTCGTCGAGCGCATGCGGGTCGGTGTGGACACCTTCACTCACGACGACTCATCTCCGACCAGTTGCAGGAACGCGTCTTCCAGCCGGCGCCGGGGCCCGGCCTGCTCCACCGCGACGCCGGCGCGCACCAGCGCGGCCACGCCTTCGGCCCGCGGCAGTTCGCCGAGGTTCGCGTGCACGAGCTCGCCTTCGACGTCGACGTCGGTGACCCCGCTGAGCGCCTTGAGCGCCGCCGCGGCGGCTGCCGGGTCGTCGACCCGGAACGTCGCCTCGCCGCCGGCCGCGGCCAGCTCGCCGACCTCGCCCGAAGCGACGAGTGAGCCGCGGTGCATGACCACGACGTGCGTGCAGGTCTGCTCGACCTCGGCCAGCAGGTGGCTGGACACCACCACGGTGCGGCCGGTCGCGGCGTACCGCTGCAGCACCTCGCGCATCTGGTGGATCTGGGGCGGGTCGAGCCCGTTGGTCGGCTCGTCGAGCACCATCAGCTCCGGCAGGCCGAGCATCGCCTGCGCGATCGCCAGCCGCTGCCGCATGCCCTGGCTGTAGGTCCGCACCCGCCGTTCGACGGCCGAGCCGAGGCCGGCGATCTCCAGCGCCTCCGCGAAGTGCGCCCTTTCCGCGGGCCGTCCGGTCGAAGCCCAGTACAGCTCGAGGTTCGCCCGCCCGGACAGGTGCGGCAGGAAGCCGGAGCCTTCGACGAACGAGCCGATGCGCGAGAGCACCGGCGCGCCCGGGGTGATCTTGTGGCCGAACACCCGGATGTGGCCCTGCGTCGGCGTGATCAGGCCCATCAGCATCCGCAGGGTGGTCGTCTTGCCCGCGCCGTTCGGCCCGAGCAGGCCGAGCACCTGGCCCGGCTCGACGCGGAAGGACAGGTCCTTCACCGCGACGAACCCGCCCGGGTACTCCTTGCGCAGCCCCTCGATGACCAGCGGCGTGGTGGCGAGCTCCGGATCCGCGTCGGTGGCGCGGCGGCGGCGCAGGGCCGCGAAGAGCGCCACGGCGAGGCCGATCGCCAGCGTCACGCCGATGCCCACCAGCTGCCCGACCGGCGCCGGGGAGCCGACCGACGTCCCCGGCACGATCGGCACGGCCAGCGCGGTGCCGCCGGCGAGCCCGACGCGGAACACCGCGGGCGCGGCCGGGGCGGCGAACGCCTGGTCGGTGGTGCCGACGACCAGCCGCAGCGAGTGGCCGCCCTCGATCGGCCGGACGATGCCGGGCAGCGTCACCGTGACGTCGACCGGGGTGCCGTCGGCGGGCAGCCCGCTCACCCGGAACGGGGCGATCGCGTTGGCCGGCAGCACGCGCGAGCCGTCCGGTCCGACGTCGTAGAGCTTCGCGAACAGCACCGCGTCCGGCTGCGGGTGCGCCGGGTCCGCGGCCACCTGCAGCCGCACGGTGGACGAGCCGCTGATGACGACCTGGCCGTCGAAAGCGGCGGTGGCGAACTGCGCGGCCTGGCCGGGCGGGTCGTTGCTGAACAGCGCGCCGAGCCGGGACGTGCTGCTCGCGATGCCGTTGAGCCCGGGGATCCCGCTGACCGCCGACGGGTTCGCCCCGGCCGGGCGCACCACCGGCTGCGCGGGCCCGGCCAGCGCCAGCAGCCGCCGCTCGGTCGCCGGCCCGGTCAGCCCGGGGTAGGCGGCCGCGTTGACCGTGCGGACCGACGGCGTCCCGTTGGCGCGCAACGTGCCCTGGACGTCGTAGCTGAACCCGGTGCCCGGGTCGCCGCCGTCCAGCGCCGTCTTCAGGAAGTCGCCGATCTTGGCGCGCAGCTGCGGGCCGGGCTTGCCGCCGTCGTGGCCGCCGGTGTACCAGATGGTCTTGACCTTGCCGCCCGCCGCGGTGATCTGCCGGGCGGTCGCGTCGGACTGGTCGAGCCCGAACAGCGTGTCGCTCTCGCCCTGCACCAGCAGCGTCGGCACGGTGATCTTGCTCGTCACGGACGCGGGGGAGACGCGGCGCAGCAGGTCCACGCTCGCCTGGCTCGCCTGCCCGGTGGTGCCGAGTTCGGTGTAGGCGCGGCAGACCGCCGCGGTGAACCGGCCGCACGGGTCGGCCGGCGCACTCCGCGGCCCGCCCGCGCCCGGCGGCCCGGCGGGCAGCGCGGCCCCCGCGGCGGCGGTCCCGGCGGCGCCGGTCGACCCGGCGTCGGTCTCCTGCCCGGCTTCTGGCGCTTCGGCGGACGGCGAGCCGCTCGCCGCGGCGCCCGAGCCGGCCGAGAAGAAGATGCCGGCCCAGCTCTTCTTGAAGACGCCGTCGGTGGCGAAGGCCCCGGCGGACGGGGTGCCCGGGGCCGTGGCCGCGGGGGTCGCCGCGTTCGGGACCAGGCCCTGGGCGAGGTCGTTGTAGGTGATCACCGGCGCGATCGCGTCGACGCGCTTGTCCGTGCCGGCCAGCAGCAGCGACAGCGCGCCGCCGTAGGAGGCCCCGGTGACGGCGATCTTCGGGTCGCCTTGGGCGTCGAGCGTCACCTGGTGCTGCGCGACGAGCCGGTCGATCAGGCGGCTCGCGTCGGCGACCTCGCCGTCCGGGTCGTTGAGCCCGATCTTGCCGGTGCTCTTGCCGAACCCGCGCGCGGACCACGTCATCACGACGAAGCCCTTCCGCGCGAGCTCACGGGCGTCGTCGGCGACGCTGTTCTTGTCCCCGCCGAAGCCGTGCGCGAGCAGCACCGCCGGGGCGGGCACGGTCGCCGGGAGGTAGGTGGTCGTGTCGATCTTGACCTGCTCGGCCGAGCCGGGGCCGGCGGGCAGGTCGAGCAGCGCGTCCTGGGTGGGCACGGCGGGTGGCGCCGTGTCACGCGTCGCCCAGAGGACGGTCGCGGCGGCGAGCACCACCACGACGGCGCCGATCGCCGTGAGACGGGCTCGGCGGGTGCGCGGGAGCGGGAGTCGGGGCACGACGTGACCGTATGTGAAGTTTCCTGAGAGTGCCCTCACCGGCTCACGTCGATCACACGGTCGCGGACCACCTGGTGGACCGAAGTGACCGGAATTACACGACCAACCCGGTGACGTGCGCGATCTCGGCTGGCGCTCGACCGGGGGGAACCGGCAAACTGGACGCGCTGTGAGGGGAGTATTCCTTCGCGGCGGTGTCGTCAGCACGGTGGCCCTGCGCCCCCGGCACCGTCGGCCGGTGGTTCCACCGGCGGGAGAGACCTCCGGTTAGCTGCTCATGCGCACTATCCGGAGGTTCGAGTTCCATGACTGTCCCCCTGTGGCTTTGGATCGCCACGATCGGTGGCCTGCTTGCGCTGATCGCGCTGGACCTGGTCATCGTCGATCGCAAGCCGCACGAAGTGACCACGGGGGAAGCGGCTCGCTGGGTCATCTTCTACGTCTCGTGCGCGATCGTCTTCGGCATCGGCGTGTGGGTCTTCGCCGGGCACGACCCGGGCGTCGAGTTCTTCACCGGGTACATCACCGAGTACTCGCTGAGCGTCGACAACCTGTTCATCTTCATGATCATCATGGGCTCGTTCAAGGTGCCCGCCATCCACCAGCACCGCGTGCTGCTGGTCGGCATCCTGCTCGCGCTCGCCATGCGGAGCGTGTTCATCGCCATCGGCGCCGCGCTGATCGCCCAGTTCGTCTGGGTGTTCTTCCTCTTCGGCGCGATCCTGATCTGGACGGCGATCAGCATGCTGCGCGGCAAGGGCGAGGACGAGGAGTACCACGAGAACGCCGTCACCCGGCAGGTCCGCCGGTTCGCCCCGGTGACCGACGACTACCACGGCCACAAGTACACGGTGAAGATCGACGGCAAGCGGATGATCACCCCGATGCTGCTGGTGATCGTGGCCATCGGCTCGGCCGACCTGCTGTTCGCGGTCGACTCGATCCCGGCCATCTTCGGCATCACGCAGGAGGCGTTCCTCGTCTTCACCGCCAACGCGTTCGCGCTGATGGGCCTGCGTCAGCTGTACTTCCTGCTCGGCGGCCTGGTCACCAAGCTCGTCTACCTCAGCTACGGCCTCGCGGTCATCCTCGCCTTCATCGGGGCGAAGCTGTTCCTGCACGCGCTGCACGAGTACCACGTCGTCCCGGACTGGCTGGACATCAACAACTGGGTCTCCCTCGGTGTGATCATCGTCGTGCTGTCGGTGACCACGGTGGCCAGCCTGGCCAAGGCCCGGCGCGACGAGCGGAAGCAGGTCGCCGCGTGAGACCCGCCGAAACTCGTTCGCACCGCTAAGGAATTCGGGTACGGTCGGGACGTGCGTCCTGCCGACATCGAAGCCCTCGTCGTCCCCGGCCGTCCCGCCCTGCGCGGGAACCTGCTGCTCACGGCGTTGAAGAGACCGGATCTCCAGGCGAACGCCACGCACAGTGCGGTGCGGCGCGTGTCGCTCGACGGCGGCGAGGCCGCGTGGACCCACGGTCCGCGCGACTCCGCCCCGGCCATCTCCCCGGACGGGCGCTGGGTGGCGTTCCTCCGCGCGGGGGACGGCCAGGGTGCCGACGGCAGCCCGCAGCTGCACGTGATGCCGTCGGACGGCGGGGAAGCCCGCCGGCTGACGTCGCTGCCCCTCGGGGCCGGGGAACCGGTGTGGGCGCCGGATTCGCGGCGGATCGCGTTCACCGCCCGCGTCCCCGAGGCCGGCCGCTACGGCACGCCCGGCGCCGACGGCGAGACGCCCGAGCCGGCCGCCGAGGCCCCGCGCCGGATCACGCGGATGGACTACCGGATCGACGACGTCGGGTTCTTGCGCGACCGCATGCAGCGGCTGTTCGTCGTCGACGCCGCCGAGCCCGGGGACCTCGAGCCGCTGACCGGCGACGAGTTCGACGCGGCGCACCCGGTCTGGACGCCGGACGGCACGCGCGTGGTCTTCACCGCGCCGCCGGACTGGGGTGCGGCCGAGAGCGACTCGCGGGACATCTGCGCGATCTCCGCCGAGGGCGGCGAGCCCGAGGTCGTCGTGCGCTGCGCGGGCTACTCGGAGCGGCCGGCGTTCGGCGCCGACGGCACGTTGTTCTACTTCGGACAGTCCTTCGAAGAGCACCACGAAGCCGCGCCCACCGGGCTCTACGCGGCGACGCCCGAATTCGGCGCGGGCCCGGTGAAGGCCCGGCGGCTCACCGACGCCGAGACGGTCGACTGCGAAACCACGGCGGGCCCGCCGGCCCCGCGCGGGGACGACGTGCTGGTGGCCGTCCGCCACCGCGGCGCGGTGGAACTGCGCGCGGTCGGCGTCGACGCGGCCGAGGCCCCGCTGGCCGACCTCGCGGTGGTGTACGCGGACCAGGCCGCGGTCCGGTCGTTCACGCTGGACGGCTCGGTGCTGGCGGCGGTGATCGCCACGCCGTCGACCGCCGGCGAGGTCGTCCTGCTCGGCGGCGGCGACCCACGGGTGCTGACGGACTACTCGAAGCCGTTGCGGGACAAGGGCATCCGGCCGATGATCGAGCTGGAGACCACCGCCCCGGACGGCTACCCGGTGCACGGCTGGCTGGTGCTGCCCGACGGCGAAGGCCCGCACCCGGTGCTGCGCGTGGTGCACGGCGGCCCGTTCACCCAGCAGGAGTGGGCGGTGTTCGACGAGGCGCAGGTGTACGCGTCGGCGGGCTACGCGGTCGTGGTCGGCAACCCGCGCGGGTCGGCGGGGTACGGGCAGGCACACGGCCACGCGATCACGCACGGCTTCGGCACGGTCGACGTCGACGACGTCCTGGCGCTGCTCGACAAGGCGCTCGAACGCCCGGACCTGGACGCCACCCGCGTCGGCATCATGGGCGGCTCGTACGGCGGGTTCATGACGAGCTGGCTGGCCGCCCACCACGGCGACCGCTTCAAGGCGGCGTGGAGCGAGCGCGCGGTCAACGCGTGGGACTCGATGCTCGGCAGCTCCGACATCGGCTACATGTTCGTCGACGCCTACATCGGCTCCTCGCCGGAAGTGCAGCGCGACCGGTCGCCGCTTTCGTACGCGGCGCAGATCGAAATCCCGTTCGCCGTCGTGCATTCGGAGCAGGACTGGCGCTGCCCGCTGGAGCAGGCCGAGCGGATGTTCGTCGCCCTGCGCCGGGCCGGCGCACCCGCCGAGATGCTCGTGTTCCCCGGCGAAGGCCACGAGCTGAGCCGGTCCGGCCGGCCGCGGCACCGCGTCCAGCGCTTCGAAGCGATCCTCGAGTGGTGGTCGCGGCACCTGTGACACGAGGCCTGGTCTGCTTCGACGTCGACGGCACCCTCGTCCCGGGCACCAGCTCGTGCGCGTGGGTGGCCGCGGCGCTGGGGCACGAGGCGGAGCTCGTCGCGGCCGAAGCGGCCTACGTCGCGGGCGAGATGACCAACCAGGAGGCGTCGGTGATCGACGCCCGCGGCTGGGCGGGGCACACCGAGGCGGAGGTCCTGGCCCGGCTGGCGACATTGCCGCTGGTGGACGGGATCGCCGAGACGGTGGCGTGGTGCCACGACCACGGCCTGCGCCCGATCCTGACGACCCTCGCGTGGACGCCGGTGGGGCGGATGCTCGCCGGGCGGTTCGGGTTCGCCGCGTACTGCGGGCCGGTGCCGGAGGCCGAGGGCGGGCGCTACACCGGCCGCGTCGCCGAGCACCTGGACGAGTACGGCAAGCGCGACTTCGCGCTCTCGCAGGGCTTCGCGCCGGAGCGGTGTGCCGCGGTCGGGGACAGCCGGTCCGATCTGCCGCTCTTCGCCGCCGTCGGGACGAGCATCGGCTTCAACGCGGCCCCGGCCGCCCGCGCCGTCGCGACCCACGTCGTCGACGGCCCGGACCTGCGGGCGATCATCCCCGTGTTGGCGGCTCAGTTGAGCAGCGTGTAGTTCAGCTCTTCGCAGACCCGGCCCAGCGGGACGTCCAGGCCCGGGTGGTCCAGCGGCAGCAGCACGTCCGGCGCGATCGGGAGCGCGGCGCCCGCCGGCGGGTCCCACAGGCAGATCGCGGGATCGCCGGAGTCCATCGACGAGCGGTACCAGAGGCCGTCGAGGTCGCTGAACGCGCCGCGGATCGCGCGGGCCCACGCCTGCGTCAGCTTCTTCGGCCCGCTGGAAATCTCCTGCGACGCGCCGACCCGCGTCGGCCAGAGGCCGGTGAGGTCGAGCAGGCGCAGGGTGCGCGTCGGGCGGACGACGACCAGCCGGGGACCGCGGGTGCGGCGGTCGACCGTCGAGCTGGTCTGGAAGACCTCGGCGACCGACGTGCGCACGGTGAGGCCGAAGTAGAGGACGCCGTTGGCGTTGTCGGTGACCGGGGCGCCGCCGCGGGCGGGCGACTGCTGGTCGAAGCGGCCGTGCGGGAGCGGGCCGGTGTAGCGGAACGAGTTCCACTGCTGGGGGTGGTTGCCGTGCGCGGTGAAGATCCGTACGAGCCTGGTCGCGGGCTGGACCGACACCACGTCGTCGGCGCGGTTCAGCTGCCGGACCAGGACGGATCGGGCGGGCGGCAGCGGGAGCCGGGCCATGGGTCGGGGGTGGTCCGTCCTTGTCGGTGATCTTGCTCGGGAGAGTCCAGCCTAGAGCGGCGTGCCGAGCGTGGCGATGAGGCGGGCGACGTGGTCCGGGTCACCACCGGAGAGGAGCCATTGGCGCGGGGTCGCGGGCTGGTTGTTGATCACCAGATCGGCCTGCGGAGTGTTCATGAAGGCGGCGACGACGAGCGCGGGCTGGTCGTCGGGCAGGGCTTTGAGGACGACTTCGAGGCCGGGCAGCACGCCCGAGCCGGCGAACTGCCACGCGGGAAGCCGCCAGCCGCCGTCCTTCCAGCCGGTCAGCCGCCCTTCCTTGAGGCGGTGCCGGATCCGGCTGTCGTCGACACCGAGGGCCTTGGCCGCCCCGTTGACGCTGAGGGCGCCTTCGGCGAGCACGGCGTGGGCGGCGACGGTGCGCGCCCTGAAGTCGGGTTCGTCTTCCCGCCTCGGTGAGAGGTCCAAACCGACGTCGGTGAGCGCGGCGCGTTGATCGGCCGAGAAGTAGTGCGACGGATCCGGATTCGGCGGGGACAGTCTGCGCGCCGCGTCTTCGACGAGAGTGAGGAACTCATTCGCGTCGACCTTCAGGCCCGCCTTGGCGAGGATGTTCTCCAGCGCTACAGACATGTGGCTCAGGTTAACCCGAAACAGCGCGGGTGTGCGGGTTCGTGCGGTTTCTTGCCCTGTCTGTGGGTGAATTCACCAGAGATCGACACCTACGGCACATTATCCAACACGTTGAGTAGTCAACTTCCGGTCAGTTTCCCCGGATCGGCGGCGGTTGTCCAGTCCTGTCCCGGCTTGACACCGGGTGTCGCCGGACCTAGGTTCCGGATGAGTAAACGATTTCCGCTCCGTGCTCACAGGACCCGGCGTTCCGGCGCCGGTGATGGGGGACACAGGGGGTGGGGCGTGCCTGGGGGGCCCGGCACGAGCCGGCCCCTCGGGCACGTCGCTCGCCCCCGAGCTTCGGGGTCGCTCCGCCTGACCCTCTGGGCACGCGGGCCGACCTCCTAGGTACTCCGGCCGACCCTCCGGGTACGCGGCCGACCTTCTTGGTGCGCCAGTCGGCCCTTCCGGTGCGCGAGCCGGCCCGCCAGGTACGCAGGCCGACCTTCTGGGTGCGTGGGCCGGCCTGCCGGGTGCGCCAGCCGACCCTTCCGGTGCGCGGACCGACTCTGCACGAATCAGCGCGGGGGCTGCACGAATCAGCGCGGAGGCTGCACGAATCAGCGCGGCGGCCGTGTCCTTCGGCGTCAGCGGCGGGAGCTCTTGCGGACGATCAGCCGGGCCTCGAGGGTCGTCGTCGTCGCGTCGCGGCTGCTGTCCGTGATGCGGGCCAGCAGGAGCTGGGCCGCCACCCGGCCGACTTCGTACGCCGGCTGGGCGACCACCGTCAGGGGCGGGTCGACCAGTGTCGTCCATGGTGCGTCGTCGAACGACACGATGCCCACGTCGCTGCCCGGGCGCAGCCGGCGAGCCGAGAGGGCTTCCAGCACGCCGATCGCCATCGTGCTGTTCGCGACCAGCAGCGCGTCCGGCGGCGATGGCTCGTCGAGGAGGTCCAGCGTCGCCAGCCGGGCGCCCTCCGCGCGGTATTCGCCGCGGCGGAACAGGACGTTCTCTTCGCCCACGACATCGGCGTACCCCGCCAGGCGGTCTTCGGCCGTGCGGACGCCCGGCGGGCCGGTCAGGCAGCCGACGCGCCGGTAGCCGCCGGCGAGCAGGTGCCGGGTGGCTTCGGCGGCCGCGTGGCGGGTGTCGACCAGCACTTGGTCGCCCTCCGCGGCCTGCAGCGGCCGGTCCACCGCCACCAGCGGCGTGCCCTGGCGGCGGAGCCCCTCGACGTTCGTCGACCGGCCGGTGGGCGACAGCACCACGCCGGCGACCCGCTCCTGCAGCGCGACCTCGATGTAGCGCCGCTCCTTGTCCTCGTTTTCATCGGAATTACACAGCACCACCGAATACCCGGACCGCTGCGCGAGGTCCTCGACGCCCCGCGCGATGGCGGTGAAGAACGGGTTTTCGACGTCGGAGATGATCAGCGCGAGCACCGCGGTCTCCTGGCGGCGGAGGTTCCGCGCCAGCCCGTTCGGGTGATATCCGAGCTCAGCGGCCGCTTCCTGGACGCGGGCGGCGAGGGTGGGGTCCACAGTGGACTTTCCGTTGAGGGCGCGCGACACGGTCGCCGTGGAGACGCCGGCTCTCGCCGCGACGTCGCTGATGGTGGCCACACGCCCTCCCTGATCACTCGTCGAGGGGGAGGATAGCGCTCTTGGTAGTCGTTTACCGTCCGCTTACCTTTTTGGGGGAACGGCCACTTCCGGTTGACCGCAGGGGTTACGCCGAACGGAGTCGATCACGCACCGCAACGTCCACAGTGGAGGATCCACCGAAGTAGCGGCGCGGCGTGAGGCCGGTCATCGCCCGGCAGTCCCGGCTGAGGTGCGCTTGATCGGCATACCCCGCGGCGGCGGCCAGCGCGGCCAGCCCGGAGACGTGCGGAGCCAGCGCGACGGCCCGCTGGAACCGGCTGACCCGGAGGTAGGTGGCCGGCCCGTACCCGACGGCTTGCACGAACCGCCGCCGCAGCCGCCGCTCGCTCACCGCGGCGGACAAGACGGGATCTTCGACCCGCGCGACGACGAGTGCCGCCCCGCCCGCGCCGGTTGCCGCGAACGCGGCGGCGCTCGCTGCGTCGCGGGCGCGCGCGAATGGGGCGGCGCTCGCTGCGGCTGGGGGTGGGGGTGGGGGTGGGGTCAGGATGGTTGGTGCCGCCTCGCCGCCGCCGGCGAACGGGCTGGCGCTCGTCGTGGCGTGATCGAGCATGGCGCCGGGGCGCGCTCCCTCATCGCCGGCGTGCCCGAGCGGGTCCCCGGCGATGCTCGTGCGCCCCTCCCCACCGGCACCGCCTCGCGCCGCCGCCTTGCTGGGCCGTCCGCGCCGCACTTCACCGCGGCCTGCTCCGCCCCGCCCTACGACACCGGACCGGACCAACCCCGCCGCCGCTTCACCGACCCGGGCCACCCCCGCCTCCAACCGCGCGATCAGCTCCGCCACCGCCAAATCCTCCGGCGGCAACTCCCCAAGCCACCCGGCCACCGCTTCGACCGGCGACACTTCCCCCTCCACCAGCCGCTCCGCCCACGACCGTCCCCACAACTCGCCCACCGGCACCCGCCGATCGCGCAGCTCGTCCGCCGCCACGCCCAGGACCGCCGCCGCGCGGCCCGGGCGGAAGCGGACTCCGCTCAGCACCGCCTCCGGCCGGGTCACCGAGGACCACGCCGTCGTGTCCGGCCCGGCCACGAACGCCGCGCCGTCGCCGATGACCAGGTCCACGCAGCCGTCCGGGACGATCCGCTTCGGGCCCTCCGAAGCCGATCGCCACACGCATTTCGCCACGTCACGCAGCACCACCGGCGCTGCCGCCTCTTCGTACACACCCCGATCATCCCCCTCGGGTCCGACAAGATCCGACAAGATCCGGCGCCTCGGGAGACCCCCGTCCGGGTGAACATCGAACTTCCCGCGAAGAGCTGCTAACACGCCGTCAGGTCACGGCGAGATATAGGTCGACGCACTCGACGGAAGTGCGCGCGACGAGAGAAGACCTCTCCATGGGCGTTCCCACCGCGACCCGGCCCCAGCGCGACTGCGCCGGGCGGGCTCGGTCGGCCGGCAGCTTCGTCGTCGTCCTCGGGGTGCTCGCCGCGGCCTTCGCGGTGACCGCCTACGTCGTGCCCCGGTCCGCGCGCGGACCCGGCCAGGAAGAACCCGCCGGCGCGCCCGTCGTCGCCCCGGCGGCGGTCCGGACCGTCGACCACAGCGTCGTCTACGAACTGCTCGGCGCGCACGGCGCCCGCAACGTCACCTACGCCGCCGCGGGCTCGGTGCTGACCCAGCACGCCGAGGTCGCGACGCCGTGGTCCACGCGGTTCACCCGGGTCGGCCCCGCCGGCCGCACCGAGTTCTACAGCATCGCCGCCCGCAATCCCGGGCCCGGCGCGCTGCGGTGCCGGATCGTCGTCGACGGCGTCGTCGTCGCCGAAAAAACCGAGACCGAACCGGACCGCCTCTTCAGCTGCGCCGTCTGAGCGGCAGGATCGGCGGCGTGAACGCCGCGATCACCTTCGGCCCCGCCCTGGTGGCGGTCCTCGTCCTGCTCGCCGTCGCCGGTGCGGCCGTCGTCCGGGCCGGCGGCCTCGGCGACGGGCGCGCGGTGCTGATCGCCGCCGCCCGCGCGGTCGTCCAGCTCGCCGCCGTGTCGCTCGTGATCACCGCCGTCCTGCGCTCGGCGCCGCTCACCGGCCTCTTCGTGCTGCTGATGTTCGGGATCGCCGCGGTGACGTCGGCGCGCCGCGCCGGTACCTGGAAGAACCTCCCGTGGGCGGCCCTGGCCATCGCCGCCGGCGTCGCCCCGGTGCTCGCGCTGGTCCTCGGCGCCGGTGTCGTCCCGCCGAAGCCGGTCGCCGTCGTGCCGATCGCCGGCATCGTGATCGGTGGCGCCATGACCGCGACGTCGCAGGCCGCCCGCCGCGCCCTCGACGAGCTCAAGGCCCGGCACGGCGAATACGAAGCCGCGCTGGCGCTGGGGTTCCTGCCGCGCCCGGCCGCGCTGGAGATCTGCCGCCCGTCGGCCGGGCACGCGCTCATCCCGGCGCTCGACCAGACCCGCACGGTCGGCCTGGTGACGCTCCCCGGCGCCTACGTCGGCGTCCTGCTCGGCGGCGCGGGCCCGATCCAGGCCGGGATGACGCAGGTGCTCGTGCTGATCGGGCTGCTGGCCGCGGAGGCCGTCTCGATCCTGGTGACCGTCCAGCTCGTCGCGGCGGGGAAACTCAGCCGAGCGGCGTAGCCAGGTGGGCGGTGTCGTTGAAGCGCCGCACGATCCAGCGGTCGCCGTGCAGCACCAGGTGCGAAATCGACCCGTTGTCGGCGCCGAGGAACGCGAACCGCTCGACCGAGCGGCCGGCCTGGGCGAACACCTCGCCGATGACGCCGCCGTGGGTGAACACCGCGACGCGCCGATCGGGGTGCGCGGCCGCGATGCGGGTGAGCGCACCGCGCAGGCGGGCCCCGAACGCCTCGTCGGACTCCGCGCCCGGGATCACGTCCCAGCGCTGCTCGGCCCACAGCCGGTCGACGATCGGGTGGCCGTCGGCCGTGTACTTCCGGAACAGGCCGTTCTCCCAGTCGCCCAGGTGGATCTCGCGCAGGTCCGGCTCGACGACCGGGGTCAGGCCCAGCTTTTCCGCCAGCGGTGCGGCGGTCTGCGCCGTGCGGCGCAACGTCGTCACGTAGATCGCGTCGATCCGTTCCCCGGCCAGCCGCTCGCCGACGCGCTGGGCGTGGTCGCGGCCCTCCGGGGCGAGGTCCGGGTCGGCCTGGCCGTCGACCAGCTCGAACGGGTTGTCGCCGCGGGCAGGGGCCGATTCGCCGTGCCGGACCAGGAAGATCTCCGTCGCGCCCGGGGGCGGGCTGAAGCGGTGCTGGCGGTACTCGATCTCCTGCTCGGGCGTGCTCATGGCCCCGACCCTAACCCAGTTGCTTGTCCACGAAACACCATCGCCACGTCTCGCCCGGTTCGAAGCTACGCATGACCGGATGGCGGGATTCGTGGAAGTGCCGGGTCGCGTGGCGGCGCGGCGAGGAGTCGCAGCAGGCGACGTTGCCGCACTTCAGGCACATGCGCAGGTGCACCCACGTCGTGCCCTCGGCGAGGCAGGCCGCGCAGCTGTCGGCCGAGCTGGGCTCCTTGTCGACCCACTCGTGGCTCAGGTGCTTGCACGACCCCGCCGTCGCGGCCGGGGTGCGCAGTTCGCGGCCCTCCACGTCGGGCTCGGCCTCGTCGCGGTCGAGCATGGACTCCTCGATGTCGAGCCGTTCCAGGACCTTCCGCAGGACGTCGTTGTCAGCGCTGCCGCTGGCGCGGGCCTTGAGGAACTGGTTGCGTTCGACTTCGAGCAGCTCCAGCCGCAGGCGGCGGTAGGCGTCGCTCGGGGTCTCGGCCAGGGCGCTCTGCCGGCCGAGCTGCTCCCACGCCGAGTCGGCGCGGTGCTGGAGGCGGTCACGCAGGCGCTGGATGATCTCCGGCGGGTCGTCGGGCTGCCGGATCTCCTCCAGCTTGGCCAGCGCCGCCCGGGTCATGTCGTGCAGGACGGCCGCCTCCTGCAACGCGTCCTCCGCGGGGTCCGGCCGCGGCAGGCGCAGCCGCCGGATCAGGGGCGGCAGCGTCATGCCCTGCACGGCCAGGGTGCCGGCCACGACGACGAACGCCGCGAGCACCAGCACGGCCCGCTGAGGGGTGTCCGCGGGCAGGACGAACGCCGCCGCGAGCGTGACCACCCCGCGCATGCCCGCCCACGCGATGACGGCCGAATAGCGCCACGGCCAGATCTTCACCTTGACCTTCCCCGGCAGCAGGCGTCGTTTGACGCGTTTCACCGTGCCGATGCCGATCAGGTACAGCACGCGGGTGAGGATGGTCGCGCCGAGCACGGCGACGCAGATCCAGGTGAGCGTGAGCAGGGACAGCCCGCTCTCGCCGACCTCGGCGAGGATCCGCCGCAGCTGCAGGCCGATCAGCAGGAAGACCATGTTCTCCAGCAGGAACTGGATGGTCTGCCAGTTCAGCCGGGATGCCAGCCGCGTCGAACCCGACAGGATCTGCGGTGCCTTGTGCCCGAGGATGAGCCCGGCGATCACCACCGCGAGCACGCCGGAGCCGTGGATCGCCTCGGCCGGGATGTAGGCGATGAACGGCACGGCGAACGACAGCGCGGTGTCGAGCACCGGTTCGTCCATCCGGGCGCGGACGAACGCGGCCGCGAAGCCGACGACGAGCCCCACCACGGCCCCGCCGAGGGCCGCGCGGAAGAAGTCCGCGCCGACCTGCCACAGGCTGACCGAGCCGGCCAGCGCGGCGATGGCCGTGCGGAGGGCGACCAGCGCGGCGGCGTCGTTGAAGAGGCTCTCGCCTTCCAGGAGCCGGATCAGCTTGCGGGGCATGCCGACCCGGCGGGCGACGACGCTGGCGGCGACCGCGTCCGGCGGCGCCACGATCGCGCCGAGCGCGATGCCGCCGGCCAGCGGGAGCCCGGGGATCACCGCCCAGGCGACCAGGCCGACGCCGAGCGCGGTGAACACGACGAGCCCGACCGACATCAGGCCGATCGCGCCGCGGTTCTTCCGGAAGTCGACCAGGGACGTCTGGATGGCCGCCGAGTACAGCAGCGGGGGCAGCAGGCCCAGCAGCACGACCTCGGGGTCGAGGTGGACCTCGGGGACGCCGGGGACGTACGAGGCACCGACGCCGACGACGATCAGGCACAGCGGGGCGGACCAGTCCAGCCGCCGCGCCACCGCGCTGACGACGAGGACGGCCACGACCAGCGCCACTATCTCTGCCGCTATGTGCACGGGGTAATCATCACCCGGGCCCCGTGGCGGACGTCACCGGGCCAGCTACGCCGAGCACCTCCGCGACGAGCTGGGTGTCCATGTACTCGGTGATCTCGCGGATCCGGCCGTCCTCGACGCGGAAGACGAAGCAGTACTTGTTGTCGTAGCGCCCCCCGGCTTTGGTCGCGACACTGCCCTGCGTCTCGACCACGACGACGTCGTCTTCGGCGACGAACCGGCTCGCCGTGCTGGTGTAGGTGCCGTCGAACTGCGCGCCCAGCGGGCCGAGCAGGTCGCGGCGGACCGAGTCCTTGCCGCTGAAGCGGCCGGACCAGCTGTTGTGCCCGCTGACCGTCCAGGTGACGTCGTCGGCCATCGCGGCGATGAGCGGCCGGATGTCGCCGGTCGCCCAGGCGTCGAACGCCGTCTTCAGGAGCTGCTTGTTTTCGGCCGCGCTCATGGTTCCCTCCCGGTGTGTGCGCCCCAGTCAACACGCTGGAGCGCACTCCAGGGCAAGTCCCTAGGCTGGACGCGTGACGACGGTGGAGATCACGGCCGGCGCCCTGCGCGGGTCCGGACGGGACGCGGTCAGGACGTTCCTCGGGGTGCCCTACGCCGAGCCGCCGGTGGGGGAGCTGCGGTTCCGCGCGCCGCGCCCGGTGCCGCCGTGGCCGGGTGTCCGGGACGCCACCCGGTGGGCACCGCGCGCGCCGCAGCCCGCGCTGACCGGGCGCGGTTTCACCGGTGACGAAGACTGTCTGTACCTGAACGTCTACGCGCCGGCCTCGCCCGGCTCGTACCCGGTGCTGGTGTGGATCCACGGCGGAGGCGGCGTGATAGGCGCGCCGCACCAGTTCGACGCGTCCGCGTACGCGCGGCGAGGTGTCGTCGTCGTGACCGCCGCCTACCGGCTCGGCGTGCTCGGGATGTTGCACCTGCCCGGGGTCGCCGACTCCAACCTGTCCCTGCGCGACCAGGTCGCCGCGCTCGAATGGGTGCGGGACAACATCGCCGCGTTCGGAGGCGATCCGGGCCGGGTGACGCTGGCCGGGCAGTCCAACGGCGGCCGCACGGTCGGGACGCTGCTCGCCGTGCCCGCCACCCGCGGCCTGGTCCACCAGGCGATCGTGCAGAGCGGCACCGGCGTCGGCTCGGTCGTGCACACGCCGGACGAAGGCGCGGCGGTCGCTTCGGCGGTCCTCGCGGAGCTGGACGCGTCGCCGGACGACTTGTCGACGTTGCCGGTGACGCGGATCCTCGAGGCGCAGCAACGGGTTTCGGCGGTCTCGGGCACCAAGGTGACCTACCGCGTGGTCGTCGGCGACGAGCTGCTCCCCCGCTCACCGCTCGAAGGCGTGCGCGAGGTCCCGCTGCTGATCGGCACGACGGCCGACGAGGAGGACCTGTTCAGCTGGCTGCAGTCCGGGGGCGCGAAGCTGCTGGGCGTCGGCTCGACGATGCTGGACGCGCCCGCGATCGAGAAGGCCGTCGCGGTGTATAACGACCTATTCGATGAGCCGCAGGACCAGATCCGCAACCGCGTGCTGACGGCGGGGGACTGGTGGATCCCGGCGATCCGGTTCGCCGAAGCGCAGCCGGAGGCCTGGATGTACCGCCTGGACTGGCGCATCGCCCCGCGCGGCCGCGGCTTGGGCGCGGTGCACGGGCTCGACCTGCCGCTGATGTTCGACGACATCCGCAACCGCAACTGGCGCTTCCTGTTCGCCGGCCGCCCGTTCCCGGCGGAGCGGATGCAGGCGGTGGCGACGGAGATGTTCGACGCCTGGGTCCGCTTCGTGGCCACCGGCGACCCGGGCTGGCCGCGCTACACGACGGCGGACCGGGTGACGCGCCTCTTCGACGACGTCTCGGCGACGGTGTCCGACCCGGACCGCGAGCAGCGCCTGCTCTGGGACTGAGCCGGGGCGGCGCGAGGCCGCCCCGGCTCGAATCTAGACGGTGATCTTGTCGACGTTCGGGCCGCCGTTGGCGGTCGTCGCGGTCGCCTTGATCTTGTTCGTCCCGGCGGTCAACGTCACCGGGATCGTGGCCGTCTGCCAGGTGTCCCAGTTCCCCGTGCCCCCGAAGGCCACCGCGGACGCCACCTTCGTGCCGTTCACCGTGATGTCCATCGGGCGGTTCGTCGTGGTGCCGTTGGCGAACCGCAGGACGACGTTCGCGCTGCCCGCCGCGGCGGCGTTCACGGAGAACTCCACCGCGCTGCCGACCGCGTTGTCGTAGTTGACGAACCCGCTGCCCGTGAAGCCCGTGTGGTCGGACTCCGCGACGCCGCTGGTGATCGTCGCGTCCTCGGCCTGGTAGTCGGCCGGGGTGCCCGGGCCGACCGAGCCGTCCGCCGGGATCGTCTTCGTCCCGGTGTTCCAGCCCGCGACCCGCACCGACGGTGCCGCTCCGTGCAGGTCCGCGGTCCGGTACGTCGCCGTCAGCGTCGTCGACTCACCCGGCCAGAGGCTGACCTGGTTGTCGGTCCAGCGCACCGGCAACACCGGCGCGCCCGCCGCGCCGACCACGTGCGCGTCGACGAAGAACGCCGGGACCTTGCCGGTCGTGGTGTTCTTCAGCGTCACCTTGGTCGTCGTGGTGCCGTCGGCGCCGGCTGTCGAGGAAGCGTTCGCGCCGACCGTGACCGAACCCAGCGAGTTCAGCCCCGAAAGGTCCGCGTACGACGTCGTCGGCGTGTAGTACCAGTCGCTGTTGCCCCAGTCCAGGGTGTCGGCCTTGGTGGACAGCCAATACACGTTCCGGCTGACCTCCTTGCCCGACGAATCGGTCAGGACCAGCTTCGCCAGGTACGTCGTCGACAGCCCGCTCACCGAACCGATGGTCAGCGCCGTCGTCTTCGCCCCGTCACCACCCACGGAAACAGCCTTGGACTGGTTGAACTTCTCCGTCCCGTCGAGGTTGTACAGCTTCACGGACGCGGTGAGGCCCGATGCCGCGTCGTGGTTGTGGTTGACCACCACGACCGACTTCGTGTCGTAGGAGTACTGGATGTGCAGCGGCTCGTTCGCCTTCTTGGCCCCGAAGTACGAGCCGTTCTGGTCGAGGTAGGCGTCGAACAGCTGCCAGTGCAGCGACGTCCAGCCGCTGTTGAGCATCCAGTAGATGATCCCGGTGGCCGGGTTCGAGCCGTCGCTGAAGTTGCGCGAGTGCGACTCGAACTCGGCGCGGACGTTCTCGTACTGCGCCAGCTGCGCCTTGCGGACGAAGTCGTCGAGGCTCGCCGGCTTGCCGTAGCGGCCGGTGAGCGCGTTGCCGAACAGCTTGAGGTTGGCGAACGTCGACGACGAAGACCGGTGGTACTGCGCGGCCGACGGGTTCTTCCACAGCGTGTCCAGCTCACCGGACGACATCATCCGCTTGAGCGTGTCCATGGTCGGGATGTCCGGCCCGGCACTGGTCTCGGAGTTGAAGCCCCACGCACCGCCGAGGTCGCTGTGCGCCTTGTCGTACCAGTAGTTCGGCGGGACGTAGTCGTACGGGCCGTTCATCTTCATGCCCGAAGACCCGAGCTGCGGCGACGACTTCGCCGACGCGGCCGGGACCACCGGCGTGGCCCAGTCCGCGGCGCTGAGCGCGTCGAGGTAGTTCTTCTCGATCGTCGCGTCGGGCGCGAAGTCGCTGCCGATCAGGAACGAGATGACGCTCGGGTGGTCGCGCAGCCGCTCGGCCTCCGCGGTCATCGACGCTTTCGCGACCGGGTAGTCCGCGGCCGTCCACGGGTCACCCTTCTCGTCGCCGTTGACCTGGCCCTCCCACTTGTCGCAGCACTCCCAGCCGGGCAGCGTCAGCACACCCATCCGGTCGGCGAGGTCGAAGAACTCGTCCGGCTCGATGTGCCCTTCCAGGCGCACGGTGTTGAGCCCGAGGTCCTTGACGTAGGCGAGCTTGTCCGCCGCGTACTGCTCGTTCCAGCGCAGGAACAGGTCCGGCGAGTAGCCGCCGCCCTTGATCAGCAGCGGGCGCCCGTTGATCGTGTACGCCCGGCCGCCGCCGGCGTTCTTGTTCGCCGTCACCTGGCGGACGCCGAAGCTCGAGTGCGAGGAGTCCGACGCCGTGCCGCCGACGGCCGCGGTCAGGTCGAGGTCGTAGAGCGGCTGCCCGCCCATCCCGGCCGGCCACCAGACCTGCGGGTTGTCGATCCCGATCACCGGGAACGTCACGGTCTTCTTCTCCTTGGCCGCCAGCGAGACGGTCTGGCTGATCGCGCGCCCGGCGACCGTGCCGGAGACCGTCGTGCTCACCGCGGCGGCCGAGTCGTTGCGGACGTCGGCCTTCACGGTCAGGTCGGCGTGGCTCAGCCCGGTCAGCAACGCGGCGACGTGGCCGCCGCGCAGCGCCACCGGGCCGCTGCGGCGCACGAGGACGTCCCGCACGATGCCCATGTTCTGGTCCGGCGGGGTCTGCGCCCAGTCGATCCAGCCCATCGAGAGGTCCTTGTTCGGGTCGTTCGGGTAGACCTTGAAGGCGATGCTGTTCGTGCCCGTCTTGACCAGTGCGGTGATGTCGAGGTCGTGGCGGGTGTAGGCGCCGTTGACCTGCGTCTTGTCGGCGACGCGCGTCCCGTTGACCCAGACGTCGGCCTTCGACAGGACGCCGCTGAAGTCGAGGTACGTGCGCTGGGAGGTGTCGGCGACCGTCAGGTCGGTGCGGTACCACCACGGGACCTGGAAGTCCGCGGTCGGCACGTTCTTCATGTTCGTCGAGTAGAACGGGTCGGCGTACTTGCCGTTGGCCAGCAGGCCGGCGTAGACGGTCGAGCGCGGGCCGACCGGGTACCAGCCGGCGGTGTTGTAGCCGGGCTTGGAGACCGCGGAGTCGTCGCTGACCTGCGCGGACGTCTGGATCAGGAAGCCGGGGACCGCGGTGGCCGGGGCCGCGGCCGCGACCACCGCTCGCACCGGTTCCTGTCCGGTCGCGGCCGGGACGGTCGCCCCGGTCACCGCGACGGCCAGCACCGCCGCCGCGAGGAGAGTCCGGGTTCTTCTCTGCCGATAGCTCACTAGCGCGCCTCCTAGGCACCCACGGCGGCGGGGGACAGCGGACCATCGTTAGGGAACTTTCCTAACAATTGGGCACGATGGTAGCGGCCCGGTCACGCCGAGAACAGAGGCCGTTCGTCAGACACGGGCGGCCTGCCACGCCGTGGCGGCGCGCAGGGCCAGCAGGAGCGGCCGGGAACCGGCCTCCCGAAGCCGGTGCGGGAGTGCCCCGCTGAGCGGGACACCCCCAGTCAACGCGGCGCCGGGCGACCTCGGTGCCGCCGGCCGGCAGTGCGGTCGGCCCGAAGAACTCGGGCTTGGCACCGCGCTCCATCCAACCCGCGGTTCACGCTTCCGCGTCGAGGTAGACCCAGTGGCCGTCCTCGCGGCGGAATCGGCTGTTCTCTTCGAGGAAGCCGTCCCGGCCGCGGTGGCGGTAGTGCGCCCGGAACTCGACGGTGCCCTCGGCGTGCAGCAGGCCGCCACCGGTGCGGCCGAGGATCTCGAGCCGCGTCCACTCCTGGCCGGGGTCGAGCCGGAGCTGCCGCGGCCGCGTGTCCGGGTGCCAGGTGCGCAGCAGGTACGCGGTGTCGCCGACGGCGAAGGCGCTGAACCGCGAGCGCATCAGCAGTTCGGCGGTGGGAGCGGTGAGGCCGCCACCGTGGAACCGGCCGCAGCAGCCGGCGTAGGACTCGGCGAGGCCGCACGGGCACGGAGCGGAAGGCACCGGGGAATTCTCCCACGACCGTCCACTCCGGACTAATCCGCGTTGACCGGCTTCCCGCTTTCCCGCGCCTCCTGAGCACCGCGCACCGCGAGCCGGTCCGCTCGCTCGTTCTCCGGGTGTCCCGCGTGGCCCTTGACCCACAGCCACTCGACCGTGTGCCCGCCGATCGCCGCGTCGAGGCGTTGCCAGAGGTCCGCGTTCTTCACCGGGGCGCGCGCCGCCGTCTGCCAGCCGTTGCTCTTCCAGCGGGGGAGCCACTGCGTGATGCCGTTGCGCACGTACGTGCTGTCCGTGTACACGCGCACCTGCGACGGCCGGGTCAAGCTCTCCAGGGCGCGGATCGGTGCGGTCAGCTCCATGCGGTTGTTCGTCGTCGGCGTGGCTTCGCCGCCGTACAGCTCGCGCTCGTGCCTGCCGTAGCGCAGCACCGCGCCCCAGCCGCCCGGTCCGGGGTTCCCGCTGCACGCTCCGTCGGTGTAGATCTCCACATCCACGCGGCGACCCTACCGGTCGCGGTGGTCGCCGAAGGCCGCCACGCCGGGTTACGGTGGGGAGCCGGAGGGGAGCCATGAGCGGGCAAGACGACACGGCGGACGGGGCACTCCTGGCCTACCTCGCCGAGGCCGATCGCGAATACCTGCTCGCCCGCGGCACCCGCCGCCGGTTCCGCGCGAACGACGTCGTGCTCATGGAGGGCGACCCGTCCGACCACGTCCACGTGCTGGTCTCCGGCTGGGTGCGCGTCTCCACGATCGTCGAGGACGGCCGTGAGGTGCTCTTCGGGCTGCGCGGCCCCGGCGAGGTGCTGGGCGACCTCGCCGCGGTCACCGGGCGGCCGCGGTCGGCGTCGGTGCGCGCGATCGAACCCTGCACCGTCTTCCAGCTCACCGGCGCCGAGTTCCTCGACGTCCTGCTCGCCCGGCCCGCGATCGCCGTCGCGACGATCAAGACGGTCGCGGTCCGGCTGCGGCACGCCGAGTCCGCACGGGTCGACGCCGCCGCCTTCGACGTCAGCCGGCGCGTGGCGGTGGTCCTGGTCCGGCTGGCCGAGGAGCGTGGCCGGACGGTGCCGGAAGGTGTCGTCGTCGACGCGCTGTCGCAGGAGGACATCGCCGCGCAGATCGGCGCGGCCCGGCGTACCGTCGCGCGGGCGCTGCGCGTGCTGCGGGAGCGCGGGATCGTCGAGACCGGCCGTCGCCGGTTCCTCATCCGCGAGCTCCGCGTCCTGCGTGCCTTCGCCCACTCTGAGCCAAACGGCACACAACTCCCGTGACAGCGGACATCTGAGGGACGCCGCCGCCGCGCGATGCTGGAATCCGGCCGGAAAGAATGCGATGCCAACCGGCCGGATTTCATTTCGAACGAGGTCGGGGAGCCCGTGTCGTGAACGTCTACTGCAGGATTTTGACCCTGGTGAAATCGGTCTTCGCCGCGTTCGTGGTCGGCGCCGTCGCGGGTTTCGCGGTGGCCGCCGGAAACGCGACGGAGCCGGCCGCGCCGACGTTCCACGGCTCCGCGCCGCTTTCCGCCTCGGCCTGGGTACAGCGATGAGGAGGTGTGTCTGATGGAGAGTCACTCGATCTGGGCCTTGATCTTCGGGGCGAACTGACCCGCGGTGACACCCGGCCGGCCGACTCGTGGGGGGCCGGCCGGCCGGGCTTTCGCGGAATACCGATGTCCGTAATTCGTCCTGCTTTCGTGGAACGGGAACTGGTAACGTGGGCAAATCTTCCGCGGGCGGACGAGGGGGTGGGACGACGGAAGAGCACACCTCCCCGTTCGTGCGCGAACTGAGCGAACTGCGCCGCGGCCGCGGTCTCGACGCGGCCGACCTGCACCAGCGGATCGGCCCCTGCCTGCGGGCGGCGTGCGCGATCACCGAAACCGACCAGCCCGCCGCCGCGCGCCAAAAGCTCGTGCTGCGGCTGACCGAGCTGTGCGGGCGGCTGCCGGCGGACCTGAAACTGGCCGCGCTGGCGGCACTCGGCCTGCACGAGGAGGCCGCGGGGGAGTTCCTCGACCGGCGGATCTCGTGGCTGGCCAGCGTCCTCGACCGCGACCCGCGCACCGCCCGCCGCCGGATCGACCTGGCGTTCCGCCGGCTCGACGAACTGCTCGGCGCGCCCGCGCCCCGCAGCGACCTGCACCCGCTGGCCGGCTGGTACGTCGAGTCGATGAAGGCGATGCTCCGGCTCGACCGCGACCCGCCGGAACTGGCGGAGGAGCGCCGGATCGTCGCGGAGGTCGACGAGCTCGACGAGCTGGTCCTGCCGTTCAGCGTGCCGGCCGAGCCGGGCAGCGACCCGATGCCGGACATCACCGCGGACGCGCTGTTCGGCGGCGAAATCGTCGAAGCGCGCCAGGTGTCGGCCAGCCACGCGCAGTTCATCATGCGGCTGCCGAACCCGCTGCGGCTCGGCCAGCGCCACGAGTACGGCATCCGGTTCACGCCGCGGCGCACGGAACTGCGGCCGTACTACGCGATGACGCCGTTGCGCCGCTGCGAGCAGTTCTCGGTCCGGGTCCGGTTCGACCGGGCGGCACCGCCGTCACGGGTGTGGCGCCTCAACGGCGTCCCGGGCCGGGTGGTCGACGACGGCGTCGACTCGGGCGACGCGCTGACCGTCAACCGGGTCGGCGAGGTCGGCCTCGAGTTCCACGACCTGCACCAGGGCCTGAGCTATGGGCTGCAGTGGTCCTTCGACTGAGGTGGGCGTCCGGATACTGGAACGCGGAATAGCGGCGCGAGCAGCGGGTTGGCAAGGTCGTAGCCGACGGAAAAGGGGCCCGCGATGAGCACGTTCACCCGGGAGTGGCAGGACTGGAAGACGCGGCGCGAGACCGACCTGGCCGAGCCGCACGGCTGGCTGGCGCTGGTTTCGCTGGACTGGCTGACGGACTCTCCCCGGGAGTACCCCGGCATCCCGGGCCGCTGGTGGCAGGACGCCGACGCGGCCTACGTCGACCCGGCCGGCGCCTCGCTGGCCCACGAAGGGGAACCGATCACCGGCGTCCGGCGGTTCGAGCTGGTCAACAGCGGCGCGGGCACCCGCGTGCTGGCCGGTGACGTCGAGATCGAGGTGGCCCGCCGTTCGGGGTACCTGATCCGCGTCCACGACCCCAAGGCCGAGGTGCTGCGCGAGTTCCGCGGCGTCCCGGCGTACGAGCCGTCGCCGTCCTGGGTGCTGCCCGGGCGGTTCGAGCCGTTCGACGCGCCGCGGCCGACGACGGTCGGCGCCGTGGTGGAGGGCTTGAGCCACGTCTACACGGCACCGGGCGTGGTCCGCTTCTCCCACGAGGGGGCGTCGTACACGCTGACGGCGTTCAACGGCAAGGACGGCGGCCTCAGCATCCTGTTCACCGACGGGACGAGCGGCGTGACGACCTACGCGGCCAACCGCTCGCTGCCGGTCGGGGCACCGGCAGCGGACGGGTCGGTCGAGCTGGACTTCAACCGCGCGGTGAACCTGCCCTGCGCGTTCACGGACTTCGCGACGTGCCCGCTGCCGCCGGCGGGCAACCACCTGCCGTTCGCGGTCGAGGCGGGGGAGAAGATCCCGTACGAGCGCGGGTGACCGCCGGGCCACCCGCGGCCGCTCTTTTCAGTGGGCGATGTCGATGACGATGCGGTTGGGCGAGGTGAGCGTGAAGACGTTCACCGCGGTCCGCGACCGCACTCCGATCCCGATCGAGGTCTGTGCCTCGAAGTCCCCGGTGACGGCGACGGCCATGACGTTGGCGAGGTTCCGGGTCCGGAACTTCGGCGGCACGGTGAAGGTGGGGTTCCCGTTCGCGTCGTGCGCGACGAGGGGAAGGGCGGAGACTTCGATGAAGTACTCCCCGGTGAGCCACACGATCTCACCGCTCGGGTCGGAGGTGAGTTCGTCGGTGAGCCGGTAGTTGATCAGGGTGGGCAGGGTCCCGGCCGACAGGTCGAGCACGATCCGGTCGAACCCGGGGGTGAGCCCGGTCCGGATGTTGGTCAGGGCGGGCGTGGTGGAATCGGCCTGAGCCGGTCCCGCGGCGGCGAGCGTCCCGGCGAGCAGCAGAACGACGGCGACGAGCACGCGTCTGAGGGGCTTGGACATGGTGGGCCTCCTGGCGAAACGAACCGATGGAAGTCCCAGCGCTGGGTTTACGGGGAGACGCCCGGTTCGTCCGGTGAGTTGCCCCAAGCCCGGCTTTGACGGCCCAAGCGTTACCCGGCTGCTCCGTCCGAGTCCGGGAAGCGTCGATGTGTTCTGGCACGAGCGCCCTGGCGTCGCCTGGATCCACGACCCTTCGACCTGATACCGAGCAGGCGCCGATCTCCGGTGGCGTGAACCCGATCATGCTCGGCTCGCCGGCACCGGTCCGGGCCGGCGAGCCGAATTCGTCAGCTCACCAGCCGCGCTCGCGCCACTCCGTCAGCTTCGGCCGTTCCGCGCCCAGCGTCGAGTCATCCCCGTGGCCCGGGTAGAACCACGTCTCATCAGGCAGCTCCCCGAAGATCCGCGTCTCCACATCGGCCAGCAACGACGTGAAGTCCTCGGGCGACGCCGTCTTCCCCACCCCGCCCGGGAACAGCGAGTCCCCGGTGAACAGGTGCGGATGGCCGGCCGGATCCCGGTACAGCAGCGCGATCGATCCCGGCGTGTGGCCGCGCAGGTGGATCACCGAGAGAGTGACCTGCCCCACCGTCAGCGTGTCGCCGTGCTCGACCAGGAAGTCCGGCGGGACCGGCAACGGCGGTGCGTCCAGCGGGTGGGCCGCCGTGTTGGCTCCGTTCGCTCCCGCCACCGCGCCCAGGGCCTGCCAGTGGTCCTGGTGCTGGTGGGTGGTGACGACCGTCCGCAACGCGGGGCGGTCCGGGCCGTGGCCGATCAGGTCGGAGATGCGCTCGGGGTCGCTCGCCGCGTCGATCAGCAGGGCTTCGTTCGACTCCCGGCACACCAGCAGGTACGCGTTGTTGTCCATCGGGCCGACGGACAGCTTGGTGATGGTGAGCGCGTCCAGGGTGCGCCGGGCGGCGTCGCCGCCCGGGTCGACGTGCCCGGTGTAGGTGTCCACGATGTTCACCGTGCACACGGTAGTCGTTTCGTTCCAAGCGGTTCCACCCGCACAAGCGCGCGGCCACCCCGCCACGTAGGCTCACGGCGGACCCCGCCAGCCCCGACCTCAGGACGACCGTGCCCACCTCCCCGACGCCGCGCCGGATCAGCTGGGACCTCCTCCGGGTCGTCGCCGTCCTGGCGGTCGTCCTCGGGCACGTCACCCACCAGGGTGCCCTTCTCCACCCCGAACTCACGGGGTACCCCGTGCGGGTGACAGCGCAGTTCGGTGCCGCGATCCTGCTGGTGATCTCCGCCTTCTTCGTTTGCGCCAGCCTCCGCAAGGGCAATCCCGGCCGGTGGCTGTGGAACCGCGTCGCGCGCCTGGTGCCCGCGTACCTGGTCGCCGTCCTGGTGACGTACGTCGTGACGCGGTGGGCCGCCATCTCCTTCAGCGGCCTGCCCTACCCGCCCGGTGTCACCGGGTTCCTGTTCGGCGTGCCGCAGGGACTGCCGGCGAACCCGTCGCCGTGGTACATCCCGACCGGGCTGGACCTGGTCACCAACCTCGGCATGGTGCAGGAGTGGGGCATCCGCTCGGGCGACTTCTACTACCTCGACGGCTCCTACTGGACGCTGCCGGTCCAGCTGATGGCCTTCACCGGCGCGGCCCTGCTGTGGCCGCGGTCGTGGCGCACCCACCGGCTGACGGTCGGGCTGCTGTGGGCGCTGATCCTCGTCCCGCTCGCCCTCCGGTTCCTCGTCTTCCCGCCGGGGACGGCGAGCCCGGTCGTCGAGACCTTCTTCTACGGCCTCGGCCTGCACCGCCTGCACGTCTTCGCCGTCGGCGTCGCGATCTGGCTGTGGGCGCGACGACGGCTCGAGACCTGGCACGCCGCGCTCTTCGTGGCCGCCGCCGTCGCGGCGCAGGACCTGCAGGTGTTCCCGTTCCACGTCGCGCTGCCGCAGGACGCGCTGCGCTGGCCGTCCACGATCGGGTTCGCCGTCCTGCTCCTGCTGGTCTGCGTGGCCGCCCGCGGCCCCGACTGGCGGTTCCCCGGGCTGGCCCGGATCGCCCCGGCCGTCACCTGGCTGGCGGGCATCTCGTATGGTCTTTACCTGGTGCACCAGGAACTGGGTTACATCCTGGCCCGTGCCCTGCTCGACGCCGGCCTCCCCGGCTGGCTGCGGCTCCCCGTGATCCTCGCCGCCGCCGTGCTGGCCGGCTGGGCGGTCACCGCGGGGGTCGAACGTCCGGCCCACCGGTGGCTCACCACCCGCCGGAAGCCCGGAGAACCGCAGGTCAGAGGCGCGGAATCAGTTTCTGTCGGTGGTGGCTCGTAGCATGGAAGCGGCCACCCGTGCAGCCAGCTCGAGAGAGCACAGACCGGGTCGGCGACCGCAGCAGAATGACTTGAGAATGACCTGAGAGGACCCTGGCGTGGCTGATCGCCTCGTTGTTCGCGGTGCCCGCGAGCACAACCTCCGCGGCGTGGATCTCGACCTGCCCCGCGACAGCCTGATCGTGTTCACCGGCCTGTCCGGGTCGGGGAAGTCGAGCCTCGCCTTCGACACCATCTTCGCCGAAGGGCAGCGGCGCTACGTCGAGTCGCTCTCGGCGTACGCCCGCCAGTTCCTCGGGCAGATGGACAAGCCGGACGTCGACTTCATCGAGGGCCTCTCGCCCGCGGTGTCGATCGACCAGAAGTCGACTTCGCGCAACCCGCGTTCGACGGTGGGCACGATCACCGAGGTCTACGACTACCTGCGCCTGCTCTACGCCCGCGCCGGCAAGGCGCACTGCCCCAAGTGCGGCGAGGCGATCAGCAAGCAGACCCCGCAGCAGATCGTCGACCAGGTGCTGGAGATGGACGAAGGCGTCCGCTTCCAGGTGCTCGCGCCGGTGGTGCGCGGGCGCAAGGGCGAGTACGTCGACCTGTTCGAGAACCTGCAGCAGCAGGGCTACGCGCGGGTGGTCGTGGACGGCACGGTCCACGCGCTCACCGACCCGCCGAAGCTGAAAAAGCAGGAAAAGCACCAGATCGCCGTGGTCATCGACCGGCTGAGCGTCAAGTCGAGCTCGCGCCAGCGGCTCACCGACTCGGTCGAGACGGCGCTGCGCCTGGCCGACGGGCTGATCGAACTCGACTTCGTCGACCTGCCGGAGAACGACCCGCACCGGATCCGCGGCTTCTCCGAGAACCTCGCCTGCCCCAACGGCCACCCCCTGGCCATCGAGGACCTCGAGCCCCGCTCGTTCTCCTTCAACTCGCCCTACGGCGCCTGCCCCGAGTGCACCGGCATCGGCATCCGCAAGGAGGTCGACCCGGAGCTGGTGGTCCCGGACGACGAGCTGTCGCTGGCCGAGGGCGCGATCGCGCCGTGGTCGGGCGGGCAGAGCGCGGACTACTTCGTCCGGCTGCTCGAGTCGCTGTCGGAGACCATCGGCTTCCGGATGGACACCCCGTGGCGGCGGCTGCCGGCGCGCGCCCAGAAGGCGGTGCTGCACGGCGTCGACGAGCAGGTCCACGTCCGCTACAAGAACCGCTACGGCCGCCAGCGCTCGTACTACGCGGCCTTCGAAGGCGTCATCCCGTTCCTCGAGCGGCGCCAGGAGCAGACCGAGTCCGAGTACATGCGCGAGCGGTACGAGGGCTACATGCGCGAGGTGCCGTGCCCGGCCTGCCAGGGCACCCGGCTCAAGCCGGAGATCCTCGCGGTGACGCTGGCGCACAAGACCCGCGGCGACATGTCCATCGCCGAGGTCTGCGCGCTGTCCATCGCGGAGGCGTCGCAGTTCCTCGACGAGCTGGAGCTGGGGCAGCGCGAGGCGATGATCGCCGGTGCGGTGCTCAAGGAGATCCAGGCCCGCCTGCGCTTCCTGCTGGACGTCGGCCTGACGTACCTCTCGCTCGATCGCGCGTCGGCCACCCTTTCGGGTGGTGAAGCCCAGCGCATCCGGCTGGCGACGCAGATCGGTTCCGGCCTGGTGGGCGTGCTGTACGTGCTGGACGAGCCGTCGATCGGCCTGCACCAGCGCGACAACCACCGCCTGATCGAGACGCTGACCCGGCTGCGGAACCTCGGCAACACGCTGATCGTCGTCGAGCACGACGAGGACACCATCCGCTCCAGCGACTGGGTGGTCGACATCGGCCCGGGCGCCGGCGAGCACGGCGGCCACATCGTCCACAGTGGACCGTACAAGAAGCTGCTCAAGAGCAAGGACTCCCTGACCGGGCAATACCTGTCCGGCCGGCGGAAGATCGAGGTGCCGGCGATCCGGCGGCCGATCGACAAGAAGCGGCAGCTGACCGTGGTCGGCGCGCGCGAGCACAACCTGCGCGGCCTCGACGTCTCGTTCCCGCTCGGCTGCCTGGTCTCGGTCACCGGCGTCTCCGGCTCGGGCAAGTCGACGCTGGTCAACGACATCCTCGCGACGGTGCTGGCGAACAAGCTCAACGGCGCCCGCCAGGTGCCGGGCCGCCACACCCGCGTGAACGGCCTCGGCCACGTCGACAAGCTGGTGCGCGTCGACCAGTCGCCGATCGGGCGGACCCCGCGGTCCAACCCGGCCACCTACACCGGGGTCTGGGACCACGTCCGCAAGCTGTTCGCGGCGACGACCGAGGCGAAGGTCCGCGGTTACCAGCAGGGCCGGTTCTCGTTCAACGTCAAGGGCGGTCGCTGCGAGGCCTGCGCCGGCGACGGCACGATCAAGATCGAGATGAACTTCCTGCCGGACGTCTACGTCCCGTGCGAGGTCTGCAAGGGCGCCCGGTACAACCGGGAGACCCTCGAGGTGCACTACAAGGGCAAGACCGTCTCGGACGTGCTCGACATGCCCATCGAGGAGGCCGCGGAGTTCTTCGAGCCGATCAAGGCCATCCACCGCCACCTGCAGACGCTGGTGGACGTCGGCCTCGGCTACGTCCGGCTCGGCCAGCCGGCGCCGACGCTGTCCGGCGGCGAGGCGCAGCGCGTCAAGCTGGCCAGCGAGCTGCAGAAGCGCTCGACCGGCAAGACGGTGTACATCCTCGACGAGCCGACGACCGGTCTGCACTTCGAGGACATCAACAAGCTGATCGGCGTGATCAACGGGCTGGTCGACAAGGGCAACTCGGTGATCGTGATCGAGCACAACCTCGACGTGATCAAGACCTCCGACTGGATCATCGACATGGGTCCCGAAGGCGGCTCCGGCGGCGGCACGATCGTCGCCGAGGGCACGCCGGAGTACGTCGCCGAGGTGGAGGGCAGCTACACGGGCGAGTTCCTGCGGACGGTGCTCACCCCCGCCGAGTAGCGAGCGGCCCACCCCGGTGCCGTGAATGACTCATTCATGTCGTCAGACGACATGAATGAGTCATTCACGGCGTCTCCTTGGCGGTGGTCTGGTGGACCGCCGGGGAGAGCGGGCCGTAGTGCAGCGCCCGGAGCCGGTAGGCCGACTTCTCCTCGCCGGGCAGGAGTGAGAGCGCACACGTCGTCACGTTCGGCTCGGTCACCTCGACCGGGTCGTAGTCCGGCGCGCCCGGGCGCCGGATCTCCAGGAGGAACCCGGCTTCGTCCGGCGATCGGTCGGCCCAGGTGAACGTCACCGTGTCGCCGGAAACCACCGTGTGCACCTCCGTCGAGACCGGACCGGTGAACGGCTGTTCCCGGTAGTAGAACGGCGTCTCCGGGATCAGGTCCGGGTGGTGGTAGCTCGTCGTGTGCGCCGGGAGGAACCGCAGCGTCGTCCACGGCCCGGCCGGGGCGTTCGCGTATTCGACCCGGTGGCCGGCACCGTCGTCCGGCCAGCTCAGCACGATGTCCGTGGGTGTGGTCAGGGTCGCCGTGAACGAAGGCGCCGGCGCGGAGCCGGAGCAGCCCGCGGCCAGCAGTACCACCAGGACGAAGGGTTTGACGGGCACGGCGGCCTCCCGGATCGGGCGAGGGCGGCGGTGCGGACGTGATCAGCCTAGGAACTCCGCCCGCACGGCGACAAGATCGTGCCGATCACCGGGACTGACCAATCCGGCGGCGAACCGGCACCGAATGGGGCGAAAACCGGGCTGAACCGTTTCTCGACCACGGCCGTGTTGTGAGGTATCGAGGTCCGCCGGATGGCGGAGCCGCCCTCACCGAGGAGAGAACGTCATGAACCGTATCGGGCCGGTGGTCGCCAGCGCGGTGGCGCTCGTCGCCGTCGCATCGTTGTCCGCCTGTGGTGACATGGCTGACGGCGCCCAAGGACCGCAACACGGGGAGCCGGGGCACAAGATGCTGCAGGTCGGCACGATCAACGGTGTCGGCGCGGTGGTCACCGACGCCGACGGCAAGACGCTCTACCGGTTCGACAAGGACCTCTCCCAGCCGCCGACGTCCAATTGCGACGGCGAGTGCGCGACGTCCTGGCCGCCGATGATCGCCGGGGTGGCCACGCCGATGCTCAAGGGCATCCAGGACACCCAGGTGGGCACCGCGACCCGCAAGGACGGCAGCAAGCAGATCACCCTCAACGGCTGGCCGCTGTACGAGTACGCGGGCGACAAGGCCGCGGGCGACATGAACGGCCAAGGCGCCAACGGCACGTGGTTCGCCGTCGCGCCGGACGGCAGCAAGATCACCGCGGGCGGCAAGGCCGGCGGCGCCGGGTCCTGACAGACGACGGTTTCCGGGCAGAACGAGGAAGGACGGGCAGCCGATGAACACCATGGTCGCGCTGCGCTCGACGCACGCACCGCCGGTGGAGCTGAGGGTTGCACTACTGTCCTCGACGACTCAGAACACCGTCGGGAGGACGAGGGTGGCCATAGGAGGCAGGCGGCCTAAGAAGGCCAAAGGCGAAGACCTCATTCGGCAGCTGTACGCCGAACACGGGCGAAGCCTGCTGGCCTACGCGACGAGGCTGACCGGGGATCGTGCGGCAGCCGAGGACGTGGTCCAGGAGACGCTGGTCCGGGCGTGGAAACACGCTGACGACCTGCAGAACGACGGGAAGGGCTCGGTGCGCGGCTGGTTGCTGACCGTCGCGCGCAACCTGGTCACCGACCGGGCACGGGCCCGGGCGGCACGGCCACAAGAGGTGGCCGAACCGGCCGAAGGCGTGCCGACCCCGGCCGTCGAGCGCGACCACGCCCAGGGGGTGGTCGACTCGATGACCGTGCTCGGGGCGATGGACGGGCTGTCCAACGAGCATCGAGAGGTCCTGGTGGAGATCTACTACCGGGGACGGACGGTGGCCGAAGCGGCGAGAACACTGGGCGTCGCACCGGGTACCGTGAAATCAAGGTCTTACTACGCACTACGAGCACTCAGAGCAGCGATGATTTCGAGCGGAACGGAGGTGGCGCGATGAACTCGGTGGACGAGAGTCACACGCAGCTCGGCGCGTACGCCCTCGGCGCACTCGATCCCGGGGAGGCGGCCGACTTCGAACGGCGGCACCTGCAGACCTGCGCGCAGTGCCGGTTCGACCTGAACGAGCTCGTGGCCCTGCGCGACTCGCTCGACGAGGTACCGCCCGAGGCGTTCCTCGACGGGCCGCCCGAGGGCGGGGACCTGCTGCTGCAGAAGACCCTGCGCCGGGTGCGCGACGAGGAAGAGCGCGTCGCTCCGGCCCGCACCGCGTCACGCCGGGGCCTGGCCCTGGTCGCGGCGGCGGTGCTGGTGGTCGCGGCGCTCGGCGGCGGCGTGCTGGTGGGCCGGCAGACGGCCGATCCGGGCCTGGCCGCGCCGGCTCCGGCGCCGGACTCGCCGCCCGGCACCAAGAACGTCGAAGGCCGGGATCCGACGACCGGCGTCCAGCTGGCCGCATCGGTGGCCCCGTTCCAGGGCTGGGTCAAGGTGGACGTCAACGTGAAGGGCGTCCGGGCCGGGGAGAAGTGCCTGCTCCAGGTGGTCACCAAGGAAGGCACCGCGGTGACGGCCGGCAGCTGGCAGGTGTCCGAGAAGTGGGCGAGCCAGGGCGGCTTCCGGCTCGACGGGTCGGCGCTGGTCGCCCCCGACGACGTGAAGTCGGTCGACATCGTCACGGTCGATGGCCGGAAGCTGGTCTCGGCCCAGGTTTGATGAGCATGACGGGTGCGCGCTACCGGTTCCGCAGCACGTGGCTGCTGCCGGAAACCGTGCCCGAGCGGGTGTTCGGCGTGGTCACCGACCTCGCCGGCTACCCGAGGTGGTGGTCGGACGTTCGCGCGGTGCGCCGCGTGGACGACGACACCGCCGAGCTGGTTTGCCGGTCCCGGCTGCCGTTCCGGATCGTCGTCCGGATGCACCGGGACCTCCAGGACGAGCGCATGGGCCTGATGCGGGTCAGGCTCAGCGGCGACCTCGACGGGACCCTGGCGGGAGCGGTCCGCGCGGCGGGCGCGGGCACGCTGCTGGAGATCACCCAGGACGTCCAGGCCCGTAAGGAGTTGCTGCGGCGCTTCGACACGGTGGCCCGGCCGCTCTTCCGCGCGAACCACGCGCTGATGATGCGGCGGGGCCACCGTGGGCTTTCGGCCTACTTGACCTGACCGGCGATGCAGACCTCCGGCTCCGAAGCCGCCGGGGCCACCGGAGCGACCTTCCGGGTGCGGCGGGCCAGGACCACGCCGCCTAGCGCCACCGCCGCGATCAGGAAGCCCGCGCTGACCCCGTAGGCCAGCCGGAACCCGGCCGCCAGGGCTGCCCGGTGGTCCAGCGTGCCGAGGCTCTCCGTGCGGCAGGCGGCCACCGCGGCCAGCACCGCCGTGCCGACGGCCGCACCGACCTGCTGGGTCGTGTTGATCAGGCCCGACGCCACGCCCGCGTCCGCGGCCGGGACGTCCGCCATCGCCAGGCCCATCAGCGCCGGGATGGCCGCGCCGGCGCCGAGACCCATCAGCAGCAGCGGCGGCAGGACGTCGGCGAAGTAGGCACCGTCCACCGAGACGCGGGTGAGCAGCAGCAGGCCCGCGATCACCAGGCCCAAGCCGCCCAGCAGCACCGCCCGCGGGCCGAACCGCGCCGCGAGCTTGCCCGCGAAGCCCAGCGACGCCACCGCGATCACCAGCGGCACCGGCAGGAACGCGACGCCGGTCCGCAGCGCGTCGAGGCCGAGCACCTGCTGCAGGTACAACGCCGTGACGAACTGGAAGCCGAGCATCCCGGCGACCATCAGCACCATCACCACGTTCGCGCCGGCCACCGCGCGGATCTTGAACAGCCGCAGCGGCAGCAGCGGCGTCCGCGCCTTCGCTTGCCGCACCCCGAAAGCCGCGAGCAGGACGACGGCCGCGACGAGCGCGCCCCAGGACGACGACGAGATGCCGTACACGCCGAGCATCACCGCGGCGGTGACGAGGACCGCGCCGAGCACGTCCAGCCCCTCCCGCAGGCCGGTGCCGCGGTCGGGCTCGACCACCCGCACGGCCAGCAGCAGCGCCGCCACGCCGATCGGCAGGTTGACGTAGAACGTCCAGTGCCAGCTCAGCGCCTGCGTCAGCGCGCCGCCCGCGATGAGCCCGATCGACGCGCCCGCCGCCTGCGTGAAGCTGTAGACGCCGATCGCCTTCGCGCGGGCCCGGGGCTCGGGGTACATCGTGACGATCATCCCGAGCACCACGGCCGACGCCAGCGCGCCGCCGACGCCCTGGACGAACCGCGCCGCGACCAGGACGCCCGCGTCCGCGGCCAGGCCCGCGACCAGGGACGCGCCGGTGAACAGGCCCAGCCCGCCGAGGAAGACGCGCCGGCGGCCGAGCAGGTCGCCGAGCCGCCCGGAGAGCAGCAGCAGGCCGCCGAACGCGACCAGGTAGCCGGTGAAGACCCAGGAGAGCCCGGCGGGCGTGAAGCCGAGGTCGGCCTGGATCGCGGGCAGCGCCACCGCGACGATGCTGCTGTCGAGCACGACCATCAGCGAGGCGGCGCACAGCACCACCAACGCGAGGCCGCGGGAGCGGGTGGGGTGGTTCTCGCCCATGTCAGGCCCCTCCAGTCGAGCGTTCCCCTGGTCGACGCCAGGGCACTTCTTGTAACAGTGCCCATCATGTGTGACCATGGGTTTCCGCGTAAGGAGGCACTTCCATGTCCCAGGGGAACATCGGTGTACCTGTCCAGGTCACCGAGATCGACCCGGAGAAACTCGACGTCTGCACGGTGCTGGAGGTCATCAACCGGATCAGCGGCAAGTGGGCGATCGGCATCCTCCTGGAGGCCATCCGGGGCCCGGTGCGGTTCACCGAGCTGGAACGCTCGGTCGCCGGCATCAGCCGCCGGATGCTGACCCTGACCCTGCGCAACCTCGAGCGTGACGGCCTGCTGGACCGCACGATCTACCCGACCGTCCCGCCGCGCGTGGAGTACGAAGCCACGCCGATGGCGAAAGAGCTGTACCAGTCGCTGAGCGGGCTGCTCGGCTGGGCGGAGCAGCACCGCGACGACATCGCCGCCGCCCGCGTCGTCTACGACGCCCAAGCGGCCGGCTGAAGACGTGGAACGGGCCGCGGTGCGAGGTCGGGGGAGCTCGCACCGCGGCCCGCGGTGGTTCGTGCTCAGCGGGGGCAGTGAGCACGAACGTTCATGGGGTCAGACCGGGACCTTTTCGCCCTCCGGCTCGGACTTCACCGTCTCGTGCTCGTCGAGCATGGTGGCTTCGTCGAACGGTTCTTCGCCGGCGAACACCCGGTGCGCCTGGTCGCGGTCGAACTCCTTCGTCCAGTTTCCGATGAGGACGGTCGCGACGGCGTTGCCGGCGAAGTTCGTCAGCGCTCGGGCCTCCGACATGAACCGGTCGATGCCGAGGATGAAGCCGACGCCGCCGACCAGGTCGGGCCGGTGCGACTGCAGGCCGCTGGCGAGTACCGCGATGCCCGAGCCGCTGACGCCGGCCGCGCCCTTCGAAGCGATGATCATGAACAGCAGCAGGACGATCTGCTCGCCGACCGAGAGCGGCGCGTCCTGGGCGGAGGCGATGAACAGCGTCGCCATGGTCAGGTAGATCGCGGTGCCGTCCAGGTTGAACGAGTACCCGGTCGGCACGGTGATGCCGACGACCGACTTGCCGACCCCGAGGTGTTCCATCTTCGCGATCAGCCGCGGCAGCGCCGACTCGGACGACGACGTCGACAGGATCAGCAGGAACTCGCGGCGCAGGTAGTTGAGCAGCTTCAGGATGCTCACCCGCGCCCCGACCCACAGCACCGTGCCGAGGACGCCGAAGACGAACACCAGGCAGGTCAGGTAGAAGCCGATCATGATCACCGCGAGGCTCTTCAGCGCGTTGACCCCGGTCGCGCCGACCACCGCGGCGATGGCGCCGAACGCGCCGATCGGAGCGGCCCACATGATCATCGCCAGGATCCGGAACACCAGCCGCTGGATGTGCTCGATGCCGCGCAGGATCGGTGCGCCCTTCGGGCCGAGCTTCTGCAGCGCGAAGCCGACGAGCAGCGCGACCAGCAGCGTCTGCAGCACCTGGCCTTCGGTGAACGCCGAGACGAGCGTCTTCGGGATGATGCCGAGCGCGAACTCCACCGGGCCTGCCGAGCCGGTCGCCGAGTCGTGGGCCTTCTTCACGTCGCCCGGGTTGAGGTGCAGCCCGGTGCCGGGGTGCAGCAGGTTGCCCACGATCAGGCCGATCGCCAGCGCGAAGGTCGACATCGCGATGAAGTAGACCAGCGCCATCAGGCCGATCTTGCCGACCTTCGCCGCCTTCGCGACCGACCCGACGCCGATCACGATGGTGCAGAAGATGATCGGCGAGATCATCATCTTGATCAGGTTCACGAAGCCGTCGCCCAGTGGCTTCAGGCCCTTGGCGAAGCCGGGGAAGAGAAAGCCGACCGCGATGCCCAGCGCGACCGCGACGATCACGGCCAGGTACAGGTAGCGGGTCTTGTCGCGGCGCGGCGCCGCGTCGGGGGTCGGTGTAGGCACCGTTGCCTCCAGCTCGGGGGTGTCCAGGTTGCGGCACACTGTAGGCCGAGTTCGGTGATCCGGCTCACTTGTGTTCATTGAGTTCGTGTGATGATCGCACCGTCCCGTTCGGACAGCTGCTCGCGCGGTGTGCTGGTATGAGGAGGTGCCCCCGACGTTGCGGTCCCATTGGAGCCTGGCGCGCCAGCTGCTCGTGCTGCAGCTCGTGGTGCTCTGCGTACTGGCGGGCGCCGGGATCACGTTCGCCTGGATCGACGCGCAGCACGCGGTGGACGATAACGCGCGCGACCAGGTCCGCGTGGTCGCCTTGACGGTCGCCGACGCGCCCAGCGTCGTGGCGGCGGTGGGCACGCCGAACCCGAGCGCGGCGCTCCAGCCCTTCGCTCAGCGCGTGAAGGACCACACCCAGGTCGACTTCATCACGATCATGAGCCCGGCCGGAATCCGCTACACGCACCCGACGCCGGCGCTGATCGGGCAGCACTACATCGGGAACATCGCCGACGCGCAGCGCGGCGAGGAGTTCACCGAGATCTACACCGGTTCGCTCGGCCCGTCGGTGCGCACGGTCGTGCCGGTGTTCGACGCCGGCCACCGGGTGGTCGCACTGGTCGCGGTCGGGATCACCGTCAAGGCGATCTCGGCCGAGCTGCGCGAACGCCTGTGGCCGCTGTTCGGCGTCGCGAGCGCGGTCCTGGTGGTCGGCGCGCTCGGCGGCTGGCTGATCAGCGCCCGGCTGCGCCGCCAGACCCGGGGCGTCGCGCCGGACGAGCTGAGCAACCTCTTCGAGTACCACGAGGCCGTCCTGCATTCGGTCCGCGAAGGCGTGCTCCTCGTCGGCCGGGACGGGCGGATCGGCCTGTGCAACGACGGCGCACGCATGCTGCTCGGCCTCGGCGCCGACCCGGTGGGCCGGGACCTGGCGACGCTGGGCCTGCCGGACGGGCTGGCCGAGGCGTTCACGTCGGAGGAGAACCGGGCCGAGGAACTGCACCTGACCGACTCGCGCGTGCTGCTGGTCAGCACGACCGCCGTCCGCTCGGGCGGCCGCTCGCAGGGCACCGTCGTCGTGCTGCGCGACCACACGGAACTGCAGTCGCTGACCGGCGAGCTGACCACCGCCCGCGGCCTCGCCGAGGCGCTGCGGTCGCAGGCGCACGAAGCGGCGAACCGGCTCCACACGGTCGTTTCCCTGGTCGAGATCGGCAAACCCGAGCAGGCCGTCGAGTTCGCCACCGCCGAGCTCGCCCTCGCCCAGGAACTGACCGACCGGGTCGTCGGCGCGGTCGCCGAGCCGGTGCTCGCGGCCCTGCTGCTGGGCAAGGCCGCCGAAGCGAGCGAGCGCGGGGTCGAGCTCACCGTCACCGCGGACACCGTGATCGACGACGTCTCGCACGGCATCGAGGCCCGCGACCTGGTGACGATCCTCGGCAACCTGATCGACAACGGCCTCGACGCGGCCGTGCGCGGCGGCGGCAAGCCGTCGGTCGTCGTGACCGCCCGCACCGACGACGACGGGCTGCTGCTGCGCGTCGCCGACACCGGGCCCGGCGTGCCCGAGGACGCCGACGTGTTCCGCCGCGGCTGGTCGACGAAGGCGGAGGACGGCCACGGGCTCGGGCTCGCTCTCGTCGGGCAGGCGGTGCGCCGCTACGGCGGGACGGTCGAAGTCGGCCGCGACGCGGGCGCGGTGTTCACCGTGCGGCTGCCGCGGCAGGAGGCGGGCCGGTGATCCGGGTGCTGGTCGTGGAGGACGAGCCGGTGGCCGCGGAGGCGCACCGCGTCTACGTCGAGCGGCTCGCCGGGTTCGCGGTGGCCGGCGTGGTCCACTCCGGCGGCGACGCGCTGCGGTTCTGCGAACGCGAGCCGGTCGACCTGGTGCTGCTGGACTTCTACCTGCCGGACACGCACGGGCTGGCGGTGTGCCGGTCGCTGCGCGCGGCGGGGCTGCCGATCGACGTCATCGCGGTGACGTCGGCGCGCGACCTCGGCCTGGTCAAGGCGGCGGTGTCGGCCGGGGTGGTGCAGTACCTGCTCAAGCCGTTCACGTTCGCGACCCTGCGCGAAAAGCTCGAGCGCTACGCGGAATTCCGCGAAGCGTCCGGCGAGGTCACCGGCCAGGCGGAGATCGACCGGGCCCTCGGGGCGTTGCGCACGACCGAGCAGCCCCCGCTCCCGAAAGGCATGAGCGTCCAGACCCTGGAGGCGATCACCGACGCGCTTTCCGGTGCGGCGGAAGGACTTTCGGCCGGTGCGGCGGCCAGCGCGATCGGCGCGTCCCGCGTGACGGCACGGCGGTACCTGGAGTACTTGGCGGACACCGGCCGGGCTCACCGCGAGCCCCACTACGGCCAGGTCGGACGCCCGGAGGTCTGGTACCGGCTCACTCGCGTATAACGGCCTATACCTTCGCATTCGGCGACTTCTGGCGGTTCCGGTGCCGCATCCCGTGCGGTAGACCGGGAAGATCACCGACCAGGGGAGTGCCGCCATGTCGAAGTGGGCCGGGTTCGTCGCAGCGCTTCTGATCACCGCCGGGATCGCCGCTCCCGCGTACGCCGCCGAGCCGGCCGCGAGCGTCACCGAGGTCCAGGTGACCGGGCCGGTCGCGCAGCGGTTCAACCTCGTCGTCCTCGGGGACGGCTACACCGCCGCCGAGCAGCCGAAGTTCTTCGCCGACGTCGAGCGGCACGTCAGCACCCTGTGGTCGCTCGAGCCGTTCAAGTCCTACCGCAGCTACTTCAACGTCTACGCTGTCTCCATCGCCTCACCGGAATCCGGTGTGGACTGTGACCCCTCCCTTGACGCGCCTCGCCGGGACACCCCGCTGGACATGGGTTTCTGGGGCGGCTGCAACGCCCAGAGCGTGCAGCGGCTGCTGACCGTCGACGACGCGGCCGCCCAGCGGTACGCCGACCTCGTGCCCGGCACGACCCGCGCGAACCGGCAGATCCTGGCGCTGGGCAACAGCTCCACCTACGGCGGCGCGGGCGGCACCTATGCGACGGCGTCGGGCGGGAACGCGCTGTCCGCGCTCATTTCGCCGCACGAACTCGGCCATTCGCTCGGTGGCCTCGACGACGAGTACGACTACTACGCGCGCGGAGTTCCGGGCGGCGCGTACGAGGGCGGCGAGCCGGACTCGGTCCACCACACCCTGTTGACCGAGCCACAGATGCGCGCCCAGCACGCGAAGTGGTGGCGCTGGCTCGGCGAGCCCAGCGAGTCCGGCGGCACGATCGGCCGCTTCGAAGGCGGGCTCTACACCCGAACCGGGGTGTGGCGGCCGAGCAGGCACTCGATGATGAAGACCCTCGGCTACGCGTTCGACCAGGTCGGCCGCGAACGGATGACGCAGCGGATCGCGGCGAAGGTGCCGCTCGTCGCCGGCGGCACCCCGGCCGGGACGATCGGTGCCGACCGCGTCGTCTGGGTGCGCCCGTTGCACCCGGTGAGCCACCGCCTCGACATCCGCTGGACCCTCGACGGCGTCGCGGTGCCCGGCCGGGACGCGGTCGACCTGCGCCGCGCGCACCTGCGCCCCGGCCGCCACACGCTGACGGCGACGGTGACCGACCCGACGCCGTTCGTCCGCGACCCGGCCGCCCGCCCGGCGGCGACCCGCACCTGGACGGTCGACACGGCGGTGGTCACCCCGCCCGCCGGCGGCCCGGCGGTGGTGGCGTCGACGCCGGTTTCGCGCCCGGTCGGCGGCCACGACGTCGTCTACGTCGAAACCGGCGAGCCGACCGGTTCGATCCCCGAGGTCCGGTGGGCGCTCGACGGCCGCCCGGCCGGAACCGGCTCCGACTTCGCCCTCGACGCGTCCCGTGGCGCGCACACGCTCACCGCGACGACCGGCGGCACGACGCTGACCTGGCCGGTGGACGCCACGGGCCCGGCGACCACGGCCGAGCTGCCCGGGGGCACCGTGTACCACGGTTCGTTCACGATGCGCCTGAAGTCGCCGGACGGAATGCCGGAGTTCCGCGTCGACGGCGACGGCTGGCACAAGTACTACGGCTGGCCGACGGACCCGGCGGCGCCGTACCTGTTCACCCCGCGCGGCACGGAGATCGACGGCCTGGCGTACGGCAACCTCGGCGAGGGCGGCCTGACGGTGTCGCCGTTCTCGGAGCGCAAGCCGGGGTACGGCACGCACCGGATCGAGTACCGGTCCATCGACGCGGCCGGCAACGTCGGCCCGACCCGGTCGGTCACGGTGACGCTACTGCCGTGACCTGTCCACACTCGCCGGCGGCTGTGGAGGACTCCGCGCGCCGGCCGGCGACCGGCCGGGATTGTCGGTGACCGCCGATAGGCTGGACCCGGGGGGCGCCCCCCGGGAGGCGGGGAGTCGGCAAGCCTGGTCAGGCTGCCCGGGATTTGCCGACCCTGCCGGGCAGAGCGGGAAGCCGGACAGGTCTGCCCGGGGAGAGCCAGGCTCTGCTGCGTGACCTCAGCGCGCGGCAGTGGAACGGCTAGCGCGGCCGGCCCGGCACCCCCGGCCGCAGCTGCCAGGGGTGCGGCCCGTCCAGCGGCCGGTACTCCACGCCGAGCGCGTCCAGGCGGGGCAGGTGGTGGTCGCGCAGCCGTGGCAGGAACTCCGCGTAGTCCCTTGGCCCGGAACTCCAAGCCACTTCCGCGAACGCCGACAACCGCGGGAACGCCATGTAGTCCACCCGCCGGACGCTGTCCAGGTGTTCGCTCCACACCTGTGCCTGCACCCCTCGCAGCCGCGGGCCGCTCAGCGCCGGCTCGTACGCGTACACGTCCTCCAGCGTGTGGACCTCCCCGACCGGGATCGGCTCGTCGGGATGGTCGGACTGCCGGTGGTCCAGGTACACGTGCTGCTCCGGGCACATCACCACGTCGTGCCCCGCCGAAGCCGCTCGCAAGCCCGCGTCCTCGTTGCGCCAGGCGGCGATCACCATCGGCGGGAGGCCGTCGGTGTCGAGGACTTCGTCCCAGCCCATCGGGGTGCGGCCGCGGGCCACCAGGTGCTCGGCCAGCCGACGGACGAACGCGCGGTGCTCGTCGGTCGCGCCCGGTGTCTCGTCGCCGCCCAGGGCGATCACCGGGGACGGGAAGATGTCCAGCAGGTGGTCGAACACCTGCCGGAAGAAGTCCAAAGTGGACTCCACCGGTGACAGCAGTGAAGTGCTGATGCCCCAGGCGGTCCAGACTTCGTAGGACGACGAAGTTCCCAGCGCGGGGTAGGCCGCCAGCGCCGCCCGCGCGTGGCCGGGGATGTCGATCTCCGGCACCACCGTGATGGCCCGCGAAGCGGCGTAGGCGACGATCTCTCGCAGGTCGTCGCTCGTGTAGAACCCGCCGTGCGGACGGCCGTCCTGGACGCCTCCGCTGCCTGTCATGGACGACGGCCGCCAGCCGCCCACCGACGTCAGCCGCGGGAACGCCGGGACCTCGAAGCGCCAGCCCTGGTCGTCGGTGAGGTGCAGGTTCAGCACGTTCAGCTTGTGCGCGGCCAGCAGGTCGACGAACCGGAGCACCTCGGCCTTGGTCCGGAAGTGCCGGGCGACGTCCAGCAGGCAGCCACGCCACGCGAACCGCGGATGGTCCTCGACCACGCCGCACGGCAGTGACGAAGGCGCGAACCCGGCCACCCGGAACGCGGCCGGCCCCGCGAGCTGCCGCAACGTCTCCCGGCCGTGGTGCTCCCCGGCGGCATCGGCCGCCTCCAGGACCACGCCGGCAGGGGAAATGGTGAGCCGATAGCCCTCCGCGGGCAGGGCGACCGTCCGGACGTCCACAGTGGACGGCCACGGACACGAACCCGCTGCGGGTTTCACCGAAACCGGACGGGGGAGCAGGGTGTCGAAAGCCATGTCAGCCCTTCACGGCGCCGGCCATGCCGGACACCAGCCGTCGTTGGACGAGGACGAAGAACACCAGCACCGGGATCGTCATCAGCGCCGACGACGCCATCACCGCGCCCCAATCGGTGTCCTCCGGCTTGAAGAACACCAGGATCGCCTGCGGCAGCGTCTGGTTCTCGGTCTTGGATACGATGAACGTCTTGGCGAACAGGAAGTCGTTCCACGCGTGGATGAACGCGAGCACGCTGACCGCGACCAGCCCGGGCGCCACCAGCGGGAACAGGACCTGCCAGGTGAACCGCATCCGCGACGCGCCGTCGAGCTTGGCGGCTTCCTCGAGTTCCACCGGCACCGCGGCGACGAACCCGCGCAGCATCCAGATCGCGAACGGCAGGCTGAACGCCAGGTGCACGAGCACCAGCGAACCCAGCTCGTTCAACCCGAAAGCCGGCGCCACCCCGCCGATCTGGCGCATCAGGAAGAACAGCGGGATGGTCAGCGCCTCCACCGGCACCATCTGGGCGACCAGCGTCATCACCAGCAGCACGGTCCGGCCCTTGAACGAAAACCGCGTCAGCGCCACCGCCGAAAGGAACGACAGCAGCAGCGACAGCGCGACGACGACCAGCGCCACCACGAGGCTGTTCACGAAGAACCGTCCGAAGCCCGAAACCGTGAGGACGCGCGAGAAGCTGTCGAACGACGGGCTGAACGTCCAGGGCTTCGGGTTCGCCGACTGGATTTCGCCCGGGGGCTTCACCGCCGACAGCACCATCCAGTACAGCGGGAACGTGATCACCCCGGCGAGCACGACGGTGACGACTTCGGCGACGAGCCGTCCGGGACGTTTCACAGCCATGCCGCGCTCCGGCGCTGCGTCCGGACGTACAGCCCGGTGACCGACAGCAGCAACAGCGTCATGACGACTCCGATCGCCGAGCCGAGGCCGTACTCCTGCCCGGCGAAGGCCTGCTGGTAGGCGTAGACGTTGAGGACCAGGTTGCGCCCGGCCACGCCGCCGCCGTTGGTCATCACGTAGATCTGGGTGAACACCTTGAAGTCCCAGATGATCGACTGCACCGTGGCGATCATCAGCAGCGGCCGCACCATCGGCAGAACGATCGTCCACGTCGTGCGCCACGCCGACGCGCCGTCGAGCGCCGCGGCTTCGAGGACCTCGTCCGGCACGCCCTTGATCCCGGCGTACATCGTGACCAGCACGAACGGGAACGAGCACCAGATCACCTCGGCCGCGACCAGCCCGAAGGCGCCGAGCGTGCCGAAGGTCCACGAGTGGTGCTCGAAGGGCAGCCCGAGACCCGACAGCACCTCGTTGACCAGGCCGAAGTCGGTGTCGAAGAGGAACAGCCAGACGTAGGAGCCCGCGATCGCCGGCGTCGACCACGCGCCCAGCGCGGCCAGGAACAGCAGCGTCCGGGGGAGTGAGCGCACCCGCGAAGCCAGCACCGCGAGCCCGGTGCCGACGACGAGCGAACCGGCGACGCAGGCCGCGGCGAACCCGACCGTGTTGCCGAGCACGGTCCAGAACTGCGCCTGGGACAGGAGGTCGGCGTAGTTCGCGAAGCCGAGGAACACCAGCGGTGCGTTGCCCGCGGCCTGCGGCTGGCCGTAGTCGTAGAAGGAGATCAGGACCAGCTGGTAGATCGGGTAGGCCAGCAGCGCGGCGAGCAGGACGCCCGCCGGGGCGAGGTAGAGCGCGGCGGCCCGGCCGTCCCCCTTCCGCTTCGGCCGCCGCGCGGGGGCCGTGACGGAAGGGGCTTCCTGGACCGTCACCACTAGCCGAAGGCCTTGTTCATCGCGGCGGCCGCGTCCGCCAGGGCCGCCGACGGGTCCTTCCCGCCGGTCGCGATCTGCTGCACGGCCGTCGGCAGCACGTTCTGGCTGTCGATCTTCGACCACGCCGGCGTCGCCGGGACGAACTTCGTGCCCGCCTTCAGGGTGTCGACGAACGGCTTGAGGAACGGGTCGTTCGCGGCGAGCTTCTGCTGCACACCGCTCAGCGTCGGCAGGTTGCCCATCGCGGTGTACATCTTCTCCTGGTACTTCGCGCCGCCGAGCAGCTCGACGAACTCCAGCGCCAGGCTGCGGTGCTTGCTCGCCTTGAACACGCCCAGCAGGTTGCCACCGGCGAACGCGGGCGCGGTGCTCCCCACTGTCAGGCCCGGCAGCGGCACGACGGCGTACTTGCCCTTCACCGCGCCCTGCTCGACGGCCTTGCGGTTGAAGTCGCCGCCGATGGTCATCCCGGCCTTGCCACCGGCGAACGCCGTGACGCTCTGCGTGCCGGTCAGGTTGGCGCACTGGGCGGGCGGGCAGATGTCGTCCTTGAGCAGGTTCGCGTACTGCGTCACGCCGGCCTTGGCCTGCTCACCGGTGACCGTCGACGTCCACTTGCCGCCGTTCTCCTGCGCCAGCTCCCCGCCGTTGGCCCAGAGGAAGGGCAGCATCGCGTAGGTGTACTTGCCACCGACGGCGATGCCGTAGAGGTCCGGCTTGGCGGCGCGGATCCGGCGGGCGGTGTCGGTCAGTTCGGCCAGCGTCGCCGGCGGCTTCAGGCCGAGCTCGGTGAAGACGTCGGTGCGGTAGTACAACGCGCGGATGCCGGTGTACCAGGGCAGGCCGTAGGTCTGGCCGCCGGACTTCGCGGTGTCCAGCACGGTCGGGAGGAGATCCTTGCCCTCGGGCCACGCGGCGAGGTCGCCGGTCAGGTCGGCCAGCGCCCCGGTGGCGGCGTAGTTCGAGACGTCGGTGTTGCCGAACTCGGCGACGTCCGGGGCGTTGGCCGCGTCGTTGAAGGCACCGGAGAACTTGTCGGCGCGGCCCTCGACCGGCACCCACTGGACGTCGACCTCGACGCCGGTGTGGGCCGCCTTGAACTCGGTGATCGCGTCCTTGACCGCGGCCTCCTTCGGCGCGCGGTTGGCCTCGTCGAACAGCCAGACGCGGACGGTGCCGGTCTTGTCGTCCGCGCCGCCGCCCGCGGGTGCGGACTGGGTGGGCGCGCAGCCGGCGAGCAGGGCCAGCGCAGCGGCGAACGGCAGCAGTCTCATGGGTGCCTCCAGAGTGACCTGAGGTCAGGCGAAGTAGACGGAATTGACGCTGCCGACGGCGAGCTGACCGGCGGGTGCGCCGGGCAGGCCGGTGGCCGGGTCGCGCGGCAGCCAGGTGACGGTGCCGGAGCGCTGGTTCGAGACGTAGAACCAGCTTTCGGCCGGGTCGAGGGCCACGTGCCGCGGCCAGTTGCCGCCGGTCGGCACGCTCGACACCAGCTTCAGCGTCGCGCCGCCGCCGGAGACGGCGAACGTGGCCAGGGTGTTCGGGCCGCGGACGGTCGCGTACACGAACTTCCCGTCGTTGGACACGACGATCTCGCCCGGGAACTGGTCGCCGGTGCTCCCGGCGGGCACGGCCGGGACGACGGACAGCGCTTTCAGCTTCCCCGCCGCCGCGTCCCAGCTCGCCACCGTCACCTCCGCCCGCAGTTCCTGCAGGATGTAGGCGAACTTCCCGGTGCGGTCGAACGCGAGGTGCCGCGGCCCGGCGCCGGACGGCAGCTTCAGCTGCTGGTGCAGCGAAAGCTTCCCGGCGGCGAAGCCGTAGACGTACACCGAGTCGGCGCCGAGGTCGACCGCCAGGACCCAGCGGCCGGTCGGGTCGTTGACGACCTGGTGGGCGTGCGCGTCCCGCTCGGCGCCGTGGTGGGTGACCAGATCCGTGGCCGCGCCGAGCTTGCCACCGGCCAGGATCGGCAGCACGACGACGCTGCCCGAGCTGTAGTTCGCGGCCAGCACGTGCTTCCCGCCGGAATGCACGCTCAGGTGCGTCGGCGCGCCACCCTTCGACGAGACCTTGTTGAGCAGCTTCGGTTTCCCCGGCTCGGCGAGGCTCAACGCCGAGACGTACCCGGCCGGGTCGCCTTCGTTGGTGACGTACAGCGTCTTGCCGTCGGCGCTGCGGTCGAACCACGACGTGTCGGTGATCCCCGGGATCGTCCGGACCAGGGACAGCGCCGCACCCGAACGGGTGGCGACGTCGAGACCGTGCCCGGTCGCCCCGGAGGTGTAGCTGCCGATGTACACGGTTGTGCCGGCGAAGCAGCCCTTCTCCGTGGTGGCCGCGCCGGCGACCTGCGCACCGAGAACAGTGGCGGCGCCCGCGCCGGCCGCGGCACCGAGGAACGTACGACGGGAAAGTCCGGTCATCGTCATTGTCTCCCAACGGGTTTCGGCGGCGACAGCTCCAGTATGGTCTAGACCACGGCCATGAGCAATGCCGAAGCCGCGAAACCCGAAACGGAAAGCACGGTTTCCAGCGCCGTCCAGGACTTGAGCGTCTGCGGCACGGTGAGGTTGAAGTACCGCGAGACGATCCAGAAGCCGCCGTCGTTGACGTGCGAGGCGATGATCGAGCCGGCCGAAATCGCCATCACGAGCAGCGCCAGCTGGATCTGCGAATAGCCGAGCTGGGCCACGGTCGGGGCGATGATCCCGCTCGTGGTCACGATGGCGACGGTCGCCGAGCCCTGCGCGATCCGCATGCCGCAGCTGATCACGTACGCCGCGAGCAGCACCGGCAGCCCGGCGTCGTGCAGCGAGTCGGCGACGGCCTTGCCGATCCCGGTCGCCGAGAGCACCGCGCCGAAGAACGCGCCCGCGCCGACGACCAGCAGGATCATCGCGACCGGCCGCAGCGACTTCGCGGCCAGCTCGTTGAGGTCCTTGCCGGTGAACCCGCGCCGCAGGCCCAGCAGCCAGGACGCGAGCAGGACGGCGACGGTCAGCGCGACGGCCGGGGTGCCGATGAACGCGGCGACGCCGGCGAGCGCCGAACCCTTCGGCAGCCAGATGCTGCCGAACGTGCCGGCCAGGATGAGCACCAGCGGCACCGCGATGATCGAGGCGACCAGCCCCAGCGACGGCGGGTTCTCCTCGCGCTCGCCCTCCTCTTCGGCGAAGACCATGTCCTCGGGCACGTCGACCACGATGCGCTTGCCGATCCAGGTCGAGTAGAGCACGCCGCCGATGAGGAACGCCGGGATGCCGCAGGCCAGGCCCATCAGGATGATCCAGCCGAGCTCGACGTGCAGCAGCCCGGCCGCGGCGACCGGACCCGGGTGCGGCGGCAGGAAGGCGTGCGTGATCGACAGGCCGGCCAGCAGCGGCATCGCGTACAGCACCAGGGACTTGCCGCCCTGCTTCGCGGCGACGTAGACCAGCGGGGCCAGCACGAAGATGCCGATGTCGAAGAACACCGGGATGCCGAAGATGAACCCGGCGACCCCCATGGCCAGCGGCGCCCGCTTCTCGCCGAACGACCGCAGCAGCGCCCCGGTGAGCACCTTCGCGCCGCCCGAGCGTTCCAGGATCGACCCGAGGATCGTGCCCAGCCCGATGATCGCCGTGATGTGCCCGAGGATGCTGCCGAACCCCTTTTCCAGCAGGGAGTCCGACGCCTTCTGGGCCGACCCGACGATGGTGCCGACGGGCAGGCCCGCGGCAAGCGCCGTCAGCAGGCCGACGACGATCAGCGCGATGAAGGGTTCCAGCTTCAGCTTGATGATCAGCACCAGCAGGACGGCGATCGAGACGGCGGCGAGCGTGAGCAGCCCGCCGGTGGTGTGTTGCAGCCAGTGGATCATCGGGTTCTCCCGGGATTGCGCAGGGAACCACCGGCGAGGGTGCCGGTGGGACGACCGTCGTCGAGGGCGGCGACGCCGTTGACGAACACGTGGGTGAGGCCCGTGGCGGGTTGCCGCGGTTCTTCGAAGGTGGCGGTGTCGGCGATCGTTTCGGGGTCGAACAGCACCAGGTCCGCGGCGTACCCGGCGCGGACCAGCCCGCGGTCGGTCAGCCGCAGCCGCCGTGCGGCCCGCCCGGTCAGGTGGGCGACGCATTCGGCGAGGTCCAGCACGCCCAGTTCACGGACGTACCGGGCGAGGTAGCGGGGGAACGTGCCCCACGCGCGCGGGTGCGGCCGGGCGCCGACGAGCAGGCCGTCGCTGCCGCCGGTGTGCGTGGGGTGCCGCATGATGGCCTGGACGTTTTCTTCGTGCCCGACGTGCATCAGGCACGACGTCCCGAGCCGCTCGTCGAGCAGGGTGTCGAAGTAGAGCTTCGCCGGTTCGGTGCCTTGTGCGCGGGCCGACGCGGCGACGCTGTGCCCGACGAGGTGGGCGTTGTGCTCGTGGCGGACACCGTTGATTTCGATGGCGTCCCAGTCGATCGGCACGCCGTGCGCACCGTCCGAACCGGACTCCTCGATCTCGGCGCGGATCCGCTCCCGTTCGTCCACATCGGACAAGCGAGCCAGGGTGGCGGGCAGGCCGCCTTCGGTGGCCCAGCTCGGTAGCAGGGCCGAGAGGTAGGTCGCGCCCGGCAGGTACGGGTAGGTGTCCAGGGAGATGTCGCAGCCGTCGGCCAGCGCGTCGTCGAGCAGCTTCAGCAGGTCGGGCGCCTTGCCCTTGTTGACCGAGAAGTTCATCGTCGCGTGGGCCAGGTGCAGCGGGCAGCCGGACCGCCTGCTCACGTCGATCATCTCGGCGAACGCCTCCAGCGCGCCCTTGCCGTAGCTGCGGTGGTGCGGGCTGTAGAACCCGCCCAGCTCGCCGACCACCCGGCACAGCTCGACCAGCTCGCTCGTCTCCGCGTACATCCCCGGCGTGTAGGTGAGGCCCGACGACATGCCCATCGCGCCCTCGTGCAGGCCGGTCGCGACCAGTTCCTTCATCCGGTCCAGCTCGGCGTCCGTGGCGGGCCGGTCGTCCCAGCCGACGGCGAGCATCCGGACCGTGCCCTGCGGCACGAGGTAGGCGGCGTTGACGGCGATGCCCCGGTCGAGCCGATCGAGGTACTCGCCGACCGAGCGCCAGTTCCAGTCGAACCCCGGCGGGTCGTCGTTCCAGCCCGCGAGCTGCTGCCGCAGGGCTTCGAGCACGACGTCGTCGACGGGCGCGTACGACAGCCCGTCCTGGCCGAGGACCTCGGTCGTCACGCCCTGGGTGATCTTCGCCGGGTGGTCCGGGTTGGCCAGCAGCTGCAGGTCCGAGTGCGAGTGCATGTCGATGAACCCGGGCGCGAGCACCAGCCCGTCGGCGTCGATGGTCCGGCGCCCGGCCAGCGACCCCGCTTCGGCCACACTGGCGATCTTGGCCCCGGTGATCCCGACGTCGTGCCGCGTGATCGCGTCGCCGGTGCCGTCGGCGACCAGCGCGCCGCGGAAGACGACGTCCATCAGAACCACGTCCGGACGTAGTCGACGACGGTTTCGCCGTCGGCCGCGGTCACCGGCAGCAGCGGCCACTTGTCGAACACCGTGCACGGGTGGGAGAGGCCGAGCCCGATCCAGTCGCCGACCTCGACCGGCGACCCCGGCGGCAGCGCGAGGAAGGCGTGCTGGTCGTTCAGCTTCGTGACGACGTGGCCTCCGAGGGGTTCGGCGGGACCGTCCGGGGTGCGGCGCAGCTGCGGCTCGGGCATGCCCTCGTCGAAGGAGGCGTCGCGCTTGCCGAGGGTGAGCAGCGCGAGCTCGTCGGACGGCTTCGACGTCACCTGCGCCCACGCCCGCAGCGCCGGCCGGAACGAGTCGACGCCGTCGATCCGCGGGTGGTCGCCGAGCGGCGAGATCTGGCGGTAGAACCCGTCGTCGTGGGTGAGGTAGGCGCCGCTGCGCAGCACCGGCAGCACGTCGAGGCCGGCCGGCCACGGTTTGGTCAGCTCGTTCGCCACCTGGTCGAAGTAGGCGCTGCCGCCGGCGGTGACGACGATCTGCCCGTCGAGGAGTCCCTTGTCCGCGAACGAGATCGCCAGGTCGCGCAGACCGTCCACGTAGGAGCTGATCTTGGCGAGCGCGGCTTCGTCGGTGTCGTGGGAGAGCGCGCCTTCGTAGCCGCCGGTGCCGCGCAGCCTCAGCACCGGGCTCGCTTGGACCGCTTCGGCGATCGCCAGCGCGGTCGCGGTGTCGCGGACGCCGGTGCGGCCGCCGTCGGCGCCCAGTTCGACCAGGACGTCCACCGGGCGCTCGGCGCCTTCGAGGGCCGCGGTCATCAGCTCGACGCCGCGGACGGAGTCGACCCAGCAGAGGAACTCGAAGCCCGGGTCGGCCGCCAGTTCGGCGGCCAGCCAGCGCAGGCCGGCCGGGTCGAGGAGCTGGTTGGCCAGCAGGATCCGGGACACCCCGAAGGCGCGGTAGATCCGGAGGTGACCGGCGTTCGCACAGGTCACGCCCCACGCCCCGTGCTCGATCTGGCGCGCGAACAGTTGCGGTGCCATGGTCGTCTTGCCGTGCGGGGCGAGCGCCACGCCGCGGGCGGCGCACCAGGCGGCCATCGTCCGCAGGTTGTGTTCGAGCGCCTCTTCGTCGAGGACGACGAAGGGCGCGAAGAACCCGTCGGTGAACAGTTTCAGCCGGCGGTCCGCGGCCTCTTGCAGGGTGAGCCCGGTCAGGGCGGGCGCGGCGGAGCGGAAGCGCCAGTCGACGCGCTCGTGGCGGAGCGCGTCGAGCGCGGCGGGGTCCATCTGGCAACGATTCATCGGCGGCGACCTCTGTTGCGTATGTTGCAACGACTGTTGCGCATTTTGAGTGCCATAGGTGTAGCATCCGGGTCGCCACAGGTCAACGGGGTGAAGGGCAGGGAGACGGAAAGTGACGAGCGGGCCCGAGGTGTTGTGCGTGGGCGAGTCGATGGCGCTGTTCGTGCCCGCCGAACCCGGCCCGCCGGACGAGGTGAAGCACTGGGTGCGCACCATCGGCGGCGCCGAATCGAACGTGGCCTGCAACCTGCCCACGCTGGGGGTGCGCAGCGGCTGGGTGAGCGCGGTGGGCGACGACCCGTTCGGCCGCGCGATGCTGCGGGAGGTCGCCTCCCACGGCGTCGACGTCAGCGCCTGTTCCGTCGATCCGCTGCGCCCGACCGGGCTTTACATCAAGGAAAGCGGTGCCGGCGGCAGTCCCGTGCGCTACTACCGGACGGGCTCGGCCGCGTCCGGGATGGGCCCATCGTTGCTGGATCGCCTCGACCTCGACGGCGTCCGCGTGCTGCACCTGTCGGGGATCACGCCCGCGCTGTCGGACAGCTGCCTCGCGCTGGTCCGCGCCCTGCTGGAGATGCCCCGCGGCGACCGGCTGATCTCGTTCGACGTCAACCTGCGGCCCGCGCTGTGGACCGGCCGCGACCCTGGGCTGCTCGCCGAGCTGGCCGCTCGGGCGGACATCGTCCTGACCGGTGACGACGAGGCCCGGCAGGTGTGGGGGACCGGGGACCCGGCCGAGCTGCGCGCGCTGCTGCCGGGGCCGCGCACGCTCGTGGTCAAGCACGGCGAGCGCGGGGCGACGCTCGTCGAGGGGGAGCCGTTGTTCGCGCCCGCGCTGAAGGTCGACGTGGTCGAGCCGGTCGGCGCCGGCGACGCGTTCGCCGCCGGGTTCCTGGCCGCGACCCTGCGCGGCGCCACGCCCCTGGAACGGCTGCGGCAGGGCCACCTGCAGGCCGCCGTCACCCTGCTGACCCACGACGACGTCGGGGTCCCGCTGCCCCGGAGCGTCGTGGATACCCTGCTGCACGCGGACCCGGACGAGTGGCGTTCGGCCCGGCTGACCGGAGAGGGCGTGGTGCTCACGTGAGCCAAAGCCTGGACCGCGCGCTGACGCTGCTGGGTTCGATCGCGCAGGACGCGCGGACCCTCGACGACCTCGCCGACGAGATCGGCGTGCACAAGTCGACCGTGCTGCGGCTGCTGCGCACTCTCGAACAGCACCACTTCGTCCGCCGCGAAGGCGCCCGCCACTACCGGCTGGGCAGCGCCATGTTCGACCTCGCCAACCAGGCCCTGGACTCCTTCGACGTCCGGCGCAGCGCCCACCCCGCGCTCGCCGCCCTCAACGCGCGCACCGGGCACACCGTGCACCTGGCCAGCTACGAGGACGGCGAAGTCGTCTACATCGACAAGTTCGAAGGCCGGCATTCGGTGCGGATGTACTCGCGCATCGGCAAGCGCGCGCCGCTGCACTGCACCGCGGTGGGGAAGGTGCTGGTCGCGGCGATGCCGGTGGCCCGTCGCGAGGAGATCGCGCGGTCGATCGAGTACCCGGTGCGGACGCCGAACACGATCACCACCCCCGAGGCCTACCTCGCCGAGCTGGACCGCGTGGACCGGCTCGGGTACGCCGTCGACAACGCCGAACACGAGGACTTCATCCACTGCATCGCGGCGCCGGTGCGCGGGACCGGCGGCGAGGTGCTGGCCGCCGCGTCGATGTCGGTGCCGAAGGTGCTGCTCGACTACGAAGGCCTGCTGGCGCTGGTACCCGAGCTGCGGGCCGCCACGAAGGAAGCTTCCGTCCACAGTGGATGGACGGAGAACGGAAAGGGGCACTGATGAGCAAGACGGCAGTTTCCACCGAGAACGCGCCGAAGCCGCCGGCGAAGTTCTCGCAGGCCGTCCGCAAGGGGAACCTGCTGCAGGTCGCCGGCCAGGTCGCCTTCGACCCGGCCACGAACGAGATCGTCGGTGCCGACGTCGCGGGCCAGACCCGGCAGACGTTCAAGAACATCGAAGCCGTGCTGGCGGCGGCGGGCTCGAGCCTCGCCGACGCGATCATGGTCCGGGTGTACCTGACCGACACCGCGCACTTCGCGCCGTTCAACCAGGTGTACGACGAGCTGATCGGCGACGCGCCGCAGCCCGCCCGCACGACGGTGTACGTCGGCCTCCCGGGTGAGCTCCTCGTCGAGATCGACGTGCTCTGCGTGCTGGACTGAGGTTTCGCCGGGGCCGGGTTCGTGTCCGGCCCCGGTGCGCTCAGCCCAGGACGCTCGTGTAGCCGTTGAGAGCGGGCTGCCCGCCGAGGTGGGCGTACAGGACGTTCGAGTCCTTGCCGATTTCCCCGCGGCCGACCAGGTCGATGAGCCCCGCCATGGACTTGCCCTCGTACACCGGGTCGGTGAGCATCCCTTCCAGCCGGGCGCAGGTCTCGATCGCATCCACAGTGGACTTGTCCGGGATGCCGTAGATGCCGGCGTGGTAGCGGTCGTCCAGCTCGACTTCCGCGATCTCGCCGGCGCCGATCAGCTCGGCGGTGGCGCGCGCGATGCGCGTGACCTGCTCGCGCGTCTCCTCGGGCTTCGCGGAGGCGTCGATGCCGAGGATGCGGCGGTTCTTTCCGAGCGCGGTCCCCGCGACCATGCCGCCCTGCGTGCTGCCGGTGACCGAGCAGACGATCACCGTGTCGAAGAAGACGCCCAGCTTCGCCTCCTGCTGTTCCAGCTCCACGACCCAGTTCGCGAAGCCGAGGCCGCCGAGCCGGTGGTCCGACGCGCCGGCCGGGATGGCGTAGGGCTTCCCGCCGTTCGCTTCGATCTCGGCGACCGCGTCTTCCCAGGCTTCCTTGAACCCGATGCCGAAGCCGGCCTGGACCAGCCGGACGTCCGCGCCGAGGATGCGCGAGAGCTGGATGTTGCCGACCTTGTCGTAGAGCGGGTCGTGCCAGTCGACCCAGCTTTCCTGCACCAGCACGGCCTTCAGCCCGGCGCGCGCGGCGGCGGCCGCGACCTGGCGGGTGTGGTTGGACTGGACGCCGCCGATGGAGACGAGCGTGTCGGCGCCTTCGTTGAGGGCGTCGGCGACCAGGTATTCGAGCTTGCGGGTCTTGTTTCCGCCGTAGGCGAGGCCCGAGTTGACGTCCTCGCGCTTGGCCCAGACCTTCGCCCCGCCGAGGTGCGCGGTGAGCCGCTCGAGCGGGTGCACCGGCGACGGGCCGAACAGCAGAGGGTAGCGGGGGAAGTCGGCGAGGGTCATCGGTCCTCCAGCAGCTCGGTCCAGATGGTCGAAATCACGGAGACGGCGGATTCGGTGTCGTGCTTCTCGAGGGCGTCGATGAGCTTCGTGTGGCGCTCGACGGAGTTCCAGGCGAGCGCCGAGCTGAAGTGCGCGTGCTCCAGCCGGCGCAGCAGCGGGGTGTAGCGGTCGAGGGTCGCGGCCACCGCGGCGTTGCCCGCCAGCCGGACGGGGATGTCGTGCAGTTCGTCGTCCGCTTTCACGGCGGCGGCGACGTCCCGGGCTTCGATCGCCGCGGCGAAGCGGTCGTTGGCCGCGCGCATCGCGGCGATGTCGGCCGGCCGGCACCTCGGGGCGGCTTGTTTCACCGCGAACTCGTGCAGGACGCGGACGATCTCCCGGGCGTCCAGGACGTCGCGCGACATCACGTCGGAGACCCGCGTGTAGCTCTGCGGCTTGGAGTCGACGAGGCCGTCGTCGGCCAGCCGCCGGAGGGCTTCCCGGACGGGGGCTTTCGAGAGGCCGAGCTGGTCGGCGAGGTCGCCGTCACGCAGGGGGGTGCCCGGCCGCAACGTGCCGTCGACGATGGCCTGCCGGATGCGGTCGTACGCCTCGTCGCGCAGGAGCGGGCGACTGACCTTTGAGAGACTCACATCTAACATGTTAGATGTGAGCAGGCTCGCCGGGCAAGAACCCGAGCGAGTGAAACATCAGTACGGGCAGGCTCGCCGGGGCTGGGACCGAGCGAGTGAAATATCAGTTGCGAGCGGACTCGTCGGGCTGAGACCCCAGCGTGAAATGTCAGTTGCGAGCGGACTCGGCGGGCGAGGACGAGGACCTGAGCGACTGAAATGTCAGTGCGAACAGGCTCGCCGGGCCAGGACCCGAACGACTGAAATGTCAGTTACGAGCAGGCTGGCCGGGCTAAGAGCCGAGCGAGTGAAATGTCAGTAGACGGGGCCGGTGTACTTCTCGCCGGGCCCCTGGCCGGGCGCGTCGGGCACGACCGAAGCCTCCCTGAACGCCTTCTGGAGCGACTGCAGGCCATCGCGCAGCGGCCCGGCGTGCAGGCCCAGGTACTCGGCGGAGGCCGTCACGAGCCCGGCCAACGCGGTGATCAGGCGGCGCGCTTCATCGAGGTCCCGGTGCGGGGAGGCGGCGGGGTCGGCATCGGCCAGGCCGAGCCGTTCGGCGCCGGCCGACAGCAGCATGACGGCGGCGCGGCTGATCACCTCCACGCTGGGGATGTCCTCCAGGTGGCGCGCGTCCGGGGAATACGGGGGCTGTTGGGAAGGTTGTTCCGACACGTCTGGTACCCTTCCACGAGCGACCAGCCCCCGAGCGATCGGGGGCGGCAAGTGGAGCCCCGCTCCCACCCGCGTCACCGTACAGGTGGCCGGGTCCGGTCTCACCCGGGCGTCAAGTCCAGGGTGAAGTGCCCGGCTTCGCGGCCGGGTGCGATCGGAAACAGAGTGGGCCCCGCGCACCGAATGGTGTCGGGGCCTTCGCTATGTGGGCACCAGGTCGAACGAGAACACGAAACATTCCTCGGACCAAGGAGGCCCCATCAGCTCCGAGACACGCATCAACGACCGAATCCGGGTGCCGGAGGTCCGTCTCGTCGGACCCGCCGGCGAACAGGTCGGCATCGTCCGGATCGAGGATGCGCTGCGCCTGGCGCAGGAGAACGACCTCGACCTCGTCGAGGTCGCGCCGCAGGCCCGCCCGCCGGTGTGCAAGCTCATGGACTTCGGCAAGTTCAAGTACGAGAGCGCGCAGAAGGCCCGCGAGTCGCGTCGGAACCAGCAGCTGACCGTCATCAAGGAACAGAAGCTGCGCCCCAAGATCGACCAGCACGACTACGAGACCAAGAAGGGTCACGTGTCGCGCTTCCTGGCGGCGGGCAACAAGGTCAAGGTCACGATCATGTTCCGCGGTCGCGAGCAGTCCCGGCCGGAGCTCGGCTACCGGCTGCTGCAGAAGCTCGCCGAGGACGTCACCGAACTGGGTTTCGTCGAGTCTTCGGCGAAGCAGGACGGTCGCAACATGATCATGGTGCTGGCCCCGCACAAGAACGTGAAGCCGAAGGCGAAGGCCGAGGCGGCCCCCGAGCCGACCCCCGAGGCATAAGCGCCGACCAGCACGAGCCAGCGGCTCACCGGAATCTCCGGTGAGCCGCCGCACGAAAGAGGACAGAAATGCCGAAGATGAAGACCCACAGCGGGACCTCCAAGCGCATCCGCAAGACGGGGACGGGCAAGCTGCGCCGCCAGATGACCGGCCGGCGCCACCGCATGGAGAAGAAGTCCAGCCGCGTGACCCGCCGCCTCGAGGGCACCACCGAGGTGTCCAAGACCGAGGTCAGCCGCGTGAAGCGCCTGCTCGGCATCTGATCCCGCAGAACTTGCTGTAACCACCCGGGGCGTCCCCCTCGCCCCCTGAGATCGACAGGATGGACCCGTGGCACGCGTCAAGCGGGCGGTAAACGCCCAGAAGAAGCGTCGCGCAACTCTCGAACTGGCCAGCGGCTACCGCGGCCAGCGTTCGCGGCTGTACCGCAAGGCCAAGGAGCAGACGCTTCACTCGCTCAACTACGCCTACCGGGACCGCCGTGCCCGCAAGGGTGACTTCCGCCAGCTGTGGATCACCCGCATCAACGCGGCCGCCCGGGCCAACGGCGTGACCTACAACCGGTTCATCCAGGGCATCAAGGCCGCGGGTGTCGAGGTCGACCGCAAGATCCTCGCGGACCTGGCCGTCAACGACGCCGCCGCCTTCACCGCGCTGGCCGAGCTCGCCAAGGCCAACGTCAACACCGGCGAAGCGAAGTCGGCCTGACCGGCAGCTTTTCCCGACCCGGGGCGGATCCGTTCACCGAACGGACCCCCCGGGTCGTTGCTGCGCGCAAGCTGACCCGGCGCGCGGAACGCGACAAGACCGGCCGGTTCCTGGCCGAAGGCGCCAACGCCGTCGAGGCCGCGCTGGCGGACGGCACGGTGCACGAGCTGTTCGTCACTTCGCGCGCGGCCGCACAGCACGCGAACCTGGTGGACGCGGCCCGCGCGGCCGGCGTCGGGGTCTCGCCGATCACCGACCGCGCCGCCGAGGGGCTGTCGGAAACCGTGACGCCGCAGGGCATCGTGGCCGTCTGCGCGCTGCTGGACCGGCCCCTCGAAGAGGCCGTGACCCCGGCTGCCCGGCTCGTGGTGGTGCTGGTCGACGTCGCCGACCCCGGCAACGCCGGCACGGTGATCCGGGTCGCCGACGCGGCCGGCGCCGACGCGGTCGTCCTGGCGGGTGACACGGTCGACCCGCACAACGGCAAGTGCGTCCGTGCGGCCGCCGGCAGCCTGTTCCACCTGCCGATCGCGCGCGTCCGTGACGTCCCGGCCGCGCTGGCCGCCTGCTCGGCCGCGGGCCTGCGGACGTTCGCCGCCCACGGCTACGCCGACGCCGAACTCGATCGGGTGGACCTCGCCGTGCCGACGGCGTGGGTGTTCGGCAACGAAGCCCACGGTCTGCCCGCCGACGTCCTCGACCGGACCGACCTCGCGGTCCGGATCCCGATGTACGGCCGCGCCGAGAGCCTCAACCTCGCCACCGCGGCGGCCGTCTGCGTCTACACGAGCGCGCTGGCGGCACGCCGCTGACCAGCGGCCTGCCCCCTCCTTTCGGGGCGTGGCACGGCCTTCTGCACCGCCGCGCCGGAGCCGGCGGAGCGGTGCCCGGTGCGCTTGCGCCGGCCGGCTTCGCCGAGGCGTTCTCCGCGCGGTGACCGGGTGTCCGCACGCCCCCGGGGCGACCGGGGGCGTGCGGAGCCGATCCCATAGACTTTTCCCGCCTTTGACCTCTCGCGCGCCGTGTGCGGCGGAGCGCGAACGACCAGTCCCAGCGGACGCCGAGGAGTTATGTCCGGAGCCACGGAGAAGGAAGTACAGGGCGCGGTACTCGCCCCTGAGACGCTGCAGGCGGCGGTCAAGGCCGCCGAAGCGGCGTTCGCCGCCGCGACCGGGCTCGAAGGGCTGGCCGAGGTCAAGCCGGCCCACCTCGGCGACCACGCGCCGCTGATGCTGGCCCGCCGTGAGATCGGTGCCCTGCCCAAGCAGGAGAAGGCCGAGGCGGGCAAGCGCGTCAACGAGGCCCGCCAGGCCGTCCAGGCGGCCTTCGACGCCCGCCGCGCCGAACTCCAGGTGGAGCGCGACGAGCGCGTGCTGCGCGAAGAGGCGGTCGACGTCACCCTGCCGTCGGACCGCGTCCCGCGCGGCGCCCGGCACCCGATCAGCACCATCTCCGAACGCGTCGCGGACGCCTTCGTCGCGATGGGCTACGAGGTCGCCGAGGGCCCGGAGCTCGAAGCCGAGTGGTTCAACTTCGACGCGCTGAACTTCGGCAAGGACCACCCGGCCCGGCAGCTGCAGGACACGTTCTACGTCGGCGAAGAGGACTCGGGCCTGGTGCTGCGCACGCACACCTCGCCGGTCCAGGCGCGCACGCTGCTGCACCGCGATCTGCCGGTGTACGTCGTCTGCCCCGGCCGGACGTACCGCACCGACGAGCTCGACTCGACGCACACCCCGGTGTTCACCCAGGTCGAAGGCCTCGCGGTGGACAAGGGCATCACGATGGCGCACCTCAAGGGCACGCTGGACGCCTTCGCCCGCGCGATGTTCGGTGAGAGCTCCAAGACGCGGCTGCGCCCGCACTTCTTCCCCTTCACCGAGCCGTCCGCCGAGGTGGACGTCTGGTTCGAAGAGAAGAAGGGCGGCCCCGGCTGGGTCGAGTGGGGCGGCTGCGGCATGGTCAACCCGAACGTGCTGCGCGCCTGCGGTGTGGACCCCGAGGTGTACTCGGGGTTCGCCTTCGGCATGGGCATCGAGCGCACCCTGCAGTTCCGCAACGGGATCCCGGACATGCGCGACATGGTGGAGGGCGACGTCCGCTTCACCCTTCCCTTCGGAACGGAGGCGTAGTGCGAGTCCCAGTCAGCTGGCTGACCGAACACCTCGAGCTCGCTGAGGAGATCACGCCGCAGGACCTGGCCGACGCGTTCGTCCGGATCGGCATCGAGGTCGACGACCTGCACGAGCTCGGTCCCGTGACCGGCCCGCTGGTCGTCGGCCGGGTGGCCGAGATCGAGGAGCTCACCGAGTTCAAGAAGCCGGTCCGCTTCTGCCGCGTCGACGTCGGCGAGCCCGCCGACGAAACCGAGGACCTCGACGACGACGAACTCGACGACGAGGACGAGGACGACGACGAAGCCGGCGAGTTCGACGAGGGCCCGCACGGCATCAAGACCCGCGGCATCATCTGCGGCGCGCGCAACTTCGTCGAGGGCGACCTGGTCGTCGTCGCGCTGCCGGGCGCTGTCCTGCCCGGCGACTTCGCCATCGCCGCCCGCAAGACCTACGGCCGGATCAGCGACGGCATGATCTGCTCGGCGCGCGAGCTCGGCCTCGGCGACGACCACACCGGCATCCTCGTGCTGCCCCCGGGCACCGCGAGCCCGGGTGACGACGCCCAGGAGCTGCTCGGCCTGAACGACTCGGTGATCGAGCTGGCCCCCACCCCGGATCGCGGGTACGCGCTGTCGATCCGCGGGCTCGCGCGCGAGCTGTCGAACGCGCTCGACGTGCCCTTCGGCGACCCAGCCCTGCTGGAGGTCCCGGCGGCCGAGGGCGACGCCTGGCCGGTCCGCGTCGAGGACCCGGAAGGCTGCCCGCGGTTCGTGCTGCGCCGGGTCACCGGCCTGGACGCGACCGCGCCGACACCGTGGCGGATGCGCCGGCGGCTGATGCTGGCCGGCATCCGGTCGATTTCGCTGGCCGTCGACGTCACGAACTACGTGATGCTCGAGCTCGGGCACCCGCTGCACGCGTTCGCCACCAAGGCCATCCAGGGCGACCTGGTGGTGCGGCGGGCGAAGCCGGGCGAGAAACTGACCACTTTGGACGATGTCGAGCGCACGCTCGACCCGGACGACGTGGTCATCGCCGACGACAGCGGCGTCATCTCGCTCGCCGGCACGATGGGTGGCGCGAGCACCGAGATCACGCCGGAGAGCACCGACGTGCTGCTCGAGGCGGCGCACTGGAACCCGGCGGCGATCAGCCGCACCGCGCGGCGCCACAAGCTGTTCTCCGAGGCCGCCAAACGGTTCGAGCGGTTCACCGACCCGCAGCTGTGCGCGGCGGCGGTCGAGCTGGCCGCCCGGTTGCTGCGCCAGTACGGCGACGCCGCCATCCAGCCCGGCCGCACCGACGAGGGCACGGTCGAGCCGAACCCGCCGGTCGTCATGCCGATCAACCTGCCCGACAAGGTCGCGGGCGTGAACTACCAGCGCGGGGTCACGGTCCGCCGGCTCACCCAGATCGGCTGCAAGGTTTCGGTCGGCACGGGCGACGACGGAACGGGCCTGGTCACGGCGATCCCGCCGAGCTGGCGCGGCGATCTGCACCAGCCCGCCGACCTCGTCGAAGAGGTGCTGCGGCTCGAGGGGTACGACAGCATCCCGTCGACGCTGCCGGCGGCCCCGGCCGGCCGCGGCCTGACCGACGGCCAGCGCCGCGTCCGGAGTGTCTCCCGGGCGCTGGCCGAGGCGGGGTACGTCGAGGTGCGCCCGTTCCCGTTCGTCAGCGACGCGGTGTGGGACGCCTTCGGGCTCCCGGCCGACGACAGCCGCCGCAACGCGCTGGTCGTCCGCAACCCGCTGGAGGCCGACCGCAACCGCCTGGCGACGACGTTGCTGCCGGGCCTGCTGGACACCCTGCAGCGCAACGTGTCCCGCGGGATGAAGGACGTTTCGCTGTACCACATCGGCCAGGTGGTGCTCCCGGCCCCGAACCCGCTGAAGGTCCCCGACCTCGGCGTCGACCGGCGGCCGTCGGACGAGGACCTGGCCCTGCTGGAGGCGGCGGTGCCCGAGCAGCCGCTGCACGTGGCGGTGGTCCTCGCCGGCAACCGGCACCGGGCGGGCTGGTGGGGCCCGGGCGAGCCGGCGAACTGGGCCGACGCGGTCCAGGCGGCCCGCACGATCGCGGAGGCGGCCGGGGTCGAGCTGAAGGTGCAGGCGGCCGACCTCCCGCCGTGGCACCCGGGCCGCTGCGCCCAGCTCCGGGTCGGCGACTGGCCGGTCGGCTACGCGGGTGAGCTGCACCCGAAGGTGGTCGAGGCCCTCGGCCTGCCGCCCCGGACGGTGGCGATGGAGCTGGACCTGGACGCGATCCCGCTCCCGGACGCCCGCCCGGCACCGAGCGTGTCGGGCTACCCCCCGGTGCTCTTGGACGTGGCCCTGGTGGCGGCGGCGGATGTCCCGTCGGCCGACCTCGCGGAGGTCCTGCGCACCGGGGCGGGCGAGCTGCTGGAGGACATCACGCTGTTCGACGCGTACGCGGGCGAGCAGGTCGGCGAGGGCAAGCGATCGCTGGCGTACAAGCTGCGGTTCCGCGCGCCGGACCGCACCTTGACGGTCGACGAGGCCACCAAGGCCCGCGACGCGGCGGTGGCAGCAGCAGGCGAGCGCTTCAACGCCACCCTCCGCGCCTGACGCTCACCGGCCCCTCCCGCCCTCGGCAGGAGGGGCCGGCCCGCACCGCCAGCCACGATCCGACCGCCCAGGCACGCGGCCCGACCCTCCCGATACACGTGTCGTCCCTCTAGGCACGCGAGCCGACCTTCCAGTCACGTGTGTCGTCCCTCCAGGCACACGAGCCGACCTTCCAGGCACGCGAACCGACCCTCCAGGTACGCGAGCCGACCGTCCAGCCACGCGCGTCGCCCCCCAGGTGCACCGCACCCGCACCTCAGCCGATGTGCTTGAGCGCCTCCCGCCGGGACAACCCGGACAACCGCGGGTGATCGTCCACGAAGCACCGCACCCAATCCGGCGCCGTCTTCGCGTAGTCCCGCAGGGCCCAGCCGATTCCCTTGCGCAGGAAGAACTCGGCCTCCCCGATCGCCGGCTCGATCGCGCGGGTGAGCAACTCCGTGTCCGTCTCCTCCTTGGCCCCCACCTGGCAGATGATGGCCGTCCGGCGGCGCCAGAGGTCGTCGTCGCGGGCCCAAGCCAGCATGACCGGCGTCATCCGGGGGCGGTACTCCCGGAGGATCGGGCCGATCCTCCGGATGGCCAGCTCGTCCACGTGGTCCCACCACGCTCCGCCGACGATCATTTCCTCGTACACCGGGACCAGATCCGGGTCCTGCCACCGCCGGTAGGCCCGGTATCCGGAAAGGTCGATGGCCGCGTAGCGCTCCTCGCGAAATTCGGCGGTCCGCCACAACTCCAGGACGGTCGCCGAGAATGTCATCCGATCGGGCAATGTGTGCTCGGCCAGCACCCGCTTGAGGAGGGCGCCGCGCTCGGGTTTCGCCACCCCGCGGAAGGGCATGGCCGACTTCATGTACGCCTGCATCGCCGGCGCTTTCGCCGGATCCGCCAGCTCCGCCAGTCCGGTACGGATCGCCTTGACCAGCCTCTCGTCCGCGCTCATCTGTCCTCCCGTCGGGCTCCGGCGATCCGGAGCGTACTGCCGGCCACCGACAGTTCCGGCGTGCGCGGGCGCCGCAGGTTCCGACTAAAGGCGGATGGCGAAAGTCGCGTCGGTCAGCGAGATTGGCCGAGGTTGCCGGTAGTTTCGTCGAAAATCTGGCGAACGCCGTCGAATGCGGACGAAAAGGACGACTGTGAAACGAATCGTTGCCGCCATCGCCGCCGCGGGGCTCGCGGCCGGGCTGATGGCCGCCGCGCCCGCCGCCTCGGCGGAACCCGGGGTGCAGTTCACTCCCGCGCCGATCGCCTGGGGCCCCTGCGCGTCGGCGAGCCTCAAGGCCAACGGTGCCGAGTGCGGCTTCCTCGAAGTGCCGATGGACTACGCGAAGCCGGGCGGGGCGAAGGTCTCCGTCGCGGTCTCGCGGATCAAGCACAAGACCGCGCAGTCCCAGGGCATCATGCTGGTGAACCCGGGCGGCCCGGGTGGCTCCGGCCTCGGCCTGTCGGTGCTCGGCAAGTACGTGCCGAACCACGCCGGGGACAACTACGACTGGATCGGCTTCGACCCGCGGGGCGTCGGGTCCAGCAAGCCCGCCATCAGCTGCGACGGGAACTACTTCAGCTACAACCGGCCGGCGTACGTGCCGACCACCGTGCAACTGGAGAAGGCCTGGCTCGCCCGCTCGAAGGGGTACGCCGACGCGTGCCGCAAGAACGGCGAGATCCTGAACCACCTGAAGACGACCGACGTCGCGCAGGACATGGACAGCCTGCGCAAGGCGCTGGGCGAGAAGCAGATCAACTACTACGGCTTCTCCTACGGCACCTACCTCGGCCAGGTGTACAGCACGCTGTACCCGAAGAACGTCCGCCGGATGGTGCTGGACGGCAACGTCGACCCGCGGAAGGTCTGGTACCAGGCCAACCTCGACCAGGACGTCGCGTTCGACAAGAACATCAAGATCTACTTCGACTGGCTGGCCAAGTACGACGACGTCTACCACCTCGGCAAGACCGGTGACGCCGTCGAGAAGTTGTGGTACGCCACGCAGCGCAAGCTCGCCAAGGACCCGGCGGGCGGGGTCATCGGCGGCGACGAGTGGACCGACATCTTCCTGCAGGCCGGCTACTACGTCTTCGGCTGGGTCGACATGGCGAAGGCCTTCGACGGCTACGTGCACCAGGGTGACTGGCAGACGCTCAAGGAGCTCTACGACAGCTCGAACCCGCCCGGCAACGACAACGGCTTCGCCGTGTACCTGGGCGTGCAGTGCACCGACGTGCAGTGGCCGACCGACTGGAACCGGTGGCGGGTCGACAACTGGCTGACCTACTTCAAGGCCCCGTTCGAGACCTGGGGCAACGCCTGGTTCAACGCGCCCTGCGTGTTCTGGCCGGCGAAGGCGGGCAAGCCGGTGGACATCGACGGCCGCAAGGTGGCCGGTGCGCTGCTCATCAGCGAGGAACTCGACGCCGCCACGCCGTACGCCGGCAGCCTCGAGGTGCGGAAGCGGTTCCCGAACTCGAGCCTGATCAGCGCGCCGGGCGGCACCACGCACGCCGGTTCGCTGTCCGGGGTGTCCTGTGTGGACGACAAGATCGCCGACTACCTGGCCACCGGCACCCTGCCGAAGCGCCAGCCCGGCAACCACTCGGACGTCCAGTGCGACCCGGTGCCGGCGCCGGTGCCCGACGGCGCCGCGGCGCAGAAGTCGGACAACACCGCGAAGGCCGCCCAGGAGAAGCAGAGCGCGCTGGCCCAGCTGCTGCACTTCTGAGCGAAACCGCTTGATCCCGCTGCCCCGGTCCGGTTCTTCCGGACCGGGGCAGCGTCTTGTCCGCCGGTGTCCCATCGTCGCCTCCTCGTGACGGTTCGTGGTCGCCGGAGACGTTAGGGGAGGGGTCCGACAATTTCGGAGCGAAGTGGGCCGTGAGCTGCGCGTGACCGAAAATTGTCGGGGGTGCGCGCTAGCTTCGTGGCATGTCGATCATCGAAGAGCGCCGGACCGAGATCCGGGCAGAGGAAAACACCTACCAGATCGTGGTCGCGACCAGGACGGACGTCGACCGCGCCGAACCCACGCCCCGGGTGATGGTCACCCTCGAAGCCGGCGGCCCCGGCGGCGAACCGGTCGCCGAGGGCAGCCTCGACCTGGACGTCGCGGTGGCGGCCACGGTGGCGGAGCTCGTCACGGACGGGTTGCTGTCCGCGACCGGCGCGGCCCGCGGGCCCCGGCGAAGATCCGCGGGCCGTCCTGCCCAGCAGGGCCGCCCGTGGAGCGCGGAGTCGGACGCGGAGCTGGAGAGCCGGTGGATCGCGGGGGAGAGCGTCGCGCAGATCGCGGAGTACTTCGAGCGCACCCCCGGCGGCATCCGCGCCCGGCTGCCGCGCGTGGGCTGCGACCCGGAGAACCCGGGCTGCTACCTCCCCGTGCCGCCGAGCAGGCGCACGGACCTGGACGGAGGTGAGCCGGGCTGACCGGCGGCGGTGGGCCGGTCCGCGCTGTGGACCGGCCCACCGCCGCCGTCGTCCCTCACTTCACCGAACGGAGTAGCCCGATGAGCTTCGATCTCGCCGCCTGGCCCGCAAGCTCGGCCGTGACCGCGGCGGACGCAACCCGCACGTACCTGGAACTCGCGGCGCTCGAACCGGGCGCGCTCCCGGCCGGCCCGCGGGCCGTCGCGTTCCACCGCGAGCTGACCGCGCGCTACCCGGCGCCGTCCGGCGCGCCCGGCGACGAGCTGCCGGACGGTCCCTGGTCCGCGGAGCTGACCGTGGTCGGCGACGCGGTGCTCATGTCGATGGGCTGGTCCACGCCCGACACGGTTGTGCTGTTCGTCCAGGAATTGGCCGAGCGCCACGGTCTCGTCCTCTACGACCCGCAAGACGGCGCGGTGTACGCCCCACCCGCGGCGCGCGGCGATCCGGTGCCGGTGTTGTCGTCCTGCGACGGATCGCGGATCGAGAACCCCGGCGCGGCCGACATCGCAGCGGCGCTGGGGCGGTTGTCGGCGGAGAACTGGTTCGCGGTCTTGGATCGAGGCGACCACTACATCCAAGCCGGCTTCGGTGAGCAGGCAGCCACCCGCGGCGGCTGGTTCGCGCTGGAACACCGCGAAGGGCTGCCCGACCGCCATTTCCGCACCGAGGTCGCGGACCGGGCCCGCATCGTCCGGGCATTCACCGGCTTCGCCACAGCCGACGACAGCTGGCGGCGGGAGTTCGACTGGCAGCGGATGAATCTCTGAACGCCGGGCACCGGAGCACATCGAGGGAGGAGGAACGGTGCTGCACCACGAGGCAACCCCACGCCGGGGTCGCGGCCGGCATGTTCAGGCGCTCGGTGGGGTCGCAGTGCGCGGCCGCGAGGGCTGCGGGCGACGAGCCCGGGGCTCGGCCGGCCCGTCGGTCCAGCTTGGCCGCGGCCGTGCTGGCTGCTGGCGTGTTCAGGCCCCCGATGGGGTCGCAGTGCGCGGTCGCGAGGCCAGCCGCCGTTCCGGCCCGCCGACACGTTCCGGTGTGTCCGATGCCGCCGCGGTGTGCGGCCGACGAGAGACCCGCCGTCCCGCACCGCCGTCCCCGCGCCGGGCTCCCCGGTCAGTCCGGCACCGCCGCGGCGGCGCGGGCGGCCAGTACCTTGAGGTGTTCGACCAGCTCCGGCGGTTCCTCGACCGTGAACCCGCACCCCAGCCCGAGCAACCGGAACGCGAGCCAGTCCACCGTGTCCGGGTGGCTCCGCCACCGGGACCGGCCATCGCCGAGGTCGGTCAGGTCGCCCGCCGCCTGGCCGAGGCGGGACGCCATCTGCGCGGCCGGTTCCGCCAGGACCGCCACCGCCCGGTACGTCGGCGCCAGGTCGTGGAACCGGTCGGTGACGTAGGCCGCCAGGTCCGTCGCGGGCGGCTCGCGTGGCACCGCCCGGCCGCCGGTCGCCTGGGCTTCGCGGACGCGGTCGGCGCGGAACACGCGCCAGTCCGCCCGGTCGAGGTCGTACGCGACCAGGTACCAGCGGCGGCCCGCGGCGACCAGCCGGAGCGGCTCGGCCCGGCGCCGGGTCTCGGCGCCGTCGTGGGCGCGGTAGCGGAACCGGACGGTTTCGTGGTTGGTGATCGCCCCGGCGAACACCGTCAGCTGCGCCGGGTCGACGACCGGCCCGGTGGCGGGCACGGCGACCGTCGCCGTGCCGATCGTGCCCACCCGGCGGCGCAGCCGGGCCGGCAGGACCTGTTCCAGTTTGGCGAGCGCCCGCACGGACGCCTCCTCGATGCCGGACACGGATTGCCCCGCGGCGGTCCGCAGCCCCACCGCGATCGCGACGGCTTCCTCGTCGTCGAGCACGAGCGGGGGCATCGCGGTGCCGGCGACCAGCCGGTACCCGCCGGTGATCCCGCGGCTGGCCTCGACCGGGTACCCCAGGTCGCGCAGCCGCTCGATGTCGCGGCGGATGGTTCGCGGGCTGACGCCCAGGCGCCCGGCCAGTTCGCTGCCCGGCCATTCGCGGGGTGTCTGGAGCAGCGAGAGCAGGCCGAGCAGCCGGGCCGGGGTGTCCGTCATGCGCCCAGCATCCCAAGGTGGCGGCGACCACTCTGGGTTTGTTTAGACTTGCAAGGGCGTGCATAATCATGCGTATGACGGTGAACATCGCGGTGGCCGGAGCCAGCGGGTACGCGGGTGGTGAGCTGCTGCGCCTGCTCCTGACCCATCCCGGGGTCGAGATCGGCGCGCTCACGGCCGCCAGCAGCGCGGGCACGAAGCTCGGCGTCCACCAGCCCCATCTCGTCCCCCTCGCCGACCGCGTCCTGGCCGAGACGACGCCGGAGACCCTCGCCGGCCACGACGTCGTCTTCCTCGCGCTGCCCCACGGGCACTCCGCGGCGATCGCGGCGCAGCTCGGCCCGGACGTCCTGGTGGTCGACCTCGGCGCCGACCACCGCCTGGCCGACGCGGCCGACTGGCAACGCTGGTACGGCGGCGACCACGCCGGCCAGTGGCCGTACGGCCTGCCCGAGCTGCCCGGCGCCCGCGAAAAGCTCGCCGGCACCAAGCGCATCGCCGTGCCGGGCTGCTTCCCGACCGGCGGATCGCTCGCCTTGGCGCCCGCGTTCGCCGCCGGCCTGATCGAGCCCGACGTCACGATCGTCGCGGTCACCGGCACCTCCGGCGCGGGCAAGAGCCTCAAACCGAACCTGCTCGGTTCCGAGGTGATGGGCTCGGCCAGCGCGTACGGCGTCGGCGGCGCTCACCGCCACACCCCCGAGTTCGCGCAGAACCTCTCGGCCGTCGCGGGCGAGAAGGTCACCGTGTCCTTCACCCCGGTGCTCGCGCCGATGCCCCGCGGCATCCTCACCACGGCGAGCGCTCCGCTGAAGGACGGTGTCGACGAGGCCGCCGCGCGCGCGGCGTACGAAAAGGCCTACGACGCCGAGCCGTTCGTCCAGCTGCTGCCCGCGGGCGCCTGGCCGACGACCGCGTCGACGCTCGGCTCGAACAACACCCAGCTGCAGGTCACGGTCGACGCCGACGCCAAAAGGCTGGTCGTCGTAGCCGCGATCGACAACCTGACCAAGGGCACCGCCGGCGGTGCCGTCCAGTCGATGAACCTGGCCCTCGGCCTCCCCGAGACCACCGGCCTTTCCACCGTAGGAGTGGCACCGTGACCGTCACCGGCCCCCAGGGCTTCCGCGCCGCCGGCGTCGCCGCCGGGATCAAGGCCTCCGGCGCGCTCGACCTCACCCTGGTCGTCAACGACGGCCCGCTCGACGTCGCGGCGGGCGTGTTCACCCGCAACGTCATCAAGGCCGCGCCGGTGCTGTGGTCGCAGGAAGTGCTGAAGCAGCAGCGGCTGAAGGCCGTCGTCCTCAACTCGGGCGGTGCCAACGCGGCCACCGGGCCCGGCGGCTTCCAGGACACCCACGCCACCGCCGAGAAGGTCGCCGAAGTCCTGCGGGCCGGCGCGATCGAGGTCGCCGTCTGCTCCACCGGCCTGATCGGCGAGCGGCTCCCGATGGACGCGGTCCTGTCCGGAGTGGACACCGCCGTCAAGGCCCTCGACACCGGCGCCGAAGCGGGCCTCAACGCCGCCAAGGGCGTGATGACCACCGACACGAAACCGAAGCAGGCCTTCGCCGAGCACGACAGCGGCTGGAGCGTCGGCGGCTTCGCCAAGGGCGCGGGCATGCTCGCGCCGAACCTCGCCACCATGCTCTCGGTCCTGACCACCGACGCCGTCGTGGACAAGGAAATCCTCGATCGGGCCCTGCGTGCGGCCACCCACGTCACCTTCGACCGCCTCGACGTCGACGGCGGCACGTCCACCAACGACACCGTCCTGGTCATGGCGTCCGGCGCGAGCGGGGTCGAACCCACCGAAGCGGAGCTCACCGAGCTGCTCACCGCCGTCAGCCACGACCTGGTCCTCCAGCTGCGCGCGGACTCTGAGGGCGCGACCAAGGACGTCGACGTCACCGTGCGGGGCGCGGCCACCGAGGCCGACGCCATTGCCGTCGCCCGCACGATCGCCGAGGACAACCTGGTCAAGACCGCGCTGTTCGGCTCCGACCCGAACTGGGGCCGGATCGCCATGGCGCTCGGCCGGGTGCCGGCCCGCATCGACCCGGAAGCCGTGTCGATCGCGATCAACGGCGTCACCCTGTTCGCCCAGGGGGTGCCCGCCGCCGACCGGTCCGAGGCGGACCTCACCGGCCGGGCCATCGAGATCGTCGTCGACCTCGGCGTCGGCGCGAGCACCGCGACCATCTACACCACGGATCTTTCGCACGGTTACGTCGAAGAGAACAGCGCGTACTCCTCATGACCCAGGAGGCTCTGATTTCCGCGGACGAACGACTCGCGACGGCGGCCGAGAAGGCCGGTGTGCTCATCGAAGCGCTGCCCTGGCTGCAGCGGTTCCACGGTGCCACCGTGGTGGTGAAGTACGGCGGCAACGCCATGATCGACGACCAGCTGAAAGCGGCCTTCGCCGAGGACATGGTGTTCCTCCGGCTGGCCGGCCTGCGCCCGGTCGTCGTGCACGGCGGCGGCCCGCAGATCACCGCGATGCTCAAGCGCCTCGGCGTCGAAGGCGAGTTCAAAGGCGGCCTGCGGGTCACCACGCCGGAGACGATGGACATCGTCCGGATGGTGCTCACCGGGCAGGTGAGCCGCGAGCTCGTCGGGCTGATCAACGCCCACGGGCCGTACGCGGTCGGCATTTCCGGCGAGGACGCCCGGCTGTTCACCGCCGAACGCAAACAGGCCACTGTGGACGGTGAGCCGGTGGACATCGGGCTGGTCGGCGAGGTCGCCGAGGTCAACCCGGACGCGGTGCTCGACATCGTCAACGCCGGGCGCATCCCGGTGGTCTCCACCGTCGCCCCGGACGTCGACGGCGTGGTGCACAACGTCAACGCCGACACGGCCGCCGGTGCGCTGGCCGCCGCGCTGGGTGCCGAGAAGCTCGTGGTGCTCACCGATGTCGAGGGCCTGTACGCGAACTGGCCCGACCGGTCGTCGCTGATCGACCGCATCCGCGTCGACCGCCTCGAGACCATGCTGCCCGGCCTGGCCAGCGGCATGATCCCGAAGATGGAGGCGTGCGTGCGCGCCATCCGCGGCGGCGTGCGCCGGGCGCACGTGATCGACGGCCGTCTCGCCCATTCGGTGCTGCTGGAGGTCTTCACCTCCCGTGGCGTCGGCACCATGGTCTTCCCCGAAACGGAGCTCCCGTGACCGACCTCACGTCCAATGTGGACGGCCAGGCGCACTGGCAGTCCGCCCTGATGGACAACTACGGCACGCCCAAGCTGACGCTGGTGCGCGGCGAAGGCGCGAAGGTGTGGGACGCCGACGGCAAGGAGTACGTCGACCTCGTCGGCGGCATCGCCGTCAACGCGCTCGGCCACGCCCACCCGGCGATCGTCGAGGCCGTCACCGAGCAGATCAAGCGGCTCGGCCACACCTCGAACCTCTACGTCAACCCCGTCGCCGTCGAGCTCGCCGAGGCGCTGCTCGACGTCGCCGGCCTCACCGGCCACGGCAAGGTGCTGTTCGTCAACTCCGGCGCCGAGGCCAACGAAGCCGCGCTGAAGATCAGCCGGCTGACCGGGCGCACCAAGGTGGTCGCCGCCGAAGGCGCGTTCCACGGCCGGACGATGGGCGCGCTCACGCTCACCGGCCAGCCCGCCAAGCGCGACCCCTTCAAGCCGCTGGTGCCCGGGGTGGAGCACGTGCCGTTCGGGGACGTCGGGGCGCTCCAGGCCGCCGTCGACACCGACACCGCGGCCGTGTTCCTGGAGCCGGTGCTCGGGGAGGCGGGCGTCATCCCGGCGCCGGACGGCTACCTGCAGGCCGCCCGTGAAATCACCAAGGCCACCGGCACGCTGCTGGTGCTCGACGAGGTGCAGACCGGTCTCGGCCGGCTCGGCACCTGGTTCGGCTACCAGCAGGCCGGCATCGTCCCGGACGTCATCACCCTGGCGAAGGGTCTCGGCGGCGGGCTGCCGCTGGGCGCGGTGATCGGCGTCGGCGCGGCGGGCGAGCTGCTCAAGCCGGGCCAGCACGGCACCACCTTCGGTGGCAACCCGGTCTGCTGCGCGGCCGGCCTCGCCGTGCTGAAGACCATCGCCGCCGAGGGCCTCCTCGACCACGTCGCCTCGTTGGGCAAGGACATCGCGGCGGGCGTCGAGGCGCTGGGCCACCCGCTCGTCGCCGGCGTGCGCGGCGCCGGGCTGCTGCTCGGCATCGCCCTGAAGAAGCCCGTCTCGGCGGCGGTCGCCCAGGCCGCCCAGGCCGCGGGCTACCTCGTCAACCCGGTCGCGCCGGACGCCGTCCGGCTCGCGCCGCCGCTCGTCCTCGACGGCGAGCAGGCCGCGGGCTTCCTCGCCGCCCTTCCGGACGCGCTCGACTTCACCACGAAGGACTCCGACTGATGCTGCGCCACTTCCTCCGCGACGACGACGTCAGTCCGGCCGAGCAGAAAGCCATCCTCGACCTCGCCGACGCGCTCAAGGCCGACCCGCTGGGCAACAAGATCCTCGCCGGCAAGTCCATCACGGCGATCTTCGAGAAGAACTCGACGCGGACCCGGTTCTCGTTCGAGGTCGGCATCAGCCAGCTCGGCGGCCACCCGGTGATCGTCGACGGCCGCTCGATGCAGCTCGGCCGCGAAGAGACCATCGAGGACACTTCGCGGGTTCTCTCGCGTTACGTCGACGGGATCGTGTGGCGCACCTTCGCGCAGAAGCGCATCGAGACGATGGCGTCGGCCGCGTCGATCCCGGTGGTCAACGCGCTCACCGACGAGTTCCACCCGTGCCAGGTGCTCACCGACCTGATGACGATCCGCGAGCGCAAGGGTGAGCTCGCCGGTCTCAAGCTCGTCTACCTCGGCGACGGCGCCAACAACATGGCGCACTCGCTGCTGCTCGGCGGGATCACCGCCGGGATGCACGTGCGGGTCGTCTCGCCGCTCGGGTTCCAGCCCGACCAGCAGGTCATGCTGGACGCCAAGAAGCGCGGTGAGGAGACGGGCGGTACGGCCACCGCCTTCACCGACCCCTACGAGGCGGTCGACGGCGCGGACGTGCTCGTCACCGACACGTGGACGTCGATGGGGCAGGAGAACGACGGCCTCGACCGGGTGGGCCCGTTCCGCGCCCTGCAGGTCAACGCCGAGCTGCTGAAGAAGGCCGCGGACGACGCGATCGTGCTGCACTGCCTGCCCGCGCACCGCGGCTGGGAGATCACCGACGAGGTGATCGACGGCCCGGCCAGCGCGGTCTGGGACGAGGCCGAGAACCGGCTGCACGCCCAGAAGGCCCTGCTGGTCTGGCTGTTCGAAGAGAGCCGGCGATGACCAGCAGCCGGGTGGGGCGGCAGGCGCGGATCACCGAGTTGGTGTCCACCATGACGATCCGCAGCCAGACCGAGCTGGCCAAGCTGCTGGCCGCCGAGGGCATCGAGGTCACCCAGGCGACGCTGTCGCGCGACCTCGACGAGCTGGGCGCGGTCAAGCTGCGCGGGCCGGACTCGGGCGCGCCGGTCTACGTCATCCCCGAGGACGGCAGCCCCGTGCGCGGGGTGCAGGGCGGGACGTCACGGCTCTCCCGGCTGCTCGCGGAGCTGATGGTCTCGGCGGACTCGTCCGGCAACCTGATGGTGCTGCGGACACCGCCGGGGGCGGCGCAGTTCCTGGCCAGCGCCATCGACCGGGCGGCGCTCGAAGAGGTCGTCGGCTCGATCGCGGGCGACGACACGGTCGCCGTCATCGCGCGGGAACCCCTGACCGGCAAGGAACTGGCCGAGCGCTTCGCCACCCTCGCGCACCGGTCCGCGCACGAACCCGGGGACGAAGGACCACCATGACCGTGCTCGCCGACATCTTCCCGGCCGAGGGCGAATTCCTCGCGCCGGACGAGGTCGTGATCACCTTCGACCGCGGGGTTCCGGTGGCGATCGACGGCGAGACCGTCTCCGTCGCCGAAGCGCGCCGCATGCTGAGTGCGCGCGGGGAGGCGCAGAGGATCGGCCGCGGTCAAGCGTGCGCGGCCCTCGAACGGCGGGCCGGTCGCGGATGCGCCAGTCTGACCAGCGCCGTGTCGGGCGAAGTCCGCGTGGTCCTGTACGACGGCCGGGTGACGGCCGAAGACCTGAATCCGACGAACACCGAGGAGAAGCGAGAACAGTGAGCGGGAACGAGCAGCCGGTGCAGCTGTGGGGCGGCCGGTTCGCCAGCGGTCCGGCGGAGGCCATGGCCGCGCTGAGCGCGTCGACGCACTTCGACTGGCGCCTGGCGCCCTACGACATCGCCGGGTCGCGTGCGCACGCTCGGGTGTTGCGCAAGGCGGGCCTGCTCACCGACGACGAGCTGACCGGCATGCTGGCCGCGCTGGACACGCTCGCCCAGGACGTCGCTTCGGGGACGTTCACCCCGACGATCGCCGACGAGGACGTGCACACGGCCCTCGAACGCGGCCTGCTCGAGCGCGCGGGCACCGAGCTCGGCGGCAAGCTGCGCGCCGGCCGCTCGCGCAACGACCAGGTGGCCACGCTGTTCCGGATGTGGCTGCGTGACGCCGCACGCCGGGTCGTCGCGGGCACCCTGGAGGTCATCGACGCGCTGGTGTCGCAGGCGAAGCGGCACCCGGACGCGATCCTGCCCGGCCGCACGCACCTGCAGCACGCCCAGCCGGTGCTGCTCGCCCACCACCTGATGGCCCACGGCCAGGCGCTGCTGCGCGACGTCTCGCGGCTGCAGGACTGGGACGCCCGCACGGCCGAGTCGCCCTACGGCTCGGGAGCCCTCGCCGGCTCGTCGCTGGGGCTCGACCCCGAAGCCGTGGCCGAGGAGCTGGGCTTCGCCACCAGCGTCGAAAACTCCATCGACGGCACCGCTTCGCGTGACTTCGTCGCCGAGTTCGCCTTCGCCGTCGCGATGCTCGCGGTGAACCTGTCCCGGATCGCCGAAGAGGTGATCATCTGGAACACCGCCGAGTTCGGGTACGTCACGCTGGACGACGCCTGGGCCACCGGCAGCTCGATCATGCCGCAGAAGAAGAACCCGGACGTCGCGGAGCTGACGCGCGGCAAGGCGGGCCGGCTGATCGGCAACCTCACCGGCCTGCTGGCCACCCTCAAGGCGCAGCCGCTGGCCTACAACCGCGACCTGCAGGAGGACAAGGAGCCGGTGTTCGACTCGGTCGAGCAGCTCGAGCTCCTCTTCCCGGCGATCGCCGGCATGCTCGAAACGCTCACCTTCCACACCGACCGGCTCGCCGAGCTGGCCCCGGCCGGTTTCACCCTGGCCACCGACATCGCCGAGTGGCTGGTGCGCCAAGGTGTGCCGTTCCGCGTCGCGCACGAAGCGGCGGGCGAGAGCGTCCGCGTCGCCGAGTCCCGCGGCGTCGGCTTGGACGCGCTGACCGACGAAGAGTTCGAGAAGATCAACCCGGCGCTCACGCCCGCGGTCCGTGAGGTCCTGACCGTCGAAGGCTCGGTGAAGTCCCGCGACGCCCGGGGCGGCACGGCGCCGGTGCGCGTGGGCGAGCAGCGCGCCCGGCTCGAGGAGCGGGTCACCGCGGCACGCCAGTGGCTCAACTGAGGGTCTTGCGGAGCTTGGCCCGGACGGCCCGCGTGGCCACCGGGCCGAGCCCGTCGAGGACGTCGACGAGCACGGCCAGCCGCTCCAGCGCGGCGACGGCCTGCTCGGCGCCGTCGGGGTCGACCGTGTCGAACAGCGTCAGCCCGAGGAACCCGGTGGACACGGCGTGGGCCAGCCCGTCGGGATCCGCGAGCTCGGCCAGCGGCGACCCCTCGAGCACGCGCTCGAGAGCCGCCCGGACTTCGGTGATCCACTTGTCCAGGCCCTCGCGGGTCGCCTGGGCGAGCCGTTCGCTGCCCTGGGCCCCGGCCAAGGTCTGGGCCAGGAGGGCCAGGTTGCCTTCCGCGCGCTCCGCGGTCCGGATCTCCCGGCCGAGCGCCAGCAGTTCGCCGACCGTGGCCACGGCGGCGAACCGGTCCCGGTAGAGGGCGACCCGGGCCTCCGTCGCGGAGAGGCACGCCTGCGCGACGAGTTCCTCGACGCTGCCGAAGTGGTAGAAGACCAGCGCCTGGTTGGCGCCCGCGGCACTCGCGACCGACCGGGCGGAGACGGCGGTGATGCCCTGCTGCCGGACGACTTCCAGCACGCCGTCCACGAGCCGCTGCTTCGTGTCCTGCGAACTGGAGTTCCGGCCGGTGCCCATCAGTCCATGACCTTCTCACGAAGCGGCTTGACCGCGCCGCTCACCCCGCCGCCGACGTCGACGAACCGGGCACTGAAGCTGCCCTCGTAGCCGAACACCGGTCCGAAGCGGGGATGGACCACCGCGACCTCGATCCGGAACTGCCCGATTTCGTCGTCGAACCATTCGTCGACCGTCGCGGTCACGGTCAGCGCCCGTGGCAGGCCCGTCCCTTCCCGGATCCGGAACCCGCCGGAGCGGATCCGGAACCCGCCGTCCGGCCGGACGGTCACCGCGAGGTCCACCGCCAGGTGCTGGTGGGTCCCCAGGTAGTCGACGAGCCCGCGTCCGGTGCTGTGCACCATCTGGGCGTCGAACCGCCGGCGCCGCCCCGGGAACTCGAAGGTCCGCACGAAGGACACCGTTTCGCGGCCGTGCCCGTCCACGTACGGGTAGTTCTCGATGGTGAACGGCACGTTCCGGCCGCGCTCGGGGAACAGGATGTGCCACGCCGACCCGAGCCACAGGAACGGCAGGGTGAAGCCGGGGCCGCGCCAGATCCGGTCCATCACGCCGTGCCCGATCATCCCGCGCCCGTCCGACAGGGCGAGCCGCTCCCGCATTCTGGGGTGCAGGTTCGCGAAATCCGCCCCGAGCGTGCGTTCGAAGACACCAGTCACGACGACGCTCCGGCAGTCACCTGGTCGCGGGGCCGCGTCCGGCCGCAGCGGGCGGCCGAGGGCGCGGTCAGGGGCTGGTCCTCCGGAGCGACCCCCGTCTCCAGCCAGAGCCGCAGCCGGTCGAACGACCACGCCGTCAGCCAGCCGAACACCGGCCGGAACACCCGGTCGGCCAGCCCTCCGAAGCGTCCCCACCGGGTGCCGTAGTCGAAGCCGGTGACGAACCGGACGCCGCCGGAGACCGGTGTGTAGCGCCAGAAACCCGCGCCCGAGCTGATCAGCGACAGCGGATCGGCCGAGGCGAACCGCAGCACGGACGTCCGGGAGCCGTCCGGCCAGTCCCGCGACGCCGCGCTCACCCCGACGCCGGCGACCGTGACGCCGAGGAACCGCGAGACGTAGCGGAAGTGGCCGTCGAGACCGTCGATCGGAGCGATCTCGGCGAAGCGGAGGTCCCAGCGCCGGTGCAGGACCGGGTCCTGGGTGTGCCGCCACAGGGTGTCGAGGTCCGTGTGGATCACGGTCTCCACGTAGAGCGCCTTCGGTCGCATCTCCTGCTCCCCTCAGAGTTTGAGCGACTGCTCAAAACGACTGTAGAGAAGTTTGAGCGATCGCTCAAGGGTTAAGGTGGGCGCGCCAGGCAGCCGAGGAGAGGAATCCCGTTTGAGCGGCGACGCAGGCCGGTTGTTCACCCGCGATGAACTCGCGCTCGATCCGGTCGACCTGGCCCACCTGCTGCTCGGCTCGGTCCTGGAGGCCGACGGCCCCGACGGCACCGTGGGCGTCCGGCTGGTCGAAGTCGAGGCCTACCGCGGCGAGGACGATCCGGCGTCGCACTGCTACCGCGGCCGGACCCCGCGCAACGCCGTGATGTGGGGGCCCGCGGGGCACCTGTACGTGTACTTCGTCTACGGGATGCACTTCTGCGCGAACATCGTCGGATCGCAGGACGGCGTGGCCGGCGCGGTGCTGCTGCGGGCGGGCGAGGTCGTCAGCGGTCTCGACGTCGTCCGCAAGCGGCGGCCGAACGCACGGGGGACCGGCGAACTCGCGAAGGGCCCGGCGATCCTCACGTCGGTGCTGCGCATCGACCGGCAGGAGAACGGGGTCGACCTGACCGACCCGGCGTCGCCGGTCCGGCTGCGGGCCGGCGAGCGGGTGCCGGCCGAGCGGGTCCGCAGCGGCCCGCGGGTCGGCGTCGCGATGGCGATGGACACGCCGTGGCGGTTCTGGGTCGAGGGTTCGCCCGCCGTGTCCACCTACCGCCGCGGCGGCAAGCGGCGGGTCCGACCCGCCGTTTAGTCGGTTGACCTGGTGCGGGAGGATCTACAGGCGTGAGCGAACACATCCTCGACGAGCTGTCCTGGCGCGGCCTGATCGCGCAGTCCACCGACATCGACGCCCTCCGGCGCGAGCTCGACCAGGGTCCCGTGACGCTCTATTGCGGCTTCGACCCGACCGCGCCCAGCCTGCACGCCGGCAACCTGGTCCCGCTGCTCATGCTCAAGCGCTTCCAGCGCGCCGGGCACCGGCCGATCGTGCTGGCCGGCGGCGCGACCGGGATGATCGGCGACCCGCGCGACACCGGGGAGCGCACGCTGAACACCCTCGACGTCGTCGCCGAGTGGGCCGGGCGCATCCGCGGCCAGCTCGAACGGTTCGTCGACTTCGACGACTCGGCGACCGGCGCGATCGTCGAGAACAACCTGAACTGGACCGGGCAGCAGACGTCCCTGGAGTTCCTGCGCGACATCGGGAAGCACTTCTCGATCAACGTCATGCTGAACCGGGAGACGGTGAAGCGCCGGCTCGAGGGCGACGGCATGTCGTACACCGAGTTCAGCTACCTGCTGCTGCAGTCGCAGGACTACCTGCAGCTGCACCGCCAGTACGGCTGCAAGCTGCAGGTCGGTGGCTCCGACCAGTGGGGCAACCTCGTCGGCGGCGTCGACCTGATCCGGCGGACCGACGGGGCGAGCGTGCACGCGCTGACCGCGCCGCTGGTCACCGACGCGGAGGGGCGCAAGTTCGGGAAGTCGACGGGCGGCGGGAACGTCTGGCTCGACCCGGAGATGACCTCGCCGTACGCCTGGTACCAGTACTTCGTCAATGTGGGTGACGCCGACGTCGTCCGCTACCTGCGGATGTTCACGTTCCTCGACCAGGAGGAGATCGCCGCGCTCGCGGAGGACACCGAACAGCGCCCCCACCTGCGCGCCGCCCAGAAGCGGCTGGCGGAGGAGTTCACCATCCTGGTCCACGGCGAGGAGCAGACCCGGCAGGTCATCAACGCCAGCCAGGCGCTGTTCGGCCGCGGCGAACTCGCTGACCTGGACGAACGCACCCTCGACGCGGTGATGGCCGAGGTGCCGAACGGCAAGGTCGACCCGGCGGCCGAGCCGACGATCGTCGACCTGCTGCTCGCCGGGGGACTGGTGGACAGCAAGGGCGCCGCGCGCCGCACCCTCAAGGAGGGCGGCGCGTACGTCAACAACGTGAAGATCGCGGACGAGGAGTGGAAGCCGTCCCGCGAGGACGCCCTCCACGGCAAGTGGCTCGTGGTCCGCAAGGGCAAGCGGAACGTCGCCGGCGTCGCGCTCGGCGGCTGACCGGTTCCGGCGGCCCGAAACAGGGGGCCTGACCTGCGGGAACGCGGTTAAGGTACCCCCCTGTTTCGGGCCCTTCGGAGGGGTGTAAAGTTCTCCAAGTCGCCAGGGAAACCGGGTGGCCACCGGGACACGAACCAAGCTCTCGCGGATCGCGATTGAGTGGGTGTCCCACCAAAAA
>NZ_JBEZYY010000018.1:0-160691 GCF_040638975.1 Amycolatopsis sp. NPDC024027
GTCGGTCAGAACACCCCAGTCGAAGCCAGGACCGGCTACGTTCAGGCCTCAGCTGCCTGAAACCCTGTGTCCGCCTCCAGGGGGCAACTCCACACGCGTGACTGCGAGGGAATCACGCGTGATCAGAGAGGCATCATTCGTGATGGGAGGGGCATCGGGCTGATGCCCCTCCAATCACGCGAGATGCCCGCTCAATCACGCGAGATGCCCGCTCAAACACGCGTGATGCCCGTCAGCGGGGGAGGCGGCGGAGGGCTTTGAGGCCGAATGTCATGCCCCGGGACCACAGGGAACCCGGGATCGCGCGCGGCGGGCGCAGGGCCAGGCCGCGCTGGAGCGCGATCGACTGGGACTCCGTGTACTTCAGCAGGCCCTCGGCACCGTTGCGGCGGCCGACACCCGAGTCCTTCATCCCGCCCATCGGGACGCCGACGCTGCCGAACGTCGCCGCGTAGCCCTCGTTCACGTTGACCGTCCCGGCCTTCAGCCGCGCCGCGACCTCCCAGCCCGCGCGGCCGTTGCGGGACCAGACGCTGGCGTTGAGCCCGAACGGCGTGTCGTTGGCCCGCTCGATGGCGTCGGTGACGTCGGTGTAGCCGTAGATCGACACGACCGGCCCGAACGTCTCCTCCGCGAACGGCAGCATGTCCGGGGTGACGCCGGACAGCACCGTCGGCTCGTAGAACAGCGGGCCGAGGTCGGGTCGCGCCCGCCCGCCGGTGAGCACCGAAGCGCCCTTCGCGCGGGCGTCTTCGACGTGCGCCGACACCGTCGCGAGCTGGTCTTCCGACGTCAGCGAGCCCATCTGGGCGTGGTAGTCCAGCGAGCCGCCGAGCCGCAGGGCGGCGGTGCGGGCGACGAACGCGCGGGTGAACTCCTCGCGGATGTCCTCGTGGACGTAGATCCGCTCGACCGACACGCACAGCTGCCCGGCCGAGGAGAAGCACGCCGTCACCGCGCCCGTCGCGGCCTTCGCGACGTCGGCGTCGGGCAGCACCACCATCGGGTTCTTGCCGCCGAGTTCCAGCGAGTACGACGTCAGCCGCTTCGCGACCTGGCCGGCCAGCTCCTTGCCGGTCGGCGTGGAGCCGGTGAAGCACAGGTAGTCCGACTCCTCGACCAGCGCGGTGCCGATCTTCGAGCCGCGGCCGAGCACGATCTGCCAGGTCCCGGCGGGCAGCCCGGCCTCCTCGGCGAGCTCGTGCAGCCACAGCGCCGAAAGCGCGGTCTGGTTGTCCGGCTTCTGCACGACGGCGTTCCCCGCGGCCAGCGCCGGCAGGACGTCCATCGCCGTCAAGGCCAGCGGGTAGTTCCACGGCGAGATGATCCCGACGACGCCCTTGGGGTGCCGGATCACGCCCGCGCGGGTCAGGCCGGGGATGACGCCGGCGACCCGGCGGGGCGCGAGGAGCTTCGCCGCGTGCTTGCCGTAGTAGGCCGCCACCAGCGCGGTCGCGCTGACCTCGTCGAACGCGTCGAGCCGCGCCTTGCCGGCCTCGACCTGGACCAGGTCGAGCACCTCGTCCTGGCGGGCGAGCACCAGGTCGTGCAGGCGGGTGAGGACGCGGGCGCGCTCGGCGGGGGAGCGGTCCGCCCACACCGCCTGGGCCGTGCGGGCGTCCGCGAACACCGCCCGGACGTCGGCGTCGGTGGCCTGCGGCAGGGTCGCGATCGGCAGCCCGGTGAAGGGCGCCCGCATCCGGATCGGCGCGGAGTCCGCGCCGCCCGTCACGCGGGCGACGAGCTGGGCCGCCCGCGTCGAGCCCGGCGCCCCGGCGACGCCGCCGACGGTGGGCGGCAGCGTGGTGTCTTCGACCGCGTTCGCGGGGGTCGTGCTGGTCATGACGTCTCCGTTCCGGCGGAGTCCGCGCGCGGGCGCGCAGGGGTTACCGACGAGTACACCATACCGTCGGTACGTCAGATGTCCAGCGTGATGTGAATAAGATTCACGTCTTGGGCGGGTGCAGCGGCGGGAGCTGGTAGTTCGGTTCCGTCGGCTCCTGCTGCGGCGGATGCTGCTGGGCCTGCGTGGTGCCGCCGTAGGGGTCGTCGGCCTGCTGCGCCGGGAACGGCTGCGACGGCGGGCCGCCGTACGGAGGCGGCTGCGGGCCGGTCTGCGGCGGCGGGGCCTGAGCGGGGAACGGCTGCGACGCCGGATAACCCGGGTGCGGCTGCCCGTACTGCTGGGGCGGCACCGGGTACGGCCGGGACTGCTGCTGGTACGGCCCGGGTGGCGGGCCGGCCGGCGCCGCGGCGGGGGCGCGTCGCCCGGCCAGTGCCGCGGCCACCAGCGCCATCAGGGCGACGATCCCGCCGCCGAGCAGCACCCAGAACCCGAGCCCGGTCGCGTAGTGCGCCTTGACCGACCCGTCGTCGGACTCATAGCTCAAGGTCGCCGAGATGTCCATGCCGAGCATCCACACCGCCGCGATCACCCCGGCGGCCCCGGCCACCAGAGCTGTCCTGGAGCTCGAGCGCACGCCGGGTCCCGCCGAGCGGCGCGTGCCGGCGAACGCCAGCCCGGCTCCGGCCAGCAGGACGACCGCGGCGGTCGTGAGCGGGATGCCGTACCGCGCGACGTGGGTCTGGTCGTAGAACTTCTTCGCCTCGTCGCTCGGCTCGACGGTGAACGAGCGCGACCAGGCACTGATCGTCTGGCTGCTGTCGGTTTTGCCGGCCACGACCTGCTCGAACGACGTCTGCGGCAGGAAGGACCCGGTGATCACCAGCACCGCGGCGAGGGTGCCGAGGATCGCGGCGAGGAGCCGGAAAACGGCACCCGGCTCGGCCGGCGGCTGGGCGGGTGGCGGGCCGTAGGGGTACTGGTACGGGGCGGCGGTCATGGGAACTCCCCTCGTTCGGAGGGGATTGGACCACGAAATCCGCCTGCGGATAAGGGGCAAAGCACCCTGGTGGTGGCGCGCTGGTCAGCTCGGCGCAGCGGTGGCGTCCTCGTAGAGCAGGACGGCGATGCGCTTCCACTCCTCCAGCAGCTGCCGGCGCCGGTTCGGGTCGCCGCCGAGTTCGGCGTCCAGTGCCAGTCCCCGGGTGAGGTTCACGGTGAGCCAGAACAGCATTTCCGCCCGCTCCGGCGGGAGTTCGCCGGCGACCTGCGTGACGTGCTCGAGCGTGGCGCGGCCGAGCGCGCGGTCGACCGGGCGGATCGCCGCGCGCAGTTCGGGGTCGGTGCGGGCGGCGACCCAGAGCTCGGTGACGGCCGTCGAGAGCGTGCCGGAATACCCGGCCCACAGCAGGTCGATCGCCGCGGCGACCCCGCTGCCGCCACCGGGCAGTTCATCCAGCGACTCCGCGAGCCGGCGGCGCAGCTTCGTCGTCAGGTGCTCGACCGCGGCCGCCATCAGCTCGGCCTTCGTCGTGAAGTGGTGCTGCACGGCACCCTTCGACACGCCCGCGCGGGCGCAGATCTCCTGCACCGACGTGCGCGCGTAGCCGACCTCGACCAGGCAGTCGATGGTGGCGTCGAGCAGCGCCGTGCGGGTCTGCTCGCGCCGCTGCGCCTGGGTCCGGTGCGTCGTCTCGGTCACCGCGGCCTCCCTGCTTTACCTACAGGCCGGTACGGATGTACATTCCGATCAGAACTTACATGCTGATCGTCATGTTTTCCAGCAGGAGGGTCCCCGTGCCACTGCAACTGCCGAAGAGCTCGTGGAGCACGACCGAGCTCGACGACCTCCGCGAACTCGCGCGGTCGTTCCTGCAGAAGGAAGCCGTCCCGCACCAGGAACGCTGGGCGGCGGAGAAGAAGGTCGACCGCGAGCTGTGGACGAAGGCGGGCGACGTCGGCCTGCTGTGCCTGTCCATCCCCGAGGAGTACGGCGGGGGCGGCGGCACCTTCGCCCACGAAGCCGTCCTCTACGAAGAGCAGGCGCGCTCCGGCGACAGCGCGTGGGGCGTCACCGTCCACAACGGAATCGTCGCGCACTACCTGCTCGCCTACGCCGCGGAAGACAAGAAGCGCGAGTGGCTGCCGAAGCTGGCCAGCGGCGAGATGATCGGCGCGATCGCGATGACCGAGCCCGGCACCGGCTCCGACCTGCAGGCCATCAAGACGCGCGCGGTCCGCGACGGCGACCACTACGTCCTCAACGGCGCGAAGACCTTCATCACCAACGGCCTGCACGCCGACCTCGTGGTCGTCGCGGTGAAGACCGACCCGGACGCCGGCGCCCAGGGCGTCTCACTGATCGTGGTCGAGACCGACACGCCGGGCTTCCGGCGCGGCCGCGTCCTCGACAAAGTCGGGATGAAGGGCCAGGACACCGCCGAGCTGTTCTTCGACGACGTCCGCGTGCCGGTCGGCAACCTCCTCGGCGACGCCGAGGGCCAGGGCTTCATCCAGCTGATGCTGCAGCTGCCGCAGGAACGGCTGATCATCGCCGTCACCGCGGTGGCCGGGCTGGAGGCGGCGGTCGACCTCACGCTGGCGTACACCAAAGAGCGCACGGCGTTCGGCCGGCCGATCTTTTCCTTTCAGAACACCAAGTTCAAGCTCGCGGAGGCGGCGACCGAGGCCGCGGTGGCGCGGGCGTTCCTCGACCAGTGCATCGAACGCCACCTGAAGGGCGAGCTCGACGTCCAGGGCGCGGCGATGGCGAAGCTGTGGACCACCGAGCGCGTCAACAAGGTGATCGACGACTGCGTGCAGCTCTTCGGCGGCTACGGCTACATGACCGAGTACCCGATCGCCCGGGCCTGGGCCGACGTCCGGATTTCCCGGATCTTCGGCGGCACCAGCGAAATCATGAAGGAAATCATCTCCCGCTCGCTCTGAAGGGACCGACTATGAAGGCAGGTCCGCTCGGCGGCCTGAAGGTGGTGGAGCTCGCCGGTCTCGCGCCCGGGCCGTTCGCCACGATGATCCTCGCCGACCTCGGTGCCGACGTCGTCCGCGTCGACCGCGCGCAGCCGGGGGAGGACGTGCTCGGCATCCCGGTCGACCCGCTCGCCCGCGGCCGCCGGTCCGTCGGCATCAACACCAAGACGCCCGAAGGCGTCGAGCTGGTGCTGAAGCTGTGCGACACCGCCGACGTCCTCATCGAGGGATTCCGGCCCGGGGTCGCCGAGCGGATCGGGCTCGGCCCGGACGTCGTGCACGCCCGCAACCCGCGGCTGGTCTACGGCCGGATGACCGGCTGGGGCCAGGACGGGCCGCTGGCCAAGGCGGCCGGGCACGACATCAACTACATCGGCATCGCCGGCGCGCTCGAACCGATCGGGCGCGCGGGGGAGCGGCCGGTGCCGCCGCTGAACCTCGTCGGCGACTTCGGCGGTGGCGGGCTGCTGCTGGCCATGGGCGTCCTGGCCGCGCTGTACGAGCGGAACACGTCGGGTCGTGGCCAGGTCGTCGACGCCTCGATGGTCGACGGGGCCGCGCTGCTCACCACGAGCCTGCACGGCATGGCCGCCGCCGGGCTCTGGGGCGGCGACCGCGGCGACAACATGCTCGACGGCGGAGCCCCGTTCTACGACACCTACGAAACCGCGGACGGCAAGTACGTCGCCGTCGGCGCGATCGAGATGCGGTTCTGGGGCGACCTGGTGAAGGTCCTCGAACTGGACCCGGATTCGCTGCCCCTGCACGTGGACAAGACGCAGTGGCCACGCCTCCGGGAGATCCTCGCGGCGGCGATCGGCAAGTTCACGCGTGATGACCTCGTCGCGCGCGCCGAAGGCACCGACGCGTGCCTGACGCCGGTCCTCGCGCCGGGCGAAGCCGCGTCGCACCCGCACAACGCGGCGCGCGGCACGTTCGTCGAGATCGGCGGCCTGGTCCAGCCGGCACCGGCACCGCGGTTCGACCGGACGCCGCCCTCGACGCCGGAAGCACCGCACGTCAAGGGATCCGACACCGAAGCGGTGCTCGCCGAACTGGGCGTCACGGACCTCGGCGCCCTGCGATCGGCGGGTGTGATCGCCTAGTTCTTCGTCAGGTCGGAGCGCACGACCGAGTAGACGACGTGGTCGCGCCACTCGCCGTCCCGGAAGCCGTAGCCGCGAAGCACGCCTTCGCGGGTGAAGCCGGCCTTCTCGAGCGAGCGTTGTTCGGCGCGGTTGCCGGCTTCGGTCGTCGCTTCGACCCGGTTGAGCTGGGTGTGGGCGAAGAGGTAATCGACGAGCAGGCGCTGGGCTTCGGTGCCGTAGCCGTGGCCGCGCGCTTCCGGGACGAGCACGAGGCCCATGTTCCAGCAGTAGGACGTCGGCCCGGTCCGGGTGCGGTGCCAGGAGACGACCCCGAGGACGCGGCCGCCGAGCGTCGGCACGAGCATCCCGGTCTCGGCGGTGAGCATCCCGGTTTCCAGCCACCGGCGGCGCAGGTAGCCGGGATCGTGCCAGCCGAACCACTGGTGCTCGCCGGCGGCGACGGGATCGTTGGTCAGCCGTTCGAGGAGGCCGAGATCGCTTTCGGCCACCGGCCGGAGCTCGACTCTGACACCGTCGTCGTCCATCCGGCGACCTTATCGGCCGCTTGACCGGAACCGGCACGCCCGCGCGCCCGGATCGCCCGGTCGAGGCAAGCCCCGTGACTGAGCGGACATCACTCGTGTCTCAAGAGGCATCTCGCGTGTCTGAGCGGGCATCACGTGTGTCTGGAGGGGCATCACTCGTGATTGAGCGGGCATCGGCGTGATGCCTCCTCAATCACGCGAGATGCCTCCCTGATCACGGGTGATGCCCCTCCAATCACGTGGGATGCCCCGCTGAGCACGGGTGGTGCCTCACGTGAAGGTGCCGTGGCGGCCTTCGCCGCCGGCGAAGCGGGCCGCGCCATCGACGGCCTCCGCCGCCAGGATGCCTTGGCCCATCGCCGCGGTGAACTCCGCCGTCAGGGCGTCCTCTTCGGACTCGCCCCACTGGGCCAGTGCGGAGCGGCGGTCGCCGCGCAGGCAGGCCTGGGGGAACGCCGCCAGCTGCCGGGCCAGCTCCTGCGCCGCCGTCACCGCCTCGCCGGCCGGCACCAGCCGGTTGGCCAAGCCGATCTCGACGGCTTCGGCGGCGTCGACCGGACGGCCGGTGAGGATCAGGTCCATCGCGCGCGACTGGCCGATCAGGCGCGGCAGCCGGACCGTTCCGCCGTCGATCAGCGGGACGCCCCAGCGGCGGCAGAACACGCCGAACACCGCCGTCGCGTCCGCGACGCGCAGGTCGCACCACAGCGCCAGCTCGAGCCCGCCCGCGACGGCCGGCCCGTGGACCGCCGCGATCACCGGCTTGCCGAGGGCCAGCCGGGTAGGGCCCATCGGGCCGTCCCCGTCCGGGTGAGTGCGGTTCATCCGGCCGGTGCCGATCGCCTTGAGATCGGCCCCCGCGCAGAACGCGCCGCCGGCTCCGGTCAGCACCGCGGCGGCCGCGTCCGGGTCGGCGTCGAACGCGCGGAAGGCGTCGGCCAGCTCCGCCGCCGTGGGCCCGTCGACGGCGTTGCGCGCGGCCGGGCGGTCGATGGTGATCGTCGTCACCGCGCCGTCCCGCTGCACCAGCACGTTCCGGGACATGGCCGCTCCTGGGTTGATCGAGGTGTCTTCCACGCACGCCTTCCCTACAGTATTGGGGTGGCCACTCCCAGGACGGGGACGGCGAGCCGGGGAGGAAACGCATGTCGGGCGGCGTCAAGAAGATTCTCATCGTGGGCGTGGTCGCGCTCGTGCTCTTCCTCCTGATCACCCAGCCCACCCAGTCCGCCGACTTCGTGCACCGCGTGCTCGGCTGGCTCAAGGACGGCGCCGAAGCGATCGTCACGTTCTTCCGCGCCCTCTTCTCCTGACCTGGTGCTTCTGAGTACCGGCGCCGCCACGGGCGGTGCCGGTGGCTACCGTGCGTGTTAACGGACGGTAAATCACCCTGCGTCACCGATCTCGGATTTCGGACTCCGACACTCGACCATCCGGGTGGATTGCGGCCGAAAACGCGCAGGTCGTCGAATTCGTGGCACCCGGGGTCTGGCGAAGACGACCACCCCGGCCCTACGGTGCTCACATTGCGTGATCGGGTGGTTCGCCATCCCCCCGGAGAACCCCGATACGCAGGCAATTTCCACTCAGCAAGGTGCAGGTTGGTGCGTGCGGCACCACCGCGTGGGACAGGCGTCAGGGCCTGTCCGTCGGGGACCTACATAGGAGGCAGGGATGACCGGAGATCCCGGAGTGGACGCGTTGATCCGGCAGTGGGCCGCCGAGCGCGAGAGGACTCCCGAGGAGCAGGAGGTCGACCGCATCGCTTCCGCGTGGCTGGCCGACGCTCCCGCGCAAGCCCCGGGCATTCCCGGCCAGCGAGCCCGGACCGGACAGTCGCGGTTCGTCCCCGTCGAGTCGGCCGATCCCGGCTACCTCGCCGCGATGCGCAGCCGGCTGCCGGAGGTGCCCGAAGAGCTCCTCACCGCCGCCGCGGGCTGGTGGCAGATGGTCGGCGGCGTCGCCGAAGCCGAGGAGTGGTGGGACGCCGGCATCAGCCCGCTCGACCAGCGGGCCCTCGACTACCGGGCGGCCGGGCTCGCGCCGTCCGACCTGAGCCGCCGGCTCGGGCCGATGACCGTCCTGCAGCACCTGCGCCGCGGCAGCGCCCCGGCCTGGTGCGTGGCGCGGCTCGCGCGGCAGCAGAAATCCGCCTGACGAGACGTTTTCCACTCGGCCGGGTGACCCGGTGTGATGAGACGATCGGGACGACCCGCGTAACGCCAACCTGCGCGGGCTCGTTGACAGTTCGTCGACATCACGCTGGAGGACCGGAGTTTCGTGCGCACCAGGACCGGAAAGACCGAGGACGACCCCGTCGGCCCGAGTGCCGAGGAAGCCGCCCCCGCCGCACCGGCACCGCGCTCTCCGGGCGTCGCCGTGCTCACCCGGCTGCTCGTGGTCCTCGCCGTGCTGGCGGTGGCCGGCGGCGGGATCTGGCTCGTCACCCGCGCCGCGACGCCGGAGGCGAGCCCGACCACCACCGAAATCCCCGCCTTGCAGGTCAAGGCGGCCGACGTCCGCCCGGGTTCGGTCGCCCCGGCCGGCGGCGCGGTGGCGGGCGGGGCGGAGCAGCAGACGTCTCCCCAGCAGGCCCACAGCACGGGTCCGGCGACGCTGTCCCAGTGGGCGGCCCAGGTCGCGGCGGCCACCGGGGTTCCGGCGCGGGCCCTGCAGGCCTACGGCAACGCGGAACTGGCGCTGCGCGCGGACCAGCCTGGCTGCAAGATCTCGTGGGCCACGCTCGCGGGCATCGGCCGCATCGAGTCCAACCACGGCCAGTACGCGGGCGCGGTCCTCGGCGCCGACGGCCGCCCGTCCAAGCCGATCACCGGCGTCCCGCTCGACGGATCGGCCGGCGTCCAGGCGATCGGCGACACGGACGGCGGCCGCTACGACGGCGACGCGGGGGTGGACCGGGCGGTCGGCCCGATGCAGTTCATCCCGGGCACCTGGCGCAAGTGGGCCTCCGACGGCAACGGCGACGGCCTCGGCGACCCCCAGCAGATCGACGACGCGGCCTTGGCGGCGGCGCGGTACCTGTGCGCGGGCGGCCGGGACATGGCCAGTCCGAGCGGGTGGTGGGCGGGGATCCTGTCGTACAACAACTCGACGGAGTACGCGCAGAAGGTGTTCGGGCTGGCGGACGGGTACGCGAAGGCCGCCCAGTCGGTGCGCAAGCAGGGCTGACAGCGCGGGTTCGAACGTCGCGAATGACTCATTCGGGACCTCCGACGTCCCGAATGAGTCATTCGCGGCACCGGCGATCACCGCTGAGAGCCCGGCCACCTCGCCCGCGACCGCGCGTCGTCCCTCAGCAGGCCAGTGCTAGCGTCGGAGCGTGCCAGCTTCCCCGCCACCGGCGGCCTCCCCGTGGGGACGGCGGATCGCGATCGTCGCGACCTGCCTGGTGAGCCTGCTCGTCTGCTGCGGGCTCGCCTGGTGGCAGTGGGACCGCTTCACCTCCGCGAACGGCACCTTCCAGAACCTCGGCTACGTCCTGCAGTGGCCGCTGTTCGGGCTCTTCCCGGCCTTCATGTTCTGGCGGATCGGCAAGCTCCGGCAGAAGGCCGAAGCCGAAGCCGGAACCGAAGCGACCGGACAGCCCGCGGAGCCGGAAGGCAAGCCCGCGGTGCCCGCTCCCCGCCCCCGTCCGGACGTCGCCGAGGCGACCACCGACGAGGACGAGGAGCTGGCCGCCTACAACCGTTACCTGCGCGAGCTGAACGCCCGCGACCAGCAGGCCGCAGAGTGAGGACGACCCGATGACCACCAGCACCGAAGGCGCCCGGACCGCCGTGCCGCTCGCCGGCCCCCTGGTGCGGTTCCGCACCGCCGCCTACGTCACCGGTGTCGGCCTGCTGGGCCTGTGCTTCGTGATGGTGCTGCGGTACGCCTTCGGCAACCCGACGCCGTCGGCGATCTACTCGCCCATCCACGGCGTCCTCTACATGATCTACCTGGTGCTCACCATCGACCTGGCGATCAAGGCCCGCTGGTCGATCAAGGGCACCGTGCTGGTGCTGCTGGCCGGCTGCGTCCCGTTCGTCTCGTTCCTCGTCGAGCGCCGGGTGACGCACAAGGTCAAGGCCGGGCAGAAGCTGTAGCGGGGAGCTGGCGGCGGAAGGTCAGCGCCACCAGCACCGTGCAGGCGGCGAACACCGCGGCGGTCGAGAACGCCGCCGTCATGCCGTCGACCGTCAGCTGCGCGCCCGTCGTGCCCGCCGAGCGGGTGACCGAGCCGAACACCGTGACCAGGACGGCCAGCCCGAGCGTGCTGCCGACCTGCTGCATCGTCTGCAGCACGCCACCCGCGGCGCCCGCGTCTTCGTTCGGCACGGTGGCCATCACGATCACGTTCAGCGGCGCGAACGACAGCCCGCCGCCGAGGCCCATCAGCAGCAGCGGCCCGAGCAGTGCCGGGAAGTACGTGCTTTCGGTGGTGAGCAGCGTGAGCCAGCCGACGCCGGTGACCATCAGGATCGAGCCGGTGACGGCCAGGGGCTTCGGGCCGTAGCGGGGGAGCAGCCGCGGCACGAGCCGGCTCATCGTGAAGATCAGCACCGCCATCGGGAGGAACGCGAACCCGGTCGCCAGCGCCGCGAAGTGCCGGATGTCCTGCATGAACTGGGTCAGGAAGAAGAACATCGACATCATCGCCATCGGCCCGAGGAAGAAGTTGACGTAGGCCGCGCTGCGGTTGCGGTCGGCGAACAGCCGCAGCGGGACCAGCGGTGTCGCGGTGCGGGCCTCGATGGCGACGAAGCCGGCGAGCAGCGCCAGGCCGCCGACGAGCGAGCCGAGCGTCACCGGGTTGCCCCAGCCGTCGGACGCGGCGTGGGTGAAGGCGAACACGAGCGCGCCGACGCCGAGGGTGCCGGTGATCGCCCCGGGCAGGTCCAGGTGCGCGCGGCGGCGTTCGGGCTCGGCCACGAACCGCGGGGCGAGCAGGGCGATCGCCACGCCGAACGGGACGTTGATGAACAGCGCGGCGCGCCACGAGATCCACTCGGTGAGCAGGCCGCCGACGATCAGGCCGATCGCGAAGCCGCCGCTGGACATCGCGGAGAACAGCGCCAGCGCCCGGACCCGGGCCTTGGGCTCGGTGAACGTCGTCGTGACCAGCGCCAGGGTGCTCGGACCCGCCATCGCGGCGCCGACCCCCTGCAGGACGCGGGCGGTGATGAGGAGCGCGGCCGAGTCGGCGAGACCGCCGGCCAGCGAGGCGAGGGTGAACAGCGCGGTGCCGGCGACGAACATGCGCCGCCGCCCGAACAGGTCGCCCGCCCGGCCGCCGAGCAGCAGCAGGCCGCCGAAGACCAGGCTGTAGGCCGTCATCACCCAGGACAGGCCGGTGGCGGAAAACCCCAGGTCGGACTGGATGCGCGGGAGCGCGACGTTCATCACCGTCGCGTCGAGGACGAGCATGAGCTGGCAGGTCAGGATGATCGCGAGAACCAGCCCGCTGCGCCGGCCCCGGACCGGTGCGGGCGCACGGTCGAGTGTCTGGTGCGACAAGGGATACTCCCCCAAGGAGTAAGAGATGAAGCGGAGATGTTCTCCGCTTGGCTGTGATCCGATAATATGGAGAGTGTCTCCGGATGCGCAAGTGAATTCGGAGAATCTCTCCGGTTAAGTGGCGAGGAGGCCGGGATGCCCGAGACGGGTGAGCGTCCGATGCGCGCGGACGCGCGGCGCAACTACGAGCGCATCGTCGCGACGGCGAACGACCTCTTCACCGCCCACGGCGCCGACGTGCCGCTGGACGACGTCGCCAAGAAGGCCGGCGTCGGCGCGGGCACCCTCTACCGGCACTTCCCGACCCGGGAAAAGCTGTTCGAAGCGGTCTACCGCGACGAGATCACGGTGCTCGCCGACCGCGCGTTCGTGCTGCACGACGAGCTGCCGCCGTGGGAGGCCCTGGAAGCGTGGCTGCTCGCCCAGGTCACCTGGGTCGTCGAGCGGCACAAGCTGGCGACGATCCTCAAGGAGTCCATCGATTCCGGCTCGGAGACCTTCCAGTACTGCCAGAAGCGGCTTCGCGAAGCGACCGGAGTGCTCGTCGAAGCGGCGCAGGAGGCCGGCTTGGTCCGCCCGGACGTCGTCGGGGCGGACGTCCTCCGGCTGGGCCACGGCGCCGGGATGGCCGTGCGCAACTGCAGCCCGGACGACGGCCGGCGCGTGCTGAACGTGATCCTGGACGGCCTGCGCGCGTGACGCGGGCCGGCCGGGGGATCAGCTCCCGATGCCGGTCATCGAGCGGACCTCCATCTCCGCCTGCTTCTCCGCGTCCGCCTTCGGCCGGCCCACCAGCGTTCCGACGAACCCGCACAGGAACGAGAACGGGATCGACACCAGGCCCGGGTTCTTCAGCGGGAACCAGGCGAAGTCGATGCTCCGGAAGATCGAGTCCGGAGCGCCCGAGACCACCGGCGAGAACAGCACCAGCAGCAGGCACGCGATCAAGCCGCCGTACATGCCCCACAGTGTGCCGGTGGTGTTGAACCGCTTCCAGAACAACGAATACAGCAGCGTCGACAGGTTCGCCGACGCCGCCACCGCGAACGCCAGCGCCACCAGGAACGCGACGTTCTGCCCGTTCGCCAGCACGCCGCCGACGATCGCCAGCGCGCCCACCACGATCGCGGTCATCCGCGCCACCCGGACCTCGTCCGCCGGCTCGGCCTTGCCGCGCTTGAAGATGTTCGCGTAGACGTCGTGGGCGAACGAGGCCGACGCGGTGATCGTCAGCCCGGCCACCACCGCGAGGATCGTCGCGAACGCCACCGCGGCGATCACGCCCAGCAGCAGCGTCCCGCCGATGTGCAGCGCCAGCAGCGGCGCCGCCGAGTTCTCCCCGCCCGGCGCGCTCTTGATCTCGTCCGCGCCGACCAGCGCGGCCGCGCCGAAGCCGATCACCAGCGTGCACACGTAGAAGATCAGCATGCACACGGTGGCCCAGACGACCGAGCGGCGCGCCTCGAAGGAGTTCGGCACCGTGTAGAAGCGCATCAGCAGGTGCGGCAGCGACGACAGCCCGAGCACCAGGGCCAGCGCGAGCGACACGAAGTCGAGCTTGGTGGTGTTGTCCTTGCCGTAGGAGCCGCCGGGTTCCAGGAGGTGCTCGCCCAGCGGGCTCTTCTCGGTCGCGGCCGAGAGCAGGTTCGAGAAGCTGAAGCCGTACTTGCCGATCAGGAACACCGCGATCAGCACCACGGCGAGCATCAGCACGGCGGCCTTGATGATCTGCACCCACGTGGTGCCCTTCATCCCGCCGACCAGCACGTACAGCACCATGACCAGCCCGACCACACCGATCACCAGCGCCTGCCCGAGCCGGGTGTGGATGTTGAGCAGCAGGGCGACCAGGCCGCCCGCCCCCGCCATCTGCGCCAGCATGTAGAACAGCGAGATCACCAGGGTCGACGTCGCCGCCGCCGCCCGGACCGGGCGCTGGTTCATCCGGAAGCTGACGACGTCGCCCATCGTGAACCGGCCGGTGTTGCGCAGCAGCTCGGCGATCAGCAGCAGGTCCACCAGCCAGGCGACCAGGAAGCCGATCGAGTAGAGGAAGCCGTCGTAACCGTGGACGGCGATCGCGCCCGCGATGCCGAGGAACGACGCCGCCGAGAGGAAGTCCCCGGAGAGGGCGATGCCGTTCTGACGACCGGTGAAGGCGCTGCCCGCGGCGTAGTAGTCCGACGTCGAGGAGGTCCGGCTGCCGGCCCGGTAGACGACGTACAGCGTGATCGCCACGAACAGGGCGAACACGACGGTGTTGACGATCGGGTCGCTGGCGGGCTGCCCGGCCGCGGCGAGCGCGGTCATCGGCGCTGGTCTTCCGCCAGGCCCGCCCGCGCCCGCAGGGCGGCGACGCGCGGATCGAGCCGGCGGCGCGCGTACCGCAGGTAGAGCCAGGTGATCAGCGCGGTGCTGACGAACTGGCCCAGCCCGAGCAGGATGGCGACGTTGACCTGGCCGAACACCTTGCGGCTCATGAAGTCGTGCGCGTACGCGGCGAGCAGCACGTACGTCATGTACCAGGCGAAGAAGGCGAAGCTCAGCGGGAAGACGAAGCCGCGGAACCGGCGGCGCAGCGCGACGAACTCGGGGCTGGCCTGGATCGCGGTGTAGTCGGGGCCCGAGGGGGCGGCGGACCGGTGGGGCGGGACCCCGGCCGGGCCGGGCCCGGCGGGCAGGACCGGGATCCGGCTCGTCTCCTCGAGGGCGTTGGCCGGCGTGGGCCGCGCTACGTCGTACATGGTGCCTCCGGCAGAGTGCCTCCGTGGCGGCGGGCCCGGGCGCCTGCGGACAGGGCGCCGGGCCGCCCTTGCGGACTGCGAGGGCACATCGTAACTACGCCATCCGGCGGCTGCCGAAGGCGGCCGGACCGTCCGGTCGGTCCGTGAGACGGTATTCGTATTCCCGTCCCCGGTGTCGAATGGGTGACCGGCGACAACGCGGTGACAACGCGCTGCGGAGAACGTCCGCAATGCCGAAAACAATTGTGACGGGACGTTGCGTTGAGGGGAGGGCGCTGCGACGAACGGGCTAACGGGGTCGGTCGGCTCGCCAACCCGGTCACGGAACGTAGCCGTTTCCCGGGCTTGATCCGGCGCGCGGGTGGCCCGGCTGCCCGGAGTGTGGCGAAGAGCCACTGGTCAGCGGCGGGTTTCGAAAGAAATCACCGGGTCGGGGCCGGGGAACGCGGAACGCCACAACATTGGGCACATCTTGAGACTTGACCCACCCGTTGGTGGTACGCAGTGTAGATCGACCGAGGGATACTGCTACCCTGCCTGGGCTAATCGGGTGATGGCCGGATGTGGCGGGGCCCCGCGTCCGGTAACCGGAATTCCCTCTTCGGGGGCGGTGAGGCGAAATGTCCTGGCCGGTGTCCGGTCGCGAAAGCGCTTTTCGCAGGTCAGCGCCCGAGTGGGGAACACAATTGACCGGCACGGCATCGGGGGTACGATTCTTTGGCCCAGCTGACCGCAGCGATCGATTGGCACCGATAAAGTTGATCTCGATCACCGTGCACAACGCAAGTTGCGACGTGCACGTGCATAGTCCCGGGCAGCAGGGTCCCGGGCGCGAGGCGACGAGGCGGCGCCTGCCCGGCGACGGGCGCGCGGACGGCGGGGCGGCCGGGGACGAGCGAGGGCGCCGGGGAAGCGGCAGGGCGGGGGCGGCACGGCCGTCCGGCGGCCCGTCGCGAGCCGGGACGCCGCGCCGCCGACGCGGATCCATGACGCCGGACAGGGAGTCACTCACGTGACCGTTGCAGGAGAAGGTCAGGTGCCCGTCGGGGAGTTGCTCGGCCGAGCGCCCCGGCGGTCCAAGGGAAAGGCCGTGTGGCGCGCGCTCGTGCAGTGGCGCGACTGGAGCCTGCCCGTCAAGCTTTCGGCCGTCACGGTCGTGCCCATCGTCCTCGCGCTCGTGCTGGGCATCGCGACGATCGCCGCGCAGGTCGGCCGCTCGGACGAGTACCAGCGGCTCGACCGGCTCGTCGCGCTCGGCGGCGGCGTGCGCTCGCTCACCACCGCCCTCCAGCAGGAACGCACGGTCACCTCGGCGATGCTGACCGCGGGCACCGTCGGCGGCACCCCCGAGCTGGCCGCGGCGCGCAAGGCCACCGACGCCGCCACCGGCCCCTTCGCCGCGGAGCAGGCTCGCGCCGCCCAAGCCGAACCCGGCGTGTCCGGCGCCGCCGGCACGGCCTCCGCGCAGGTCGGCAACCTCGCTTTCCTGCGCCGTCAGGTCGACGGCGGTCAGCTCGACCCCGGCCAGGCCATCACGGCGTACTCCGCCCTCACCGGGTCGCTCATCAGCCTCGACACCGCGGCCACCGCGGGCGCCGGTGACGGCACCCTCGGCGGCCTGCCCGCCGGGCTGCACGAACTGCTGGTCGCCGGCGAGCAGGTGTCGCTCAGCCAGGCCCTCGTCTCCTACGGCATCGGCCGCGCGGGCCTGACGCCGAGCGAGCTGGCCACCCTGCGCGCCGCCGAGCTGCGGCTCGCCGACCGGCTCGTCGACTTCCGCTCCGCCGCGGGCGACACGCTGCAGCGCGACTTCGCGGCGATCGCCGAAGGCACGCAGGCGCAGAGCCGGGCCCGGATGGTCGAGACGGTGCTGAACGCGCAGAGCGGCGCGGTGGACGACGCGTTCCGCGCGCTGCCGGCCGCGGACTGGACCGCCGCCTCCGCGGCGATGCGCACGCAGATCGGCTCGGTCGCCGACCGGCTCGGCGCGTCGGCGGCGCGGACGGCGGCGGACCTGGTCGACGAGTCCAGCAGCGGTGCCGGCCTGCTCGCGGTGCTGCTGTTCGCCGCGATGGTGCTGGCCGTCGCGGTCGTCTTCCTCATCACCCGCCAGCTGCTGCGCTCGCTGAAGGTGCTGCGCCGCAGCGCCCTCGACGTCGCCGAGACCGCGCTGCCGGAGGCGGTCCGCAACATCCAGGAGGGCCGCGCGCAGGGCACCGACGTCCGGCCGGTCCCGGTGCACACCGACGACGAGGTCGGCGAGGTGGCGCGCGCCTTCGACAAGGTGCACCACCAGGCGCTGCGGCTGGCCACCGAGCAGGCCGCGATGCGGACCGGCTACGGCAGTGTCTTCGTCAACCTTTCGCGGCGCAGCCAGAGCCTGGTGCAGCGGCAGCTGCAGCTGATCGAGCAGCTCGAGCGGGACGAAGAGGACGCCGACCAGCTGGCGACGCTGTTCCAGCTCGACCACCTCGCCACCCGGATGCGGCGCAACAACGAGAACCTGATGGTGCTCTCCGGCGCCGAGCCGGGCCGCCGGTCCGGGAAGCCGGTCGGCACCACCGACATGCTCCGCGCCGCGGTGTCGGAGATCGAGCAGTACCAGCGGGTCCAGGTGCAGCCGCCGCCCCCGGCCCGGATCGTCGGCTACGCGGCGAGCGATCTGATGCGCCTGGTCGCCGAGCTGCTGGACAACGCCACGGCGTTCTCCGCGCCGGAGACCACGGTGACCGTGGCCTCGCGGCTGGGCGAGGACGGCTCGCTCCACATCGACATCCTGGACAAGGGCATCGGGATGACCGAGTGCGAGGTCATCGAGGCGAACACCCGGCTGACCGAGGCCGGGTCGGTCGACCTGGTGACGTCGCGCCGGATGGGCCTGTTCGTCGTCGGCCGGCTGGCCAGCCGGCACCGGATCGGGGTGTCGCTGCACGGCGGCAAGGACATCGTCGGCGTCCGCGCCACGGTCGTGGTCCCGGCGGAGCTGGTGATGCCGGTGACCGACGGCCCGGCGACCGGCCCGATCGGCGCCCTGCAGCAGCACCCGGCGAGCCCGGCGGCGGGCAACCAGCTGCCGCGCCGGCCGGTCAACGGCGCGGCCCGCCCGCGGCCGGTGGTGCCGCAGCAGCCGGCGATGGGCGAGGAGCGGTGGCCGTCGGCGAGCGATCTCGCCGGGCTGTCCGGCGTGCGCCCGCCGTCGGACCTGGAGATCTCCGGCACGGCGCTGTTCGCGCCCATCGAGAAGGACGACGACGTCCCGCCGCAGCGCCCGGCCCTGCCGCAGGTGCCCGCGGTGCTGCCGCTGCCGCAGGGACAGCCGCCGCGCGGCGACGACCTCCCGGCGGGCAAGGACCTGTTCACGGCCAACGAAACGACACTCAGCGACTGGTGGCAGGAGGCGACGGCGGGCTCCGAGCCGCCCCCGCCGGCCCCGGCGCCGGACCGCTCGGAGACGACGCCGATCTTCGACGAGATGCTGTCGGCGTGGTTCCGCGAGGACAAGCCGGCGCCCGAGGACGAACCGGCCGCTTCGGCGGAGGCGCCGCCGGAGGAGCGCCGGAGCTGGGACTTCGCGAGCGACGAGAACTTCCGCACGGTCCAGGAGCGGACGAAGGCCGAGCCGACGGCGTTCACCGAGGCGGGCCTCCCGCGCCGCCGCCGCGGCGAGCAGTTGCTGCCGGGCAGCGCAACTCCCTCAGGCCCGGCGGCGACCCCCAAGCCGGCCCCGGCGGGCCCGGACCTCCCGGTCCGCGACCCGGCCGACGTGCGGGGGCGGCTGAGCAGCTTCCAGCAGGGCGTGACCCGTGGCCGCCGCCAGGCCGCCGCCCAGCGGCCGCGAGGGGGCCAGCAGCGCGCGACCCAGCCGGCCCCGGCTTCACCGGCGGTGCAGGGATTGGGGACGGCTCAGGACGCGGCGCACGCAGCGGCGGCCCAGCAGGCCGCGGCTCAGCAGGCCGCGGCCCAGCAGAGTTCCGGCCCGGTGCAAGGCACGCCGGACGAGGCCGGGCAGGGGAACGCGGCTCAGCGGGCTGGTTCGCCGGGTGCTGCCGGGCCGGAGGCGGGTTCGGCGCAGGCCGCGCCGGAGATGTTCGCGCAGCCGGGCGCGGCTCGGCGGGCTGGTTCGCCGGGTGCCGGGCCGGGTGCGGATGCCGCAGAGGCCGCGCCGGAGATGTTCCGGCAGCCGGGCGTGGTTCAGCAGGGTGCTGCCGGGCCGGAAGCGGGTTCGGCGCAGGCCGCGCCGGAGATGTTCGCGCAGCCGGGCGCGGCTCGGCGGGCCGGTTCGCCGGGTGCCGGGCCGGGTGCGGATTCCCCAGAGGCCGCGCCGGAGATGTTCGGGCAGCCCGGAGCAGCGCGGCAGCCGGGCGACGCTCCGGCCGCGGCGGCCCAGCAAGCCCCGGCGGGTTCGCAGCCCGAGGCACCCGAGCAACCTGAGCAGTCCGACACCCCATCTCAGCCGAAGCTGCAAGGCGACATCTTCGCGGACGGGACGCAGCCGACCCACCAACCGCCCCACCAGCCGCCCGCCGAGGACTCGCGACCGGCCGCCCCCGCTCCGGACCAAAGCGCCCGTCCCCAGCTCCCGCAGCCCAGCCGGGCCGCCGTCAAGCTCCCGCAGCGGTCCGTGCCCCTGCCGCAGCCGAGCCGGCCTCGTCCGGGGCCTGACCCGGCCGTCTTCCGGGACTCCGGGCAGCTGCCCGTCGCCAACGGCCGGCCCGCCGTGCCGCCGTCCTCGCTGCCCAGCCGGAAAGCCCCGGAGACGCCTGCTCCGCGTCGCGAAGAGACCGCCGTCGAAGCCACCGCCGAGTGGAATTTCGGCACGGACGACGGCTGGCGGGCGGTGCAAGCGGTGTCCCAGTCGACACCCCCCACATTCACTTCGGCAGGATTGCCCCGGCGCCGTCGCGGGGAGCAGTTGCTTCCGGGCAGCGCCGGACCGTCCACCGGGGCCTCGGCCCCCCGACCACAACGGGACGCACACGACGTGCGCGGCCGCCTGCGGAGTTTCCAGCAGGGCATCGAGCGCGGACGCCACCGCACCGCACAGGCGGCCGAGACCAACCACGAGACCTTGGAGGGTGAATGACCTCGCCGAGTAGCGCTCAGCCGACGCAGAACCAGTTCGGCTGGCTGGTGAACGACTTCGCGGAGCGGGTGCCCGGGGTGGCCCACGCCGTGGTCGTCTCGGCGGACGGCTTGCTGCTGACCGCGTCGAACCGGCTTCCGCTCGACCGGGCCGACCAGCTCGCCGCGGTCGCTTCCGGGCTGGTCAGCCTCACCCAGGGCGCGGCCCGCTGCTTCGAAGCCGGCGCGGTCAACGAGACCGTCGTCGAGATGGAGCTGGGAATCATGGTGCTGATGTCGATCAGCGACGGCTCCTGCCTGGCCGTGCTCGCCGCCCCCAACTGCGACATCGGGCAGGTCGCCTACGAGATGACGATGCTCGTCGACCGGGTCGGTCAGATCCTCACCCCGGAGCTGCGCGCTCAGCTTCAGGGCTCCGGGGGGTCGCTGATCGGCGAACCGGTGGGATGATGGCGCGATGAGCACGGGGTCCGGATTCGACGGCGAACCACCCGCGGGGCGCAGCCCCGCCGGGCGTGGGGACGACGGCACGTTCGCCGACGTCCTCAACGGGTTCACGCTGGATTCCGGCCGTGCCCGCCGGAAGCGCAAGAAGAGCAAGGAGTCCCCGCAACCCCCGGCCGCCGGTGCGCACGCGGCCGCGGATCCGCCGGCGCCCGCGCCGTCGGCCGACCAAGGAGATCGTGTGACCTCTTTAGTCTCTCCACCCGGCAGTACCGACGGGGACAGCCCCAGGCCAGGCGGTTTGTTCGACCCGGGCCCGCCCAGCGGCGAATTCGTGATGCCCGCGGTGTTCGAGCAGCCGCCCGCGCCCGAGGAGCTGACGGCGATCGTCCGGCCCTACGCGCTGACCGGAGGCCGCACCCGGGCGAACTACGCCCTGGAGCTGGAGACACTGATCTCCGCGAAGGACTACGCTGCCACCGGTGGCTTCCCCGAAGTGGCCGCGGAGCAGATCGAGTGCATCTCGATCATGGAAGAGTGCCGGACCCCCCGTTCGGTCGCCGAGATCGTTTCGGCGCTGCGGGTTCCTCTGGGGGTGGCCCGGGTGCTGATCAGCGACGCGGCCGACGCGGGGCTGGTCACGGTGCACAAGACGATTACGGGCAATGACGGCGCCGAGGCACATCTGGTGTTGATGGAAAGGGTTTTGAGTGGACTCCGTCGGCTTTAAGGCACCGCGGGACACCGCGCCCCCGACCATGACATCCGCCAAGATCGTGGTGGCTGGCGGCTTCGGTGCGGGGAAGACGACCTTCGTCGGGTCGGTCTCGGAGATCGTGCCGCTGACCACCGAGGCGATGATGACCGACGCCAGCGTCGGCGTCGACAACCTCGACCACACCCCGAACAAGTCGACGACCACGGTGGCGATGGACTTCGGCCGGGTGTCGCTGGACGCGGACCTGATCCTCTACCTGTTCGGCACGCCCGGGCAGCAGCGGTTCTGGTTCATGTGGGACGACCTCGTCCGCGGCGCCATCGGCGCGGTGGTGCTGGCCGACACGCGGCGGCTGGCCGACTCGTTCGCCCCGATCGACTTCTTCGAAGACCGGGGCCTGCCGTACATCGTCGGCGTCAACACGTTCGACGGCGTGCTGGAGCACGACATCAACGACGTCCGCGAGGCGCTGTCGATCGACCCGAACATCCCGATCGTCCGCTGTGACGCGCGGGATCGCGAGTCGACCAAGCAGACGCTGATCACACTGGTCGAGTACGCCATGCGGCAGTGGATCGCGCTGCGGGCGGCCAACGCCCGCTGACGCCGTCGGGGCCCGGGCCGCGCCCGGGCCCGGCACCGGTCACGCGCGGCGGAAGCGCAGCAGCACGACCTGGCCGTCGAAGGTGCGCGACTCCACCAGCTCCAGGCCGAGCCGCGCGGTGCCCTCGGCGAACGGGCGCTTGCCGCCGCCGAGGACGACCGGGTGCACGAACACGTGGTACTCGTCGATCAGGCCCCGGGCGGTGAGCTCGGCGGCCAGCTCCGCGCCGCCCATGAGCAGCAGGTCCTCGCCCGGTTCGTCCTTCAGGGACGCCACCGCCGCGCCCAGGTCACCGCCGAAGACGCGGGTGTTCCAGTCCGCCTTCTCCAGCGTCCGCGAGAAGACGACCTTCGGCGTCTCCCGCCAGACGGGCGCGAACGCGATGTCGTGCGGGTGGTCCGAGATCGATTCGGCGTCCGGCCAGTACGCCGACATCATGTCCCAGACCTTCCGCCCGTAGGCGAACTCGCCGCAGCGCGCGCTCAGCGCCTCCGCGTAGGCCGAGAGCTCCGGGCCCATGGCCGGCCAGTCGAATTCGCCGTCCGGGCCCTCGACGCAGCCGTCGAGCGAAGTGTGGACCAGGTAGCCGATCTCGCGCATTTCCGTCTCCTCTGTCGGTGTCAGACACTGTCGGGGTCTGACACCAGGAGGTCGGAGCCGCGGACGCGGACCGGACACGGCGGGCGAAATAAAGTTCAGTACTCGTCGTGCCGGCGCCACCACGAGCTGGGAGCGTCGTCGCCGCGGCTCTCCTCCTCCCACGCCTCCTGGCGCCCCAGCGGCGTGATGTCGAGGTAGCGGTGCGACGCCATGAACGTCTCGCCGCCCCGGCCGGAGGTGAAGTAGGTCCGGTACACGTCGTCGCCGTCGCGGAGGAAGACGCTGACGCCGAAGCCCGCCCCGACGCCGCAGTCCTCGGTGAAGCGGCTGCCGTGCGCGGACACCCACGGCACGTCCCAGCCCATGCGCGTCCGGTACCGGTCGATCTCGGCGAGGGTGGCGGGCGCGACGACGGTGAGCGTGACGTCCCGGGCGTGCAGGTGCGCCAGGTGCGGCAGGTTGTCGACGACCAGGGAACAGCCGGGGCAGCCCGCCTCGTCGCCCGGGTGCAGCATGAAGTGGTAGACGATCAGCTGGCGGCGGCCGTCGAACAGGTCGAGCAGGCTCTTCTTGCCGCCGGCCGAGTCGAACTCGTAGGCCTTCGGGAAGGGCACCATCGGCAGCCGGCGGCGTTCGGCGGCCAGGTGGTCGGCGGCCTTCATGAGCTCCTTCTCCTTGACGAGCAGCGCGTCTCGCGCGGCCTGCCACTCTTCGGGCGAGACGATCGGGGGCAAGGTGGCGGTCATCGGGCGTCCTTTCCTTGGATGAAGCCGGTCAGGTCCTCGAAGGCCGACGTCCAGCCCTCGTCGTGGCCGTCGCGGTCGGCGGCGGTCGGGAAACCGGTCTGGACGAAGGTCATCTCGGTCTTGCCGCCGAGGTCGGCGAAGCCGATCGTCACGAGGGTCTCGGTGCGCAGGTCGCCTTCGGTGTCCCAGGCGAAGGTGAACACGAGCCGTTCGGGGGCGGTGATCTCGCGGTAGACGCCGTGCATCCAGTGCTCGTCGCCCTCGGGGGAGCGGATGCACGCCCGCCAGGCCCCGCCGGGCCGGGTGGCGAGGGTGACGGCGGAGCCGGTGAAGCCGTGCGGCCCCAGCCAGCTCGCCAGCCGGTCCGGATCGGTCCACGCGGTGAAGACCAGTTCGCGGGGCGCGTCGAACACGCGCGTGATGGTCAGGTCAGGCATCGCCGGGCCCGCCGGTCAGGGTCCGCAGGTGCTCTTCGAGGCGGTCGAACCCGCCGTCCCAGAACCGGCGGTAGGTCGCGACCCAGTCGGCGACGCCTTCCAGGGGCTTGGCCTCCAGCCGGCAGGGCCGCCACTGGCGGGTGCGGCCGCGGGTGATCAGCCCGGCCTCCTCCAGCACCTTCAGGTGCCGGGACACCGCGGGCAGGGTCATCGGGAGTGGTTCGGCGAGCTCGTTCACCGTCGCTTCGCCGGCCGACAGACGCGCGAGGATGGCGCGCCGGGTCGGGTCGGCGAGGGCCGAGAACGTCCGGCTCAACGTATCGGTCATTTCACCATCCTGTTAATTAACGAACTCGTTAAATATAGCGCCGAGCAGGCCGGTGTCAAGGTTCTTCCGCGGTGCCCTGAGAGCCGCGTCACCGGACCTCGGGTTTCCAATAGTAGGAAGTCAAAGTATTTTGGAGGGATGACCAGCGAGCTGTACCGCCCCGCGCACCCCGTCCGGTTCGTCACGGCGTCGAGCCTCTTCGACGGCCACGACGCGTCGATCAACATCATGCGGCGGATCCTGCAGTCGCAGGGCGCGGAGGTCGTCCACCTCGGTCACAACCGGTCGGTCGACGAGGTCGCCACCGCGGCCATCGCCGAGGACGTCCAGGGGGTCGCCATCTCGGCGTACCAGGGCGGGCACGTCGAGTACTTCTCCTACCTCGTCGAGCTGCTGCGCGAGCGCGGCGCCGGCCACATCAAGGTCTTCGGCGGCGGGGGCGGGGTGATCGTGCGCGAGGAGATCGAGCTGCTGCACTCGCGCGGCGTCGCCCGCATCTTCTCGCCCGAAGACGGCTACGAGATGGGCCTGCCGGGCATGATCAACTTGATGATCAAGGCCTGCGACGTCGACCTCGCGGCCGAAGCCCCTTCGCTGGACAAAGTGCTCTCCGGCGACGTCGCCGCGCTCTCGCGCGTCATCACCCAGCTGCAGGCCGGGCAGCTGCCCGACGACCTGCTGGGCGGCATCACCGAGGCCGCGGGCAAGCGCGAGGTACCGGTGCTCGGCATCACCGGCACCGGCGGCTCGGGCAAGTCGTCGCTCACCGACGAGCTGATCCGCCGGTTCCGCCTGGACCAGGAGGACAAGCTGCGGATCGCGGTGCTCGCCGTCGACCCGTCACGGCGCAAGGGCGGCGGCGCGCTGCTCGGCGACCGCATCCGGATGAACTGCCTGGACGGCTCGCCGGTGTACTTCCGTTCGCTGGCCACGCGCACGACGTCCGGGGAGATCCCGGCCGGGCTGAGCGAGTCGATCCTGGCCTGCAAGGCCGCCGGCTTCGACCTGGTGATCGTCGAGACGCCGGGCATCGGCCAGGGTGACGCCGGGATCGTCGACTTCGTGGACGAGTCGCTGTACGTGATGACGCCGGAGTTCGGCGCCGCGTCGCAGCTGGAGAAGATCGACATGCTCGACTTCGCCGACGTCGTCGCGATCAACAAGTTCGAGCGCCGCGGCGCCGAGGACGCCCGCCGCGACGTCGCGCGCCAGCTGGTGCGCAACCGCGAGGCCTTCTCGTCGGGGCCGGACGACATGCCGGTGTACGGCACGAGCGCGGCGAAGTTCAACGACGACGGCGTCACCGCGCTGTACCAGCACCTGCGGGGGATGCTCGCCGAGCGGGGCCTCGGCGTGTCCGCGGGGACGCTGCCGCGGGTCGAGGGCAAGGTCTCGACGGACGCCTCGACGATCATCCCGGGCAACCGGTCCCGGTACCTGGCCGAGATTTCCGAGACCCTCCGCGGTTACCACGCGAAGACGCAAGCGCAGGTCGCCGCGATCCGCAAGCGCGAGGCGCTGGCGCTGGCGCGCGCCGAACTGGCCAAGGTGGACGCCTCGACCGATGCGCTGGACGGCCTGCTCGCCGCCGCCGAGTCCGAAGTGGACGGGGAGTCGACAAAGCTCCTCGAACGGTTCCGCTCGCTCGCCGAGGAATACCGCCAGGACGAGCTCGTCGTGAAGATCCGCGACAAGGAGCTGCGCACGCAGCTGTGGCGCGACACGCTGTCGGGCAACCGGATCCCGCGCGTCGCCCTGCCCCGCTACGCCGAATCCGGTGAGCTGCTGTCGTTCCTGCGCCGCGAGAACCTGCCGGGTTACTTCCCGTACACCGCGGGTGTCTTCCCGTTCAAGCGCGACGGCGAGGACCCGGCGCGGATGTTCGCCGGCGAAGGCGACGCGTTCCGCACCAACCGCCGGTTCAAGCTGCTTTCGGCGGACTCGGAGGCCAAGCGGCTCTCCACGGCCTTCGACTCGGTGACGCTCTACGGCCACGACCCCGACACCCGCCCCGACATCTACGGCAAGGTCGGCACGTCGGGGGTGTCCATCGCGACGCTCGAGGACATGAAGGTCCTCTACGACGGCTTCGACCTGACCGCGCCGAACACGTCGGTGTCGATGACCATCAACGGCCCGGCGCCGACGATCCTGGCCTTCTTCCTCAACACGGCGATCGACCAGAAGCTGACGGAGTTCCGCGACGAGCACGGCCGCGAGCCGTCCGAGGCCGAAGCCGCCGAGCTGCGCGAGTGGGTGCTGCGCACCGTCCGGGGCACGGTGCAGGCCGACATCCTCAAGGAGGACCAGGGCCAGAACACCTGCATCTTCTCGACCGAGTTCAGCCTCCGGATGATGGCCGACATCCAGGAGTGGTTCATCGAGCACGGCGTGCGGAACTTCTACTCGGTGTCGATCTCCGGCTACCACATCGCCGAGGCCGGGGCGAACCCGATCTCGCAGCTGGCGTTCACGCTGTCCAACGGCTTCACCTACGTCGAGTCGTACCTGGCCCGCGGCATGGACATCGACGACTTCGCGCCGAACCTGTCGTTCTTCTTCTCCAACGGCATGGACGCGGAGTACTCGGTGCTCGGCCGGGTGGCCCGGCGGATCTGGGCGGTGGCGATGCGCGAGCGCTACGGCGCGAACGAGCGGTCGCAGAAGCTGAAGTACCACGTGCAGACGTCCGGCCGGTCGCTGCACGCGCAGGAGATGAGCTTCAACGACATCCGCACCACGCTGCAGGCGCTGTGCGCGCTGTACGACAACGCGAACTCCTTGCACACCAACGCGTTCGACGAGGCGATCACGACGCCGTCGGAGTCGTCGGTGCGCCGCGCGATGGCCATCCAGATGATCATCAACAAGGAGTGGGGCCTGTCGAAGAACGAGAACCCGCTGCAGGGTTCCTTCGTCATCGACGAGCTGACCGACCTGGTCGAGGAGGCGGTGCTGGCCGAGTTCGACCGGATCAGCGAGCGCGGCGGCGTCCTCGGCGCGATGGAGACGGGCTACCAGCGCGGCAAGATCCAGGACGAGTCGATCCTCTACGAGCGCAAGAAGCACGACGGCTCGCTGCCGATCATCGGCGTCAACACGTTCCGCAACCCGCACTCCGGTGAGGACAACGTCGAGGTCGAGCTGGCCCGCGCGACGGAGGACGAGAAGAAGTCCCAGCTGGACCGGCTCGCGGACTTCCAGCACCGCCACCACGAGGAGGCCCAGCAGGCGTTGAAGGCCCTCCGCGAGGCGGCCACCCGCGGCGGCAACCTGTTCGGCGTGCTGATGGATGCCGCGCGGGTGTGCTCGCTCGGTCAGATCACCGAGGCGTTCTTCGAGGTCGGCGGGCAGTACCGCCGCAACGTCTAGCTCCGGACCGCCTTCAGCCGCCAGACCGGAACCAGGACCCGGCCGTCCGCGTCGGTGTCCATCCCGGTCAGGCCGCCCGGCTCCGCGCCGAGCACGACCCGGACGCTCTGCCGCAGCTCTTCCGCCGTCATCGACGTCGTGTAGACGGCCGGCTCGAGACGCTCGATCGTCCAGTCCTTGCCGACCGTCTCGCGCAGGTTCGCCTCACTGATCAGGTAGGGCGCCGGGAAGCCGTCCGGAACGTCCTCCGAGAAGCAGAACAGGTGCAGCGTCGCGCCCGGGCGGGTCGCCCGGGTCAGCGCCGCCAGGTACGCGCGGCGGTCGTCCTCGGTCAGGCAGTGGTAGAGCGCGCTGTCGAGGACCGTGTCGAAGCGGCCTTCGTAGCCTTCGAGCTTCGTCGCGTCGGCGACGGCGAACTCGATGTCGAGGCCCTTCGCCGCGGCGCGCGTGCGGGCCTGCTCGACCGCCGACGGTGCCCCGTCCAGGCCGGTGACGTGCACGCCACGGGAGGCGAGGAACGCCGAGTTGTCGCCGAGGCCGCACCCGATGTCGAGCACCTCGCCGGTGAACTCGCCGGCGTCGGCCAGCGCGATGACCGCGGGCTGCGGCGCGCCGAGATCCCACGGCATCTTGCGGCCGATCGGGGTGGCGCCCTGGTACAGCTCTTCGAAGTCGATGTCCTGCACGTCCATGACTGCCCCCTTATTCAACGTGTGATGAGATGCCTCCATCGTGCACCCCTTGTCAACCCGGTGGTAGTCCTTGAGCATGAAATTCGGAATTTCGACGTTCGTGACCGACGAGGGCATCCGCCCGGACGTGCTGGGTGCGGCGCTGGAAGAGCGCGGCTTCGACTCGCTGTTCCTCGCCGAGCACTCGCACATCCCGGTGAGCCGCGAAAGCCCGTACCCGGGCGGCGGCGACCTGCCCCGCGTCTACTACCGCACGCTCGACCCGTTCGTGGCGCTCGCCGCCGCGGCCACCGCGACGTCGGAGCTGCTGCTCGGCACCGGGATCGCCCTGCTGATCCAGCGCGACCTGATCCACACGGCCAAGGAGGTCGCGTCGCTGGACGTGATCTCGGACGGCCGCGCGCTGTTCGGCGTCGGCGTCGGCTGGAACCGGGAAGAGATGCGCAACCACGGCACCGACCCGAAGACGCGCGGCGCGCTGATCGACGAGCAGCTGTCCGCGCTCAAGGAGATCTGGACCAAGGACGAGGCCGAGTTCCACGGCGAGCACATCGACCTCGACCCGATCTTCAGCTGGCCGAAGCCGGTGCAGAAGCCGCACGTCCCGATCTACATCGGCGGCGAGAGCGAAGCCGCCCTGAACCGCCTGGCCAAGTACGGTGACGGCTGGCTGCTCCGGGGCTACACGAAGTACCAGGAGGCGCAGCGCGTCCGTCGATGGCTGGCGGAGCAGGGCCGCGAAGACGTGCAGTTCGCGGTGTTCGGCGGCCCGACGACGCCGAAGGTGATCGACGGCTTCCGCGAGGCCGGCGTCGAGCGGTACACGTTCCTGCTGGACACGCTGCCGGAAGCGGAGACGCTCAAGGCCCTCGACGAGCTGGCCGAGGTGGCCGCCGCGCACCGCTGAGGCGGCGCGGTTACTTGTCGAGCAGCAGGTGCACCGACAGTTCGAGGCGGTTGGCGACGTCGGCCGCCGAGGCGCGGCGGGTCACCCACGCGACCAGGTTCGCCATCCAGACGTCGGCGACCACGTGGAAGATGTCCCGGTCGGCCTCGGTCGGCTCGGCGATGCCCATCGCCTTGGCGAACATGTTCTCCATCAGCCGCCCGACCTGCTCGACCTCGGCGGCGGCGGAGGTGTCGGCGAACATGAACGCGCGGACCATGGCCTCGGTCAGGTGCGGGTCGCGCTGCATCAGGCGCGTGTTGCGGCCGAGCACGAACATCAGCCGCTCGGCGGGCGTTTCGCCCGGGATGGCCTGGCGCTCGAGCTTCTCCTGCGCGCGCTCGAACTCGCGGGCCAGCCCGGAGACGAGCAGGTGGATCTTCGAGGGGAAGTACCGGTACAGCGTGCCGAGGGCGACGTCGGCCTTCTCGGCGACGGCGCGCATCTGGACGGCGTCGTAGCCACCCTTCGACGCGAGGGCGAGGGTGGCGTCGATGATCCGGCGGCGGCGGTCGCGCTGGGCGGCCGAGCCGAGCTCGTCCGCGCCGATCGCGCTCAGGCCGTTGCCGCGGGCCTTGGTTTTGCCTGGCATCGGCATTCCCCCGTCCTTCGGAACTTGTTCCAGTTCACGACGTAGATTACCTGTCCTGGCGAACCTCGCGACAGCTGACCCACTGGCCGAAAAACTGTAACACGTTCTACACTCGCGAGTAGTGTCGCTGAAACCGCGAGGAGGCCCCATGCCGGTCGCGCTCACCGAGGAACAGGCCGCGCTGGCCCAGGCGATCCACGCCTGGTCCGCGGCGCACCACCCCCGCGAGGCGGTGCACGCCGCGGAAGCCGGTTCCGGCGCGGGAATCCCGGCCGGTTTCGCCGCGCTCGGCCTGTTCGGTGTCGCGCTGCCCGCGGCGGCCGGCGGGGCCGGCGGCAGCGTCGCCGACCTCGCCGCCGGGCTCGCCGCGGCGGCGGAAGAACTCGTTCCCGGACCGGTGCTGAGCACCGCGCTCGCCGGGCTGCTGCTCGCCGACGTCCCCCAGGCGAAGGAACTGCTCCCGGCGCTGGCCGAGGGGGAGGCCACGGTCGCGGTCCTGCTGGACGCGCCGTCGCTCGACGACGGCGTCACCGGGCCGGTGCCCGGCGCGGACGCCGGGACCTGGCTGCTCGTGCCGGCCGGCGGTGGGCACGTCCTGCTCGCTCCCGGCACGCCCGGGGTGAGCGTCGAGCCCCTGGCCGCGTTCGACTTCTCGCGGCCGCTGGCGCGGATCCGGTTCTCGGGGGTCCGTGGCGATGTCCTCACCCTGCCGCCGGTCGTTCCACTGGCGGCGACCCTGGCGGCCGCCGAGGCGGCGGGCGTGGCGCGACGGTGCCTGACCATCGCCGTCGAGTACGCGGGCGTCCGCGAGCAGTTCGGCAAGCCGATCGGGGCGTTCCAGGCGATCAAGCACCTGTGCGCCGAGATGCTGTGCCGTGCCGAAGCCGCCGAAGCGCTGGCCTGGGACGCGGCTTCCGGTCAGCACCCGCTTTCGGTGGCGAGCGCGGCCGTCGTCGCCCTCGACGCGGCCGTCGCCAACGCCAAGGACTGCGTCCAGGTGCTCGGCGGGATCGGGTTCACCTGGGAGCACGACGCCCACCTGTACCTGCGGCGGGCAGTGGCCCTGCGGCAGTGGCTCGGCGGATCGTGGCGGCGGCGGGCGGCGTCGCTGGCGCTTTCCGGGACCGAGCGGACGCTGGGTGTCGACGTCGGGGACGATCCCGCGCTGCGGGACGAGGTCGCGCGGATCGCCGCGCTGCCCTCGGCGTCGCAACGCGTCGCCCTGGCCGACGCGGGCTTGCTGACGCCGCACTGGCCGGCGCCGTACGGCCGGGGTGCCGATGCCGCGGAGCAGCTGCGGATCGACTTCGTGCTGGCGGCCGCCGGTGTCCGCCGTCCGGACCTGGTGATCGGCGCGTGGGCGGTGCCGACGATCCTCGAGCACGGCAGCGACGAGCAGCGCGCCCGGTTCGCCCGGCCCACCCTGCGCGGCGAGCTCACCTGGTGCCAGCTGTTCAGCGAGCCCGGCGCCGGGTCCGACCTGGCGGCGCTGCGGACGGCGGCCCGGCGCGTCGACGGTGGCTGGCGGCTGTCCGGGCAGAAGGTGTGGACGTCGCTGGCCCGCGAAGCCGACTGGGGCATCTGCCTCGCCCGCACCGACCCGGACGCGCCCAAGCACAAGGGCATCACGTACTTCCTGGTCGACATGCGCGCCGACGGCATCACGACGCGGCCGCTGCGCGAGATCACCGGCGAGGCCGTGTTCAACGAGGTGTTCCTCGACGACGTGTTCGTGCCGGACGCCGACGTCGTCGGCTCGCCGGGCGGCGGCTGGCGGCTGGCGCGCACGACGCTGGCCAACGAGCGGGTCGCCATCGGCAGCGGTTCGGCGGTCGGCGAGAGCGTGCAGACCCTGGTGTCCACAGTGGACGCATCGGTGCTGGACGACGTCGCTCTGGACCGGCTCGGTTCCCTGGTGGCCGACGGGGTCGCCGGGTCGGTGCTGGACCTGCGGGCGGCCCTGCGCCGGCTGGAGGGCCAGGACCCGGGTGCGGAGTCGAGCGTCCGGAAGCTGCTCGGCGTGCAGCACCGGCAGGAGGTGGCGGAGTTCGCGCTGGAGCTGGCCGGCTCGGGCGCGCTGCTCGCCGACGGCTCGCCGCAGCACGAATTCCTGCTGACCCGCTGCCTTTCGATCGCGGGCGGCACGACGCAGGTCCTGCGTTCCCTCACCGCCGAACGCCTGCTGGGCCTGCCCCGCGGCTGATGCCCCGCCAATCACGCATGATGCCCCTCCAATCACGCGTGATGCCTCTTGAAGCACGCGTGATGCCCCTCGGCGCACGGGTGGGTTGCGTTGTGCAACGGTGCGAACGGCCCGTTCGCGCCGCCGAGCGCAAAACTGTCGGTGTCGTGTTCTAGCGTTGCGGTCGTGGAGTTCAGCGCAGACACCCAGGCCACCTACCTCCCCGCGGATCCCCCGCGGGACGGGGTGCTGGCCCTGTGGGGCGACGACGTGGCCGGCGGGACCACGATCGAGCTCGTGCTGCCCCGGGGAGCCAAGTTCGCGCGGACGAAGGTCGACGCCGAGCTGATCCCGCTGGAGCGGGCGCTGCCCCGGCTGCTGTCGGTGGGGGAGGAGGCCAGCCCGGCGGTCGCGGCGTGGTCGGCGGCCGTCAACGCCGGGGTGAACCTCGTCGCCCGGGGGCGGCTGCGCCCGGCCGCCTCGCCGGGCGGGGCGGCGGCCTGGCGGATCGGCCCGCTGGACGCCGCCGACGAAGAACTGCTGCGAGGGCTGGCCGGTGCGCTGCCACCAGAGGCGTATGCGCTGCCCTTGACCGGGCTGAAACGCATCCGCCTGCACTCGCCGGATTCCCTGGTCCGCGCGCTCTGGGACGCGACGGCCGACCTGCTGGTGCGCAGCCCGGCAGCCCCGGTGGGCGCGGGCGATCCGGCGTTCGCGGCCCGTGAACCGGCCCTGCTCGGCCCGGACGGTGCGGCCTGGCTGGCGGAGCTGGAGGCCCGCGAGCCCCGCGGGATCCAGGTGCTCCTGCGGGTCGAGGGCCTCGACGACGACTCGTTCGCCGGGGTGCTGGCGGTGCGCAGCATGGCCGAGCCGAGCCTGGTGGTGGAGGCGGCAACGCTGTGGGACGCCCCGGACGCGGTCCTGAACCGCCTCGGCGACCAGGTCGAGACGCAGCTGCTGCTGGGCCTGCGCCGCGGCGCGCGGGCCTGGGCGCCGCTGGGCCGGGTGCTGAGCCAGGCGACGCCCGCTTCGCTGGAGCTGTCCGACGAAGAGGTCGTCGACCTGCTCACCGACGGCGCCCGCGACCTCGGCGGCGCCGGCATCGAGGTGCTTTGGTCGAAGGGGCTGTTCGCGGCGGAGGTGAAGGCGAAGGCGAGCGCGACGCAGGCACCGGCGAGCGTCACGGACGCGGAGTTCGCCCTGCGTTCGCTGCTGGAGTTCCGCTGGCAGCTGAGCCTGGGCGGCGAGCAGCTGACCGAGGCCGAGGTCGCGGCGCTCGCGGAAGCCAAGCGGCCGTTGGTCCGCCTGCGCGGCCAGTGGGTCCGGGTCGATCCGCAGCTCCTGGCCCGGGTGCGGGGCCGGACCCGCAAGCTGGACGCGGGCGAGGCCCTGGCCGCGGCGTTGACGGGCGAGCTGGAGCTCGACGGCGAACGCGTCGAGTTCGCGGCACCACCGGCGCTGGGCGGGCTGGCTTCGCGCATCCGCGACCGGGCGGACGCCCTGGTGGCGCCACCGCCGGGGTTGCACGCGACGCTGCGCCCGTACCAGCAGGCGGGGCTGTCCTGGCTGGCGACGATGACGGGCCTGGGGCTGGGTGCTTGCCTGGCCGACGACATGGGCCTGGGCAAGACGATCCAGCTGATCGCCCTCCACCTGCACCGCCGGGACCTGGCGAGGTCCGGTGCATTGCCGCCGGGCTCGAAGTCTTTGTCGGCGGACGGCGCGGTGGCGCTTGGCGGCAGTGGGCTTGCGGCGGCTGGTGCGGTGGCGCCTAGCGGTGGTGAGCTTGCGCCGGTGGCTGGTGGGGTGGCGCTCGGCGGCGGTGGGCTCCCGACAATGGACGGTGCGCTGTCGTTGAGCGCGGAGTCTTCGTCGGCGGACGGTGCGGTGGAGGCCGGCGGCGACGGGCATCAGCCGGCCGACGGCGGGGAGCCGCTGCCGGCCGGTGGCGAGGTGCCGTCCGCCGGTGCCGAGCTCGCCGACCCCGCGCCCCGGCGAGGCGGTGGCCCCACCCTCGTCCTCTGTCCCACCTCCCTCCTCGGCAACTGGGAGCGCGAGTTCGCCCGCTTCGCCCCGGAAATCCCCGTCCGCCGGTTCCACGGCGGCGGCCGCCACCTCGACGACCTCGCGCCCGACGAGGTCGTCCTGGCCACGTACGGCGTCCTCCGCCGCGATCGCGAAACGCTGTCCGAAGTGGTCTGGGGGCTGATCGCGGCCGACGAGGCCCAGCACGTCAAGAACCCGCTCTCCGCCACGGCCAAGGAACTGCGCAAGGTGCCCGCGCAAGCCAAGGTCGCCCTCACCGGCACCCCGGTCGAAAACCGGCTCACCGAACTGTGGTCCATTGTGGACTGGACGACGCCCGGCCTGCTCGGCCCGCTCGATCGCTTCCGCCGCACCGTCGCGCGGCCGATCGAACGCGACCGCGACAAGGCGGTCACCGAGCGGCTGGCCACCACCGTCCGGCCGTTCCTGCTGCGGCGGCGCAAGTCCGACCCGGACATCGCCCCGGAACTGCCGCGCAAGACCGAGACCGACCGGTTCGTCCCGCTGACCGCCGAGCAGACCACGCTCTACGAGGCCGTCGTGCGCGAAAACCTCGCCGAAATCCGGGAAACGCAGGGCATCAAGCGGCGCGGGCAGGTGCTGCAGCTGCTCACCGAGCTCAAGCAGATCTGCAACCACCCGGCGCAGTTCCTCAAGGAACCGCACGGCGCGCTCACCGGCCGCTCCGGCAAGCTCGCGGCGTTCGAAGAACTGCTGGACGTGATCCTCGACGAGGGCGAAAGCGTCCTGGTGTTCAGCCAGTACGTCCAGCTGTGCCGCCTGCTCGAGCGGCGGCTCAAGGACCGTGGGCTGCCCACCGAACTGCTCTCCGGAGCCAGTTCGCCGGCGAAGCGGCAGGACATGGTCGACCGGTTCCAGGCCGGCGAGATCCCGGTTTTCCTGCTCTCGCTCAAGGCGGGCGGCGTCGGGCTCAACCTGACCCGGGCCACCCACGTGATCCACTACGACCGCTGGTGGAACCCGGCGGTGGAGGACCAGGCCACCGACCGCGCGTACCGGATCGGGCAGGACAGGCCGGTCCAGGTGCACCGGCTGATCGCCGAAGGCACCCTCGAGGAGCGGATCGCGCAGGTCCTCGAAAAGAAACGGGGCCTCGCCGAATCGATCGTCGGAGCGGGGGAGGACTGGATCACCGAACTGTCCGACGACGAGCTCGCCGATCTGGTCCGGCTCGGGAGCGGGTGATGCCACCGAGGCGGAACTTCGGCACGACGTGGTGGGGCCGGGCCTGGGTCGAGGCGCTGGAGCAGCGCGCGAAGCTCGACCCGAACCGGCTGCCCCGAGGGCGGACGTACGCGCGGAAGGGCACGGTCAGCGAGCTGCACGCCGGGGCCGGCGCGGTCAGCGCCCGGGTGCGGGGCAGCCGGCCGGAGCCGTACAAAGTGACGATCACGATGCGCACCTTCACCGACGGCGAGTGGGACAAGCTGCTCGGCGTGGTCGGCACCCAGCTCGGTCACGCGGCGGCGCTGCTCGACGGCGAGCTGCCGGGCGCGCTCACCGAGCAGGCGCGCGAAGCGGGTGTCGACCTGCTGCCGGGCCCGGGCGACCTGCGGCCGCGGTGTTCGTGCCCGGACTCGGCGAACCCGTGCAAGCACGTCGCCGCGGTGTACTACCTGGTCGCCGACGAGGTGGACCGCGACCCGTTCACGCTCTTCCTGCTGCGCGGGCGCCCGCGGGCCGACGTGCTGGCCGAGCTCCGAGCCCGCCGGTCGCCGGCGCGCGGCGAGAAACCGAAGCTCCCGAAGCGCGTCGATGAAGGACTGACCCCCCGCGCCGCCTACGCGCGACGGCCGGGCGCGATCCCCGCGCTGCCGCCGCCACCGCGGGTACCCGGGCCACCGGCGGTCCTGGACCTCGACCCGCCCCCGGGCACGGGCTGGACGGCGGCGGCGCTGTCCGCCCTAGCAGCGGACGCGGCCTCCCTCGCCCGCGACCTCCTGACCGGCGGACCGACGGCGGCGGAGCTGACGTTCGACGAAGACCTCGCCCGCCGAGCGGCCGGCCGGTCCGGCGCGGAGATCACCGCCCTGGCCACGACGGCGGGGGTGTCTCCCCGAGACCTGGTCCGCTGGGCGGAGGCCTGGCGCGAAGCGGGCCGCGGCGGCTTGGCGGCCCTGCGAGAGACCTGGCAGCCCGGCCCGGGACCCCTCACGGAAGCCGAGTCGCTCCTGGCCGACGCGGGCCTCCCGGGCAAGCCGAAGATCTGGCGCAACCGAGTGACCCACGGAGAGCTGCAACTGCGCTACGGCCGCGACGCACGCTGGTACCGCTTCGTCCGCGAAGGACCGGAGTGGCGCCTCGACGGCCCACCTTCGGCAAGCCCGGTGGACCTCGCCTACTGACCTGCCCGCCGGACCAGGCCCCCCAAGCGCCCCAACGCACCCAAGGTGGCCTGGACGCGCAGGCGCTTACCGGTGCTCGGCCTTCCAGGCGTTGTACGTGTGGTCCAGGAACCGCGCGACCCCGCGGACCACGTGCGCCGAACGCACCGACGTGAACACGTCGAACGCGTGCTGTGCCCCCGCCAGCTCCGCATACGCCACCGGCTGCCTCGACTTCTCGCGCAGCCGCGAGACGAACTCGCGCGCCTCCCGTACCGGGACCAGCGAATCGTCCCGGCCGTGGATCACGAAGAACGGCGGTGCGTCCGAGGTGATCCGATCCAGCGGGGACGCCGCGATGTAGTCGTCCAAGTGCGCCACCGGGTCGCGGTCCGGCGCGAACACGCGGCGGGCGATCAGGCTCTCCAGCCGGTACTTGCTCGCCGGTGCGCCGGACGTCGCCGCGAAGTCGTACACCCCGTAGTGGGGGACGCATGCCTGGATGCTCGTGTCCGTGTCCTCGAAACCCGGCTGCAACGCCGGGTCGTTCTGCGACAACGCCAGCAGCGCCGACAGGTGGCCGCCCGCCGAGCCGCCCGTCACCGCCACGAACCGGGGGTCGCCGCCGTACGAAGTGATCGATGAGCGGATCCACGCCAGCGCCTGCTTCGCCGCGACGATGTGCGCCGGCCAGCGGTGTGCCGGTGACAGCGGGTAGTTGATCGCGACGCACACCCAGCCTCGGCGGGCCAGGTAGCGCATCAGCGGCCGGCCCTGCTCCTCTTTGTTGCCGATCACCCACGCGCCGCCGTGGACCTGCAGCAGCACCGGCGCGCCCGAAACCGGCTCGGCAGGGCGGTAGACGTCCAGCAGGAACCGCTTGCCGCCCGGGGCGTACGCGATGTTGCGGTCGATGCGGACGTCGGGCGCGCCCATCCGGAACGGCAGCGCCAGCTCACCCCACGGCAGGCCCAGGTCCGAGCGGCCCAGCTCCGAGGCGTAGTCGTCGCCCAGCGCCGACGTCAGCGCGTTCTCGATCTCCTCGCGGGCGCCGTGCCCGGTGCGGATCAGCGCGGCCAGCCCGGCGGCGGACGCGGCGGCCATCGCCAGGCCCGCCTTCGTCGAGCGGTCGCCGGTGCCGTGGCGTGCCACGTGGAGCAGGGAATCCGCCGCCGTCAAAGCCAGGAACTGGGGCGCCAGCTCGCCGGTCAGCCACCCGGCGAAGAACACCGGGATCGTGGTGGACCGGGCCCGCAGCGGGCGGAGGGCGTTGGCGGTGAGACCGAGCTGGACCGCGCGACGGATCAGGAAATTCGGCTGCACCACCGCGATGGTACCGGCGAGTAGGGTGCTGTGTCGTCGGTCACCGACCCGACCACAGTCACGGCCGGATGGCTTCGTGGCAACGGTTGCTTGTCGCTCGGGGGCCGGCCTGCTTTTGGCCGGATTGGTGACGGGCCGCTCACGGGAAGTGGCCTACCCTGGCGCCATGCAGAGACTGAGCGGCCTCGACGCGAGTTTCCTCTACCTCGAGACGTCGTCGCAGGTCCTGCACGTCTGCGGGCTGCTCATCCTCGACGGCTCGACCGTTCCCGGCGGCTACAGCTTCGCGAAGCTCCAGGAAAGCCTCGACGAGCGCGTCCGGATGATCCCGGCGTTCCGCCGCAAACTGCACAATCCACTCTGGAACCTCAGTCACCCCGTCTGGGTCGAAGACGAAGACTTCGACCTCGACCACCACGTGCACCGCATCGGCGTGCCCGCCCCCGGCGACCGCGCCGAGCTGGCCGCGCTCTGCGCCCACATCGCCGGGCAGCAGCTCGACCGCGCGCACCCGCTGTGGCAGCTGTACGTCATCGAAGGCCTGGCCGACGGCCGGCTCGCCGTGCTGCTCAAGATGCACCACGCGAGCGTCGACGGCGTCAGCGGCGCCAGCCTGATCACCTACCTCGCCGGGCTCGAACCGGACGGGCCGATGCCGGAGATCGAGGAGCACCGGAACGCCGCGCTGCCCTCGCCGCTGGACCTGCTCCGCTCCGGGGTCGAGAGCGTCGTGAAGCGCCCCGCCGAGGTCGCGCGGCTGCTGCCCGACCTCCTCGGGCTGGTGCCGCGGTGGGTCGGCCGGGCGTTGCGCGGCAAGGGAATGCCGGTTCCGTTCACCGCGCCGAGGACGTCGCTGAACGGCACGATCACCGGGCACCGCAGCGTCGCCTTCGCCCAGCTCGACCTCGCCGACGTCAAGGACGTCAAGAACGCCTTCGGGGTGACGGTGAACGACGTCGTGCTCGCGCTCGTCGCCGGGGCGCTGCGGGAGTTCCTCGTCGCGCGCGGGGAACTGCCGGAGGATCCGCTGGTGGCGACCGTCCCGGTCTCGGTGCACGACCGGACCGAACGCGAGCACGGCAGCAACAAGGTCTCGGCGTTCTTCGCCTCCCTGCCGACGCACCTGCCCGACCCGGCCGCCCGGGTGTTCTTCCTCGCCGAGGCCAACCGGCGCTCGAAGGACCACCACCACGACATCGACGCCGACATGCTGCAGGATTGGGCGCAGTTCTCCGCCGCGACGGCGTTCGGGCTCGCCGTGCGCGCCTATTCGGCGCTGCGCCTGGCCGAAAAGCACCCGGTGGTGCACAACCTGGTCGTCTCCAACGTGCCCGGCCCGCCGATGCCGCTGTACTTCCTGGGCGCGCGGATCACCGGCTTCTACCCGCTCGGCCCGGTCTTCCACGGCGCCGGGCTGAACGTCACGGTGCTGTCCAACGCGGGGAAGCTGCACGTCGGCCTGCTCGGCGCGCGGGAGCTGGTCAAGGACCTGTGGCCGCTCGCCGACGCGCTCCCGGACGCGCTCGCCGAACTGCTCAAAGCCGCGGGCTGAGCACCACGACCGGGATCTCCCGCTCGGTCCAGGCCTGGTACTTGGCGAAATCCGCGTACAGCTCGACCAGCCGCGGCCAGAGCTCGGCGCGTTCCGGAGGCCCGGCGACCCGGGCCGTGACCGGGACGCCGCGACGGCCCTTGAGGTCGATGCGGGTTTCGGGGTGCGCCAGCAGGTTGCGGTACCACTGCGGGTGCCGCGGCAGCCCGCCCTGCGAGCCGACGACGACGACGTCGTCGCCGGCTCGCAGGTAGAGCAGCGGGGTGGTGAACCGGCGCCCGGACTTGCGGCCGCGGTGTTCCAGCAGCAGCGTCGGCACGGGCTTGCGGAACCCCGCCCCGATCCGCCACGTGCTGCCGACCCGGCCGCCGGTCAGCCGGAAGACGGCCACCTGCGCCTTCGCCGCGTACTTCATCACCTTCGCCGTCACCGGCGAGTCGAGGCCGCCGGGCTTCTGGTCGGGCAGGCTGAAGCGTCCCATCAGGAGTTCCTTCCTCGGAGGGAGTGGACCGCGGCGAGCAGGGCGGGCACCCAGCGGTCGGCCGCCAGCACGCAGGCCGCGTGCCCGGCCGCGACCTCGTAGGTGGCCGCGCCGGGGATCCGGCGGGCCAGGGAGCGCTGGTGGGCGGGGGCGATGAACCGGTCGCGGGCGGTCACGACGACCGCGGCCGGCAGCCGCAGCGTGTGCAGCCACGGCGTCGAGTCGAACCGGCCGATCTCGTCGACCGCGACCGCGATCGCCCACGGCGTCGTCGACCGGAACTCCCGCAGCCCCCACCGGTGGTCGGCGAGGCGTTCGCGGGGGAGCGCGGCGGGCACGGCCGGCGGCGGCACGTGCTCGCGCAGCCGCCGTAGCGTCCGGCCGAAGACCTCGAGGGCGACGCGCTGCCGCAGCCCGCGGCCGAAGTGGCCCGCGGTCGAGCACAGCACCAGCCCGGTAACACGTTCTGGTTCGGCGCGGGCCACGAGCTGCGCCACCAGTCCGCCCATCGAGTACCCCGCGAGGGCGAACCGGCCGACCCCGAGCGCGTCCGCGACGGCGGTGACGTCGTCCGCGCAGTCGGCGAGCCGGAACTCCCGCGAGCGGATGCCCCGGCCGTGCCACCGCTGGTCGAACACGACGACGCGGTGCCGCCGCGCCAGCCGTGTGAGCGCCGGATACCAGGTCAGCAGGCCCGTGCAGGCCACCGAATGCAGCAGGAAGAGCGGGGGCGCGTCCCGCGGCCCGACGTCGGTGACCACGGTGCGGCCGCGGCCGGGCAGGTCCAGGGTGGCCGGCTCGGGCACGCCCGCGGTCGGCGGCACGGTGATCCGCCGCCGTCTCCCCGCCATTCCGCCCACCCCCGGGGGTTGCCGTGGCCGCCCTTTCCGGTTAAGACTAGAACAGGTTTCAATATTGCGCCCGATCCGGAGGACAGGCGTGGACTTCGCCCTTGACGATACGCAGACCGAGATCGCCGCCCTCGCCGCGAAAGTGCTCGGTGACTTCCGGAGCCCGGGAGGCGATCCCCCGCAGCGGGCGGTGGAGGGCGGCCCCTGGCGCGCCCTCGCTTCGGCGGGCTTGCTCGCCTTGGCGCTGCCCCCGGAGCTGGAAGGCGACGGTCTGGGCGTTGCCGAGGTCGCCCAGGTCCTGACCGAGGTCGGCCGGGCCGCCGCGCCGGTGCCCGCGTACGCCGCGCTCGCCCTGGGGATCCTGCCGATCGAGTCGCTCGGGACCCCGGCCCAGCGCGCGGAGTTGCTGCCGCCGGTCGCGGCCGGGGAGGCACTGCTCACCGCCGCCCTGAACGAGCCCTCCGCGCCCCTGGTCGCCGAGCCCGCCGCGACCGCGCGGGCCGGAGACGGGAAGTGGCTGCTCAGCGGCGTGAAGACCGCGGTACCGTACGCCGCCGAAGCCACCCGGATCCTCACCCCGGTGACCACCGCGCACGGCAGCGCCGTCTACCTCGTCGACCCGCACGCCGACGGCGTCACGCTCGTCCCGACGCCCACCTCGTCCGGGACACCGGAGTACACCGTCCGGCTCGACGACGTCGCCGTCGAGGAAACGGACCTCCTGTTCGACCGCGGTGCCGTGGCGGCACTGCACCGGTTCGCGCTGGCCGGCGCGCTGGCCCTCGGCGACGGCCTCCTGGCCGGCGCGTTGGCGCTGACCGTCAAGCACGTCGGCGAGCGGACCCAGTTCGGCCGGCCCCTCTCCGCCTTCCAGGCCGTGGCGGGCCAGATCGCCGACGTCTACGTGGCCGCACGGACCGTGCACCTCGCCGTGACGTCCGCGGTGTGGCGGCTGGCTTCGGGACTCGACGCCGACGCCGACCTGGACGTCGCCGCCTACTGGTTCGCCTCGCGGGCCCCGGAAGCGCTGGCGACCTGCCACCACCTGCACGGCGGGGTCGGCGTCGACGAAACCTACCCACTGCACCGGTATTCGTCGGCGGTCAAGGATCTCGGCCGGACGCTGGGCGGGGCCGCGCACCGGCTCGGCCGGCTCGGCGAACGAGTGGCGGGGTGAGCGGATGCACGTCGAACTGACCAGCGCGCAAAAGCAGCTACGTGCCGAGCTGCGCGAATACTTCGCCGGGTTGATCAGCCCCGAGGAACGCCAGGCGATGCGGCGCGAGCGGCACGGGCCGGTGTTCCGCGAGATCGTCCGCCGGATGGGCCGCGACGGCCGGCTCGGCGTCGGCTGGCCGGTCGAGTACGGCGGCCAGGGCTTCGGCGGGATCGAACAGCACCTCTTCGTCGACGAGGCCGCGCGCGCCGACGTCCAGCTGCCCTCGGTCACGCTCCAGACGGTCGGGCCGACGCTGCAGGAGTTCGGCACGGACGAGCAGAAGTCCTTCTTCCTGCCGAAGATCCTGGCCGGGGAGATCCACTTCGCGATCGGCTACAGCGAACCGGAAGCGGGCACGGACCTCGCGTCGCTGCGGACGACCGCGGTGCGCGACGGCGACGAATACGTCGTCAACGGCCAGAAGATCTTCACCACCGGCGGGCACGACGCCGACTACGTCTGGCTCGCCGTGCGGACCGCGCCGGACGCGCCGAAGCACAAGGGCATCTCGATCCTCATCGTCGACACGAGCGATCCCGGCTACTCGTGGACGCCGATCATCACCTGCGACGGCGCCCACCACGTCAACGCGACGTACTATTCGGACGTCCGCGTGCCGGCGAACCGCCTGGTGGGACAGGAAAATGCGGGCTGGCGGCTGATCACGACGCAGCTCAACCACGAGCGCGTCATGCTCGGGCCGGCCGGGCGGATCGGCGGCCTGTACGACCGCGTGCACGCGTGGGCGAGCGCGCACGGCCTGCTGGACCTCGCCGACGTGCGGGCCGTGCTCGCCGAGGCGATGGCCGTGACCCGGGTGAACGAACTGCTGAACTGGCAGGTCGCGGTGTCCGCAGCGAGTGCGCCGGTCGGCGTGGCCGACGCGTCGGCGACCAAGGTGTTCAGCTCGGAGGCCATCCAGCGGATCGGCCGGAACCTCGAGGAAGTCGTCGCGCGCCACGGCGACCTGGCCGATCCGGACACCGCCGAGCTGGCGGACTGGCTCGACCTCACCGCCAAGCGCAACATCGTGCTGACCTTCGGCGGCGGTGTCAGCGAAATCCAACGGGAGCTGATCGCCTCGATCGGCCTGGGCCTGCCGAGGGTGCCGCGATGACCATCGAAGAAGCCGCCGCCGCGATCGCCGCGCAGGGGGAGTCCTCGCCGCGGCTCGCCCGGGACCCCGTCAACCAGGCCATGGTGAACAACTGGGTCGAGGCGATCGGCGACCGCAACCCGGTCTACACCGACCCGGAGTACGCCGCCGCCAGCGTCCACAAGGGACTGGTTGCGCCGCCCGCGATGGCCCAGGTGTGGACGATGAACGGCCTGCACGGCAGCCGGGCCGACGACGACCCGCTCGGCGCGATGATGGCCGTGCTCGACGAGGCCGGGTTCACCTCCGTGGTGGCCACGAACTCCGAACAGACCTACCACCGCTACCTGCGGCCGGGTGAACACGTCGCGGCGGCGACCCGCCTGGAGACGGTCGTCGGCCCGAAGCGGACGGCGCTGGGGGAGGGCTGGTTCGTCACCACCCGGACGACCTGGTCCGTCGGCTCCGAAGCCGTGGCCGAGATGGTGTTCCGGGTCCTGAAGTTCCGCCCGCCCGCCCCGAAGCCGCCGCCGGCGCCGGTGCTGCGGCCGGTGATCAGCCGGGACACGGAGTTCTTCTGGGACGGCCTTCGCGAGGGGGAGCTGCGGATCCAGCGCTGGGGCGAGACGCTGCGGCACCCGCCGGGGCCGATGCCGCCCGACGGCTCGCTGGACACCAAGCCCGACTACGTCGTCGCCAGTGGCCGGGGGACCGTGTACTCCTTCGTCGTGCACCACCACCCGCCGGTGCCGGGCAAGGAACTCCCGTTCGTCGTGGCCCTGGTGGAACTGGAAGAAGGGGTCCGCGTGATGGCCGAGCTCCTGGACGTGCCGCCGTCGGAGGTCCACATCGGACTCCCGGTCGTCGCGGCGTTCGTCCGGGTCGACGACGACCTGACCCTGCCCGCGTGGAAGGTGGCCCGATGACCGTCGCCGAAGGGACCGAGCTGCCGCCGCTGACGATCGAGGCGACGCCGACGTTCGTCGTCAGCACGGCGCTGGCCACCCGTGACTTCCAGGACGTCCACCACGACCGCGACTCGGCCGTGGCCCGCGGCTCGAAGGACATCTTCCTCAACATCCTCACCGACACCGGGCTGGTCCAGCGGTTCGTCTCGGAGTGGGCCGGGCCCGAGGCGCTGATCCGGTCGATCAAGATCCGGCTCGGCGTGCCCTGCTACGCCTACGACACGCTGACGTTCACCGGCCGGGTGGTCTCCCGTGCGGGCAACGACGTCGTCGTCTCCGTGTCCGGTGTGGACAGTCTCGGTGAGCACGTCGCCGGGACCGTGGAGGTGACGTTGCCGTGACGCTCTCCGGGAAGGCGGCCATCGCCGGGATCGGCGCGACGGAGTTTTCCAAGGACTCCGGGCGCAGCGAGCTGCGGCTGGCGGCCGAATGCATCTCCCACGCCCTCGCCGACGCGGGACTGTCGTCGTCCGACGTGGACGGTCTGGTGTCGTTCACCATGGACGGCAACGCGGAGATCGCCGTCGCGCGCGAACTGGGGATCCCCGAACTGAAGTTCTTCAGCCGCATCCACTACGGCGGCGGTGCCGCGGCGGCGACCGTGCAGCAGGCCGCGATGGCGGTGGCGACCGGCGTCGCGGACGTCGTCGTCGCCTACCGGGCGTTCAACGAGCGGTCCGGGCACCGCTTCGGCCAGGTGTCGTCCGCGGCGGCCGGCCAGGTCAACTCCTCGGGGGTGGACAACGCCTTCCACTACCCGATGGGCATCGCGACCCCGGCGGCGACGGTGGCCATGGTGGCCCGGCGTTATCTGCACGACTACGGCGCGACGAGCGAGGACTTCGGGCGCGTGGCGGTCATCGACCGCAAGCACGCGGCGACCAACCCGAACGCGTGGTTCCACGGCCGGCCCATCACCCTGGCGGAGCACCAGGCGTCACGCTGGGTGGCCGAGCCGCTGCACCTGCTCGACTGCTGCCAGGAGAGCGACGGCGGCGTCGCGCTGGTCGTCACCAGCGTGGAGCGGGCCCGGGACCTCGCCCGGCCGCCCGCGGTGATCGCGGCGGCGGCGCAGGGGAGCGGGCCCGACCAGTACGTGATGACCAGCTACTACCGCGACGACCTGGCCGCGCTGCCGGAAATGGGCGTCGTGGGCCGGCAGCTGTGGGGCCAGTCGGGGCTGGCACCGTCCGATGTGGACGTCGCGGTGCTGTACGACCACTTCACCCCGTATGTGCTGATGCAGCTGGAAGAACTGGGGTTCTGCGGCCGGGGCGAGGCGAAGGACTTCATCGCCGACGGCGCGCTGGAGCTCGACGGCGCGCTGCCGCTCAACCCGCACGGCGGCCAGCTCGGCGAGGCGTACATCCACGGCATGAACGGCATCGCGGAGGGCGTCCGCCAGGTGCGCGGCACGGCGGCCAACCAGGTCGAGGGCGCGGCCCGGGTGCTGGTCACGGCGGGGACGGGCGTGCCGACGAGCGGACTCATCCTGACGGGTGACTGAGTGTCACCTCAATGACGGCTGGTGCCCGACCGGCGTGGGTGTCACGGTGGAGACACCACCTGCGACGGAGAGTGAGGCCGAACTGGCGATGGTCGTCGACTGGGCGCTCACGGCGGTGTTCGCGGCGCTGGCGCTGCCCTGCGTGCTGCGGCTGGTCCGCCTCGACTACGCGCGCCTGGGCCACCGCGTCCGCCACGGCGACCTGGCGGAACTGCTGCTGGTGGTGGCGATGGTCGCGATGTTCTCCCCGGTCGGCGGCCCGATCCCGGCGGCGGGCTGGCAGGCTGTCCTGGCGCTGACGACGGGCTGGTTCGCGGTGGCCTGGTGGCGCACCCGCACCTGCGCCCACCACGCGTTGTCGGCGGCGGCGATGCTCTACACGGTGACGGCGATGCCGCACGGCGGGATGGACCACGGCCCGTGGCTGACGATGTCCGCCATGGACGCCCGGCTGGCGTTGCCGCTGATAGCGGTGGTGGCGGCGGGATATTTCGTGGCCGACGCGGCGTGGTCCGGGGTGCTGGTGGTCCGCGGATCGGCGCTGGCGGATCCGGGCCAGGCGTCGCGGGCGGTGTGCCGGACGGTGATGGGCGCCGGGATGGGCTACATGCTGCTGGCCTCGGCCTTGTGAGCACAGCTTTGTGCCGCTGCTTTGTGGTGCGGCACGAGAGGTCCCCGGCCTGGGGGTGTCCCTATGACGCTGCTATGTGGCGTCAAGGGTTGACGAGTGGTGTTGCTGGAGGGTGCGGAAGAGCTGGCGGGCGATGATCCGTTTGAGACAGCGTTTGATCTCTCGGAGGGTCTTGCCCTCGGCCAGTCGGCGGGTGATGTAGGCGCGCGTCGCGGGGTCGATCCGGCTGCGGGTCAGCACGACGGTGCGCAGCGCCCGGTTCAGTTGGCGATCGCCACCTCGGTTGAGGCGGTGGCGGTTGGTCAGGCCTGAGGAAGCAGGGATCGGTGCGGCGCCGGCGAGGCTGGCGAAGGCGGCTTCGGAGCGAAGCCGGCCGTAGTGGGACCAGCTGATCAAGATTTGTGCGGCGCTGAGGGCGCCGACGCCGGGCAGCTGTGCCAGCTCGGGGTGGACGTCGTTGACCAGGCGTGTGATGTCGCGTTCGAGCTCGTTTGCTTCGGTCTTGAGTGTTTGGATGCGGTGGGCGGTGGAGCGCATCGCCCGGACGGTCGTGCGGTGCTCGAGGTCCTGGGCGGGCCGGTCGCGCAGTTTCGCTCAGTAGCTGATCTGAGCGTCGCTGGTCTGGCCTCGCAGTTCCGCGCGGAGGTTCTCGGGTGCGGAGACGATCAGCGCCTTGAGGTGGTTGATCGCAGCGGTGCGGGCGGAGACCGCGCCGGCCCGTGTGCTGAGCAGGACGCGCAGGGCTTCGCGCTGCCCGCGGCTGCGCGGTTCGATCAGGCGGTCGCTGCTGAGGATTTCCCGGGCGGCTCGGACGGCATCGAGGGCGTCGCTTTTACGGGCGCCGCGCCGTGGTGGGCGCTTGGGTCGGCAGACTTCGACGACCCTTTCGCCTTGTTCGGTGAGGAATGCGGTGAGTCCGGCGCCGTAGCTGCTGGTTCCTTCGACGGCCCAGCACCGCCGGTCAGGCACCTGTGTTCGGGCGAAGTCCAGCAGTTGCTGGTAGCCCTCGGCGCTGGCCGGGGCTTCGGCGTGTCCGAGCGTTGCGCCGACCGCGGTGACCGCGGCCGCGGCGAGGGTGTCGCGGTGGGTGTCGACGCCGATGACGCCTTCGATTGACTCGAACAGCATGGTCACGCGGTCCCTTCCAGCAGGCGACGTTGTCGTGGGCGTCGGCCGTGGTGGGCACCCAGGCGAAACTGTGACGAGTCACGCCGAGTGGGCGGACGGGCTGCTTATCAGGCCACTGGGTGGGCCAGGCCGGCCCGAACGGCTTGGGAGACGTGTCATAGGCAAGGCACGTTCTGGGACGGCCAGTTTGTCAACGAGTCATCCCGCACCGCCGGACCATCCTGACAGCGACCACCAGGCTGCCCACGCAGTCTCACAGTGGTTGTCAAGCCGCTGGTCGGGTCGGACAGCGCTGCGAACGCGGCGAGGAAGAACGCGCGTTTGAGCTGGCGGTTGCCGGTGCGGGCCGGGTGCTCGCCTTTGATGCTGGTGCCGGAGCTTCGGGTGACCGCCGACTTCGAGGAGGATGCGGGCTGCGGTCCTGACGCCGATGCCGGGCATCGAGGTCAGGATCCCGGCAAGAGGGTGCGCATCGGGTATCCCCTCGACCGGCTCGGCAACCTGTTTGCGTTGCAGGAGAATCGTTTTGAGGCTGTCGGCCAGTCGGGGCAAGACCGTGTCGGCGGCGGCGGTGCCTGGGCCGACGTCGACTGGGCGGAGGGTGTGGGGAAGGGAGCGGGCGGTGTCGGCGATGACGAACGCATCCCGGGCGTCGGTTTCGTGCGGCCGCGGTTGAGGTCGGCGATGCGGCGCATCGCCAGTCCGGGCAGGTAGGCCACCTGGTGCCCGGCGGCGCGGGCGACCGCGACCGGCAATGGCCCCGATCGTGGCCGGTTGATCGACCACGACCAGCAGTGGTCCGTGCCCGGCGAGCTTGTCGAACAGGGCCCGCAGCTTCGGCTCGCTGTTGGGCAGCGTGGCATCGACCGACCGCTGACAGGGACACGGCCACCAACCGGTAGGTCTCATCCCAGACCCGGTGACACCACCCCCCGGATCATGGGCTCGACTGGGGGCGCTAGTCATGCCGGGCCTGGTGACCACAACTCCCTGGACGGGAGCCACGAAAAAGGTAACGGGCCCCCCGGATTTCACGTTACCGGAGGGCACCGACAATTCCGGGCAGCGTGGCGGGTCAGCCCGCGAGCCGCCGGACCTCGCCCAGCGCGCTTTCCCCCGGCTCCGGCAACCGGTCCGCCGGATTCGCCGCCGTCCACTGGGTGGCCGCCGCGATGTCGTTCTTCAACGCCGTGATCAGGTCCTCCGCCGAGGCGTACTTCTCCTGCTCCCGCAAGGGGGACCCCAGCCACACCACCAGCGTCTCGCCGTACAGGTCACCCGAAAACTCCAGGACGTGGGCCTCGAGCAGGCGGTACCCGTCCGCGCCGTAGTACGTCGGTCGGCGGCCGACCGAGATCGCCGCCGGCAGGCGGGTGCCGTCCGCGCGGCCGATCCAGCCCGCCCACACGCCGTCGCCCAGGGAGCCGTCCTGGTCGCGCAGGGCGATGTTGGCCGTGGGAAAGCCCAGCTCGCGGCCGCGCTTGTCGCCCGATTCGACCGTTCCCCGCACCACGAAGTATTCCGGCATTCGTCCTCCCGAGGTCACCCCACCACGGTAGCGGGCCCGGCCGAACAGCTCAGGAAGTGGACACCAGCACCGTGTCCGCCAGCACCGGCGCGTCGTCCCGTGCAGGAGCTGACGTCGTCACCAGCAGCCGTCCGTCATCCGCGCGCCACACCCGGATCCGCAGCGTCTCGCCCGGGAACACCACCCCGGCGAACTTCGTCGCGAACGACGCCACCCGCGCCGGGTCGCCGTCCAGGAACTCGTTCACCAGGACCCGCGCCACGATCCCGTACGTGCACAGCCCGTGCAGGATCGGCCGGTCGAACCCCGCCGCCCGGGCGAACGCCGGGTCCGCGTGCAGGGGGTTCCGGTCACCGCACAGCCGGTACAGCAGCGCCTGCTGCGGCAACGTCGGCGTCTCCAGCACGAAATCCGGCGCACGCGTAGGCCACTCGAGGCGATCCGACGGCCCCCGCGAGCCGCCGAACCCGCCCTCGCCGCGGGCGAAGATGCTCGACCGGGCCGTCCACAGTGGATCACCCGAGGACGACGTGACCGCGACCTCCTGGATCACCACCGCGGCCTTGCCCTTGTCGTAGACGTCCGCGATCCGCGAGCGGGCCACCGCCTTTCCCGACGTCGGGATCGGCCGGTGCAGGGTGATCTCCTGCTTGCCGTGCAGCACCTTCGCCAGGTCGATCTCCACCCCGGGGAACGACACCGCCGGCGGGTCGAACACGCGCAGGTTGGCCGCGACCGTCGCGAACGTCGGCAGCACCACCAGGTCCTGCTCGTAGGTGTACCGCAGCTCGTCCGGGCCCGCGCCCAGCGCCAGGTGGTAGAGCAGCACGTCCGACGACGTCCAGGCGAAGTTCACCTCGCCGATCTCGGCGCCGATCGCGATCGCGGGATCGATGGGCACGCGGGAGCTCCTATTCGTAGCTGATCGAGACCTCGTCGGTGACCGGCAGGGACTGGCAGGCCAGCACGATGCCGTCCGCCATGTCCTCGGCGTCGAGGACCTCGTTGTGCAGCATCTTCACCTCGCCCGACACGACCCGGCACGCGCACGCACTGCATTGTCCCTCGCGGCACGAGTAGGGCGCGTCGAGGCCCGCGCCCAACAGGTGGTCCAGGAGCTTCCGCCGCCGCGGCCACGCCATGGCCCGGGTCTCGCCGTCCAGTTCGACCGTCAGCGACGCGGGCGCTTCGTCCGATTCCGGCTCCGGCTCGGGCTCCTCGGCGACGTCCTCGAACGGGTTCCCGGTCAGCGACGTGAACTTCTCGACGTGCACCCGGTCCCGCGGCACCCCGAGCTGCCCGAGCGCCTCCCGCACGGCCGCCATGAACGGCGCCGGGCCGCACAGAAAAGCCTCGTGTGAGGTGTACGCCGACGCCAGCCCGCGCAGCTGCGAGACGTCCGGCAGTCCCTGCACGCTCTCCAGCCAGTGGACGACGACCAGCCGGTCGCCGTAGCGCTTGGCCAGGGACGCCAGCTCGCCCGCGAAGATCACCGAATTCTCGTCGCGGTTCGCGTAGACCAGCACCACCCGGCCGGACCCGGTCTCCAAAGCCGTCTTCAGGATCGCCATCACCGGCGTGATGCCGCTGCCGCCGGCGAACAGCAGGAAGTCTTCGTCCACCGACGCCGGGCTGAACACGCCCGCCGGGGCCAGCACGTCGATCCGCATCCCCGGCTTCAAGGACGAGCAGACCCAGCTCGAGCCGTACCCGCCGTCGGTCCGCTTGACCGTCACCTGCACGCGGTTTTCGTGCGGCGCGCTCGACAGCGAGTAGCACCGCGCCACCGAACCGGTCCGGTCGCTGGGGATCTTCAACGTCAGGAACTGCCCGGCCCGGTACGCGAACGCCGACGCGTGCTCGGGTGGGATCTCGAAGACCACCGACCGCGCGTCCGGCGTTTCGACGACGACGTCGGCGACGGTCAGCGTGTAGACCCGCTCAGCCATCGGCCACCGCCAGCGTGCCTTCGCGCACCGCACCGGAGATGCTGTCGGCCAGCTTCGGGCACGTGTCGAGCAACGCCGACGGGCCTCCCGCGTCCGCGAACACCGGGCAGGTGTCGGCCGGCCGGGACGTCCACTGGATGCTCGTGTGCTGGATGCTGTTCTTCTTCACCAGCACGCACGTGCCGCAGCTGCGGCACTCGTGCGGCCGCAGCCCGCCCGACAGGAACTCCGCCGCATCCGAAATCGCAGATTGCTCGGCGGTCGTCACACTTCCGCCTCGGTCTTCTGCCGCGCCAGGTTCTCCGCGACCTCCGCCGACCACGCCTCGTTGGCCTTCGTCGTGTCCACTTCGAACTCGAACCGCTGCGTCATGTCTTCGGTGACGTCGGCGGCGTCGACGTAGAACTGCTGGTACCACCGGCGAAGCTGGTAGACCGGACCGTCCTCTTCGCACAGCAGCGGGTTGTCGATCTGCGTCTTGTGCTTCCAGATCTCGACGTCCTGCAGGAAGCCGGCGCCGATCCCGCGGGCCAGCTTGGCCGCGATCTTGTCCGCGTGCTCGTCCGAGATGCCCGGCGGCTTCCGCACCTTCATCCCGTACTGCAGCACGAACGACGTCGGCGTGACGGGGTAGTGGCAGTTGATGAGCACGCTCTCGATCTCGTAGCCCTGGAACGAGTTCACCAGCTTGTTGATCATGTACGACGGCCCGAAGTACGAAGCCTCCGACCGCAGCAGGTTTTCCTCGCCGCCGTAGTTCGAGGCCATGCCCATGTCGGGGCGGCCCTTGGTGTTGAGGTACTGCGTGGCGATGTGGCCTTCGAACACGTTCTTGAAGTACGTCGGGTAGGCGTAATGGATGTAGAAGAAATGCGCCATGTCCACGACGTTGTCGATGATCTCCCGGCAGTTGGAGCCCTCGATGAAGATCTCGTCCCAGGTCCAGTTGCTCCACTCGGCGCTGTCGGCGGCCTCGATCCGCGGGATCGCCAGCTCGTCGGCCGGCGGGTTGCCCTCCGGGTCGTGCCACACGAGCAGCTGCCCGTTCCGCACCTCCGACGTCCACGACCGCGTCCGCGCGCGCAGCGGAACCCGCTTGGCGTAGGGGATCGAGACGCACTTGCCCTTGCCGTTCCAGCGCCAGTCGTGGAACGGGCAGGCCACCTCGTCGCCCTTGACGCTGCCCTGGGTGAGGTCGCCGCCCATGTGCCGGCAGTAGCCGTCGAGCACGTGCAGCTCGCCGGCCGAATCCGCCCACACCACGAGCTTCGTGCCGAACGCCGTGATCGCGTGCGGCTTGCCGTCGCGGAAGTTCTCCGCCAGGCCGAGGCAGTGCCAGCCGCGGGCGAACCGGGTCGGCGGCTCACCGGCGTAGATGGTGCGTACCGAATCCTGCGTCATCGCTGCCCTCCCGTGGTCCCTCGATCTTCGTTCGCCAGCCGAATCGCCGCAAGGTAGCCGAACACCATGGCGGGCCCGATGGTCGCGCCCGGACCGGCGTACGTCCGGCCCATCACGGCCGCGCTGGCGTTGCCCGCGGCGAACAGCCCCGGCACGGCGGAGCCGTCCTCGCGCAGCACCTGCGCGTGTTCGTCGGTGCGCAGCCCGCCCTTGGTGCCCAGGTCGCCCGGGACGATCTTCACCGCGTAGAACGGCGCTTTGTCCAGGGGGCCGAGGCTGGGGTTGGGTTTGTTGCGCGGGTCGCCGTAGTAGTGGTCGTACTTGCTGACCCCGCGGTGGAAGTCCTCGTCGACGCCCTGGCGCGCGAAGCCGTTGAACCGCTCGACCGTCGCTTCCAAGGACTGAGCCGGGACGTCGATCTTCGCCGCCAGTCCGGCCAGCGACGACGACTTCGCCGCGATGCCGGCCTTGAACCAGCGGCCGGGCAGCGGCTGGCGCGGCCCGATGCCGGTGAACATGTACCGGTCCTTGTAGCGCTGGTCGAACACCAGCCAGGTCGGGATGTGCTCGCCCGGCCCGTCGCCTTCGCCGTACATCGCGTGCACGGCCTCGACGTACGGCGCCGACTCGTTGACGAACCGCTCGCCGCGCGCGTCGACCATGATGCTGCGCGGCCGCGACCGCTCGGCCAGCGCGAACCACGGCCCGCCGGTGAGCGGCAGCGACGGTCCCCACCAGGCGTCGTCCATCAGGTCGAGGGCCGCGCCCAGCTTGAGGCCGGCGGTGATGCCGTCGCCGGTGTTGGCCTCCGCGCCGACGGTCCAGTCGATGCCGATCGGCGCACGCTGGTACTTCTCGCGCATCTCGAGGTTCCGCTCGAACCCGCCACTGGCGAGGATCACCCCGCGCCGGGCTTCGATGACGCCTTGCGCGGTGACGACGCCGGTGACGCGGTCGCCGTCGACCTGCAGGTCGGTGAGGGGCGTGGTCAGCCGGACCTCGACGCCGGCCTCGGCCAGGCCTGCCCGGAGGCCGGCCGCAAGCGCTTGCCCCATGCTCAGCAGCTGCTGCCCGCGGAGTTTTCCGGCGAGCCACTGCCGGCCCAGGGACAGCAGCCGGAGCGCCCCGCGCGGGTGCCTGGCGAGGAGGCTCAGCCAGCGGTAGTCGGCCTGGGTGATCGGGACGCCGAGCGGGGGAGCGCTGTACGGCGGTTCGAGGTGGGCCAGCTCCTCGCCCAGGAGCTTGCCGTCGAGGGCGACCGGTTCGACCGACCGGCCACCGGGCCGGCCGCCGGGGGCTTCGGGGTGGTAGTCGCTGTAGTCGCGGACCCAGCGGAACTTCAGCGGCGTGTGGTCGCAGACGAACCGCAGCACCTCGGGGCCGTGCGCGAGGAACGTGTCGCGCCGGACGGCCGGGACGACGTCACCGACGATCGAGGCCAGGTATTCGCGCGCCCGCTCGGGCGGTTCGTCGATCCCGGCGGCGCGCAAGGCGTGGTTGCCGGGGATCCAGACACCGCCGCCGGAGCGCGCGGTCGAGCCGCCGAAACAGGCTGCCTTCTCCAGGACGACGACGCTCAAGCCGTTGTGGGCCGCGGCCAGCGCGGCGGTCATCCCGGCGGCACCACTGCCGACCACGACGACGTCGAACTGCTCCGTCATGCCACCTCTCCTGCAACGTGTTCCAGGTAACGAGTATCCAGTTGAGAGCCGCTTTCGGTCACCATAGACGAGAACGTGTTTCAGTTCTAGGGTAGCCATCATGGACGCACTCGTCGCGGACGTGGTCATCGTGGGGTTCGGGGCGGCCGGAGCCTGTGCCGCCCTCGAAGCGGCCGACGCGGGCGCCGACGTCATCATCGTCGAGCGTTTCGCCGGCGGAGGGGCCAGCGCGGTCAGCGGTGGCGTCGTCTACGCCGGTGGCGGCACCGGTCAGCAGCTCGACGCGGGCGTCGACGATTCCGTCGACGCGATGTACGCCTACCTGCGGCTGGAAACCGGGGACGTCGTCTCCGAGCGGACGCTGCGGCGGTTCTGCGAGGGCAGCCGGGAGATGATCACCTGGCTGGAGGGCAACGGCGTGCCGTTCGAAGGCAGCCTGTGCCCGCACAAGACGTCGTACCCGAGCGATGCGCACTACCTCTACTACTCCGGCAGCGAGGCGGCCGGCGGGTTCCGCGACGCGGCGAAGCCGGCTCCGCGCGGGCACCGCGTCAAGGGGCCCGGGACCTCGGGGAAGATGCTGATGGCGCGGCTCAAGGCGGCCGTGCGCGCCCGCGGCATCCGGGTGCTGACGCAGACGACCGCCCGGACCCTGATCCGCGACGACGCGGGCCGCGTCACCGGCCTCGTCGCCGACACCCTGAGCGACGCCCCCGCGTCGGTGCGGGCGCGGCACCAGCGCTTGGCGCAGTACGCGGCGAAGCCCGGGATCTACGTGCCGTCGCTGCGCAAGTCGCTGCACCGCCGGGTTGAGCGCTTCGAGCGGGCCCACGGCCGTGAGCTGCGGATTTCCGTCCGGCGCGGGGTCGTGCTCGCCGCCGGTGGCTTCATCGCCGACCGCGAGATGGTGCGCGAGCACGCGCCGAAGTATCGCGGCGGGCTGGCGCTCGGCACGTCCGCCGACGACGGCTCGGGCATCCGGATGGGCGTCGAGGCCGGCGGCGCGACCGGGGAGCTGGGCCGGATCTCCGCCTGGCGGTTCGTCACCCCGCCCAGCGCGTTCCTCGGCGGGATCATCGTCGACGCCGGGGGCCGGCGGGTCATCGACGAGTCCCGCTATGGCGCGGCGGTCGGGGAAAAGCTCATCGAGGACCACGAGAGCAAGGGCTGGCTGCTCGTCGACGCGCCGATCGTGGCCGAGGCGCGCCGGGACGGCCGCCGGCAGAGCCAGTGGTTCCAATGGCTTCAGCTGCGGTACCTGCTGCGGCGCGGCCGGGTCGTGGGGGAGACGGTCGAAGAGGTGGCGCGCAAGGCCGGCGTCGACCCGCAGGGGCTGCGCGCGAGCTTCGAGGCCTACCACGGCGACCGGGATCCGATGGGCAAGCCCGTCGAGTTCGTGCGGCGCCTGGACAACCCGCCGTACTCGCTCATCGACATCTCGGTGCGGCCGAACCTCGGGTACCCCACGCCGATGCTCACCCTCGGCGGGCTGGTCGTCGACGAGGACACCGGCGCGGTGCGGAGCACGACCGGGCAGCCGATCCCGGGGCTGTACGCCGCCGGCCGCACCGCCGTGGGACTCTGTTCCAGGTCCTACGTGAGCGGCCTGTCGCTGGCGGACTGCGTGTTTTCCGGCCGCAGAGCGGGGATCAACAGTGCCTTGGCGCAGGGCGTTCTCGACAAAAACGAGAACGTGTTCTAGTCTCTGGAGTGAGCAACCAGAGAGAGGAACTTGCGCATGAGCGAGCAGGTGATCGCCGGGGTCCGGGACCTCCTGCCGGTCCTGCGGGAACGGGCCCAGGACACCGAGGACGCGCGCCGCGTCCCCGAGGAGTCCGTCAAGGCCCTGCAGGAGACCGGGTTCTTCAAGCTGCTGCAGCCGGAGCTCCACGGGGGCTTCGAAGCCGACCCGGTGAGCTTCTACACCGCGGTCAAGCTGATCGCGAGCGCGTGCGGGTCCACCGGCTGGGTCGCCTCCATCCTCGGCGTCCACCCGTGGCACGTGGCCCTGTTCGACGCGCAGGCGCAGCAGGAGGTCTGGGGCGAGGACCAGGACGTGCGGATCTCCTCGTCGTACGCGCCGATGGGCAAGGCCGAAGTCGTCGAAGGCGGCTACCGGCTCTCCGGCCGGTGGAGCTTCTCCTCCGGCTGTGACCACTGCACGTGGGTGCTGCTCGGGGGGCCGGCTTTCAAGGACGGCAAGCCGGTCGACTTCTGCACCTACCTGCTGCCGATCGCCGACTACTCCATTGTGGACGTCTGGGACACGATCGGCCTGCGCGGCACCGGTTCGAACGACATCGTCGTCGAGGACGTCTTCGTGCCGCAGCACCGGGCGCTGAGCTTCATCGCCACGTCGAAGTGCAAGGTGCCGGGCCAGGCCGTCAACCCCGGGCCGCTGTACCGCCTGCCGTACGGTTCGGTGCACCCGACCACGATCACCGCGCCGATCATCGGCATGGCCCAAGGTGCCTACGACGCGCACGTCGAGCACCAGCGCAAGCGCGTGCGGGCCGCGTACGCCGGCGAGCAGTCCAAAGAGGATCCGTTCGCCAAGGTGCGGATCGCCGAGGCGGCCAGCGAGATCGACGCCGCCTGGCTGCAGCTGACCCGCAACATCGAAGACCTGTACGAGCTCGCCAAGCGCGAGGAACGGCTGCCGTCGGACCTGCGGCTGCGCGTCCGGCGAGACCAGGTGCGCGGCACCGAACGCGCGATCGCGGCGATCGACCGGCTCTTCGAGAACTCCGGCGGCCGCGCGATCCAGCGCGGGACACCGATCCAGCGCTTCTGGCGCGACGCGCACGCCGGCCGCGTCCACGCGGCCAACGACGCCGAGCGCGCCTACGTCATGTACGGCACCGGGGTCTTCGGGCTCCCCGTCGAGAACGCGATGTACTGATGGCCGCTCCCGAGGGCAAGTACGTCCAGGCGGGCTCGCTGAACCTGCACTACCACGAGGCCGGCGCCGAGCACGCCGAGACCGTGATCCTGCTGCACGGCGGCGGACCCGGCGCGTCGGCGTGGAGCAACTTCGGGCGCAACCTGCCGGAGTTCGCCAAGCACTACCGCACGATCGCCGTCGACCAGCCCGGCTTCGGGCGGTCGGACAAGCCCACCGAGCACCCTCAGTACTTCCGGCACAGCGCGGACGCCGTCGCCGGCCTGATGGACGCGCTCGGCATCGAGCGCGCGCACTTCGTCGGCAATTCGCTGGGCGGGGGCGCGGCGGTGCGGTTCGCGCTGAACCACGGGAAGCGGGCCGGGCGGCTGGTGCTGATGGGGCCGGGCGGGCTGAGCGTCAACCTGTTCGCGCCCGATCCGACCGAAGGCGTCAAGAACCTCGGGCGGTTCGCGGCCAAGCCGTCGCGCGAACGCATGGAAGCCTTCCTGCGGATCATGGTCCACGACCAGGCGCTGATCACCGACGAGCTGGTCGACGAACGGTTCGCCGCCGCGAACACCCCGGAGTCGCTCGCCGCGATGCGGGCGATGGGGATGTCGTTCGCGCGGCCGGACACCTACGAAGAGGGCCTGCTCTGGCGCGAAGCCCACCGCCTGCGCCAGCGCGTGCTCTTGATCTGGGGACGCGAAGACCGCGTCAACCCCCTGGACGGGGCGCTGGTGGCGCTCAAGACGATTCCGCGCGCGCAGCTGCACGTGTTCGGCGGCTGCGGGCACTGGGCCCAGCTGGAGAAGTTCGACGAGTTCAACCGGCTGGCCCTCGACTTCCTCGGGAGTTCCTGATGGGCATCCGGTCACTGGGCTACCTCCGCATCGAAGCCACCGACATGGCGGCCTGGCGCGAGTACGGGCTCAAGGTGCTCGGCATGGTGGAAGGCAGCGGCACCAACCCCGACGCGCTCTACCTGCGCATGGACGACTTCCCCGCGCGGCTGGTCGTCTCACCCGGGGAGGCGGACCGGCTGGCCGTCACCGGCTGGGAGGTCGCGCACGCCGGTGAGCTGGCCGAGCTGCGGTCCCGGTTGGACAGTGCGTCGGTGCCGTACAAGGAAGGCACCCCGGACGAGCTGGCCGACCGCCGCGTCGACGAGCTGATCAGTTTCGAGGACCCGTCCGGCAACACCCAGGAGGTGTTCCACGGCGTCGCGCTGCAGCACCGGCGCGTGGTCAGCCCGTACGGCCACAGGTTCGTCACCGGCGAGCAGGGCCTCGGCCACGTCGTGTTGTCCACAAAGGACGACGAGGCGTCGCTGCGGTTCTACCGGGACGTCCTCGGCTTCCGGCTGCGCGACTCGATGCGCCTGCCGCCGCAGCTGGTCGGCCGGCCCGCCGACGGGCCGCCCGCGTGGCTGCGGTTCTTCGGCTGCAACCCGCGCCACCACAGCCTGGCGTTCCTGCCGATGCCGACGCCGAGCGGGATCGTGCACCTGATGGTCGAGGTCGAGAACACCGACGACGTCGGCCTGTGCCTCGACCGCGCGATCCGGCGGAAGGTGCCGATGTCGGCCACGCTCGGCCGGCACGTCAACGACCTGATGCTGTCGTTCTACATGAAGACCCCGGGCGGCTTCGACGTCGAGTTCGGCTGCGAAGGCCGGCAGGTCGACGACGACAACTGGATCGCCCGCGAGAGCACGGCGGTTTCGCTGTGGGGCCACGACTTCTCGGTCGGCGCGCGGCCACCGGGCGCATGACGTCCGTGGCGGTCGACCAGACCGAGTTCCGCAGCGTGCTCGGGCACTTCTGCACGGGCGTCACGGTCGTCACCGGCCGCGACGGCGACACCCTCGCCGGGTTCGCCTGCCAGTCGTTCGCCGCGCTGTCGCTGGACCCGCCGCTGGTGCTGTTCTGCCCGGCCCGGACGTCACGGACGTGGCCGGTGCTGGCCGCGGCGGGCCGGTTCGCGGTCAACGTCCTGGCCGAGGACCAGCAGGAGGTCAGCGCGGTGTTCGGCGCGCGCGGCAAGGACAAGTTCGCCCGCGTCGGCTGGACACCGGCGCCGTCCGGCGCACCCCTGCTCGACGGCGCCCTGACCTGGATCGACTGCACGTTGGAAGCCGTGCACGAGGCCGGCGACCACTACGTCGTGATCGGCCGGGTCACCGCCCTCGGCGCGCCGTCGGACGCCCGCCCGCTGCTGTTCCACCGCGGCCGGTACGCCGTCACCGAACCGGCCCGGGACGCGCTGGCGGCCCTGATGCCCTGGCCCCGCCCCGACGACTGGCTGTGATCGTCGATCGCCGTGGGTTAGCACGACCGGGTGGTTGTGCAGGGATTCACAGGTGGGCCGCATCCCATTCACGAGAGAAAGTCCAGCACCGGCGCGCACACTGTTACCGAGAAGACACCTTCCCGGGAGGAGTGAGGCGCGCATGCGTGGGCCCAGCGGACGGATCGCCCGGTTCCGGCGCCGGTTGCTGCCGGGCCGCAACCCCCTGGCCCGGGCGGGCGACCGCGTCGAGGCCCTGCTGCTGCTCCTCGCCGTCGCCGGTGCGTTGCTCGCGATCCCGTTCGCGGCGGCGTTGGGCTCCGAGACGTACGCGGCGCAGACCGCCCGCGCGGCGCAGGAGCGCACGACCCGCCACCCGGCCACGGCCGTCTCCCTCGCCGCGGCGTCCGGCCAGTCCTACGGCACGGACGGCGCCGGCGCCCCGGCCGCCCAGACGACGGTCCCGGCGGCCTGGTTCGACGCCCGCGGCACCCGCCACACCGGCGACGTCCTCGCCGACCCGGGCAGCCCGGCGGGCACCCGCGTCTCGGTGTGGCTGGACCAGCACGGCGAACTGACCGGCGAGCCCCTGTCCGCGTCGACCTCGGCGGCCGACGGCGTGTTCGCGGCGATCCTGCTGTGGGCCGCGATCACCGGCGCCCTGGCCGGGTTGTACGGCACCGCCCGGTTCGTCCTGGCCCGCTTCCACGCGGCGGCCTGGGACCGGGCCTGGTCCGAAGCCCGCCACGACAGCCGGTTCTGATCGGAGGCGCGTAGGATCCATCGTCATCGTGATGGCCGGCTTTTGCCGGACTCGTGCAGAGGATGACGAAAGTGGCGCAGCCGGGCAAATCTGCGATCGACGGCGTGGTCGAGGCGGCAAGGGCCACATGGGCACCGTCCAGTTTCCTCGCTCGGCTCCAGCGCACGACGTTGGATCGCCTCCTGGACTTGGGCGCAGTGCAGACCTACAGTGCCGGTGAACGTATCATCACGGAAGGTGACGGAGACTCCACTGTCCACCTGCTCCTGACTTCCTATGCGAAAGTCACCGGGCGAAGGCTCGATGGGGGTGAGGCTCTCCTTGCCATCCGGGTCGGCGGGGACCTCGTGGGGGAATTCGCGGCGATCGACGAGGGCGACAAGCAGGTCCGGATGGCCACGGTGACCGCCTGTGGACGTGATCCGGTGGTCGCCTTGGGTGTCGAAGCCGAGCCTTTCCATCAGACTTTGGCGGCGCAGGACTTGCCTGCCCAGCGGCACCTGATGGCCGCGGTCGTGGAGAAGACGCGTGCCGCCAGCCGGCAGCGTGTCGACAACGCCACGCCCAACACCAGGATTCGGTTGGCCAGGGCACTGCTTGAGCTGGCCCGGACCTGCGGTGATGGCGGCCTCGGCCAGTCCGTACGGATCCGCGCCCCGCTGACGCAGCTCGAGCTCGGCACCTTGGTCGGGGTCAGCAAAGCCACGGCGGAGCGAGCGTTGAAGGAGCTACGTGAGGCGCGGCTGGTGGACACCAGCGAAAAATACCCGGTCATCCGCGACGTCAAGGAACTAGCGAAGGTGGCCCTGGGCGACGCCCTCATTTGAGGGAAAAGTTGACCATGGGTCGGGCGGCGGCCAAGACTGATGATCGAAAGGCGGTCTGCCGAACTTGGACAGACCTGCAGTCCGGTAATTGTCAGTGGGGCGTGCTAAACCCTCTGACGCCGGCGGTAACCGGTGTGTCGACGATTGTTGGTAGGTGGCCAAATGGCGTGGAATCCTGAAGACGCTCGCGCGAGTGCCCGGGTCCGTTACGACGAGACTGAGGACCTTGAGGTTTCCGAAGTCAAACGCGAGATCGACTTCGAGCTGATCGAACGGAAGAAGTCGAGGCAGGTCACCGGCACCCACTTCTACGTGGACGTCACGAATTTCAACCAGCTGCTTCGGGGTGAGCAGGACGACGCCGGCGAAGAGATGCTCCGGCTCCTGCACCTCTTCGCCCGCGAGGTCACGCGGGTGGTCGAGAAGGATTTCTGCGCGCAGAAGGTTCACTTCCAGGGCCCTCGCCTGCACGCGGTGGCCTATCGTCCGGTCTCCGACGAAGGAAAGATGGCTCTCCAGGCCGTGCTGGCGTCGCTCGCCGTGCGGCACATGATCTCGGCCTTCAACGATGTGTTCGAGCTGGGCGAGCGAGGCTGGCAGATCGCGGCGGGCCTGGACCACGGGCGGTGCCTCGCGACCAAGAACGGGTCGGGTGGCGACCGTGAGCTGCTGTTCCTCGGCAGCGCTGCCAACCACGCGGCGAAGATCCTGCAGGTCTCTGGCATCCGGATGACCGACAGGGTCCGGTCGTTGCTTCCTGAGGATCTTCAGGCGCGCACTGTCGAGGCCGACGACGGCACATGGTCCCTTCGGCTGTCCGTTGCGGAAGTCGAGAAGCTCGCCGCCGCGGAGGGATGGCCGTGGTGCCAAGCGACGACCCGTGGCCGGCTTGAGGAGGCGGCGGTGAGCTGTCCGGCCGGCAGCTTGACCAGCGCACACGTCAAGGAGAAGATCGACAAGAACACGCTGCGCCCGTCGAACACGAAGCTCGTCTCCGCAGCGTCGCTGTTCGCCGACGTTGATGGGTTCACCGCCTACATTGACCAGCAGGAGGCTCGCGGTGAAGATCTGACCGAAGCCGTCCGCGTCTTTCATGTTTTGCGCGGGGTGGGCCGGGACACCGCTGTTCAAGGCTTTGGTGCGCTGCGGATCCAGTATCAAGGTGACCGAATGCAAGTCCTGGCCTACCGGCCGGTAAGCGATGGAGAGCGCGCCGCATACGACACGATTCGGCTCGCGGCCGCGCTCACCACTGTCGCCGACGACATCGTTCCCCATGTCGTTGGCACGGAGCGTCACCGGCTCGCCATCGGAGCTTGCTGGGGCGAGACCCTCGTGTCCAGGGTCGGAGAGCACGGCGAAATGGACCATGTGTGTTTGAGCAGCGCTACGGCGAGCGCGGCGACCATCCAGCAGCGCCTGGACGGTGGGCAGATCGGCATCGACGGTGCTCTCCGGAACTTGCTACCGACGTGGCTGCGGGCCGTTTTCAGGTGGGACACGAACGCCGGAGCATACGTGGCGACCGATTTCGACTGGGCGTCGTTCTGCACGCTCGAGGAATCCGAGAAACACGCAGCGACGAAATCCGCTGTGAGGCCGTGGCTCAGCCGGTGACGGGCGGTGCCTCGAGACGGTTGCGCGAGGACGACTACACACTCAAGGCCATTCAACCGGGACTCCGGCATGGCCAGCAGAGCGGGAAGCTCGTCGTCGAAGGCGAACTCTCCGTGGCCTTGCCCGGCAGTGTCAGGGGAGAGTTCACCGTCCAGATCCGGTACCCGGGTACTAGTCCGTTCCAGCTCCCGGATGTCTACGACGTTGATGGGCGGTTCGACCGCGCCGCGGAGAACCACGTGGAGGCCACCGGCCGGTTTTGCATGTGGTTGCCGCTCACGGCGCCGGTTGCCGACTTCCAGCGGCCGGGCGGTTTGGCCAGATACCTCGACTTGGTTTGCGAGTTCGTCCGCTTGCAGGTCATGTACGAGGAGAGGCGCATGCGTGGGGTGGAACCCCACTGGCCGTGGACGGATTGGGAACACGGCGGAGCTGGCTACGAACAATGGTTCCGCGAAAACAGCGTAGGGCTGGTCCCGGATCAGCTTGAAAAGCTGATCGAAGCGGTCGGCGCGCATCCGCGCCGCGCAGCGAAATGTCCGTGTGGATCTGGGAAGAAGCTAGGTAACTGCCACAAAAAATGGCTGGCGACCGTGCGGCGGTCGGTGAGGGACGATCCGACTGTCTTGACGGCCGGGTACGTATATCTCAACAGTTGGCGTGAATCGGTCCGCCGCCGTTCGACTTGAGCGACTTGCTCTCGGGCCGTCGGAGCTCCCATTGTCCTGAAGGAAGTGTCGTCATGCGTGTACCCGACCCGGAGCCCAGCGAACTTTCGTGGGATTCACTGGCGCCCTACTTGTCCCTTGTGGTGCTCGAGGCTACCGACGACGCTCCGGCCGGAGCGTTCGCCGACCTGGTGGCCGCCTTGGTGCAACCGCCCGATCGCCGCGCGCGGAAGCAGTCGACGCTGCTCGCGCGCGCCGCAACTGAGGCGGGTGATGATGCTCTTCCGCTCCAGGCTGCGCGGATCGACCAGCTCGAAGGCTTCGTCAATCAAGTCCTATCGGTGCCGGGATGGGCGCAACCCGACGCACCCTACGACGACATGGTGCATGAACTGACCCTGGTCGCGCGGCGGAAGAAGTTATTCGCTGTGCACGCCAACGAAGGGCTCCGCCGACGATTGGAGCGCATCCTCGACTCCGCGGGCACCCGGTTCCGCCGAATTCCACCTGCGGTGCTGGAGGGCGCCCTGTTGCAGGGGGCAGCGAAGGGTTTGTGGCTCAAGGGAACTCACGCCCGATTGGCGACCAGGCCCGACAGTAAAGTCTTCAACGGCCGCTTCCTGCAGCGCGCGTTGAATCCCTTGGAAGATTCCTTCTATGGGCTCGGTGCTGCGCGCGCCGAACTGCCGGCGGATCCGGGGCGAGAGGTGCTCCGGGGTGTTATCGGTACCACACCTGGAAAGTCACTGATCTGGTACCGGGGCTCGGCGGGAATGCCCGAGTTCCTGGCAATGCTCGGCGAGCTACTGACCATGGTGGAGGACGGTCTGACGAATCCTCGGGACATCACCGGCGAACTCGGCTTGCTTGCCCGGCGGGTCAGCGATCTTGCAGGTGTGCACGACGCATTCGAGGTCATCGTGGCGACCCGGGACGAAGTCGTCTCCGAGCCAGGACTCGGAGACGACGCGGCCGAGGACGCCGCGCTTCTCGAAAACGCCATTTTGGATGTCCGTGGCGATCCGGATGCCGCCGGTGTGGTCGTTGACGTCGGCTACCCTGGAGTTGTCGCTGGCAGCCTGCGGGGCACGGTTCACTTCCACGAAGGGGCAGCCGCTCTGCAGTGGGCCCCCGAGGGCATCGCGAGGGACCCAGCACTCGCACGGGACCTCTGTGACGCCTTGTCGAACCAGGACATCATCTCCGTCTTCTACGGGTCGGGTCATGTTCTGGTGGGACGTGATCTGTGGCGCCGGAACACCCAAGTCATCCCATTCGCCCGATGGGATTTCGAAGACTTCAGCGGCTTCGAGATCACGAAGGAAAAGCCGCTGGGGGTGACCTCGGCGGACATCCACGACGCTATCGGCCGGGACGGCGATCGATCGCTTTTCGGCTGGGTCCTTCACCGGTTCAGCGAAGGGTGGCTGATCTGCGATGACGGCTCCGGAGAAGTCGCCGACTTCTTGCATCTGACCCGGGACGGTGTGCTCTCGGTGATCCACGTCAAGGGTGCCGCGTCATCGACTGGCCGGCGAAAGATCAGGGTGACCGCGTACGAGGTCATCGCGGCCCAGGCGCAGAAGAATCTGATTTTCAGCGAGCCCGAGCGGTTGGTGGAGCGACTCGCCGAGCGGGCCGGAGAACCAACAGCGAGCTGGGTGGATGGCATTCGTGTCAAGGATCGGTCGGCGTTCTTCGAACGGCTTCGGCTCCGGGACGCGACGAGTAGGACGGAGGTCCTGGTCGTGCAACCCCACGTGAACCGGAAGGTTTACGAAGACGCAAGGGGTGCGGCAGTGGGCGCGGACCGATGGCGGCTGCAGCTGCTTGACACCTTGCTCAATGCCGCGCGTGCGGCTGCAGTGATGCACGGAGCAGACCTCCGGGCAGTGGGCAGTGCCTGACCGGGCGAACGCACGACAGCCGGTTCTGAAGTCACTTCCAGCGGAAGTGCACGAACACCCGGCCGAAGTTGTCCTTGTCCTTTTCGACCCGGTGGTAGAGCGCCTTGACGTCCTTGCGCTCCAGGAACCGCAGGACGTGCTTCTTCAGCTGGCCCGACCCCTTGCCGGGGATGATCTCGACGAGCGGCGCCTTCTTGGCGACGGCCTCGTCGATGATCGCGCGCAGGGCACGATCGATCTCGCCGCCGCGGTTGTAGACGTCGTGCAGGTCCAGCTTCAGCTTCACACGCCCTCCCGGGCTCGACACCGTGTCGGCTGCCGGGTCACAGTGACTGCCACCAGCCGTCCACCGGGGGTGGCTCGGTGGCGTCGATGCGCTCGCCCGGGCGGGGGATCGCCAGCGGGAGGTCGGCCTCCTTCGCCTCGCTCCACACGCGGTCGGCCGGCTCGCCCCACGGGTGCATCGCCAGCTGGAACGTCGCCCAGTGCACCGGGACCAGCAGCTTCGCCCGGACGTCGAGACCCGCCGCGACGCCCTCCTCCGGGGTCATGTGGATGTCCGGCCAGAGCGGGGCGTACGCGCCGATCTGGATCAGGGCCGCGTCGAACGGGCCGAGCTCCGCGCCGATCGCCGCGAACCCGTCGAAGTACCCCGTGTCGCCGGTGTAGAACACCCGGTGCTCCGGGCCCAGCAGCGCCCACGACGTCCACAGCGTGTCGTCGTTCGTGATGCCCCGGCCGGAGAAGTGCTGGGCCGGCGTCGCCACGAACCGGACGCCCGCCACCGTCGCCTCTTCGTGCCAGTCGAGCTCGATGATCCGGCCGGCCGGGACGTGCCAGCGCTCCAGGTGCGCCCCGACGCCGAGGGGCACGAGGAAAGGCGCTTCGGAGGACGCGACCAGCGCGCGGACCGTCGCCAGGTCCAGGTGGTCGTAGTGGTCGTGCGAGATCACCACGGCGTCGATCCGGCCGAGGGCCGACAGCGGCACCGGCGGCTCGTGCAGCCGCCGCGGGCCGGCGAACGCCGCGGGGGAGACCCGGTCGCTCCACACCGGGTCGAGCAGCACGCGGGCGCCGTCGAGCTCGACCAGCGTGGACGCGTGGCCGTACCAGGTCAGGTGCAGGCCGTCGGCCGACTCGACCGGCGCCGCCGCGACCAGCGGCACCGCGCCGGCCGGTTTGCGCAGCTCACGGTGCTCGCCGAAGAACATCTCGCGGAAGATGGCCCGCATCGAAGCCGCGGTCATCGGGTGCCGCGGCGCCGCGTTGCGGAACACCTTGCCGTCGAACTGCGGCGAGGAGCGGACCCGCTCGGCCCGGGCGCCGGTGGCCTTCGCGCCGAACGCCGCCGGCAGGTCCCGCAGGGCCGCGACCGTCTTTCTCATAATCCAGACTTCCTCATGCCCCGAGTCTACGAACGCTTCCTGAGAGGCGCCCCAGCTTCATGCAGGTGGGTGAGGGCCTGCCGGTAGGACTCGACCAGGCTCGTCTGCAGGTACGGGACGCCCAGCTCGGCGCAGTAGGCCTGGACGATCGGCTGCGCCCGCCGCAGGTGCGGCGACGGCATGCTCGGGAACAGGTGGTGCTCGATCTGGTAGTTGAGACCGCCGAGGGCGACGTCGGTGACGGCACCGCCGCGGACGTTGCGCGAGGTCAGCACCTGCTTGCGGAGGAAGTCGAGCTCGGTGCGCCCGGTCAGCGTCGGCATGCCCTTGTGGTTGGGCGCGAAGATCGATCCCATGTAGACACCCCACAGTCCCTGGTGGACGACGAAGAACAGCAACGCCATCCCGGGGCTGAGAACGGTGAGCAGCGCGCTGAAGTAGAGGACGAAGTGCGCGCCGAGCAGGACGGCTTCGGTGGTGCGGCGGCGCAGGCCCGGCTTGCGGACCGCGCGGATCCCGGACCAGTGCAGGTTCAGGCCTTCGAGGGTGAGCAGCGGGAAGAACAGGAACGCCTGGTACCGCCCGATGAACCGGGGCACGCCGCGGCTGGCGCGGGCCTGGTCCTTCGACCAGACGAGGATGTCCGGGTCGACGTCGGGGTCGAGTTCCTCGTGGTTCGGGTTGGCGTGGTGGCGGGTGTGCTTGTCCATCCACCAGCCGTAGCTCATCCCGATCCCGAGGTTCCCGGCGAGCAGCCCGGCGATCTCGGTGGGCCGCCGTCGCCGGAACACCTGCTTGTGCGCGAGATCGTGGGAGAGCAACGCGATCTGCCCGAACAGCACGGCCATGAAGACCGCGACGGCGAGCTGCCACCACGAGTTCCCCAGCAGCGCGAAGGCCACCCAGCCGGCCCCGAACAACCCGGCCACGACGGCGATCCGGGCGGTGTAGTAGCCGGGCCGGCGTGCCATCAGGCCGGCGGCGGTGATGCGGTGGCTCAGCCGGGCGAAGTCGCTGCCGACGCGGTTCTCTGTGGTGGTCACGCACCCGAGTCTTCGGCACCGCCGCCCTCAGCGGAATCCTGCGCGCCCCAGCCGGTTTGCGGGGGCCAGCCCTACCGGCCGGGCTGGTATGGGCGGCGCGCCGACGCAGTGAATGACTCATTCATGTCGTCCGACGACATGAATGAGTCATTCACTGCGTTCAGGCGCCGACGTACTCGGCCAGGTGCTTGCCCGTCAGCGTCTTCTTCCGCGCCTTCACCAGCTGCGCGGGGGTGCCCTCGAACACGATCCGCCCGCCGTCGTGACCCGCGCCCGGGCCGAGGTCGATGATCCAGTCCGCGTGGGCCATCACCGCCTGGTGGTGCTCGATGACGATCACCGACTTGCCCGCGTCCACCAGCCTGTCCAGCAGGCCCAGCAGCTGCTCGACGTCCGCCAGGTGCAGGCCCGCCGTCGGCTCGTCGAGGACGTACACCCCGCCCTGCTCCGCCATGTGCGTGGCCAGCTTGATCCGCTGCCGCTCGCCGCCGGACAGCGTCGTCAACGGCTGGCCCAGCGTCAGGTAGCCGAGGCCGACGTCGGACAGGTGCGTGAGGATCTTGTGCGCCGCAGGCAGTGCGGCGTCACCGGAAGCGAAGAACTCGAGCGCCTCGGCCACCGGCATCCCGAGCACCTCGCTGATGTCGCGGCCGCCGAAGGTGTACTCCAGCACCTCGGCGTTGAACCGCTTGCCCTCGCACACCTCGCACGGCGTCGCGGTGCCCGCCATGATCCCCAGGTCCGTGTAGACCACGCCGGCGCCGTTGCAGTTCGGGCACGCGCCTTCGGAGTTGGCGCTGAACAGCGCCGGCTTCACGCCGTTGGCCTTGGCGAACGCCTTGCGGATCGGCTCCAGCAGGCCCGTGTACGTCGCCGGGTTGCTGCGGCGCGAGCCGCGGATGCCGGTCTGGTCGACCGTCACCACGCCCTCGCCGCCGGACACCGAACCGTGGATCAGCGAGCTCTTGCCCGAGCCCGCCACCCCGGTCACGACCACCAGCACGCCGAGCGGGATGTCGACGTCGACGTCCTGCAGGTTGTGCGTGGCCGCCCCGCGCACCTCCAGCACCCCCGACGGCGAGCGCACCGACGGCTTCAGCGACGCCCGGTCGTCGAGGTGCCGCCCGGTCAGCGTGCCACTGGCCCGCAGACCGTCCACAGTGCCCTCGAAGACGATTTCGCCGCCTTCGGTGCCGGCGCGCGGCCCGAGGTCGACGACGTGGTCGGCGATGGCGATCGCCTCCGGCTTGTGCTCGACGACCAGCACCGTGTTGCCCTTGTCGCGCAGCTGCAGCAGCAGGTCGTTCATGCGCCGGATGTCGTGCGGGTGCAGGCCGATCGTCGGCTCGTCGAAGACGTAGGTGACGTCGGTCAGCGACGACCCGAGGTGGCGGATCATCTTGGTGCGCTGGGCTTCCCCGCCCGAAAGGCTTCCGGATGGCCGGTCGAGCGAGAGGTAGCCGAGGCCGATTTCGACGAACGAGTCGAGGGTGTGCTTGAGCGCGTCCAGCAGTGGCGCGACCGACGGCTCGGACAGCTTCGCCACCCAGGCGGCGAGGTCGCTGATCTGCATCGCGCACGCGTCGGCGATGCTGATCCCGCCGATCTTCGATGACCGCGCCTCCGCCGAGAGCCGCGTGCCCTCGCAGTCCGGGCAGGTCTGGAACGTCACCGCGCGCTCGACGAACGCGCGGATGTGCGGCTGCATCGAGTCGACGTCCTTGGACAGGAAGGACTTCTGGATCGCCGGCACCAGCCCCGAGTAGGTCAGGTTGATGCCCTCGACCTTGATCTTCGTCGGCTCCTTGTACACCAGGTCGGCGAACTGCTTCTTGGTGTACTTCTTGATCGGCTTGTCCGGGTCGAAGAAGCCGGAGCCGCGGAAGATGCGGCCGTACCAGCCTTCCATGCTGTAGCCCGGGATGGTGATCGCGCCTTCGTTGAGCGACTTGTTCTCGTCGAACAGCGCGGTCAGGTCGATGTCGTTGACCTTGCCGCGGCCCTCGCAGCGCGGGCACATGCCGCCGGTGATGCTGAAGCTGCGGCGCTCCTTGATCTGCCGGCCGCCCTTTTCGATGGTGACCGCGCCCGCGCCGCTGATCGAGGCGACGTTGAACGAAAACGCCTGCGGCGAACCAATGTGCGGGGTCCCGAGCCGGCTGAAGAGGATGCGCAGCATCGCGTTGGCGTCGGTCGCGGTGCCGACCGTGGAGTGCGGGTTGGCGCCCATCCGCTCCTGGTCGACGATGATCGCGGTGGTGATCCCGTCGAGGACGTCGACGTCGGGCCGGGCCAGCGTCGGCATGAACCCCTGCACGAAGGTGCTGTAGGTCTCGTTGATCAGCCGCTGCGATTCGGCGGCGATCGTGCTGAAGACCAGCGAGCTCTTGCCGGATCCGGAGACCCCGGTGAACACCGTCAGCCGCCGCTTGGGCAGTTCGACGCTGACGTCCCGGAGGTTGTTCACGCGCGCGCCGTGGACGCGGATCAGGTCGTGGCTGTCGGCCACGTGCGGCTTGCTCATCGGGCTGCTCCAGTTTTTTGTCCGGGCCGGGCTTTTCGATTCCTGACCGCCTCGACGGCCTGCCGGTAATCGTGCGGTGAAAGGCCGTAGGCGTCCCGGAAACGGCGGACGAATACCACGACCGGCAGGTCCACTGTGCTCGCGAGCATTTCGACGTCCAGCGGCAACGGGTATTCGCGCTCGATCCGGTCACGGACGCGGCGCAGGAGCACCAATTCGCGGAAATGGTTGTGCGCGGCGATCTTCAGGCTGAGGCACATATCGGGTTTCCTTCCGGTGTGCGCCGCCCGAGTACCGCCCGGGCCGCGATGGGGAGCAGCAGGAGGGTCAGCAGGCCGGACAGCACGAGGCCGCCGGTGCTGCCGGCCAGTTCGATCAGGGGGCCGCCCAGGGCCAGCCCGAGCGGGGCGGCCACCGTGGAGCCGGTCGTCCAGAGCGTGACGACCTGCTGCTGCTCCCCGGGGGCGAGCCCGGACTGCAGGAAGCTGTACGCGACCGGGGTGAACGGCGCGTAGACCAGGCCGCCCAGGCCGAAGACGAGCAGCGCCACGGTGAGGTCGCCGGTGACGGCGAGCGCGATCGGGCACAGCGCCCACAGGCCGATGATCGCGACGAGCAGCGGCCGCTGGGGGAGGTTCCGCAGCCGGCCGACGAGCGCGGCGCCGAGGAACGCGCCGACCCCCAGCGCACTCCACAGCACCCCCAGACCGGACGCGCCGGCGTGCAGCGTCCCGCTCACGTACAGCGGGAGCGCCACTTCGACCGGCATGTACAGGAAGTTGAAGAAGAACTCGACGACCAGCAGCCGCGCGGCGACCGGGCGGCGGCGCAGGATCCGCCAGCCCGATTCGTGGGTGCCCTCGTCGCGCAGTGCGTCCCGGTCTCCGGCTCCGCGGGGCACGCACGCGAGCGTGGCGGCCAGCAGGACCAGCGCTCCGCCCGCGTCGACGAAGAGCGCGAAGCCCGCACCGGCGGTCGCCACGAGGACCCCGCCGAGCACCGGACCGGCGATGTAGAGCGCGAACGTCGTGTTCAGGCCCAGCAGGCCGTTGACCGAGAACCGCCCGGCCTCGCCCGCGGCCGACGTCGCCAGGAGGCGGCGGCTGCTCGAGCCGGCCAGCCGGAACGTCGCGCCGAAGAGGAGGCCGGCGACCAGCAGCGGCAGCGTGAGCAGGCCGGTGACCGCCAGGACGCCGAGGACGGCGAAGGTCAGCGACCGCAGCACGCAGTCGGCGACGAGCAGCGCGCGCGGCGGCACCCGCACCCGGCCGAGGCCGATGGCCAGGGCCAGCACGGTGGAGAGGACGAACGGGGCGGCCTCCACGAGCCCGATGGCGATCGCCTTCGGCACGTCGCCGTGGAGGGAGAACGTCTGCACCGGCATGGCCACCAGCAGCATGCCGGTGCCCACGTTGGCCAGGAGGTCCCCCAGCAGGAGCCCGGCGATCCGCCGGTCGCGCAGCACCTCGCGGTAGCCGTGCGCCTCGGGGGCGATCGTGGTCAGCGCAGTTCCTGGATGCGCAGGAGGTTGCCGGCCGGGTCGCGGAACGAGCAGTCGCGGATGCCGTAGGGCTGCTCGACCGGCTCCTGGACGACTTCGGCGTTGCCCGCCTCGAGCTTGGCGAAGAGGGCGTCGAGGTCGTCGGTGGCCAGGTTGGCCGAGGCGTAGGTGCCCTTGGCCATCATCTCGGCGATCATGCGGCGCTCGTCGTCGGTCAGGCCCGGCGTCGCGGCCACCGGCGACAGCACGATCGCGGTGTCCGGCTGGTTCGGCGGTCCGACGGTGATCCACTGCATGTCGCCGTACTTGACGTTCTGCCGGACCTCGAAGCCGAGCAGGTCGCGGTAGAACGCGAGCGAGGCTTCCGGGTCCGTGTGCGGGAGGAAGCTCGAGTGAATGGTGACGTCCATGCCGGTCACCCTAGGTGGCCGCCGAAGGCCGCGCTTCTCGATTCCTGATCGGTCTGGTGACCTGCTTGGCGACGCACGGCGGCATCCCGACGGTGGCCTCGGCCTGCTGCTCGCGGTAGACGCTCGGGGGCATGCCGACCAGCTCGGCGAACCGCGTGCTGAAGGTGCCCAGCGACGAGAAGCCGACGGTGAAGCAGACCTCGGTGACACTCAGTTCGCCGGTGCGCAGCAGGGCCATCGCCCGTTCGATCCGCCGCGTCATGAGGTACGAATACGGTGACTCTCCGTAGGCCCGCCGGAACTGCCGGCTGAGGTGCCCGGCCGACATGTTCACGCCATGGGCCAGCGCCTCGACGTCGAGGGGCTGGGCGTACTCCCGGTCGATCCGGTCCCGGACGCGGCGCAGCAGCGCGAGGTCACGCAGGTACTGCGCCGTGGCGGAACTGGTCACGGATGAATCGTGCCACAGCGGACGCCGGCCGCGGAGACTTTCGTGTCGTCCCTCCAAGCACGCGTGTCGTCCCTCCAGTCACGCGTGTCGTCCGTTCCCGCACGGCGTCCCCCGTGCTTGAAGGGGCATCACTCGTGATTGGAGGGGCATCACGTGTGATTGGAGGGGCATCACTCGTGATTGGAGGGTCGACACGGGGTCAGCGGAGGGCGTCGCGGAGCGTCTCCCGGAGCCACTGCTGGGCCGGGTCGGCGTCGAGGCGGGCGTGCCAGGACAGGCGCACCTCGATTTCGGGGAGGTCCGCCGGGACCGGGAACCAGCGGAGGCCGAGCGCGGCGCCGTACTGCTCGGCGAGGCGCTGCGGCAGCAACCCCACGTACGGGCTCGAAGCGACCACGAGCGCGGCGACGGCGGCGGTGGGCACGACGGCGGCGACGTGGCGGTGCAGGCCCGCCGCGCCGAGCACGTCGTCCAGCGGCCCGCGGGACAGGCCGCGGCGGGAGGCCGAGACGTGCGGGTGCCGGCACAGCTGCGCCAGCGTCGGACGGCGGTGCCGGCCCAGCGGGCTGTCCGCGCGCACCGCGGCCACCAGGCGTTCGCGGTACAGCACGGCGGTCCGGATGTCGGGGGCCGGCTGCCCGCCCACGCCGATGTCCAGGTCGATCGAGCCGTCGCGCAGGGCGTCGGTGCTTTCGCTGCCTTCGGCCACGAACCGCAGGGTGACGCCGGGAGCGGCCGCCGCCGTGGCCTCGGCCGCCGCGGTCGCGAGGGTCGCGGCCACGCCGTCGTTGATGCGGATCGAAAAGGTCCGCTCGAGGCCGGCGAGCGAGAAGTCGGTACTGACCAGTGACGCCGCTGCCTCCAGCAGCGACCGCACCCGCGGGGCCGTGCGCAGCGCGAACGGCGTCGGGGCCAGCCCCCGCCCGGCGCGCACCAGGATCGGGTCGCCCATCGCCCGCCGCAGCCGGCCCAGCGCCCGGCTGGTCGCCGGGATGGACAGGTGCAGGCGCTCGGCCGCGGCCGTGACGCTGCCGTCCCGCAGGAGCGCGTCGAACACGCGCAGGAGGTTCAGGTCGAGCTGCTCGGGCACAGTTGCAGCATACGCAAACGTCTGTTGACAAAGTTGCGTCGCGCGCAGGGGTCTGTCGTTCCTACCGTCAGGCTCATGTCCACTCAGCTTCCGATCCGCGAACCGAGCCGCGAACCGAGCCGGGAACCGAGCCGCGAACCGGCGTCCGGCCGGGCGTCGCAGCGCGGCCTGCTCACCCTCATGTGCGCCGCGGTGGCGCTCGTCGTCGGGATGGTCGCGGCGATCAACCTCGCCGTCCCGCTGTTCGCCGCGAGCGCGCTGCACCCGTCCGCGCCGGCTTTGGTCTGGATCGTCGACACCTACGTGATCGTGTTCGCCTGCCTGGTGATCCCCGCCGGGGCCGCGGGCGACCGGTTCGGCCGCAAGGGCGTGCTGCTGACCGGCCTCGGGCTGTTCGCCGCGGGCACGCTGCTGTCGGCGGCGGCACCGGATGTCGCCGTCCTGCTCGCCGGCCGGGCGCTCACCGGGATCGGTGCGGCCGCGGTGCTGCCCAACTCGCTCGCCGTCCTGCTGCACGCCGTGCCCGCCGAGCGCAAACCGGCCACGATCGCCACCTGGGCGTCGATGACCGGCATCGGCGGGGTGGCCGGCAACGTCGGCGGCGGCCTGGTCCTGACGGCCGGCTCGTGGCGCTGGCTGTTCGCCGCCGCCGCGGCCCTCTCGCTGGGCCTCGCCGCCCTGGTCGCCCGGTGCACGCCGGTGTCGTCACGCCACGACCGCCCGCTCGGCCCCCTGGCCGCGGTGCTGCTGACCGGGGCGTCGGTCGCGCTGCTGCTCGGGATCGTCCAGGGCCCGGAGGCGGGCTGGGACAGCGCGGTCGTCGTCACCGGGTTCGCCGGCGCCGCCGTGCTGTTCGCGGCGTGGGTGGTCACCGAGCTGCGGTCCGCGCACCCGCTGCTCGACCCCCGGCTGTTCCGGATCGCGGGCCTGCGCAGCGCCTGCCTCGGGCTGACCGCGATCTTCTTCGGCATGTTCGCGCTGTTCTACGTCAACGCCTCGTTCCTCCAGTACGCCAAGGGGTTCGGTGTCCTGGCGACCGGGCTCGGGATCGTCCCGCTGACGGTGCCGATCGTCCTCGGCGGACGGCACGTGGCGCGCCTGGCCGGGCGGATCGGCCTCGGCGCCACCGTCGCGGGCGCGTTCGGGTTCGTCGGGGGCGGTCTGCTCGGACTGTCCACGAGCGACGCGGGCACCCCGTACGCCGCCTACGCGGCCTGGCTCGTCGTGACCGGGATCGGGGTGACGCTGGCGTTGCCGACGCTGTCGGGCGTGATCGCGGGTGCCCTGCCGCCTGCCCAGGCGGGGGTCGGCACCGGGCTGCAGGCCACGACCCGGGAGTTCGGCAGCGCGCTCGGCGTCGCCGTGGTCAGCACGGTGTCCACCGCGCGGTTCACCGCCGCCTTGCCGCCGGACCTGCGTGGGGCGCACACCGTGGCCGAGGCCCTGGCCCGGGCTCCCCACACATCCGACGTCGTCACGGCGTTCGTCTCCGGTACCGACGCCGGGCTGCGCGTCGCCGGGGTGGCGGTGCTCGTCCTCGGCGGCCTGGTCGTGGCCGAGTCGTGGTGGTCGCGGCGCGGGAGGTGAAGACCGTCCCGGGGGTTCCCGTGCCCCCGGGACGGCCCTGCACCGGTGCTGCAAGAGGCGTGGCGTCCCTTCCGGCGGCATACCCGTCCACCGGAACGATCTCCACGACTCGTGCGCCCCGGCGGAGTGACCCGCCGTGGCGCTCGACCCCGGGCCCCGCCCGGTGCGCCGGAAGAAGGCCACCCCGGGGGCGTCGGGTTCCCTCGGGATGGCCCTCTCCTGGCCCGCCGGGCGCTCGTTCTTTCCAGAGCCGAGGCGGGCAGGGGGACGTGGGGGGCCGGTCACCACACCACCCAGCCGCGGAGGGGGTGTGGTGACCGGCAAGGGACGGGGGCCGCCGCGCGCAGCCCCGTCCCGGCTTCGTTACCTCCCCATCGGGATGGCCATCGTCGGCAGCGCCCCCGCGGGCAGCGACTGCGCCTGCAGCGCCGTCGTGGGCGGGGACTGCGCGGGGAACGCCGTCGTCGGGATGTCGTTCGCGAACTCGCTCTCGAACTCGCGCTCGAAGGCCTGCGCGTCGAACCCGCTGTCGAACTCCGGCGGCACCTCGGCCGCCAGGGCGGCGAGCGCCGGCTCGACCACCGGGACCTGCGGGACCTCGGCGACGGGCGCGGGCTCCGGCTCGGGCACGTAGTCGGGGGCGGGCAGCCGCCGGTCGAGCTCGGCCATCCAGTCGAGCATCGCCCGCGGCTTGTCCCAGCAGGAGATGCCGACGAGCCTGCCGTCGCGGACGAAGCCGGTGATGCCGTCGGCCAGGGACACGGTGTCCTCGGCCAGCGACGGCATCCCGCACATCTGCAGGCGCGTGTCGTACAGCGTCGACCAGGCCCGGGGGAGCGGGGTGAACGGCACGGCGCTGGACTGGCCCATCAGCAGGTTGTCCGCCGCGTGCCGGGCCGACTCGACGGCGTTGATCCAGTGCTCGACCCGACGCGGGGTCTCGTCGAAACGCAGGTTCGGCCAGCGCGCGATGTCACCGGCGATGACGACGTCGGAGGCGCCCTCGGCGAACAGCTTCGAGTCGCAGAGCACGCCGTCGCTGATGTCGAGGCCGGAGCCGCGCATCCAGTCGACCGACGGGACACTGCCGATGGCGAGCACGACGACGCTGGCGACCAGCAGCTGGTTGTTCGTCAGGTGCAGCCCGACGGTGTCCTTCGTGCTGATCCAGTGCCGGACTTCGCTGCGCATCGCCAGGTTCGCCCGGTGCTCGTGGTGCGCCTCGACGATGCCGCTGGAGACGCGGTCGCCGAAGCGGTGCAGCGGCGCCTTCGCGTGCCCGATCAGGGTCACGTCCCGGCCGATGTGGCGCATGCTCGCGGCGAACTCGTTGCCGATCAGGCCGGCTCCGATCACGACGGCCGGCTTCTTGCTGGCGTTGAGGCAGCGCCGCACCGCCATCGAGTCCTCGACCGTGCGCAGGATCCGCACCCGCGGGTCGTGCCGCGGTGCCCCGGGCAGGTGCCGCGGGTAGACGCCGGTCGCGGCGATCAGGCCGTCGTACCAGAGGGACTCGCCGCCGGGCAGGTGCACGACCCGCTCGGTGGTGTCCAGGTGCGTGACCCGCGCGCCGAGGCGCCAGTGCACGTCGAGGTCCGGCAGGTAGTGCGAAAGGCCCACGTCGCTGGGCCGTTCGGTCCCCATCACCAGCGCCTTGGAGACCATCGGGCGGTGGTAGGGCCGCCGGGCCTCGTCGCCGATCAGGACGATCTCCCCGTCGAACTTCTGTTCCCGCAAGCGTTCCGCGGCGCGCAGCCCGGCGACGCCCGCACCGACGATGACGATCCGGTCGCCGTCAGCCATCGAGGTCCCCTCTCATCACGACCGCCTGCATCGGGCAGCAGCGGGCGGCCATCTTCGCCTGTTCAATGGTGGTTTCGTCGAGCAGTCTCGTGTGGAAGCGCAAGCGGCCGTCCTGGCCGAGGTCGAACACGTCCGGTGCCTCCATGGCACAGATGCCGTAGAGCTCGCACCGGTCGTTGTCGACGCTGATCCGGGGGCCGCCACCGGGTAACCGGAAGGGCATGTCAGGCCACCTGCTCTTCCACGAGACCGATGCGTTCCAGGGTGCGAGCCGGCATGAACCGCAGCATCGACACCGTCACGGCCGGGACGAGCAGCGTGATGCCGGCCAGCCAGGTGACCGAGAGGTGGCCGTTCGCGATGGCGCCGAACCAGGAGTGGATCGCGATGAGCGCGACCGCCGGGTACGCGCAGCGGTGCAGCCACAGCCAGCGCCGGTAGGACGTGAAGCGCTGCAGGCCGGCGGTGAGGAAGATGGCGAACATCACCTCGAAGCCGACGATGCCCGCGATGTGCCGCCCTTCCTGTCCGGAGCCGAACGGGACGAACATGTAGGCGAAGCTGTACGGGGCGACTGTCAGGTAGGTGAAGCCCAGCGCGTGGACCATGCCGAAGATGATCGTCGCGGTGGCCAGCACCATGTGGGTGCTGCGCAGGCCCTTGCGGCCGGTCACCGAGCGGATCCAGCCGGTGGCGGTGAGCACGCCCCAGGTGAGCGTCAGCATCGTCGCCGCGTAGGACGTCCGGGCGGCGAACGCCGCGAGATTGCGAGCCGCCGGGTCGGTCTTCGGCTGGAACTGCTGGGTGAGGAAGATCGTCGCGTCGTGCCACGTCTCAACCATGGCTACCCCCGGTTCTCGCGGTGGCCGGCCGGGACGCCTTGGCGCGGCCACGGTTGCTCTTGACCTGCCGCAGCACGTAGAACAGGCCGCCACCGACCAGCAGGAACAGCGCCCCCACCACGGCGATCTGGGACGTGTCGAGGCCGAGCTGGATCCCGGTGGGCGCCGCGGTCGTGGAGACCGCCGGGGCGGGCAGCGCGGTGTAGTCGACCATCCCGGTGCTTTCGAGCATCGTCATGTGCCGCATCACGGCCTGGTTGCCGACGGTCGCGAAGGCGCGCACGTCGTCGTTGCGGGTGCCCGCCCGCAGCTGCGCCAGGATGGCGAAGACCTGGCCGTGCGCCGCGCGCAGCCGGTTGGCGAAGACGCGGTCGAACTCCGGGCCGGGGGAGGCGGCCATCTCCTCGCCGAGCCAGCCGCGCTGTTCCTCGGACGGCTGGTCGGGGACCGGCGAGTTCAGCTTCTGGGAGAGCGCACGGGTCGCCACGTCGAGGCGGCCGTGGTCCATCATGATCGCGAAGCCGACCTTCTGGACGATCGGGCTGCCCTTTTCCATCGCCATCATGCCCGACGGCATCTCCCACAGGCCGGCTTGCCGGACCTTGGTCAGGAGCACGGCGTCGGTGTCGGAGACCGAGGTGGTCTGGGCGAGCGAGGTCGAGCCCGGCGCGAGCAGCGCCAGCACCGCGACCACCACGAACAGGATCCGGACCAGCGGACGGGAGCGCTCGAGAACCGTGGGGGACTCGAACCCGAACCCGGCGAGCTCAGACGCCGAACGCATTTTGCCTCCACTCGTCCTGGGTCAACGTGATCTTCTTGCCGTCCGGCGCGATCGGGTACCAGGCCTGGTCGAGGCCCTGGCCGGAGGTGTCGGCCGGTTCGCTGTCGCCGGTGTAGTGGTAGAGCGGCCAGCCGGCGAGGGTGAGCTGCTCGCTGCCGTCGTCGCGGGTGATCTGCCCGATCAGCGACTGGTCGACGTCGATCGCCGGCAGGTTGCCGCCGGCCTTGACCGGGATCCACTTGGTCGCGCACGCGCCGGTGCAGTTGGACCGCGGGGGTTTGGGGGTGTCCCGGTCGTACCGGTAGATCGTGTACCCGGTCCCGTCGACGAGCAGGAGGCCGAGGTCGAACGTCTTCGCTCCCCTGAGCTGGCTCTTCGCCGGGTTGTTCGGGTCGGCGGTGATGGACTGCGGCATCGGCAGGACGACCTGTCCCTGCTGCATGCCGGGCATCTGCATCCCGGCGGCGCCGCCGGCGGCGTAACCGCCGCCCGAGGTGGTGGCGGCGCCGGCGGTACAGGCGGTGAGCAGGGCGAGTGCGGTGAGGCACACGGCGGCGGGGACCACCGGGCGGGGAATGCGAATCACTGCTCCTCCGTGGGCATGACTACGCGCTGTTGCCGGTAGTGCAACGGAAAAGGGCGCGAAAGATCCACAGTGGACATTCGGTCCGGAGTGGATGCGGAGCGTTGCGGGGGACAACGCCTGGTCGGGGTCTTCGGTAGGGGATACGGACACGGTCCGGAAACGGTTCAAAAAAGTTTTGCTCCCGGTTTGCGGGCCGGAAGTACTGGACGTAGCCCGTCCGGCCCACCAGGATGTCCCGCGTGGGACGGCACACCCGAGCGCTGAGATCCATCGGAGATCAGGATGCCGTCGTCGAGCCCGGCGACGGCCACGACGATCTGGCGAAGGCGCTTTACCAGGAGTTCGGCGGGTCCCTGATGGCGTTCGCGCTGCGGCTGACCGGCCACGACCGGCAGTGGGCCGAAGACGTCGTGCAGGAGACCTTGATCAAGGCGTGGCGGAACGCCGACAAGCTCGACCGCCAGCCGGAGATGCTGCGTGCCTGGTTGTTCACGGTGGCCCGGCGTACCGTCATCGACGGCTGGCGCAGCCGCAGCGTCCGGCCCCAGGAGCTCGAGGAGATCGAATCCGACGCGATCGCGGTGTCCGACGAATCGGACCGGACGCTCGCCGCGATGATCGTTTACGAGGCGCTGCAGGGCCTTTCGCCCGAGCAGCGGGAGGCCATCCAGCAGACCTACCTGCGCGATCGGACCGTGAACGAGGTCGCGGCGACCCTCGGCGTGCCACCGGGCACCGTCAAATCCCGCATCCACCACGCCGTCCGCGCACTGCGCCGGGCCTTGCGCGAGCGGGGGTGAACTGAGCGTGGCCGGATCCGCACACACCGACGTCGCCGCCTACGTGCTCGGCGTCCTCAGCGAAGCCGAGAACACCCAGTTCGAAGCCCACCTGATGAACTGCCCGCACTGCCAGCTCGACCTGATCGAGCTCTACCAGCTGCCGGACGTCCTCGACCTGGTCAAGCGCAGCTGGCCGGAGCCCCCGATGCCCGCGCCCAGCCCGCGGACCCTCTCGCCGGGCCCCCGGGTGCTGCGCGGCCTCATGGAAGAGGCGGCCGTCAAGCGCCGCCGCCGTCGCCGGGTCGGCATCCTCGCCGGGGCCGCGGCCGCGGCCGCCGTGATCGCCGGCCCGCTGGTGACCCTCGCGGTCCGGCCGGCCGACGCCGTTCCGCCCGCTTCGCTCGCCGCTCCGGGCAACAAGCAGCCGCCGCCGGCCACGAGCGTCCCGGCGACGTCCACCCCGCCGCCGGCGGGCGCTCAGGGCCAGCCCGGCGGTGGCCAGACCTACGGCCGCGGCAGCGGCGGGTCCGCCGTCAGCGCCCTGGTCACCGTTTCGCCGGTCGAGTGGGGCAGCCGCGTCGAGCTCGAGCTGCGCGGGATCGTCGGGCCGGTGAAGTGCCAGCTGGTCGCCGTCCCCGCCACCGGTGCCGAGCGCGTCGTCTCCAGCTGGTCGGTGCCGCCCAAGGGGTTCGGCATCCCCGGCTCGCCCGAACCGTTGCGGTTGCAGGGTTCGGTCTCCTTGGCGATGGACCAGATCAGCCGGTTCGAGGTCCGCGGCGAAGACGGCACCATCCTCGTCGTCGTCCAGCGCTGAATCTCTTTCTTTTCGGTGAACCGCTGTGACCTGGGTGAATGTCGTCCGGTTGCGTTCTCGTAGATAACGAACAGATAACGGGCCGGTCGCTTTTGAACCTCGGGCCGCTGGGGTCCGTATCCCCCAATGCATCCCCCGATGCATCCCGACAGCCGGAACCGCAAGCATCCCCCGACGGGTTCCGTGAGATCTCAAGCTCAATCAACGGTAGTTCTTGCCCGGGCTGCCGCGCTGTTCGGCGCGCCCGGAATAACGAACGAGGTGAACTAGTCTATGGCCCGGAATTCTCGGCCCCCCGTGACAGGCAAACACCGCGTTGCCCGCCGAACCAAGATCGCGATGGGTGCGATCGGCCTGGCGATCGCCGTCGGCGGACTCGCCGTCGCGGTCACCGCGGGCCGCACGGGCGAAGCCAGCGCGGACCCCGCGGATCCGTCTTTCTTCATCGACATCAACAAGGTCGCCGCCGGCACCAACGTCAACGCGGCTTTGCAGAAGAAGGGCGCCCAGGGTTCCTTCACCGTCGACTGTGGAACGAACGCGGACGGATCGCACCACAACCCGGACAACTTCATCGCGCAGCCCGGGATCAAGAACGGCGCCCAGCACCTGCACGACTACGTCGGCAACGTGACGACCGACGCCGACTCGAGCCTCAAGAGCCTGCTCGCCGGCGACACCACCTGCAAGAACGGTGACCAGTCGGCCTACTTCTGGCCTGTGATCCGCGTCGACCGCGAAGACAACGCGGCCAACCAGAGCGAGAACCAGAAGGCCAAGCAGCAGCAACAGGGCAAGACCGGCGACGTCCAGCAGGACAAGAGCGCCCAGGACGCCAAGGACGCGCAGGACCAGAACCAGCGCGCCCGCAAGGGTCAGGGTGGCGGCCGGGCCGGGCTGAGTGCCCAGCAGCAGGGCGACCAGAACGACGGTCAGCAGCAGGGCCAGCGTCGTCAGCAGAACAACCAGCAGCAGGACCAGAACAACCAGCAGGACCAGAACAAGCAGGGCCAGAACCAGCAGCAGGACCAGAACAAGAACCAGCAGCAGAACAAGAACCAGCAGAACCAGAACGGCGCCCAGGACAAGAACCAGCAGAACAAGGATCAGAACAAGGACCAGGCCGCGCAGGAAGAGCTCGGCGGTCCGCAGGGCGAGAACGAAGAGGTCGGCGACAACGACGGCGAGATCATCGAGCCGGAGTCCGCGACGCTGAAGTTCATCGGTGGCGGCGCGCAGAACGTCGTCGCGATGCCGCTCGGTCTGAAGATCCTCTACGGTGACGCCAAGCAGAGCACCAACGGCCCGAAGAACGCCCGGCCCAGCTGGACCTGCACCGGGTTCGAGGACCGGCTGACCGACAAGTACCCGATCTGCCCGCAGGGCAGCAAGGTCGAGCGGATCCACGCCTTCCCGAACTGCTGGGACGGCAAGAACACCGATAGTGCGGACCACCGCAGCCACATCGTGTTCGCCGACCAGCAGGGCAAGTGCCCGCAGGGGTTCAAGAACGTGCCCCAGCTGCAGGTCACCCTGGTGTACGACGTTCCGCAGGACGTCCAGCAGAACAAGCAGTACAAAGTGGACGCGTTCGCCCAGGAAGCGCACAACCCGAAGTCCGACCACGACGACTTCGCGAACGTGATGAGCAACCAGATCATGGGCCGCCTGGTCAACTGCGTCAACTCCGGCAAGGCCTGCGCGGAATAACCGCGCCCGGCCTACCTGTATCGCGGGAAGGAGAACTTCCGATGAACCGTGCTCGCCCGGCTGTCGCCGCACCGATCACCGTTGCCGGACTCGCGCTGGTCGCGGCCTGCGGGACCAACCCGTACGCCACGTCCGGTGCCGTCCAGCCGGTGGTGCTCGGGGCGCAGCAGCAGCCGGCGAGCGCGGTTCCGGCCGGCTCCGCGGCCCAGCTGATTTCCTCCACTGTGGACGGACTGGGCCCGGTACTGGCCGACGCGGAAGGGCACACGCTCTACCGCTACGCGAAGGACACGGCCAAGCCGTCGAAGGCCACCTGCGCCGGCCCGTGCGCGATGACGTGGCCGCCGCTGGTCTCCGACGTCCCGGTGCTCGCCGCCGGGGTGGACAGCGCGCTGGTCGGCCTGGTCACCCGGCCCGACGGCCGCAAGCAGGTGACGGTCGCCGGCTGGCCGGTCTACCGGTACGCGAAGGACACCGGGCCGGGCATCGCGCTCGGCCGGGCGGCCGGCGCGGACTGGGCGGCGATGGCGCCGACGGGGGAGAAGGCGGGCACCGAGCCGCCGACCCTCGGCACCACGGAGATCGACGGCCTCGGGCCCGTCCTCACGGACACCGGCGGCCGCACGCTCTACCTCTTCACCAAGGACGGCAAGGACTCCGGAAAGTCCACTTGCGACGCGGCCTGCGCGCGGAAGTGGCCACCGCTGGAGGCCGACGGCCGCACCACCGTCGCCGACGGCATCGACGCCGGACTGGTCGGCCGCATCCGCCGCCCGGACGGCACGAGCCAGGTGACGGTCGGCGGCTGGCCGGTGTACCGGTACGCATCCGACGACGAGCCGGGAGTGGCAACCGGCCACGGCGCGGGCGGCACCTGGTACGCACTGGAACCCAACGGCTGCAAGGCGGACCCGGCTCGCCGGCCGGCGGTCCAGCAGGCACTGGCGACCTCCCCCGGCGGGTACTGACCCGCCCCACGATCCCCGGCCCGGCGGACACTTCCCTCCACCTCACCCCCCTGTCCGCCGGGCCGGTTGCACCACCCCGAAAACCGCGGGCCCCCTCCCGCACCCCAACCGCGGGATCCCTCCCGCACGCAATCGCGGGACTCCCTCCCGCACCAACCCGCGGGACTCCCTCCCGCACCCGATCCCCGGCCCGGTGGACGCTTCCCTCCACCTCACCCCCCCCAGTCCACCGGGCCGGTTGTTTCACCGCAGGAAATCGCGGGACTTCGGTTCCGCACCCGATCCCCGGTCCGGTGGACGCTTCCCTCCACCTCACCCCCCTTGTCCGCCGGGCCGGGATTCTTCACCCCACCGATCCGGCCCAGCCGGATCAGCGAAGGAGGAGAAAGCGGGAGTCACTCCCGCCCGCGAGTTCCGGCCCGGTGGACGCTTCCCTCCACCTCACCCCCCCGTCCACCGCGCCGGAACCCTTCCCCATCCCCGACCCGACCCCCAGGTACGCACCCCGACCCTCCAGACCCGCGGACCGACCCTTCCGGTACGCGCCCCGACCCTCCAGTCACGCGAGATGCCCCTCTAATCACGCGAGATGCCCCTTCAATCACGCGAGATGCCCCTCCAGCCACGCGAAACCCCGCCCACCCCACGAGATCCGCTCCGAATCACGCGAGATCCGTCCCCCATCACGCGACTTCCGCGGCCGAGCACACGCCTTCCGCCCCGAATGGCGAAGCAGCCGCGAAGCCCCGGCCGGTGGCCGCCCCTCGGTCACCGGGCCGGCCCGGCTTCGGGGTCCACGAAACTCCGGCTCCGGGGGGTGCTTCCCTCCACCTCACCCCCCTCATCCCCCGGACCGGTGAACGCTGCGGTCCCCGTGCTCCGGCACGGGGACCGCGGCCCAGAAGTCCAGCGGCACCCGGCCCGTTCCCCGGCCCTCGGCGTCGAGCAACCGGCCCATCAGCTTGACGCTCCGCAGCGTCACCGCCCGGCCGGTGATCTCCAGCCACGGCAGCTTCGCCGCCAGCTGCGCCTCCACGGAAAGCACGTCGTGCGACGAAGGCAGCCACAGCACCAGCATCAGGTTCGCCGCCCCGGTCAACGCCGCGCACATGCGGACCTCCGGGACCATCGCCAGCGACCGGGCCGTCGTCTCCAGCTTGTCCGGCGGCACCCGCAGCCACAGCGTCACCGTGACCGGCGCCGGTGACACCGACCGCGCGATTTCGCAGCGGATGCGGATCGCGCCGCGGCCGAGCAGCCCGTCCAGCCGGCGGCGCACCGTCGTCGCCCCGACGCCGAGCGAGCCCGCCAGCGCCGCCGCCGAGGCCCGGGCGTCCGTGCCCAGCGCCAGGATCAGCGCCCGGTCCGCCGCGTCGAACCGCAGCGGTGCGCGTTGGCGAGCCGGCTTCGCCGACAAAGCCTCGCGCTGGCCCGGCGAGATCGCCCGCACCCGCCACCGGCTGCCCTCGGTGAACACCCGCGGGGACAGCGTCGTCCGCACCCGCGCCACGCCGGGGATCACCGCCACCCGGCTCGCCACGTGCGCGCCCAGCTCCCGCAGGGACGGCGCGACGACGTGGGCGAGCAGATCGCCCGGCCCGGCCACGTGTTCGACCGTGGCTACGTGCACGTCCGCGGCCAGCGCGGCAGCGACCGGAATCACCGCCCCGGGCTCGCAGTCGATCGTGACGAAGGCCAGCGCCAGCCGCTCGATCAGCTCGCCGCCGGCGTAGGCGGTGAGCCAGGCGTCGCCGCGCTCCACGAGGGTGTCCCAGCGGCGGGACACGGTCACCGCGCCCAACCCGAGCGCGTCCCCGAGCGTCGACCACGACGCCCGCGGCGCCGCCTGGAGGGCGTCGGCCAGTTTGAGGTCCTGCTCGGCCAGCATGGCGGATTCTTCGCTCATCAGCCCTCGAAACGGTGGTTTCGGCGATTTTCCCCGGCTATTGTGCTCGACACTCGCATGATCGGCGAATGACCCTGCGCTCCGACGCCGCCGCCATGCTCGCCGACCTGCAGACCCTGCGCCGAGACCTGCACCGCATCCCCGAGATCGGTCTGCACCTCCCGCGCACCCAGGAACGGGTCCTCGCCGCCCTCGACGGCCTGCCCCTCGAAATCACCCTCGGCAAGAACCTGTCGTCGATCACCGCGGTCCTCCGAGGCACCAAACCCGGCGGCACCGTGCTTCTGCGCGGCGACATGGACGCGCTCCCGGTCACCGAGGCCGGCGGCGAGGAGTTCACCTCGACCCTCGACGGCGCCATGCACGCCTGCGGCCACGACCTCCACACCGCGGGCCTGGTCGGCGCGGCCCGCCTGCTCGCCGCCCGCCGGCAAGACCTCCCCGGTGACGTCGTCTTCATGTTCCAGCCCGGCGAAGAGGGCTGGGACGGCGCCGGCCACATGATCGACGAAGGCGTGCTGACGGCGTCCGGCAGGCACGTCGACGCCGCCTACGGCCTGCACGTTTCGGCCGCGAGCTACGCGAAAGGCCAGTTCACCGCCCGGCCGGGGACGCTGATGGCGGCCTCGGGCGCCCTCGAGGTCCGGGTGAAGGGCGACGGCGGCCACGGCTCGTCCCCGCACGACGCCCGCGACCCGATCCCGGCGGCCTGCGAGATGGTGACCGCCCTGCAGACGATGGTCACGCGCACCTTCGACGTCTTCGACCCGGTCGTGATCACCGTCGGCTCGTTCCACGCCGGGACCCGGCGCAACATCATCCCGGACGACGCGGTGTTCGAGGCGACGCTGCGATCGTTCTCGCCGGAAGTCGCGGCCCGGGTGGGCGAGCGCGCGGAGCAGGTCTGCCGCGGCATCGCCCAGGCGCACGGCCTCGACATCGAAGTCACCTACGCACCGGAGTACCCCGCGACGGTCAACGACGCCGACGCCTACGACTTCGTGGCCGGCACGATCCGTGACGTCTTCGGCGAGGAGCGCTTCACCGAGATGGCCGATCCGATCACCGGTTCGGAGGACTTCTCCCGGGTCCTGGAACGGGTTCCCGGCGCGTACCTCTTCCTCGGCGCGTGCCCGGGCGACCCGGCGAGCGCGCCGGACAACCACTCCCCGCGGGCCCGCTTCGACGACAGCGTGCTCGGCGACGGCGCCGCGCTGCTGGCCGAACTCGCCGTCCGCCGGCTCGCGCTCCTGGCCCGGTGACTCGCCGCGCTGGTGGTGCTGATCATCGCCGTGCCGACGCACTTCGCGGGCGGGATCCCCGCGGTGTTCCGCCAGATCGAGCAGCTGCACCCGGAAAAGCTGATCGTCCACAGTGGAGCTGACGACCACGTCTGGTACGAGCTGTGCCTGCTGCTGCCGATGGTGATCGGGTTCGCGGCGATCCTCGTGGTACCGAAGGGGAGTGAGTGGTACCGAAGGGGAGTGACCCGAACGGAGTATCTGATCGGCATCTCGTCGCTGGTGGCCCGCAACATCGTCCGCGTCCGCAGTGGCCGCCGGCAGTTCTGGATCAACCACGGCACGGTTGTGGTCGCGAGTACTCTTGCCCTCGTGCTCGGGATCTTCCGGCCGGACCTGCCGGCCCACCTGCTGGGGTTCCTGCGGCGCGTGCCGGTCGGCAAGGTCCCGGTGCTGGCCGGGCTGGTCGCCGGCGAGCTCGTGGTCCGCTGGCTGACCTTTGTGGACACTCATCTCGTCGGCACGGTCAACGTCGGCTTGGTCGGGCTCGGCGCGAACGTCGTCGTGCTCGCGCCGGCCGCGGTGGTGGCGCCGCGACGGACTTCTCTCGTGGAGGCGGCGTGACGCGCACGGTGTTCACCGGCGGCTCGGTGTTCGACGGCACCGGCGCGGACCCGGCACCGGCCGACGTCGTCGTCGAGCACGGCCGGATCGTCGACGTCGGAACGGACCTGGACGGCGACGAAGGCGTCGACTGCACCGGCACGGTGCTGCTGCCCGGGCTGTTCGACTGCCACGTGCACGTGACGATCTCGGACATCGGGCTGCTGTCCCGGGTGCAGAAGCCGTTCTCCTACCAGTTCTACGAAGCCGCGCGGAACCTGTGGGCGACCCTCGGGCTGGGGATCACGACGGTCCGCGACGCGGCGGGCGCGGACCTCGGCATCAAGCAGGCGGTGGACGACGGGCTGATCCCCGGCCCGCGGCTGCAGATCTCGATCGGCCTGATCAGCCCGACCGGCGGCCACGGCGACGCGTGGAACCCCTCGGGGCTGTGCGTCCCGCTGATGGTCCCGCACCCGGGCCGGCCGGAGACCACGGTCGACGGTCCCGACGAGATGCGCCGGGTGGCCCGGACGCTGCTGCGCGCGGGCGCCGACGTGCTCAAGGTGTGCACCACCGGCGGCGTGCTCTCCCCGCGCGACGACCCGCGGCATTCGCAGTTCACGCCGGAGGAGCTGGACGTCCTGGTGACGGAGGCGGCGATGCAGGGCCGCCCGGTGATGGCGCACGCCCAGGGCGCGGCGGGCATCAAGAACGCGGTCCGCGCGGGCGCGCGGTCGATCGAGCACGGCATCTACCTCGACGACGAAGCGATCGAGCTGATGCTCGGCCACGGAACCTGGCTGGTGCCGACGCTGATCGCCCCGGTCAACGTGGTCCGCGCGGCCGACGCGGGCGTCGACCTCCCGGCGGCGGTGGTGGCGAAGGCGCGTGAAGTGGTGGAGGCGCACCGGGACTCGGTCCGCCGCGCGTACGCGGCGGGCGTCCGGATCGCGATGGGCACGGACAGCGGCGTCGGACCGCACGGCACGAACCTCGAGGAGCTGGCCCTGATGGCGGCGTGCGGGATGACCCCGGCCGACGTCCTGGAGGCGACGACCTCATCGTCGGCCCGGTTGATGGGCCTGGACGGCGAGCTGGGCCGGCTGGCACCGGGGCTGCGGGCAGACGTCGTGGTGGTGGCCGGGAACCCGTACGACTTCCCGGCGCTGGCGTCGAACATCCGGGAGGTCTGGAAGGACGGCATCCGGGTGGTCTGACCCCGTGTCGTCCTCCCGAACACGCGTGTCGTCCATTCAGGCACGCGTGTCGTCCGCCCAGGCACCCGTGCCGTCCGTCAGAGCTCCGGGCTCAGCAGGTCCTTCAGCGCCGCGGCGAACTTCGCCGGGTTCCGCTGCGGAGCCAGGTGTGACCCCGGCAGCTCCGTGAACGGCAAGCCCAGCTCCAAAGCCAGGATCTTCGCCGGCTGGTAGTGGTAGCGGCCCCGGCTGCCTTCGCCGGCCACCGGGAAGATCTCCGTTCCCGCCTTCCGCAACGCCCGCAGATCCGGCAGGTAGTCGAAGAACTCCGTCAGCTCGCGGTCGAACAACCGGATCCACTCGGCTTCGTGGGGGAGGCGCAGGTTCGGCAGGTTCGGCAGGGCCGCGCCCGCGATCGCGTCCGCGAAGCGCGTCACCGCGGCCATCAGCTCACCCGAACGGGCCAGCCGGACCTGTTCCGCCGCGGCTTCGAGCCAGCCGCCCGCGTCCGGCATCAGGTGGACCGCCGGGGGTTCGTGCGCGACCAGCGTCGTCACGCGGTCCGGGTGGCGGGCGACGAGGTCGAGGCCGATCAGGGCGCCCGCGCTGGAGCCGAACACCCGGGCCGGGCCGTCGGCCGCGTGGTCCAGGACGGCCAGTGCGTCGTCCGCCTGCAGGGAAACCGGGACGGGGCCCGTCGTCGTGTCCGTGCTGCCGAAGTGGCCGCGACGGTCGTAGGTGATCACGGTGTACGCCGCGTACAGCTGCTTCGCCAGCGCGCGGTAGGCCTCGCCCGATCCGGTGCCGCCCGCGATCAGCAGCAGTGCCGGGCCCTCGCCGCCGCGGCGGACGAGGAGCTCACCGTCCTCCACCGGGCAACGGCTTTCCGAGATCATGCATCGAAGTGAAGCACAAGGGCCGCAAGCTAATGTGCTCGGTATGACGGAACGGCGAGCGATCCTCAGCGGGTCTGCCTTCGAGGAACAGATCGGTTACGCCCGCGCCGTGGTGCACGGCGACCGCGTGTACGTCTCGGGCACGACCGGCTTCGACTACGCGGCCATGACCATCTCCGACGACGTCGTCGAGCAGGCGGCCCAGTGCCTGCGGAACATCGAAGCGGCGCTGGCCGAGGCGGGCTGCACGGTCGCGGACGTGGTCCGCGTCCGGTACCTGCTGCCTTCGCGCGCGGACTTCGAGCCGTGCTGGCCGGTGCTGCGCAAGGCGTTCGCGGACGTCCGTCCGGCCGCGACGATGCTGGAGTGCGGCCTGGCGGACCCGCGCATGAAGATCGAGATCGAGGTGGACGCCCACCTGCCGGGCTAGAGCCGTTCGATGATCGACGCGGTGGCCAGCGCGCCGCCCGCGCACATCGTCACCAGTGCCGTCGACGCGTCGCGGCGCTCCAGCTCGTGCAACGCCGTCGTCAGCAGCCGGGCTCCCGTGCTGCCCACCGGGTGGCCGAGGGCGATGGCGCCGCCGTTGACGTTCACCCGGGACGGATCCGGCGAAACCACCTGCTGCCAGGACAACGCGACCGAAGCGAACGCCTCGTTCACCTCGAACAGGTCCACGTCACCCACCGTCATGCCGGCGCGGGACAACACCCGTTCCGTCGCGCGGATCGGGCCGTCCAGGTGGTAGTACGGCTCGGCGCCGACCAGCGCCTGGGCGACGATCCGGGCCCGCGGGCGCAGACCCAGCGCCGCAGCGCGGTCGGCGTCCAGCAAGAGCAGGGCGGCCGCGCCGTCGGAAATTTGGGAGGACGTGCCCGCCGTGTGGATGCCGTCCTCGACCACCGGCTTGAGCCGGGCGAGGCCTTCCACCGTCGTCTCGCGCAGGCCCTGGTCGCGGGCGACCAAGCGCGTTTCCCCGGTCAGCGCCCCGTCGGCGGAGAGGACCGGGGCCTTCACCGGCACCACCTCGCGGTCGAAGTGGCCCGCCTCCCAGGCGGCCGCCGCCTTGTGCTGGGACGCCGCGCCGAACGCGTCGACGTCCTCGCGCGTCAGCCCGCGGCGGACCGCGATCCGCTCCGCCGCGCCGTACTGGTCGGGCAGGTCGATCGACCACGACGACGGCCGCGGTGAAGCGCCGGCCCGGTTCGTGCCCAGCGGCACCCGGCTCATCGCCTCGACCCCGCACGCGACACCGGCCTCGATGGCACCCGCCGCGATCAGGCCGGCGACGAGGTGGGTGGCCTGCTGCGCCGAGCCGCACTGGGCGTCGATCGTCGTCGCGCCCGCCGTCTCGGGCAGGCCCGCGTGCAGCCACGCCGTGCGCGTCACGTTGTTCGACTGCTCGCCGGCCTGCGTGACGCAGCCGCCGATGAGCTGTTCGACGAGGGCCGGGTCGATCCCGGCGCGGTCCAGCAGGGCGAGCTGCGCGGCCCCCAGCAGCTCGGCCGCGTGCAGGCCGGCCAGCAGCCCGCCCCGCTTGCCGATCGGGGTTCGCACGGCTTCGACGATGACCGGCACGCCCATGTCGTCCCTTTCGTCGGGAAACACTGTTCACTGCCCCCAAAACTAGAACGAGTTATCGTTTTGTGCAAGTCTGCGCAGGCTTGACCCCTTCTTGATCTTCGCGCGGTGAGCGCACGCTCACCTGGCATCATCGGTTAAGTAAACGGGTTTCACTTTCGGTCTTCCGTTGGTTAACGCCGTATGCTTCAATCCAACTTAGAACGTGTTCCAAGACGAACCGTGGGAGGCAACGTGGCCGCTCCGCTCATCCCCGCCGGGTTCGACTTCACCGATCCCGATCTCTTGGCGGAGCGACTACCCGTCGCCGAGTTCGCCGAACTCCGGCGAACCGCCCCGGTGTGGTGGAACCCCCAGAAGCACAACACCGCGGGCTTCCGCGACGACGGCTACTGGGTCGTCTCGCGGCACGCGGACGTCAAGGAGGTCTCGCGCGACAGCACGCTCTACTCGTCGCGGGAGAAGACCGCCATCATCCGCTTCGACGAGAACATGACCGAGGACAACCTCGAAGCGAACCGCCTGGTACTGCTCAACATGGACGCTCCGCAGCACACCAAGCTGCGGCGGATCGTGTCGAAGGGCTTCACCCCGCGCTCCATCTCGAAGCTCGAGGACACGCTGCGGGATCGCGCCGAACGGATCGTTTCCGAGGCGAAGAAGAAGGGGACGGGGGACTTCGTCACCGACGTCGCGTGCGAGCTGCCGCTGCAGGCGATCGCCGAGCTGATCGGCATCCCGCAGGAGGACCGGCTGAAGATCTTCGACTGGTCCAACCAGATGGTCGCCTACGACGACCCGGAGTACGAGCTCGAGCCCCTGGAGGCGTCCACCCAGCTCATCGGCTACGCCTGGAACATGGCCGAGGACCGCCGCAAGTGCCCGATGGACGACATCGTCACGAAGCTGATCCAGGCCGACGTCGACGGCGAAGAGCTCGGCTCCGACGAGTTCGGCTTCTTCGTGATCCTGCTCGCCGTCGCCGGCAACGAGACGACGCGCAACTCCATCACCCACGGCATGAAGGCCCTCCTGGACCACCCGGACCAGTGGGAGATCTTCAAGGACCAGCGGCCGAAGACCGCGCCCGACGAAATCGTCCGCTGGGCCACTCCGGTGATCGCCTTCCAGCGCACCGCCACCCGGGACACCGAGCTCGGCGGCGCGCACATCCGCAAGGGCGACCGCGTCGGCATGTTCTACAGCTCCGCCAACTTCGACCACGAGGTCTTCGACGAGCCGGAGAAGTTCGACGTCCTCCGCGAGGACAACCCGCACGTCGGGTTCGGCGGCACCGGATCGCACTACTGCATCGGCGCGAACCTCGCCCGGCTGCAGATCGACCTGATCTTCAACGCGATCGCCGACGTGATGCCGAACATCACCGAAGCGGCACCCCCGGTCCGGCTGCGGTCGAGCTGGCTGAACGGCATCAAGCACTACCCGGTGCACTACGGCTGAGGAACGCGGCGACGCGCTCCCAGGTGAGTTCGGCCCCGGCCACGTCGTGGTCGGGGCCGTCCGCGTCGGTGTAGAAGTGGCCGAGGCCCGGGTAGGTGTACACCCGGGCATCGGCGCCCGACCGTGCGGCGGCTTCGCGCCAGGCCGCGACCTGCGCCGGCGGCGCGATCGGGTCGGGATCGGCGACGTGGACCTGCACCGGCAGGCCCGCCCGGAGCGCGGCGGGCAGCGCCCCCACCGCGTGCAGCAGCACGACACCGGCGGTGCCGGGCCGGTGCGGCAGCACGGTCTCGACGACCCCCGCCCCCATCGACACGCCCACGAGCACGGTTTCCCCGGGCAGGTCGCGCACCGCATCGCGGGCTCGCCGGGTGATGGCCTCCCAGCCGACGGCATCCTTCACCGCGAAGCCCTCCTCGAGGGTCGCCGCCGTGCGGCCGGCGTAGAGGTCCGGGGTGGTGACGCGGTGTCCGGCCGCCCGCAGCCGGTCGGCGAAACCGAGTTCGACGGGCCGCAGTCCCAGCACTGAGTGGAACACCACGATGTCGCTCACGCGGCGATTCTGCCAGGGGGTGCCATGATGGGACGATGCCTTCGCGAGCGACCGTGGACGTCGAGTTCGCCATCCGTGTCACCCAGCCCGGGCCGGCGGCGATCTCGGTCTCCGCGGCGCACGCCGACACCGAGGAACTCCGCGTGTCCTGGCACGGGGACAGCCGGTCCGTCGAGTTCGCGCACGGCACCCGGGCCGAGGTCTTCGACCTGCCCACCGGCGAGCACCAGGTCACCTACCACGCCGAGCGCGTGCTCACCGACCGCGAACCCGAGCCCGTCACGCTCGCCGACCTCGTCGTGTTCACCCGGCCGAGCCGGTACTGCCCGTCCGATCGCGTCGCCGGGCTCGTGCCGCCGGAGCTGCTCGGGCTCGAGAACCCCGGGAAACAGGTCGAAGCCCTCGTCCGGCACGTCCACGAGCGACTGTCCTATGTGGTCGGTTCGAGCCGGCCCGGTGACGACGCGATCGACACCCTGCTCGCCGGCGAAGGCGTCTGCCGGGACTTCGCGCACGTCTGCATCACCCTGTGCCGGTTCCTCGACATCCCCGCCCGCTACGTCGGCGTCTACGCGCCCGGGCTCGCGCCGATGGACTTCCACGCCGTCTTCGAAGCCGCGGTCGACGGGCACTGGTACGTCTTCGACGCCACCCGGCTCGCGCCGCGGCAGACCATGCTGCGGATCTCCACCGGCCGCGACGCCGCCGACACCGCCTTCCTCGCCACGCTCGGCGGCGAGCTCGACTTCCTGGGCAGCACCATCTTCGCGACGACGGACGCCGAGCTGCCCGTCGACGACGGATCCGGATTGGTCGTTCTGGGCTGATCCGCGTGTTGCCTGCGCAAAGACGGCCCCGGCTGGGTAGACAGTCTTCGTGAAGAGTTCCCCCAAGGCGCCGAGCCCGTGGGCCCGGGCGCGCGCCCGGTACCGGTGGCTGGACCACCTCGCCCGCGCGACCAACCGCTACATCGAGTCCGGCGGCTACCACTACGTCGCCTCGATCACCTACTTCAGCCTGCTGTCGCTGGTGCCGCTGCTGATGGTCGCCTCGTCGGTCGCCGGCTTCGTGCTGGCCACCCAGCCGGGCCTGCTCGACACGCTGGTGCACGCGATCGTCAGCACGCTGCCCGGCGGGCTCGGCGACAAGGCCACCGAACTGCTCACCGGCTTCGTCGAGCAGCGGACCAGCGTCGGCGTGGTCGGCCTGGCCATCGGCCTCTACTCCGGCTGGAACTGGATGAACGCGCTGCGGGACTCGCTGACGGCGCTGTGGGGGCAGAACCGCTCGGACCAGTCGCTGCTGCGGCTGATCCTGGGGGACCTGCTCGCCCTGCTCGGCCTGACCGCGGCGCTGCTCGTGTCGTTCACGCTCACCATCTCCGGCACCGCGCTCGGCAGCTACCTGCTCCGCCTCGTCGGTCTCGACGACACCAGCTGGGGGCACCAGCTGGTGTCGGCGTCGTCGGTGCCGCTGTCGCTGGTCGCGGACTGGCTGGTCTTCCTCTGGGTGCTCACCCGGCTGCCGCGGCAGAAGGTCGGCGTGCGCAGCGCGATCCGCGGCGCGGTCGCCCTCGCCGTCGGGTTCGAGGTGCTGAAGCTGCTCGGCGGGTTCTACCTCCGGCTGATCGGCGACTCGCCGACCGGGATCGCGTTCGGTTCGGTCATCGGTCTCATCTTCTTCATCTCGCTGGTGGCGCGGCTGCTCGTGTTCGTCACGGCGTGGACCGCGACCGGCTCGGACGCACCCCCGAAGCCGGTCCAGCCGCCGGCGCCGGTGGTGCTGAACCCGGTGGTCGTGGTGGACCCGCCGATGGCCGTGCCCGCCACGGTCGGCGTGGTCACCGGGGTGCTCGGGACGCTGCTCGCGCTGCGCTGGCGCCGCTCCCGCCGGTGACCGGCGAGCGCCCCAGGTGACCTTGGGGCGCTGTCAGGCGGGCTTCTCCGAGCCGACCAGCCACATCGAGAAGTACTGCGACCCGCCGCCGTAGGCGTGCCCGAGCGCGCGGCGCGCGCCGTCCACCTGGTAGTCCCCGGCCCGGCCCATGACCTGCTTCGCGGCCTCCGAGAACCGCAGCATGCCCGACGCGCCGATCGGGTTGGACGAGAGCACCCCGCCGGAGGGGTTGCACGGGAGCCGGCCGCCGATCGCCGTCTCACCCTTCTCGGTGACCTTCCAGCCCTCGCCTTCGGGGGCGAAACCCAGGTTCTCCAGCCACATCGGCTCGAACCACGAGAACGGCACGTAGATTTCGGCGACGTCCACTTCGGACATCGGGTCGGTGATACCCGCCTCCGCCCACAGCGCGGCCGCGGCCTCCCGCCCGGCCCGGGGGTTCACCTGGTCGCGGCCGGCGAACGTGGTCGGCTCGGTGCGCATCGCCGTCGCGTGGATCCACGCCGCGCCGCCTTCGACGGCGTCCCCGGCGGCCTCGTCGCCGAGCACCATCGCGCACGCGCCGTCGGACGACGGGCACGTCTCGTCGTAGCGGATCGGGTCCCACAGCATCTGCGACGCCCGCACCGACTCGACGGTGATGTCCGGCTGCCGCAGGTGCGCGTAGGGGTTCAAAGCGCCGTTTCGCCGGTCCTTCGCCGCGACGATGGCCCCGACGTGCTCGGGTGCCCCGGAACGGCGGATGTAGGACCGGACGTGCGGCGCGAAGTAGCCGCCCGCGCCGGCCCCGACCGGCATCTGGAACGGCGGCAGGATCGACAGCCCCCACATCGCGTTCGACTCGGACTGCTTTTCGTAGGCCACCGTGAGCACGCGCCGGTGCACGCCCGACTGGATGAGCGACGCCGCCACCAGTGCCGTCGAGCCGCCCACCGAGCCGGCGGTGTGCACGCGCAGCAGCGGTTTCCCGGTCGCGCCGAGCGAGTCGGCGAGGAACAGCTCGGGCATCATCACGCCCTCGAACAGGTCCGGGGCCTTGCCGAGCACGACGGCGTCGATGTCGGCCCATTCGACCTGGGCGTCGGTCATCGCGCGGTCGATCGCCTCGCGCAGCAGGCCCGGCATCGAGACGTCCTGCCGCTTGGCGCGGTGGTGCGTCTGGCCGGTGCCGAGCACGGCGGTGAGCTGCTTGGTCATCGGGCCTCCAGCACGGTCACCAGGTTCTGTTGCAGGGCCGGGCCGCTCGTCGCGTGCGCCACGGCCTTGCGGGATTCGCCGCGGTGGATCCGGATCGCCGCTTCGCCGATCCGGGCGAGCCCGGCGGAGAACATCGGGTTCGCGGCCAGCGCCCCGCCGGAGGGGTTGATCTTCACGCCGTCACCGAGCCCGAGCGCCGTGCGCAGGATGAGCTCCTGGTGGGTGAAGGGGGCGTGCAGCTCGGCGAGGTCGGCGCCGTCGAGGTCCAGGGCCTTGGCCGCGGCTTCGGTGGACGGGCTCCGCGTGAGGTCGCGGGCGCCGAGCACGGGGGAGTCGACGCGGTGCTCGATGCCGGTGATCACCGCCGGATGATCGACGATCTCCCGCGCGCGTTCCACAGTGGACAGGACGATGACGGCGGCGCCATCGGTGATCGGCGCGATGTCGTGCTTGCGCAACGGATCGGCGTAGTACGGCGTGTCGAGGAGTTCCGCGACGTCTTTGCCGGTCCCGCGCACGGCGACCTCGGCCAGGTCCTTTTCGGACCAGAGCCCGGCCTCCAGGCCCAGTCGCGCCTGGATCCCGGCGATCGAAACCGAGTCGGGCCACAGCGGCGTGACGACGTACGGGTCGAGCTGCAGGGCGAGCACCCGGCGCAGCTGCCCGGCGCTGGACTTGCCGAAGCCGTAGACGAGCGCGGTCTCGACCTCGCCCATCTTGATCTTCAGCCACGCCTCGTACAGCGCCCAGGCGGCGTCCATCTCGACGTGCGACTCGTGGATCGGCGGGAACGCGCCGATCGCGTCGACGGCGGCGATGAAGGAGAACGCGCGGCCGGCCAGGTAGTCCGACGAGCCGGAGCACCAGAACCCGATGTCCTGTTTGGACAGGCCGGTCTGCGCGAAGACCTCGGCGAAGATCGGGACGAGCATCTCCACGCCGTTGGTGGTACCTGCGGTTTCGCGGACGTTCGGGGCCTTCGCGAAGCCCGCGATCGCGACGTCTGGCATCAGGACCTCACAGGTGGTGGGCGAAGGTTTCGTAAGCCGCGTCCGGCTCGCCGGTCGGCTCGAAGTGGCTGATGTTCTCCAGCGACGTCCACCACTCCTCGCGCGGCTTCCACGCGGCGCGCACCCGCATGCCCATCTTGACGTCTTCGGCGGCGCAGCCCAGGACGAGGTGGAGGAAGGCGATGTCGGCGCCGTCGAGCAGGATGTACGCGGCGACGTACGGCGGCTTGATCCGCTGGCCGAGGAACGGGACGTTGACGATGCAGAACGTGGTGACGATGCCGGTGTCGGGCAGCTCGACCTCTTCGGTGGTCGGCACACCGTCGGTCGGGCAGGCCCCGCGCGGCGGGATGTAGACCTTTTCGCAGGCGGGACACCGCTGGCCGATGAGCTTCCCCTCGGCGAGCCCGCGCAGGTAGGTGCTCTCCTCCGGGGAGGCGGAGTGCATGTACTTGAGATGAACCGGCGTGATGACGACACTGACCGGCGCGCCCTCTTGCCGTTCGGCGACCGGGGGAGCGGGCTCGGTGGGCGTGGTGTCCTCGGCGTCCACGGGCAGGAAGTAGGCGATGTCGCGGATGTGCCCGACGACCTCGTCGGCCCAGCGCACGCGCACCCGCAGTCCACTGTGGATGTTGCCGGGCTCGCCCGCGTCGACCGCGTGGAGCATGGCGGTGTCCGCGCCGTCGAGCTTCACGAGCGCCCAGGCGAAGGGCCGGCTCAGCGGCTGCCCGTCCAGCGGTTGCGGGCACCACGACCACGAGACGACGGTGCCCTCTTCGGCGACCGGCACGAACTCGCTGAGCTGTTCGGCGGTGACGGGGTCGTACTCGACCGGCGGGACGTGCACCCGGCCATCGCTCCCGCGGATGCCTTCGATCCGGCGATCACGCAGCGCGGTGACGAACCGGCCGAGGACGGGCCCGGTCGAGCGGGTGTAGTCGAAGCCGACGTTCAGCGGTGCCGCTAGTGGTGTCTCGGTCACATCGTTGAGTGAAACACGTTCTTGTTCCGCCGACAAGGTTCCTCCGTGGACCAGCTCAAGATGAATAGAACGCGTTCTCGGTCAGCGGCCGTTGAAGTCCGGCTTCCGCTTCTCCGAGAACGCCCGCGGCCCCTCCTTGGCATCCTCCGAAGCGAACACCTCGATCCCGTACTGCGAGTCCAGCTTGAACGCCTCTTCCTCGTGCAACCCCTCGGTGTCCCGCATGGTCCGCAGGATCGCCCGCACCGCCAGGGGCCCGTTCGCGTTCACCAGCGAAGCCAGCTCCAAAGCGCGAGAGAGCGCGGTACCGTCCGGCACCACGTGCCCGATCAAGCCGATGGCCAGCGCCTCCGCCGCGGTCAGGTGACGGCCGGTCAGCAGGATGTCCGCGGCCAGCGTGTACGGGATCTGACGCGGCAGCCGCACTGCCGATCCGCCCATCGGGAACAGGCCCCAGCGGGCCTCCGACACGCCGAAGCGAGCCGAAGCGCCCGCCACCCGGATGTCGGTCCCCTGGAGGATCTCGGTGCCGCCCGCGATCGCCGGGCCCTCGACCGCCGCGATCAGGGGCTTCGTCAGGCGGCGGCCCTTCAAGAGCCCCGGGATGCGCGAAGGGTCGAACTTTCCCGAGGCGAACGACTCCGACGGCGAGTTGCGCGACATCGACTTCAGGTCCGCGCCCGCGCAGAACGCGCCGCCCGCGCCCGTCAGGATGCAGCTGCGGATCGAGTCGTCGGAATCGACCCGGTCCCAGGCCTCGACCATGATCGACATCATCTCGCCGGTGATCGCGTTGCGCGCCTCGGGCCGGTTCATCGTGACGACGAGGGTCTGGCCCTCCTGCGTCACCAGCGCGTGCGGTTCACCCACGGAAAACCTCCTGAAGGAGCAGTGCCATTGCCCAGAACGATAACATGTTCTACTTTGAGGGCGTGGCACTCAACATCGCGGATCTTCTGGAGCACGCCGTCGACGCCGTGCCGGAGCGCGTCGCGGTCGTGTGCGGCGACCGGCGGGTCACCTTCGCCGAACTGGAGGCGCGGGCCAACCGGCTCGCCCACCACCTCGCCGCGCACGGCGTGGGACGCGGGTCCCACATCGGGGTCTATTCCCGCAATTCGATCGAGGCCCTGGAGGCGATGATCGCGGCGTACAAGCTGCGCGCGATCGCCGTCAACGTCAACTACCGATACGTGCACGGCGAACTCGTCTACCTCTTCAACGACGCCGAGATCGTCGCGCTCGTCCACGAGCGCAGCTATGCCGACAAGGTCGCCGCGGTGCTGCCGGAGGCGCCGAAACTGAAACACGTTGTCGTGATCGACGACGGCAGCGACGGCGACTACGAGAGCTACGGCGCCGTCGACTACGAATCCGTGCTCGCGGCCCAGAGCCCCGAGCGCGATTTCGAGGAGCGCAGTAACGACGACCTCTACATCCTCTACACCGGCGGCACCACGGGCTACCCGAAGGGCGTGCTCTGGCGGCAGGAGGACGTCTGGCGCGCGCTCGGCGGCGGGATCAACTTCGTCACCGGCGAGTACATCCCGGACGAGTGGACGCTCGCCGAGCAGGGCAAGGCCGGGAGCCTGACCCGGCTGCCCGCCGCGCCGCTGATCCACGGCGCCGCGCAGTGGGCCGCGTTCGGGGCGCTGTTCACCGGCAGCCCCGTCGTCTTCGTGCCCCGCTTCGACGCCCACGAGATCTGGAAGGCCGTGCAGGAGCACAAGGTCCAGGTCCTCACGATCGTCGGCGACGCGATGGCGCGCCCGCTCATCGAGGCCTTCCGCGAGGGCGACTACGACGCGTCGTCGATCGTCGCCGTCTCGAGCCACGCCGCCCTGTTCTCGCAGTCGGTGAAGCAGGAGTTCGTCGAGCTCGTGCCCCACGCCGTGATCACCGACGCCATCGGCTCGTCGGAGAGCGGCTTCACCGGCATCGGCATGGTGGCCAAGGGCTCCGACCACAGCGCCGGCCCGCGGGTCAGCTTCGGCAAGGACGCCATCCTGCTCGACGACGACGGCAACCTCGTCGAAAAGAAGCCGGGCGCGGTCGGGCTGATCGGCCGCCGCGGGCACGTCCCGCTCGGCTACTACGGCGATCCCGAGAAGAGCAAGAAGATCTTCGTCGAGGTCGACGGCGTCCGTTACGTCGTCCCGGGCGACTACGCCCGTTACGAGGAGGACGGCACCGTCACGCTGCTCGGCCGCGGCTCCCAGTGCGTCAACACCGGCGGCGAGAAGGTCTACCCGGAAGAGGTCGAAGGGGCGCTCAAGTCCCACCCCGACGTCTTCGACGCGCTCGTCATCGGCGTCCCGGACGAACGGCTCGGCCAGCGCGTCGCCGCCGTCGTCCAGCTCCGCGAGGGCGCCGAAGGAGACCTGGCGGCGATCGAAGAACACGTCCGCGGCGAGATCGCCGGCTACAAGGTGCCGCGGACGGTCTGGCTGGCCGGCGAGATCGGCCGTTCGCCCAGCGGCAAGCCGGACTACCCGTGGGCCCAGCGCTACGCCGCCGAGCACGAACCGGCCGCGGCCCAGCCCGTCTGAGAGGACAACACCGTGCGGACACCCCTGTGCGACCGGCTCGGCATCGACCTGCCGATCGTCGGGTTCACCCCGTCGGAGCACGTCGCCGCGGCGCTCAGCCGCGCCGGCGGGCTCGGCGTGCTCGGCTGCGTGCGGTTCAACGACGCCGCCGAGCTCGACCGGGTGCTCACCTGGATGGACGAGAACACCGGCGGGAAACCGTACGGCGTCGACATCGTCATGCCGGCCAAGGTGCCCGCCGAGGGCACCCAGGTCGACCTGGCGAAGCTCATCCCGGACGGGCACCGCGCGTTCGTCGACCGCGTCCTGAAGGAGCTCTCGGTCCCGCCGCTGCCGGACGACACCGCCGAGCGCGCGGGGGTGCTCGGCTGGCTGCACTCGGTCGCCCGCTCGCACGTCGAGGTCGCGCTGAACCACCCGATCAAGCTGATCGCCAACGCGCTCGGCTCGCCGCCGGTGGACGTCATCGGCCAGTGCCACGACAAGGGCGTCCCGGTCGCGGCGCTCGCCGGGAAGGCCGAGCACGCCGTGCGGCACGTCGAGAACGGCGTCGACTTCGTGGTGGCGCAGGGCTACGAAGCCGGCGGGCACACCGGAGAGATCGCGTCCATGGTGCTGGTGCCGGAGATCGTCGACGCGGTCGACGTGCCGGTGCTCGCCGCGGGCGGAATCGGTTCCGGCCGCCAGATGGCGGCGGCGCTCGCCCTCGGCGCGGCCGGCGTCTGGATGGGGTCGATGTGGCTGGCCACCGAGGAGTACCTGCAGACGATGGGCGAATCGGTGGCGATGCAGCAGGCGCTCGTCGCGGCGTCGTCGTCGGACACCGTGCGGACGCGGATCTACACCGGCAAGCCGGCCCGGTTGCTGAAGACCCGCTGGACCGAGGCGTGGGCGGCGGCGGACGCGCCCGAGCCGTTGCCGATGCCGCTGCAGAACCTGCTGGTTTCCCCGGCCCACAACCGGATCCACGCGGCGAACGACCCGAGCGTGGTGTCGATGCCGGTCGGGCAGATCGTCGGCCGGATGAACCAGGTCCGCCCGGTGGCCGACGTCGTCGCCGAGCTCGTCGCCGGCTACGAAGAAGCGCTTTCCCGCCTGGACAAGACCCGCTGAACCGGAGAAAAGGGGCCCCGCCGCGGCGGGGCCCCTTTCTCGTGCGTGAACGGTTACAGCGTGGCGGCGGCCGCGGCGATCTTCGACGCGAACGTGCTCACCTCGGTGTAGACGCCGGGGGCGTGCGCCCGGGCGCAGCCGTCACCCCAGCTGACGATGCCGACCTGGATCCAGGCGTTGTTGTTGTCCCGGCGGAACATCGGGCCGCCGGAGTCGCCCTGGCAGGTGTCGACGCCGCCGGAGGCGAGGTTGCCCGCGCAGATCTCGGCGCTCGGGATGAGGTCGGGGTAGCTGCCGCCCTGGGCGGCGCAGGTGGCGTCGTCGACGAACGGGACCGTCGCCTTGAGCAGGTACCGCTGCTGCGCGCCGCCTTCGCGGGCCGCGCCCCAGCCGGCCACGGTGAACGTGCCGGTGTTGTACGCGCCGGTCGTCGCGATCGGCATCGTCGCAAGCCCGCTCACCGGGCTGGCCAGCTTGATCAGCGCCCAGTCGCCGCCGGTCGAGGAGCCGTAGGTGGGGGACTGGTAGACGTAGGTCGAGCGGATCTTCTGCGCGCTGGAGCTCTGCAGGTCGACCACGCCCACGGTGGCGGTGATCGAGGTGTTCGAACCCGTCCGGCTGACGCAGTGCGCCGCGGTCAGGACGATCTGCTTGGTGTAGAGCGCCCCGCCGCAGCCCATGGAAAGCCGGACCATGAACGGGAATTCGCCCTGGGCGGCCCGGGTGCCGCCGACGACGTCGGTGGACGGCGGCTGGGCGGCGGTGGCGATCGCCGGGGTGGCGAACGCCGCGGCCGCGGCGACCGCGGCCAGTGTGGTGGTGGCGTTTCTGAGCAGGGTGAACCAGCGCTTGGGAACCAAGGGGATCAGTCCTTCCAGTGTCCACAGTGGAAGCCGAGCTCGAGAGCGGCCCCATGACTACACCAGGTGGTCAAGACCGGGACAACCGACTTTCTTCGGATCTTTCGGGCGGTTGGGTGATTTCTCACCGGCGCATCCGGCGAACGCCGTAGGCCGAAACGCCGAGCAACAACGCGACGCAGCCCGCGAGCACCGACGGCAGCGGCAGGCTGAAGGCGAGCACCACGCACCCGGCGAGGCCGAGGACGGCGACCGGCAGCGCCTTCCCGCGCAGGGTCAGGGCGGCGGCGTTGGCGATCGCGTAGTACGTCAGGACGGCGAAGGACGAGAAGCCGATCGCGGCGCGCAGGTCGATCGTCGCGGCGAGCACGGCGACGACGAGCCCGACGGCGAGCTCCGCCCGGTGCGGCACCTGGTAGCGCGGGTGCACGGCGGCGAGAAAACGGGGGAGGTGGCCGTCGCGGCTCATCGCCAGCGTCGTGCGCGAGACGCCGAGGATGAGCGCGAGCAGCGAGCCGAGCGCGGCGACGGCCGCGCCCACCCGGACGACCGGGGCGAGCCACCCCGGCACGGCCGCGGCGATCGGGTCCGGGCTCGCGGCGAGCGCGGCGGGGCCGAGCCGGACGAGCAGCAGCACGGCCAGCGCGGCGTAGACCGCGAGGGTGATGCCGAGGGCCAGCGGGATGGCCCGGGGGATGGTGCGGGCCGGGTCGCGGACCTCCTCGCCGAGGGTGGCGAGCCGCGCGTACCCGGCGAAGGCGAAGAAGAGCAGCCCGGCCGCTTCGAGCACGCCGCCGCCACCCGGCCAGGCGACGAGCGGGCCGCCGGCGGACGGCCCGGCGGCCATCGCCACTCCCGAGACCGTGAGCACGAGCAGGGTGCACGACACGATCACCCGGGTGGCGAGCGCCGACCGGTGCACGCCGAAGTAGTTGACGGCGGTGAGCGCGGCGACCACCGCGACGGCGAGCAGGCTCCGCCACGGCTGCCCGAGCCCGGGCGCGGCGTAGGCGACGACGGTCAGCGTCATCGCGGCGCAGCTGGCGGTCTTCCCGGTGACGAATCCCCAGCCGGCGAGGTAGCCCCAGAATTCACCGAGCCTTTCCCGGCCGTAAACGTAGGTGCCCCCGGATTCCGGGTAAATCGCGGCGAGCCGCGCCGACGACGTCGCATTGCAGTAAGCGATGACGGCCGCGAGGACCAATGCGATGAGCAATCCGGCCCCCGCGGCACGCGCCGCCGGGGCGAACGCGGCGAACACGCCGGCCCCGATCATCGAGCCCAGGCCGAGGAAAACGGCGTCGGCGAGGCCGAGCCGGCGGGTGAGGGAAGTCGGGGGCATCCGGGTGATCCTCCAGCTGTCGGCCGTGTTGCGCGCCACAGCGAACCACGGCGGCCGAAGAACCGAATAGGGTCGATTCCGTGCCTGCCCCTTCGCACCATTCCCGCCTGTCCGCCGACGGCCCCGTCCTCGACGGGATTCCCGAACACGGCCGCGTCCCGCGTTACTACGCGGTCAAGGTCGAACTGCTGGCGGTGATCGCGGAACTCGGCGAAGGAGCGGTGCTGCCCACGGAACGGGAATTGTGCGAACGGTTCGAAGTGTCGAGGGCGACGGTACGGCAGGCGGTCGCGGAGCTGGTGCTCGAGGGCCGGCTCAGCCGCCGCCAGGGGAGCGGCACGTACATCGCCGGCCCGAAGCTCGTCCAGCCGCTGGCCTCGGCGGGGCGGCGGCCGGACATCCGGCCGGGCCGCAGCCCGATCACTCTGGAGCGGCGTCCGGCCGGCCGGGCGCTGGCGGCCGACCTGCAGGTGACGTCGGACGCCGAGGTGTTCCACCTCGAGCGGGTTCTGCTGGCCGGCGACGAGCGCGTCGGGCTCGAGTCGACATATCTCCTGGCGTCGCGGTGTCCGGACCTGCTCGAGGTGTTCATCCCGGAGCAGCCGTTGAGCGAGCAGCTCGGCGTGGAGCCCTCCGGGGCGGAGGAACGGGTCGAGACGGTGCTGTCCACCCCGCGCGAGGCACTGCTGATCGGGACGAACCCGGCGCTGCCGATGCTGCTGACGCACCGGATCTCGTGGGGCCCGGACGGAGTGCCGTTCGAGCGGGTGAGGTCGCTGTACCGCGGGGACCGGCTCAGCTTCACGACGCGCCTGGGCCGCGCCGACTGACCACCGCTGTCACGTTTCGCGCGGTGCCCTCGTTCCTCCCGCAACCGGATGAACGGGGAGGAACGAAATGAACATCGCACTGTGGACCGGACAGATTCTGCTCGCCGCGATCTTCGCGGTGTCGGGCGCGCTCAAGTCGACGATGTCGCGGCAGCGGATGCTCGAAACCGGCCAGACCGGGGCGGCGGCGTACCCGCTGCCCGTGGTCCGGTTCGCCGCCATCTGCGAGATCCTCGCCGCGGTGGGCCTGATCCTGCCGCTGCTGCTGGGCATCGGGCCGGTCCTGACCGGCTGGGCGGCGGCCGGGCTGGCCGTGGTGATGGTGGGGGCGATGGCGATGCACGGCAGGCTGGCGATCGTGCAGCACAAGCCGGCCGAGTGGCGGAACGTCGGGGTCAACGTCGCGCTGCTGGCGGTGTGCGTCTTCGTCGCCGCGGGTCGTCTCTGAGCGCCGATGCAACCCGGTGGGTGTCCACTCCGTCTGGCAGGTATGCGTACCACGGTGAAACTGCTGGGCGCGGGCCTGCTGCTGCTCACGGCGACGGCCTGCGCCGCGAATTCCGGCGCCGGCGCCCCGGCGGGCACCGGCTCGGCGCCCGAGTCGCTCTCGACGTCGGCGACGGCGACCGGGGCCGCGACGCCCACGCTCGGACCTCCGACGATCGGCCCGCCGCCGTCCCAGACGGCCGGCCGGCCGACGCAGGGCATCGCGCCGGGCGACGACGTCGTCGCCGAGACCCAGGTCGACGCCCGCGGGCTGCCCGAGGGCTACCCGCGCAGCCTCACCCGCAGCCTCGACGGCCGGACCCTGATCCTGCAGGCCGAGGAGGGCGGCTGCCGCCGCGTCTCGGCGCGCGTCAGCGAGCAGACCGCGCAGCAGGTGGTCGTGCTGGTCGCCGTGGCGTCGGCGCCCAAGGGCCAGATGTGCCCGGACTACATCAAGGAGATCAGGGTGCCGCTCGCCCTCGTGGCGCCGCTCGGCACGCGCACGGTCGTGCTCCGCCAGGGCTGACCCCCCCGGACGCTGGGAGGGCGGCCCCGGGATGCCCGGGACGCCCTCCCAGACCATTCTTCCGGGGCCGGAGCCGGTGCAACCCCGCGCCGCCCCCGTTCCGTCTTGAGGGCATGAGGTACTCAGCGAAGGTGGTCGGGACAGGCGCACTCCTGCTGGTGGTGACGGCCTGCGCCGGCCAGGACATGCCCACCAACCTGCCTGGGGGGTCGACCGGCAGTGTGTCGGTGCCCGCGCCGGCGTCGCCGTCGCCGAGTGAATCGGTGCTGCCGGCGCCGCCCGAGCCCAACCCGCCCGGCAAGCCCCGGCTGACCGTACCCGAGGGCAGCACCCAGGTGCCGGCGGGACAGATCGATGCGACCGCGCTGCCCGCCGGGTTCCCGCGCGAGGTGTGGACGGCCAACGGCGGCACGGTCCTCAACATCCGCGCCCAGGAAGGCGGCTGCGGGCACGCGCTCGGCGAGGCGGCCGAACAGGCGGGCGACCACGTCGTCGTCAACCTGAGCGAGACGAAGGCCCAGACCAATCAGATGTGCACGATGGACATCCGGTACCCGGTGATCTCGGTCGCCCTGGCCGCACCGCTGGATCAGCGCACCGTGGTGCTGAAGACCACGCCGCCGAAGTAAACCGCTCTGCCGCGGCCCCCGGGGAGATCTCCCCGGGGGCCGCGTGCTGTCCGCAGTGGACGATCGCCCGGCGGTGGTCCGGACCACGTGACGCCGGTGGTCCGGTTCGTCGAAGTTGTCGAAAATTGTCAGGGCTCCCGCTGAACCGCCGCCGTGACCGGGCCGTGTCCCGGAGTGAGGTGGCGATCAGAGAGGAGGGGCCCATGCCCCGGTTGAGCAGTGGCCGGCACCGCAAGCAGGCGACCGTCGGATTGGCCGCGTTGCTGGGCGTCGCCGGCGTCACCGCGACCGCCATCGCGCTGAGCAGTCCCGCGGGCAACGCGGCCGAAGCGCCCAAAGAGAACTGCGGTGGGCTCGACACCGCGTTGCAGAACAACCTGAACTTCATCGCGGGCCAGCAGGCGAACCCGGACGGGCAGTCGGCCGCGCGGATCACCAACCGGCAGGCCGTGGTGGACCTGATCCAGCAGCGGCGGCAAGTGGCGGGCTGCACGGCGAACGTCGCGGCGAACAACGGTCAGGCCGCCGCGGCCCCGGGGAACTCCGGCAACGCGCCGGGCAAGGCGCAGGCGCCCGGGCAGCAGAAGAAGCAGGAGCAACCGGCCGCCGGCGCGGGCGCGGCGGCGGCGGTGGGGCAGGTCGTGTGCCCCGGCTCGACCGTGACGCTGTCGGGCGAGGGCGGCGCGCCGGCCGCGTCGAGCAACCAGTTCCCGGCCGGGACGAAGCTCAAGGTGACCAACCTGGACAACTCGAAGTCCACCACGGTGTCGGTGACGTCGGTGTCGGGCAGCTGCACGCTGCTCAACAACGCGGCCTTCGAACAGGTCCGGGAGCCCGGCAAGTTCCTCATCCGGCGCGCGCGGATCGAGCGCGTCGGCTGAGCGAGGAGGGGACACCGGCGGCGGGCCGGTGTCCCCTTCCCTTGCCCGCTAACGGAAACTGATCTGCAGCACCGGGTCGCCGGTGCTGGCGAAGAAGTCGTTGCCCTTGTCGTCGATGACGATGAACGCCGGGAAGTCCTCGACCTCGATCTTCCAGACGGCTTCCATGCCGAGCTCGGCGTACTCGAGCACGTCGACCTTCTTGATGCAGTCCTGCGCGAGCCGCGCCGCCGGGCCGCCGATCGAGCCGAGGTAGAACCCGCCGTGCGCCTGGCACGCGGCGGTCACCTGCTTCGAGCGGTTTCCCTTGGCCAGCATGACGAGTGAGCCGCCGGCGGCCTGGAACTGCTCGACGTAGGAGTCCATCCGCCCGGCCGTGGTCGGGCCGAACGAACCGGACGCGTAGCCCTCGGGCGTCTTCGCCGGGCCCGCGTAGTAGACCGGGTGGTCCTTCAGGTAATCCGGCATCTCCTCGCCGGCGTCGAGGCGCTCGGCGATCTTGGCGTGCGCGATGTCCCGCGCGACGACCAGCGGCCCGGTGAGCGAAAGCCGCGTCTTGACCGGCAGCTGCGAGAGCTGCGCGCGGATCTCGGCCATCGGCCGGTTGAGGTCGACGGCGACGACGTCGTCGGAGAGGTCTTCCTCGGTGACGTCGGGCAGGAAGCGGGCCGGGTCGCGCTCGAGCTGCTCGATGAACACCCCGTCGGCGGTGATCTTGGCCTTGGCCTGCCGATCGGCGGAGCAGGAGACGGCGATGCCGACCGGGCAGCTCGCACCGTGCCGGGGGAGCCGGATGACCCGGACGTCGTGGCAGAAGTACTTGCCGCCGAACTGCGCGCCGATGCCGAACTGCCGGGTCATCTCCAGCACCTGCTGCTCGAGATCCGGGTCGCGGAAGGCGTGGCCGAGGTCGGAGCCCTCCTGCGGCAGGGTGTCGAGGTAGCGGGCGGAGGCGAGCTTCGCGACCTTGAGGTTGAACTCGGCGGACATCCCGCCGACGACGATCGCGAGGTGGTAGGGCGGGCAGGCGGCGGTGCCGAGGCTGCGCAGCTTCTCGTCGAGGAAGCGCGCGAGCCGCTTCGGGTTCAGGACCGCCTTGGTCTCCTGGTAGAGGAACGTCTTGTTGGCGCTGCCGCCGCCCTTGGCCATGAAGAGGAACTCGTAGGAAGGATCTTCTGGCTGTCCGGCTGTGTTGTCCTTGTGGTAGAGCTCGATCTGCGCGGGCAGGTTGGTCCCGGTGTTGCGCTCGTCCCAGAAGCTGACCGGCGCCATCTGCGAGTACCGCAGGTTCAGCTGCTGGTAGGCGTCGAAGATGCCCCGCGAGAGGGCGCGCTCGTCGTCACCGCCGGTGAGCACGCCTTCGCCGCGCTTGCCGATGACGATGGCGGTCCCGGTGTCCTGGCACATGGGCAGCACACCGCCGGCGGAGATGGCGGCGTTGCGCAGCAGGTCCATGGCGACGAACCGGTCGTTGCCACTGGCTTCGGGGTCATCGACGATGGCGCGCAGCTGCTGCAGGTGTGACGTGCGCAACAGGTGCTGGATGTCGGTGATGGCGGTGCGCGCGAGGGTGGTCAGCGCGGCGGGATCGACCTTCAGGAACTTCCGCCCGGCGGCTTCGACGGTCTCGACGCCCTCGTCGGTGACCAGCCGGTATTCGGTGGTGGTGTCCTTGCCCAGCGGGAGGACTTCGGTGTGCTGAAACGGGGTGGACGGCACTTGCCAGGCTCCTTTGCCAGCTCCGGGATCGGTCCACCCTACGCAGCCAGGTCAGCCACCGAACAGAAGCACCCGGCCACTGTGGGCCACCCCACGCGGCCTCCGTGGTCCCACCACCCCGAAGCCCGATTGTGACGACGGACGGTAGCGCCGCGTCAAGGCGGGAAAGCGTGCCTTGACCCCGCGCCACCGTCCGCGTTCTGGCTTCGGATCGGGGTGGCGGGGGAGGTCCGGGTGGTCGGCCGGCGAGCCGATCGGTCGCAAGCGCGCAGTGAATGACTCATTCCTGGCGTCCGACGCCAGGAATGAGTCATTCACTGCGGCTGGGGGAAGCTGGTCGGGAGGCCGGGTCCACCCCGACGGACCCGACCTCCCGGGGAAAGCTCCCGGATGCGTGCACACCCGGTTGCGAGGCCTGCGCCGGCACTTCGAGGCTGTCGTGACGCAGGTCATAAGTCAACGCCGCCGAACGGGTGCTGGCGGAGGGTTGCTACCCAGGCCCGTGAACGGTGAAACCCGGTTTTCGTGGAAAATTTTCGCCCCTGGCCGAACGCCTGGTCAGCGAGGTGCGGAAATGACCGAGGGCGGGCGCACGATGTGCACCCGCCCCCGGACGAGAAGCGATCAGCTGGCGTAGGCGCGGAGCCGGTCCGCGCGCTCGCCCTGGCGCAGCTTCGACATGACCTCGCGCTCGATCTGGCGGACGCGCTCGCGGGACAGCCCGAAGTGCTTGCCGATCTGGTCGAGCGTGCGCGGCTGGCCGTCGTCGAGGCCGTAGCGCAGGCGGATCACGTGCTGCTCGCGGTCGTCCAGCGTCGCCAAGACCCGGCGCAGGTCGTCCTGCAGCAGGCCCGAGATCACGGCGCTCTCGGCGTCGGTGGCCTCGGAGTCCTCGATGAAGTCGCCCAGCGGGGCGTCCTCCTCCGTGCCGACCGGCATGTCCAGGCTTACCGGGTCACGCGAGTGGTCGAGCAGGTCGGAGATCTTGTGCGCCGGGATGCCCGACTCGGCCGCCAGCTCCTCGTGCGTCGCGTCGCGGCCGAGCTGCTGGTGCAGGTCGCGCTTGATGCGGGCCAGCTTGTTCACCTGTTCCACCAGGTGGACAGGCAGCCGGATGGTGCGGCCCTGGTCGGCCATGCCCCGGGTGATGGCCTGCCGGATCCACCAGGTGGCGTAGGTCGAGAACTTGAACCCCTTGGAGTAGTCGAACTTCTCCACCGCGCGGATGAGACCCAGGTTCCCCTCCTGGATCAGGTCGAGCAGCGGCATCCCCCGGCCGGTGTAGCGCTTGGCGAGCGAGACCACCAGGCGGAGGTTGGCCTCCAGCAGGTGGTTCTTCGCCACGTGGCCGTCGCGGACCAGGGCGGCCAGCTCGGTGCGGCGCTTGGCCGTGAGCTCCTCGGCGGTGTCCAGCATGTGCTGGGCGAACACGCCGGCTTCGATGCGCTTCGCCAGCTCGACCTCGTCGGCCGCGGACAGCAGGGCCGTCTTGCCGATGCCGTTGAGGTAGACGCGGACGAGGTCGGCCGCGGGGCTCTGGGCGTCGAGGTCGGCGTCGGTCAGCGTCCCCACGCTGAACACCGGCTCCTCGGTCGTCTGAGCCGGGATACGCTCGCGAATCCCGCGCGACTCGCGTTCGAGAGTCTGGACTGACATTCTGCCTCCCCGGTCACGGGCTGAACGTGCTGCTGCGGTCGTCCACCGGTGTGCGTACCCGCGCACCGGGGCCTGTGGATCCCGGTACGCCGGTCCGGCCGGCTTGGCTGGACATCTGGCACAACGCTCCGGGTTCCCAAAACGTTCCCGGCTCGTCATAGGAGAAGACGGATGCCGGAGCGATCCGGTTGCTCAACCAATGCTGAGCTTTTGCTGAGAACGTTCCGTGACCGGGGAACCTGAGAATTCCATATGAATCCGGTCAGAAACTGAACCGGATCGCAATGGTCTAGACCTCAACCAAAATCGTGAACGGACCGTCGTTCACGCTCGAGACCGCCATCATGGCCCCGAAACGGCCCGTCGCCACCGTGGCACCGCGGCCGCGCAGCTCGGCCACGACGGCGTCCACCAACGGCTCCGCGACCTCCGGCCGGGCGGCCTGCGTCCACGACGGCCGCCGTCCTTTCTTCGTGTCGCCGTAGAGCGTGAACTGGCTCACCACGAGCAGCGGTGCATTCGCGGTGGCGCATGATTCCTCGTCGCGCAACACCCGCAGTTCGTGCAGTTTGCGCGCCATCGTGACGGCCTTCGCGACGTCGTCGTCGACGTGAATTCCCAGCAGCACAAGCAATCCCGGCTCGTCGATCGCGCCGACGACCTCGTCGCCGACGGTGACGTCCGCCCGCGTGACGCGGGCCGCGACCGCTCTCACCGGTCCGCCGGGACGAGCATGCCGTGCCGGACGAGCTCCCGGACGACGGGCAGCGCGGCGGCCGCCAGCTCCTCGGACGACAGGCCCTGCGCCGCCGCGAGCAGCTCGATCAGGTCCTCCAGCGGCAACGCGCCGCGGCACCCGGCCAGCAGCCGCGTGGCCAGTTCGTCGACCTCGTGCTGCCAGCCCGGCCCGTCGGTGCGGTGCAGCCGCCGGACGGCCGTCGTCCAGCCTTCGTCACCGGGTTCCTCGACGCTTTCGAGCAAAACCGTGTCGGGCACCACAAATCGGACATCAAGCAGCGAATCACCCGATTCGCGCAGCCATTCCACGCGGTCCAGCCAGCCCGCCGCTTCCGGGCCCAGCGGGTCGTCGTAGGCCTGCCGCAGGTCCTCGCACACGACGGTGGGTGTCCGCCCGGACGCCCGCCGCAGCGTGACGAACCCGAAGCCGATGCCCCGCACGTCGTTGGCGGCGAACCAGTCGAGCCACGCCGCCGCCTTCGCCCGGCCCTCCGGCGAGCGCGGGTCGAGGCCCGCGTCCCGCAGCCACGTGCCGACGTAGAGGGCCGGATCGGCGACGTCGCGCTGCACGAACCAGGCGTCGGTCTCGGCGGGCAGCCAGCGGCTCACCCGGTCGGCCCAGTCCTCGCGGGAGGTGTGCAGCCACGAAGCGAGCAGGTGCCCGGTGCCGCCGTCGTTCAGGAACCCCGGCAGCTGCCGCACGACCAGCGCGCTGGCGTCGTCGCCGGCCAGCCCGGAGTCGCGGTAGGTGTAGTCGACGCGAGCGGGGCCGACCACGAACGGCGGATTGCAGACGACCTGGTCGAACTTCCGCCGCGCGACCGGCGCGAACCACTCCCCGCGGACGAGCTCGACGTCCAGCTCGTTCAGCCGGAAGGTCGCCGCGGCCAGGGCGAGGGCCCGCGCGGAGACGTCGGTCGCGGTGACGCGCCCGGCGTGCCGGGTCGCGTGCAGCGCCTGCACGCCGTTGCCGGTGCCCAGGTCGAGCAGGGTGCCGACCGGGCGGCGGCCGGTCGCGCGGATCAGCGACAGCGACGCGTGGCCGACGCCGAGCACGTGGTCCTCGGGCACGGTGGTGCCGAGCACGTCGGCGTCGAGGTCGGACACGACCCACCAGGAGCCCTCCTCGTCGCCGTGCGGCCGGATGTCCAGCGCGGCCCGGTAGCCGCCGTCGGCCGCCGAAAGCACCCCGGCCGAGACGGCGTCCTCGGGCGCGAGCGGCGCGAAAGCGGCCTTGACCGCGGTCTCCGGCTCGGTGCCGCCCAGCAGGAACAGCCGGATCAGCGTGCCGAGGTCCCCCGCGTCCCGGCTCGCGCGTTCGGCCGGCACCGGCTCGCCGCGGCCCAGCGCCGCGTGCGCGGCCCCGCCGAGGGCGGCCACCACGCCGTCGGCGTCGTAGGAAGTGCGCCGGAAGGCCTCGCGCAGCCGCGCGCAGACGTCGTCGGACAGGTCGGGCAGTACGCTTCGCGTGCTCACGGTGGGTAATGCTGCCACGATGGCCACCGTGACCCTTGAACGCGTCCTCGCCCCGCTCGACGCGGCGCTGCCCGAGCTCGAAGCGCTGTACATCGACCTCCACCGGCACCCGGAGCTGTCGTTCGCCGAGACCCGGACGGCCGCCGAGCTGGCCCGGCGGCTGGAGGGCGACGGCTACGAGGTGCACACCGGCATCGCCGGCACCGGCGTGCTGGGCGTGCTGCGCAACGGCGAGGGACCCACCGTGCTGCTGCGCGCCGACATCGACGCGCTGCCGGTCGAGGAGAAGACCGGGCTGTCCTACGCCAGCACGGTCCGCGGCACCGACGAGCACGGCAACGACGTCCCCGTCATGCACGCCTGCGGGCACGACATGCACGCCACCTGGCTGTCGGGCGCCGCCGCGCTGCTCGCGAAGGGCCGCGACACCTGGGCCGGCACGCTGCTGGTGGTGTTCCAGCCGGGGGAGGAGGGCGCGGGCGGCGCCGTGGCGATGGTCCGCGACGGCCTGTTCGACGTCGCGGGGAAGCCGGACGTCGTGTTCGGGCAGCACCTGGTCCCCGGCCCGGCCGGCTGGGTGCTCACCCGGCCCGGTGTGATCATGGCCGCCACCGACACGCTGCGCGTCACCCTGCACGGCCGCGGCGGCCACGGCTCGCGCCCGGAGACCACCGTCGACCCGGCCGTGCTGGCCGCGTCCGTGGTGCTCAAGCTGCAGACGATCGTGTCGCGCGAGATCGCCGCCACCGACTCGGCCGTGGTCACGGTCGGTTCGCTGCACGTGGGCACCGCGAGCAACGTCATCGCCGACGACGCCGTGCTCGAGGTCAACGTCCGGTCGTTCGACCAGGCTGTCCGCGAGCGGGTGCTGGCCGCGGTCGAGCGGATCGTCAACGGCGAGGCGGCGACGGCCGGCGCGCCGAAGCCGCCGGAAATCGTCCGGTCCGGCTCGTACCCGATCACCGAAAACGACGAGGCCGCCAACGACGCGCTCACCGAGGTCTTCCGCGGCCACTTCGGCACCGACGTGGTGCTGCCGGCGCCGCTGATCACCGGCAGTGAGGACTTCAGCGAGTTCGGCCGCGCGGCCGGCGTGCCGTCGGTGTTCTGGCTGGTCGGCGGCTTCGACCCGCAGACGGTGATCACCGCGATGACCGAGGGCCGGTTCGAGCGCGACGTCCCGTCCAACCACTCGCCGCGCTTCGCCCCGGTCCTGCACCCGACCCTGCGCACGGGCATCGAGACGCTCGTCGCAGCCGCCTTGAGCAAGATGCGTCACCCCGGTGTCGGATGAACCCCGCAAGTGGGACGATGGACAGCGGAGGTGGTGCAGTGACCATGCCCGCCAACGACTCGGACCCGGTGCTGATCACCGGGGCAGCCCCGTCGTACGAACAGCAGCTCGCCACGCGCAAACGCAAGTACGTGATCATGATGGGCTGCCGCATCCCGTGCCTGATCGCGGCCGGGCTGACCTACCACGTGTGGTGGCTGGCGCTGGGCTTCCTGGCGATCTCGGTGCCGCTGCCGTGGATCGCGGTGCTGATCGCCAACGACCGCCCGCCCCGCAAGTCCGAGCAGGTCAACACCTACCAGCGCGAGGCGACGGCGATCGAGGGCACCACCCACCGCGTCATCGACGGCTGAGGCTCAGACCGGCTGGGGACCCACCTTCCCGACGGCCAGCGCGCCCAGCCGCGTCCCGTGCCGCAGGACGTCCACAGTGGACTCCCCGGCCAGCCAGCCGGTGAGCACGCCCGCGTCGAAGGCGTCGCCCGCGCCGGTCGAATCGAGGCACTCCGCCTCGACCGCGGGCACGCTCGTGACGCCGCCCGCGTCGACCCAGCTGGCCCCGTCGAGCCCGGCGGTGACGACCACCGCGCCGACCGTGCCGAGCAGTTCCTTCGCCGACACCGGGTCGGCCGAACCGGTCAGCGCGACCAGCTCTTCGGTGTTCGGCATCAGCAGGTCGACCCCGCGGACGTCGGCCAGGAACGCGGCCGGATCGGTGATGTGCGCGGCGGCCTGCGGGTCGACCGACGTGGTCAACCCCGCCTCCTTCGCCGCGGCCAGTGCGGCGAGGCCGGCGGCGCGCGACGGCGGGTCGAGCAGCACGTACCCCGAAAGGTGCAGGTGGCTCGCGCCGGCGAGCGCCTCGGGGGTGACGTCCTCGGGCGCGAAGCGCTGGTTCGCGCCGCGGTCGGCCAGCATGCTGCGCTGCCCGGACCCGTCGACCATGACGACGACGCAGCAGGTCGGCGCCTCGGGGTCGACGGAGAACGCGCACCGCACGCCCGCCGCTTCCAGCTCGGCCTTGATCAGCCGGCCGCCCGGGTCGTCGCCGATCCGCGCGAGCAGCGTCGTCTCCGCGCCGAGGTGCCGCAGCCACAGCGCCGTGTTGGCGCCCGCGCCGCCGCCCGTGAACCGGATCTTCGCGCGGGCGTCGCCGCCGTGCGGCAATGGCTTGTCGTGCCGCGCGATCACGTCGAGGGCCGCATCGCCGACCACCACGATCCCGCTCATGCCAGCGCCACCGCGACCTCGGTGGCCAGCTTCGCGTTGTTCAGCACCAGTGCTTCGTTCGCGTCGATGCTGACCCCGCCGCTCGCGGTGTGGAAGTGCTCCAGCAGCACCGGCGTGACTTCGGCGCCGTGCACGTTGCGTTCCTCGACGAGCGCGAGGCCCTCGGCGAGCAGCCGGTCGTGCAGTTCTTTGTCCATTTCGGACGCTTCCGGGATCGGGTTCGCCAGCAGGACACCGGAACTCGCGTACGCGCGGTGCGCGTCGATGACCGCGGCGGCCTGCTTCGGGTCGTCGACCCGCCAGCCGACCCGGTGCCCCGACGAGCGCAGGTAGAACGCCGGGAAGTCGCCGGTGCGGTAGCCCAGCACCGGCACCGAGTTCGTCTCGAGGACTTCGAGGGTGGCCGGGATGTCGAGCACCGACTTCACGCCGGAGCAGACGACCACGGTCGGCACCTTCGCCAGCACGCCGAGGTCCGCCGAGACGTCCCAGCTCTGCGCGGCGCCGACGTGCACGCCGCCGAGCCCGCCGGTGGCGAACATCCCGATCCCCGCCGCGGCGGCCAGCGCCGACGTGCTCGCCACGGTCGTCGCGCCGGAGCGGCCGAGGCCGACGGCCGGGCCGAGGTCGCGCAGCGAAAGCTTGTCGAGCCCGGCGTCCGGGGCGCAGACGCGATCGAGCTCGGCGGGGGAGAGGCCGACGACGACCCGGCCGTCGAGCACCGCGATCGTGGCCGGGACGGCCCCGCCGTCGCGGACCACGCCTTCGAGGCGGCGGGCGACGTCGAGGTTGCGGCCCGGCGGCAGGCCGTGGGACAGGATGGTGCTCTCCAGCGCGACGACGGGGTGCCCGTCACGCAGCGCCGAGGCGACCTCTTCGTGCAGCGAGAGTGCGGTAGTCACGAGGGACCATCATCGGTGATCGCCCCGCGCACGGCGCCAGTGGGTCAGCTCGGCGGTCAGGTTCTTTTCGGCGGCGCTCGCCCAGCGTGTTCGCGCGGTTTCACTGCGGTAAAGCGGCCGGGACAGCATGCGCTCGAGGACGGCGATGCGCCCTTCGCGCCAGACGTCGTCGGGGTGCTTCGCGTACTCCTCGCGCACGCCGCGGGCGTACCCCGCGTACTGCTCTTCGGACGCTCCGAGGATGGCGAGGTCGGCGTCGAGGAGGGCGGTGGCCAGGAGGTCGTCCGGCGGTGCGTCGTGCCCGATCGTGGTGAGGATCAGGCCTTCGACGCGCTCGACGTGCGCCGCGGCCACCCCCGCCAGCGCTTCGCGGGCCCAGGCGGCGCTGGCGCGTTCGTCTTCGCCGGGCTTCGCGTCGTAGACGACGTCGTGCGTCCAGGCCGCTACGGCGAGGATCGCGCGGTCGGTCTCCCCGAGGCCCGCCGCCAGCCAGGCGGAGTCGCGCGCGACGGCGGCCGCGTGGGTGAGCGTGTGGTAGCGGCGGTGGGGCTCGGCGTACCGGGCTTCGAGCCGCGGCCAGGCACCGGGTTCGCCGCCGAGCGCGGCCACCGCGTCGTGCCACCGCATCAGTCGAAGATCCCGCGTGGCCGCGCCACCTGGTCGAGCCAGTCCTCGAGCTGCTTCTCCCACTGCACGTCCGGCCGCACGGTGAACATCCCGAGGAAGTCCTGGCCACGGCCGCCGAACCCGCCGCTCTTGCTCACGCGGACCCGCTTGGTGACCTCCAGCACGACGTCGGTGCGCTCGGCCGACGTCAGGAAGGTGACCGCGACCTGGGCGAAGACGCCGGCGAAGCGCGGCGAAGGCGTGAAGCGGATCTCCTGGAAGAACGGCAGTTGCTGGCGGGCGCCGTCGACCCGGCCCTGCTCGAGGACCGCCTCGCGGAAGGTGAAGCCGAGCCGGCTCAGCGCGTCGAGGATCCGCTTCTGCGCCGGGAGCGGCTCGATCGCGACGGCGTCGGCGTCGAACGGGTCGCTGACCGCGGCGGCCAGGTCGAGCTCGGCCCGGACGCCGACCGCCACGCCGGTCAGCGGCTTGGCGTAGACGCTGGTCACCGGTGTCTCCCAGGGCAGCGGCACCTCGAACGGCACCCGGATCCGCTGCCCGGCCCGGATGACTTCGCTGCCGACCAGCTGCCGGGTCTCGAACGGGAGGTCTTCGGTCCGGTCGCCGGGCACCTGGACGCGGGCCAGCAGCGTCACGGCGAGCCCCTTGATCTCCTGGTCGACCTCGCCCCCGAGCAGCAGCACCTCGCCGTGCAGCGGGCGGCCGGGGGCAGCGGTGGAGTCCAGCAGGCGGGCGTCGATCCGCGCCCCGCCCGAGCCGAACGTCGCGAGCACCTTCTGGAACATGCGGCCGATCCTGCCAGGCCGAGGGGCCGATCGCGGGAGGTTCGGCGGGACTCGGGCACAATGGGCGGGTGAGCACCGAGACGCTGACGAAGCCGGAAACCACGCCCGAGGGCACGGACACCACCGACGACGACACCCCGAAGATGTTCCACTACGTGAAGAAGAACAAGATCGCCGAGAGCGCGGTCATGGGCACTCACGTGGTGGCGCTTTGCGGCGAGGTCTTCCCGGTGACGAAGTCGCCGAAGCCCGGGTCGCCGGTCTGCCCGGCCTGCAAGGAGATCTACGACAGCCTCCGCCCCGGTAAGTGATCCGGGCCTGAATCCCGGCGGGTGAGCCCGCCGGGTCTTTCGGCTGTCCGGAAACGGACAGATAGCCGAACAAACGTGAAAAACCTTCATTCGGCGGGTGCGCCGGGTGTGGGAGTCCTGGTAGATCCAGCGGACCAGGTTCCCTCACCCACCGGAGTCGCACATGCGCAGAACCGGGATCGTGCTCACCCTCGTCGCCCTGCTCGCCGTGGTCTCGCCCGCGCTGGCCCAGGCCGTCACCGGCTGGACGGAGGTCGGCTCCGACAACGCCAGGGCCCTCGACGAGAGCCAGGGGCTCGCGACGATCGTGCGTCCGTCGGGCACGACGATCCGCTACACCGGGATCGGCACGATCCCGGCCGACCTGAACTCGCAGGGCTGGAACCACGTCGGCGACCCGGGCTCGGCCCAGGGTTGGTACGTCGAGCCCTACCAGCGTGACGACCGCGGCGCGAAGCTCTTCCGCGTCCAGGCCCCGGACGGCTCGTGGGCCGGCTACAAGCACAACCTCGAATCGTGGGAAGCGAACAACAACTCCTTCGCCGCGGTGTCGCCGGACGCGCGCTGGCTGGTGGCGGGGGAGTGGGGCACCATGGACCGGCTGCTGGTGCACCCGATGCCCGGCGTGGTCGCCACGAACCCGGCCCAGAACCTGCCTCTGGCCGGCACCATCCGCCTGGACCACGCGGTCCGCGACGTCCAGGGCTGCGACTTCCAGACCGCGACCCGCCTGCTCTGCGCGTCCGACGACCCGGACGGCAGCCTCTTCGGCACGACGAAGCCGCTGCTGCAGGTCGACCTGGCCGGCCCGCTCTCCGGCTCGGACGTCACCGGCCACGTGACGTCCCTGGGCCAGCTCCCGCTCCGCAGCGGCTGCTCGGGCTCGTTCGAGGTCGAGGGCATCGACTTCGACGAGCGCGACAACACCCTCCGCGTGGTCGTGATGTCCCCGAGCATCTGCATCCTCTTCGACAGCAAGACCTACCGCTTCCGCCAGTGAGCGGAAACGGGCATCACCCGTGATTGGAGGGGCATCTCGCGTGACTGGAGGGGCATCTCGCGAGATGCCCTGCCAATCACGCGAGATGCCTCTCTGATCACGAGTGGTGCCCCTCGGATCACGCGAGTTCGGGGTTCAGGGACTCCGATTCCGGGGCCTGGGCCGGGGTGCGGCGGGCCGCGCGACGGCTCTGGCGGCGTTCCTTCCGGGTCTCGACCATCGTGTAGAGGGTCGGGACCAGGACCAGGGTCAGCAGCGTCGAGCTGACCAGGCCGCCGATCACCACGATCGCCAAGGGCTGGCCGATGAACCCGCCCTGGCCGGTGATGCCCAGCGCCATCGGGACCAGCGCGAAGATCGTCGCCGCCGCGGTCATCAGGATCGGCCGCAGCCGGCGCCGGCCGCCTTCGGTGACGGCGTCGGCGACGCTCATCCCCTCGGCGCGGTACTGGTTGATCAGGTCGATCAGCACGATCGCGTTGGTCACGACGATGCCGACCAGCATCAGCATGCCGATCAGGGACGGCAGGCCGAGCGCGGTGCCGGTGGCCAGCAGCAGCCCGATCGCGCCGGTCGCCGCGAACGGGATCGACACGAGCAGGATCAGTGGCTGGATCAGGCTCCGGAACGTCGCCACCATGATCAGGAACACGATCGCGATGGCCGCGAGCAGCGCCAGGAACAGGTTGGAGAACGCCTCCTGCTGGTCCTGGCTGACGCCGCCGAGCGAGTACGCCGCTCCGCTCGTGAACGTCAGTCCGTCCAATTTGGACTTGATGTCCGCGGTGGTCTTGGTCAGGTCGTCACCGGTGTTCTTCGCGGTCACCGTGGTGCTCAGGTCACCGCCGGTGCGGTGCACCGACGCCGGCCCGTCCACAGTGGACACCTTGGCCACCTCGTCGAGCCGGACGACGCCGCCGGGGCCGGGAATCTGCAGGCCCTTCACCTGGTCCACCGTGACCGGTGCCGTGCCGGCGCGCAGCACGATGTCCGTGCGCTGCCCGTCGACCGGCAGCTGCGTCACCGTGCGCCCGGCGATCGCCTGGTTGGCGATCTGCCCGATGGTGCTCGCCGACAGCCCGCGCGCGGCGGCCGCGGCGTCGTCCACCTCGACCTGCACCCGCGGCGAGCCGACGGCCAGGTCACTCGAGATCTCGGTCAGCCCGGACACCCCGCGCAGCGCCTGCGCCACCTGGTCGGACGCCGGCTTCAGCGCGGCCTCCGACGGCGCGGTCACCGTCACCGACACCTGGTCGGAGTTGAACCCGGACGCGTCCGCGCCGATCTTGATCTCGCCCAGCTCCGGGCGCGACGTCAGCTTCGACCGCAGCCGGTCCGACAGCGCGTCGAGGTCGGTGTCCTTGGCGACGGTGACCGAGATGCTCGTGTTGGTCCCGCCGCCGAAGCCGAACGCCCCGCCGCCGCCGATGCTGACCTGGTAGGTCTGCACCGCGGGCTCGGCCGCGAGGGCCTGCTCGACGGCCGTGGCCGCCTTCTCCTTCGCCTCGACGCTGGTGCCGGCCGGCAGCTTCTGCGTCATGTTCAGCGTGGTGCCGCCGGACTGGTCGAGGAAGTTCGTGTTCAACCGCGTCGCGAGCCCGACCGTGCCGGCGAAGATCAGCAGGGCCAGCAGCACGACGGTGAGCCGCCGCCGCGTCGCGAACCGGATCACCGGCAGGTAGGCGCGCTGCAGGATGCTGCGGCGTTCCTTCTCGACGGCCGCCTCGCGCGCCCGCTCGGCCTCGATGGCGTCCGCCGGGATCGCGGGCTGCTTCAGGAACCAGTACGCCAGCACGGGAACCACGGTCAGCGACACGAGCAGCGAGGCCAGCAGCGCCACCGTCACGGTGATCGCGAAGGGCGAGAACAGCTCGCCGACGAACCCGCCGACGAACGCGATCGGCAGGAACACCGCGACGGTCGTCAGCGTGGACGAGGTGACCGCGCCGGCCACCTCGCGGACGCCGTCGAGCACCGCACGTTCCTTCTCCTCGCCGTACGCGAGATGTCGTTTGATGTTCTCCAGCACGACGATCGAGTCGTCGACCACCCGGCCGATCGCGATGGTGAGCGCGCCGAGGGTGAGCAGGTTGAGCGACAGGTCGCCGGTCCACAGCGCCAGCAGCGCGACGACGACCGACAGCGGGATCGACACCGCGGTCACCAGCGTCGAGCGCACCGAGAGCAGGAACAGCAGGATGACGATGACCGCGAACGCCAGCCCCAGCAGGCCTTCGGTGGTCAGGCCGCTGATCGCGTCCTTCACCGGCGTGCCCTGGTCGAACACGACGCTCATCTCGGCGCCGGTCTTCTTCGCCAGGTCCGGCAGCTTGTCGCGGACCGCGCCGGAAATGGCGACGGCGTTCCCGTTGTCCACCATGGTGATCGAGAGACCGAGGCTCGGCTTGCCGTTGGTGCGCGTGATCGACGTCGGCGGCGCGAACCCGGCCTGGACGTCGGCGACGTCACCCAGCTTCACCGGGCCGCGCGCCGGAGCGCCCGCCCGCGTGGCGGCGGCGCTCGGCGTCAGGTACAGGTTGCGCAGACTGTCCACAGTGGTCTGCCCGCCGCCGACCTGCACCGACAGCGTCTTGCCGTTTTCGCTCAGCGTCCCCGCCGGCACCGCGGCGCCGGCGGTCTGCAGCGTGGTCGCGATCGACGCCGGGTCGACACCCGCCGCGGCGAGCTTCGCGTAGTCGAGCGTGATGGTGACGCGCGGCTGGCGCACGCCGGTGACGGTCACCGTGCGGACGCCCTCGATCTTCCGCAGCTCCGGCGCGACCTGGTCGGTCAGCGCGGGCGCGAGCGCCTGCGGGTCCCCGGCGGTGCCCGCGGCGACCAGCGCCACCGGCAGGTCGTCGGTGCTGCCCGCGGACACGGCGGGCTCGGTGTTCTGCGGCAGCCGCGACCGGACCTGGTTCACCACCTGCTGGATCTGCGAGACGGCGGCGTCGATGTCCGTGCCGAACTCGAACTTCGCGACGACCCGCGAAACCCCGTCCGACGACGTCGAAGTGACCTGCTCGAGGCCCTTCAGCCCCTGGAGCCCGCCTTCGAGGGGCTCGGAGACCTGCCGGTCGACCGCGTCCGGCGACGCCCCCGGGTACGCGGTGACGATCTGCGCCTGCGGGAACTGCAGGGACGGGAAGAGCTGTTGTTTGAGCTGCGGCAGCGCGAAGGCGCCGAAGCCGACGACGACCAGCGCGAGCAGGCCGATCAGGCTCCGGTTGCGCAGGCTCAGTCTGGCCAGCACGGACATGACGTGAAAACCCCCTCGTGAACGACGTAAAAGGCACAGTGGCCCCCGCCGGCGTCAATGGCCCGCTGAGCTTTTCACGCCGTTGCTGAGAGCGACTCAGTCTGAGGGTGGATTCCGGGTCCTCCCTTCGGAGGACCCGCGCCCCTGAGCTGCGCTGGGTGCCGGCTCCGGCGCGCTCGGTGACGACGTGTCCTCTTCGGACGGCTCAGGCTCGCCGCCGCTCGCGGCGACGTCGTCTTCGGTGCGCGGGCGCCGCAGCGGCGTGGTCGAGCGGTCCCACAGCTTGCGGCCCTCCTCCGAGCGCAGCCGCTCGGAGGCGCGTTCCATCTCCAGCCGCCGCCACTTGCGCCGCTGCCGCCGGGTCGCCTTCGCCGGCCACAGCTCCTGGATCGCGCTGTTGAAGTACGCGCCGCCGACCACGGCCAGCCCGATGAAGAACATCAGGAGCAGGAACGCGATCGGCGCGGCGAGCGCACCGTAGGTGTAGCCGGTCTTGGTGATCCAGTTCAGGTAGACGCGCAGGCCGATCGAGGACAGCAGGAACACGACCATGGCGAGCACCGCGCCCGGCAGCCCGCGGTGCCACGGCAGCTTCCGCGGCAGCGCGAGCTTGTACAGCGTGGTCAGCGCGAGGGTGATCATCGCGCCGAGCGCCGGGAAGTACAGCGCGCTCACCCACGACGTCACGGTCGGGCGCCACGCGGTCGGGAAGAACTCCGGCAGCAGGTCGGGGCCGATCGCCAGCAGCGGCAGCCCGACCACCAGGATCACCAGGCCGCACAGGTACAGCAGGAGCGCGAAGATCCGCTGCCAGACGTCGTTGCGGACGCCGTACTGGTCGTGCGCGACGGTGATGGCGTCCACGAACGACGACATCGCCGACGAACCCGCCCACAGCGAGATGAGGAAGCCGACCGAGACGATCTCGCCCTTGCCGACGGTGAGGATGCTGTTCACGGTCGGTTCGATGATGTCGTGGACCGCGTTCTGGCTGAAGACCGTCCGGCAGAAGCCGATGATCCGGTCGTGCACCGCGGCGACGACGTCCTGCCCGAACCACTCGCCGACGAAGCCCAGGCTGCCCAGCAGGCCGAGCAGCAGCGGCGGCAGCGACAGCGTCTGCCAGAAGGCCGCCTCGGCGGCCTCGGAGAAGATGTTGCCCTCCCAGGCCTTGGCGAACGTGCGCGTGACGAGCCGCCACGGCCCCTTGCGGGCCACCTTCGTCGCTGCGGACGGCTGCACCTCACCCATGACGTGTCCAGCATGGTCCATCCGTGCTGATTTGGCTCGTCACACCCCCTGCGGCCGGGCGTGTCGGCGGACGTCACCCGTGCCGGTGCCGGGAACTGTCGGACCCGGCCGGTAGACTCGCTCCAGTGCCCTCACCGCAGTCGCCGACCGATCAATGCAGCAGAAGTCGGTACCACAGTGAGGGTTTTCGCACGTCACAGCACTTGAGGCAGTTGAGGCAGTTGAGCGAGGGGGAGGACCGGCGATGACGGAGACGCAGCTCGGGGCGCCTCCTGCGGAGAAGGACTCGACCGCGCGCCCGCTGCGGGCGTGGCAGCGGCGGGCGCTCACCAAGTACCTGACGCAGAAGCCCAAGGACTTCCTCGCGGTGGCGACGCCGGGGGCCGGCAAGACGGTGTTCGGCCTGCGGATCGCCGCGGAGCTGCTCAGCGACCGCACGATCGAGGCGGTCACCATCGTCACCCCGACCGAGCACCTCAAGCACCAGTGGGCGGCCTCGGCCGCGGCGGCCGGCATCGCCATCGACTCGAACTTCCGCAACACCACCGGCGTCACCTCGTCCGACTACAACGGCGTCGCGCTGACGTACGCGCAGGTCGCGGCGCACCCGACGCTGCACCGGGTGCGCACGGAGAACCGCAAGACGCTGGTCATCCTCGACGAGATCCACCACGGCGGCGACGCGAAGTCCTGGGGCGACGCGATCCGCGAGGCCTTCACCCCGGCCGTGCGGCGGCTGTCGCTGACCGGCACGCCGTTCCGGTCCGACGACTCGGCCATCCCGTTCGTGACGTACGAGCCGGACGCGGGCGGCTTCCAGCGCAGCAAGGCCGACCATTCGTACGGCTACGCGGACGCGCTGGCCGACGGCGTGGTCCGGCCGGTCGTCTTCCTGGCGTATTCGGGCGAGGCCTCCTGGCGCACCAGCGCGGGGGAGGAGTTCACCGCCCGGCTCGGCGAGCCGCTGACCGCGGAGCAGAATGCCCGCGCGTGGCGCACGGCCCTCGACCCGGCGGGCGAGTGGATCCCGGCGGTGCTGCAGGCCGCCGACACGCGGTTGTCGCAGGTCCGCCAGAGCGTCCCGGACGCGGGCGGCCTGGTGATCGCGACGGACCAGGAGTCGGCGCGGGCGTACGCGAAGATCCTGGAGCGCCTCTCCGGCGAGATGCCGACGCTGGTGCTCTCGGACGACCCGAAGGCCTCGGGGCGGATCAAGGAGTTCTCCGAGACGAACGAGCGCTGGATCGTGGCGGTCCGGATGGTCTCGGAGGGTGTCGACGTCCCGCGGCTGGCGGTGGGCGTGTACGCGACGAGCGCGTCGACGCCGCTGTTCTTCGCCCAGGCGATCGGCCGGTACGTGCGGGCGCGCAAGAAGGGCGAGACGGCGAGCGTGTTCCTGCCGTCGGTGCCGGTGCTGCTGGAGCTGGCCAGCGAGCTGGAGGCCCAGCGCGACCACGTGCTCGGCAAGCCGCACCGGGAGAAGGAAGGCTGGGAGGACGAGCTCCTCGCCCAGGCCAACCGCACCGAGGACGAGCCGGGCGAGGAGGAGAAGGCGTTCACGTCCCTGGGCGCCTCCGCCGAGCTCGACCAGGTCATCTACGACGGCAACTCGTTCGGCACGGCGGTGTTCTCCGGGTCGGACGAAGAGCAGGAGTACCTGGGGTTGCCGGGGCTGCTGGAGCCGGACCAGGTGCGGGCGCTGCTGCGGAAGCGGCAGGAAGAGCAGGTCGCGGACGAGAAGCGCCGCAAGCCGGCCAAGGAGGCCGCACCGCCGCCGACGGCCCGCCCGCAGTCGGTGAGCGAGCGGCTGGGTGCGTTGCGCAAGGAGCTGAACGCGCTGGTGGGGATGTACCACCACCGCACGAAGAAGCCGCACGGCGCGATCCACAACGAGCTGCGGCGGGTGTGCGGCGGCCCGGTGACCGCCATGGCGACCGTCGAGCAGCTGGAAGAACGGATCGTCACGCTGCGCTCCTGGTGAGGGTGGCCGGTCCCGGTGCGCTGTCGCCCGGGAGACTGAAGTTCCGGCGATCACCGTCCGTCTCCGGGACGCCGTGATCACTCCACCGCCAGGCTTGTGACGCTGCGTATCGCGCTGTCACCAGCGGGCTGCCCCTCCGTGCCCCGCCGGATGGCCTCCCGGGCACCTCATCGCCCCGATTTCGCAAGTCGGCGACCAATCGCGCCGCAGAGTCGTGGACGGGCCACGGGTTGCGCTGGGTGCACACGACCGGAGCAATCTCGCGGCCCCGTGAAACATCGATGTAACTTAACGTGAGTGCTGGCGATCACATCGTCAGCGGATCTACTCTTTCCGGGCGAGCTTCAGCCTGTGTTGCCGAACCGTGTCCAATTGGTGTCATTTAATCGATCCAGCTATCTTCCCCGCAGCCGCTCAGCGGCATATGTTGTCGCCCACAACATATGCGCGACGGTGCGCCGGGCCTCCCCGGATCACCGTCCCGCTGGCCCGAAGCACACGCCGACGGCCACTCGTCACCAATGCTTGGATCCGGAAGGAACGAGGATGCGCAGCAGAACCCTTACCCTCCTCGCCGCGACGGTGAGCGCCGGCCTGGCGCTGACCGCCTGTGGCACCAACAGTTCGAACAGCGGGGGCACGGGGAGCAACTCCGCTTCCTCGTCCGCCCCGGCCGCCGGTGGTGGCGCCAACGGCAAGGTCGGCGTCATCCTGCCGGAGACCGCCAGCTCGGCTCGCTGGGAGGCCTTCGACAAGCCGATGCTGCAGGCCGCCCTCGCGGCGCAGGGCTTCGACGCCGACGTCCAGAACGCCCAGGGCGACGCCCAGAAGTTCAGCAGCCTGGCCGACGGCTTCATCAGCTCCGGCGTCAAGGCCCTGATCATCGCCCCGGCCGACCCGGCCGTCGGTGCCGCGGTCGAGGCCAAGGCGAAGACCGCGGGCATCCCGGTCATCGACTACGACCGGCCGAGCCTCGGCGGCACCGCCGAGTACTACGTCTCGTTCGACAACGAAAAGGTCGGCCAGCTGCAGGGCCAGGCCATGGCGGACGCGCTGAAGGACAAGGCCGGCGCGGGTGTCGTCCAGATCGAGGGCGCCCCGACCGACAACAACGCCACGCTGTTCACCAACGGCCAGGACTCCGTCCTCGAGCCGCTGTTCACCAGCGGCAAGCTGAAGCGGATCCAGAAGCAGCCGATCAACGACTGGGACAACCAGCTCGGCGGCACGACGTTCGAGCAGATCTTCACCGCCAACGGCGGCAAGGTCGACGGCGTCGTCGCGGCGAACGACGGCCTGGCCGGCGCGGTGATCACCATCCTGAAGAAGAACGGCCTCAACGGCAAGGTCCCGGTCACCGGCCAGGACGCCACCGCCGACGGCCTGATGGCGGTCATGCGCGGCGAGCAGTACATGACCGTGTTCAAGCCGATCAAGGAAGAGGCCGAGGCGACCGCGAAGCTGGCCGCCGCGCTGGCCAAGGGTGACAAGGCCGGTGCCGACGCCATCGCGACGGGCAAGCTGCACGACCCGAAGGGCAACCGCGACATCAAGTCGGTGCTGCTCACGCCGACGACGATCCTGGCGAAGGACATCAAGACCGTCGTGACCCAGGGCTACGTGAAGGCGGCCGAGATCTGCGGTGGCGACCTCGCCGCCAAGTGCACCTCGCTCGGCATCTCCTGAGCACCCGCGGTACCCCATGAACAGCCGGGCCGGGACGCGCACCCCGACGGCGCGTCCCGGCCCGGTCCCCACCCAGGAGAAAGCCCATCCATGAGTGAGCCCATTCTCGAGATCAAGGGCCTGAACAAGAGTTTCGGCCCGGTCCACGTCCTCCACGACGTGGACTTCGACGTGCGTGCGGGCGAAGTGACCGCACTGGTCGGCGACAACGGCGCCGGCAAGTCGACGCTCGTCAAGTGCATCGCCGGCATCCACCCGTACGACTCGGGGGCCGTGCGGTTCAACGGCGAGGACACGCACATCCGCGGCCCGCGCGACGCCGCGGACCTCGGCATCGAGGTCGTCTACCAGGACCTCGCGCTCGCCGACAACCTCGACATCGTCCAGAACATGTTCCTCGGCCGCGAGCGCGGTAGTTCGTGGAAGCTCGACGAAGCCAGCATGGAGAAGGCCGCCCGCGAGACGCTGGCCTCCCTGTCCGTGCGGACCGTGAAGTCGGTCCGCACGCCGGTCTCCTCGCTGTCCGGTGGCCAGCGGCAGACCGTCGCCATCGCGAAATCGGTGCTGTGGAACAGCAAGGTCGTCGTGCTCGACGAGCCGACCGCCGCCCTCGGTGTCGCGCAGACCCGGCAGGTGCTCGACCTGGTCCGCCGGCTGGCCGAGCAGGGGCTGGGGGTCGTGCTCATCAGCCACAACATGGCCGACGTGTTCGAGGTCGCCGACCGCATCGCCGTGCTCTACCTCGGCCGGCTCGTCGCCGAGGTGCACACGAAGGACGTCTCCCACGGCCAGGTCGTGGAGCTGATCACCGCGGGTCGCTCCGGTGACCTCGGCCTGGCCCGGCCCGAAGCCGTGGTCCTGTGAGCGGGAAGAAAGAACCGGAAATGACTGAAACCCCTGCCAAGCACGAGGTCGGCACCCCCGCCGAAGCGCTCGCGCAGACCCAGAACCCGTCCGCGGCGATCACCGACTTCGGGATCGACACGACATCGATGTCAACCGGCGAGGCGGTCCGCGACTACTTCGCCCGCCTCCGGGCCGGCGAGCTGGGCGCGCTGCCGTCGCTGTTCGGCCTGCTCGTGCTGGTGATCCTGTTCAGCGCGCTGTCGGACAACTTCTTCACGCTGGCCAACATCGCCAACGTGTTCCCGCAGGGCGCGGGCGTCATCATCATCGCGATGGGCATCGTGTTCGTGCTGCTGCTCGGCGAGATCGACCTCGCCGCCGGCGTGGCCTCCGGTGTCGCCGCTTCCGTGATGGCCCTGCACTACGTGCACGCCGGGAACCTGCTGGGCACCCTCGGGACCGGCGTGTTCATCACGTTCATCGGGGTTCTCGCCGTCGCCATGCTGCTGTCGGCCTACCAGCGGATCTGGGCCGGTGCCGCGCTTTCGCTGATCGGGCTGCTGATCGTCGCGATCGGCGTGCCCGCCAACGCCTGGCTCGAAATGCTGCTGGCCATCTGCGTCGGTACCGCGATCGGCTGCATCACCGGCTTCCTCGTCTCGAAGATCGGCATGCCGTCCTTCGTCGTGACGCTGGCGCTGTTCATCGTGTGGCAGGGCGTCCTGCTGCAGTTCATCGGTGAGGGCGGCACGATCGGCATCAGCAACTCCGACGTCCTGTACAAGATCGCCAACGGCAACCTGAACATCCTGGGCAGCTGGATCTTCTTCCTCATCGCCGCCGGCGGGTTCGCGGTGATCACGCTGATCAGCCACTTCAAGCGGCTCCAGCGCGGCCTGGTCGTCCAGCCGACGGCGCTGGTCATGATCAAGGTCGGCGCGCTCGTCGTGCTGTCGGCGCTGGGCACCTGGCTGCTGACGATCAACCGCTCGCCGAACAAGGCGGTCGTCACGATCGAGGGCGTCCCGTACGTCATCCCGATCATGCTGGTGCTGCTCGTGGCCGGGACCTACGTGCTCAACCGGACCAAGTACGGCCGGTACGTCTACGCGGTCGGCGGCAACAAGGAAGCCGCCCGCCGCGCCGGTATCGACGTGCCGAAGATCCGGGCGAGCGTGTTCGTCATCGGCTCGGCGGTCGCGGCCGTCGGCGGCATCGTCGCCGCCTCGAAGGTCGGTTCGGTCAGCCCGCAGTCCGGTGGCCTGAACACGCTGCTGTTCGCGGTCGGCTCGGCCGTCATCGGCGGCACGTCGCTGTTCGGCGGCAAGGGCCGCGTGTCCGACGCCGTGGTCGGCGGGCTCGTGATCGCCGTCGTGATCAACGGCCTGGGCCTGCTCAAGCAGCCGGCCGCGGTGGTCAACATCATCACCGGTCTGGTCCTGCTGCTCGCCGCCACGGTCGACGCGCTGTCCCGGCGCCGCGCGGCTGCGTCGGCGCGCTGAACCAGCATGGGATGATCAAACCCGTGACCAGCTCGCCCGTTGCTCGACCCGACGAGGTGCGCCGGCACAACCGCACGACCCTGCTCCGCCTGCTGCACGTCGGCGGGCCGAGCACCCGGGCGACCCTGGCCGCCGAGCTGGGGCTCAACCGGAGCACGATCAAGACCCTCGTCGACGGGCTCGCCGAAGCTGGCGTCGTCGAGGAGAAGGTGCCGAGGCCGGGACGAGGGGCGGGCCGCCCCTCGCTCCTGGTCCTGCCCCAGCCCCACGCGGCGGTCGTGCTCGCGGTCGACCTGCAGGTCGAGCACGTCGCGATCGCCCTCGTCGGGCTCGGCGGGCAGATCCTGGGCCGCAACAGCTGGAACCTGCGCGGCCGGATGAACCAGCCCGAAGAGGTCATCACCCACATCATCGAGTCGACGGCCATCCTGGCCGGCGACCTCGACGTGAGCCCGGTGGCGGCCGGGGTGTCGGTGCCCGGCGTCGTCCGGCGCGCGGACGGGCACGTGCACGAGGCGCCGAACCTGCGCTGGACCGACGTCGCCCTCGGCGAGCGGCTCGGCGGGGTGCTGCAGATCCCGATCCTGGTCGGCAACGACGCCGAGTTCGGGGCGGTCGCCGAGCACCTGCGCGGGGCCGCCCGCGGGGCGTCCGACGTGGTGTACATCTCGGCGGACGTCGGGGTCGGCGGCGGCGTCATCGCCGAAGGCTCGGCGTTGCGCGGCGGCTCGGGGTACGTCGGCGAGATCGGGCACATGGTGATCCGCCCCGACGGGCGCCCCTGCTACTGCGGCAGCAGCGGCTGCTGGGAGACCGAGGTCGGCGAGGCGGCGCTGTGCCGGGCGCTCGGCCTGGCCGAGGACACCGCCCGCGGGGCGATCCTGTTCGAGCTGCGCGAGCTGGGCCGCGACCCGGAGACGGCGATGACGCGGCTCGCGGAGTTCGCCGAGTGGCTCACGCTGGGGCTGATCAACGTCGTCAACCTGCTGGGGCCGCAGCTGGTGATCCTCGGCGACCTGCTGACGGTGCTGCCGGAGCCGGTGCTGCGGTACGTCGGCACCGAGGTCCGCCGGCGCAGCCTGGTGAGCCGGGCGGTCGGCGGCACGCGGATCATCAGCTCGGCGCTGGGAGCCGACGGGAAGCTGCTCGGCGCCGCCGAGGTGGCGTTCGAAGTCGTGCTGGATTCTGTCTGATTTCCTGTCCGGTTTCGTGTCCGGAATCACCACTTATCGCGGCCGAACCGTGATTTATACCACGCAATCTGCAAGATGCAGAAAGGCGGCCGGTGCCTGTGCGCACCGACCGCCTTTCGCGTCTGCAGGGTTACCGCTGGATGTCGGCGGACAGTTCCTTGAGCTTGGCCTCGTGCTCGCGGGCGTGGTGCCCGCAGAACAGTAGTTCGCCACCCGTACTGAGGATGGCTCGTACCTGAGCTGCTGCTCCGCACCGGTCACAGCGGTCGGTGGCGGTCAGTTCGGGGCGGGTGAGCGTCGGCGATGTCATGGGGGTCTCCCTCCGTCCCGGCACCGGTCGCCCGGTGCCATCGATCCAGCTACGCCCACTTCGGGACTGCTACCGGTGACGGCGATCGCCTCCGGCTCCGCGTGTTCGTGCTTCCACTGTTCCAGACGTTTCGCGGCTCGCAAGTGTTCCCGCGCCGGTGGGACCTGAGTCACGTCGATTTACCCCGGATGCCGTAGCGCTGTCCCGCATTCCAGGAGACGATTACCCGGAGAGTTACATTTTCCGTGGTCAGGCACCATGGGCTGGTGAGTTCGGTGACTTCCCCACGACGGCTTTCCGCGGTGCCCGCTCCGCTCTTGTTCGTTCTCAGCGGAATTTCGATGTACGCCGGAGCGGCGGTGGCGGTCGACCTCTTCGGCCACGCGACCCCGGCGGGGGTGGCCTGGCTCCGCTGCCTGGGCGCGGCGGTGGTCCTGCTGGCCTGGCGCCGCCCGGGCCGCGCGGCGTGGCGCGGCAGGCGCCTGCTGCTGGCGATCGTGTTCGGCGTGGTGACGGCGGGCATGAACGTGCTGTTCTACGAGTCGATCGCCCGCCTGCCCCTGGGCACGGCGGTGGCGGTGGAGTTCGCCGGCCCGGTGGTGGTGGCGGCCCTGGGCTCCCGCACCGTGCGCGACGTCCTCGCGCTGCTCCTGGTGGCGGCGGGGGTGGTGGCGATCGCGGACGTCCACCTCGGCGGCAGTTTCTGGGGAGTGGTGTTCGCCCTGGGAGCGGCGGCGGCGTGGGCGGGCTACATCCTCCTCGGCAAGAGGGTCGCCACGGACGGCGACGGCATCGACAGCCTGGCGATCGGCTTCGCGGCGGGGACGGTCGTGCTGTCCCCGCTGGCGCTGGGCACGGGGCCGGTGTGGTCCTCGCCACGGTTGCTCGGGTTGGGCATCGGGGTGGGCGTGCTGTCGACGGTGGTGCCGTACGCACTGGACCAGCTGGTGCTGCGACGCGTGGGCCAGGCCCGGTTCGCGACGCTCCTGGCCTTGCTCCCGGTGACGGCGGGGGTGATGGGGTTCGTGCTCTTGGCGCAGGTGCCGAGCGTCCCGGAGGCGGCGGGGACGCTGGCTGTCGTGGCGGGGGTGGGGTTGCGGAGCCGGGAGGGGCGGGGGTCGCGGGCGGTGGAGCCGCCGGGGTGACCCTCTGGGGGCTTTGGTGGGTTTTGCGGGGCTGCGGGTGGGGTGCGAGGGTTTCTGCGGGCTGGGGTGACCTGGGGGCTGGGGCGGGTGCTTCGGTCGGGTTTCGGCCGGGGGTGCCGAGCTGGGCTTTGGGTGCCTGGGCGCTGGGGTGCTGGGTGGCCATGTGTGTGGGGGGGCGCTGGGCGTGGGCGAGCGGGTGCGCTCAGCGGGCACGTGGGTGAGTGGGTTGTGCTGGCTGGCCTGGTTGGGTGGGTGGGCGCGCTCGATGGCCTCGTGGGTGACCGGGGTGTCCTGTGCACCAGGTGAGGTGAATGCGGCGCTCCGAGTACCCGATTCGGGTGGCCGAGGCGAGTTGTCCACATGCCTCCGGCGTTGTGGACAACCTCTCCGCAGCGAGTGCTTTTCGGCCGTTTCCGTCGGCTGCCCCCGATAGGCTGAAGCGGGGCGGATCCCCCAGGGAGGGTGGGCTCTGCGGTGGGGGCTCTGCGGTGGGGGCTCTGCGGTGGGGGCTCTGCGGTGGGGGCTCTGCGGTGGGGGCTCTGCGGTGGCCCAGCCGACCTCCCGATGTTCCCGACCGCGCACGGTGCGGGCCGCTGGAGGCGGGCGCTCCGGCCCCAGCGACCTCCCGATGTTCCCCGACCTCGCCGTCCTGCCCGGACTCGGCCACCCGTGCGCCATCGCACGGCATGCCACCCCGGCGCGACGGCCGGATCGGCAGCCGATGAAGCCCTGGCCCGCGCCAGGATCGGATCGTGATGGCCCCCGCCGCGCGCGCCCGGGATACTGAGCGCGGGCGGCAGGAAGCGGGTGGCCATGACCAAGGCGGCGTCGGCCGCGGCGAAGGACTTCGCCGCGGCCGGAGTGGGTGGGGTGCACCTTGCCTGGGCGGACAACAACGGCATTCCGCGCTCGCGGATCGTGCCCGTCTCCGGGCTGGCGGATGCCGCCACTCGCGGTGTCGGGGCGACCTCGCTCTTCGCCGTCCTCGACACCCACGACTCCATCACCTACCGGCACGAAAACCTCGGCACGCCCTCCGGCGACATCCGGCTCGTGCCCGTCGTCGAGCGACTGCGGCGGCTCGCGGGGCAGCCCGCGCTCGCCTGGGCACCCGTGCGGCAGCTCACCCGGGACGGCGATCCCTGGCCCTACTGCCAGCGCGCCGTCCTGGAAGCGCAGGTGGCCGAGGCCGGCAAGCGCGGGCTCGAATTCCGGGCCGGCTACGAGCTGGAGTTCGCCGTCGCTCCCGCCGGCAGTGTCGACGTCCTGGCCGCTCCCGGTCACCCCGGGCCGGCCTACAGCCCGCACGCCCTCATCGGGCTCGACGGCTTCGTCGGCGCCCTCCTGCACGACTTCGCGGCCAACGGCCTGCGGATCGGCCAGCTCCACGCCGAGTACGGCGTCGCGCAGCTCGAGCTGTCGCTGGCCGCCACCGATCCCGTCTCCGCCGCCGACGACCAGCTGCTCGCCCGGCAGACCATCCACGCCGCCGCGCGCGTGCACGGTCTCGCCGTCAGCTTCGCGCCGCTGATCGGCCTCGGCGCCGCCGGCAACGGGTGGCACCTGCACACCTCGGTCCGCCGCAAGGGGCGCAACCTGCTCGACGGCGACGGGCGGCCGGACGGGGAAGGCGCCGGTTACCTCGCCGGGCTGCTGCGCGACCTGCCGGCCCTGACCGCGATCACCGCGCCGAGCGTCCCTTCGACGCTGCGGCTGCGGCCCGGCTACTTCGCGGGCGCGTACGCGTTTTGGGGTGTCGAGAACCGGGAAGCGCCGCTGCGGTACGTCCCCGGCTCGGCCTTGCTGGGCGAGGGCCACGCGAACGTCGAGCTCAAGACGTCCGACGCCTCGGCCAACCCGTACCTCGCGCTGGCCGCGGTGCTCGCCGCCGGGATGGCCGGCATCGAGGACGCGCCCGCGCTGCCGGAGCCGATCGACGAAGACCCGGGTGTCTGGACGGACGAAGAACGGGAGGTCCGCGGGGTGTGCCGGCTGCCGACGAACCCCGCCGAGCAGGACGCCGCGCTCGTGGCGTCGCCGCGGATCGCCGGCGTGCTCGGTGACGAGCTGCTGGGCGCCTTCCGCGCCGTCCGGGCCTCCGACGCGGCGTGGGCGGTCGAACGCACGGCCGACGAGATCGTCGCCGCCCATCTTTGGCGCTACTGAGGGGACCGATGTCTTCGGGGATCGACGGCGGGCAGCTCGACCTGTCCGGGGTGCGGTGGCTGCCGGGCGGCGCCCGGCTGGCCGCGGTGGCCCAGGCGGAACTGCCCCAGAAGGACGGACTGGCCGCGGCGTTCTGCGGGCTCGCCGCGCTCCGGGCGGCCGGGCTCGACGTGGCCGATCAGGACGCCGTCGCGGCGGCCGCGGGCACGGTCCGGGGTCCGGCCGTGCGCCCGCCGGGTGAGCCCGGCCGCCACGACTTCCGGCTGCCGCTGCCGGTCGTCGACGACCCGGCCGCGGCCGGCACCCGGGTTTCCGGGCTGGCGGCGGCCCTCGGGTCGCTGTCGCGGAGCGCGCTCGCGGCGGTGCCGGTGACGGGGGAGTGGACCACCGAGGCCCTGTTCGACCTGCTCGTCGGCCTGTGGGACGTCCCGCGCGTGGCGGTGCTCGCCCGGATCGACGGCGCCGAGCTCGGCGCCCACGACACCCCGGAACGCGCGCTGCTCGACTACCTCGACACCGGCGTCCCGCCACTGTGGACGTCCCGCTGGCGCCCGCCCGGCGGCCACTTCGTGCTCCTGGCGGGCATCCGCATCGGCGCCGAGGGCACCCTGCTGTCCGTTGTGGACACTTACCCGTCCCTCGGCGACCACGGCCGCCACGACCAGCCGGTCGAATGGGTGACGGCGGCACTGGCCGGCCTCGGCGTGCTCGTGGTCGTCGACGCCGACCAAGCCGACGTGGTCCGCGCGGCGGCTCGCGCCGCCGGGCTCAGTCCGTCCTTTTGGGACTGACCGGCGCTCCGGGCGCGAAGCGGGAGTGGCGGCGGCCGTAGGCGAAGTAGATCACCAGGCCGATCACCAGCCACGCGGCGAACCGCAGCCACGTCAGCACGTTCAGGTTGAGCATCAGGTACAGGCACGCCAGCGCGGCCACGACCGGGATCGCCGGGGAGAACGGCACCCGGAACGGCCGATCGAGGTCGGGACGTCGGCGGCGCAGCACCGGGACCGCCACGGCCACGATGATCATCGCCGACAGCGCGCCGATGCTGACCATGTCGGCCAGCTCCGAAATCGGGATGAACGCGGCCAGCACCGCGATCAGGGCGGCGCCGCCGATGGTCATCCGGTGCGGGGTGCCCCAGCGCGGGTGCGCGGTGCCGAGCGCCTTCGGCAGCAGGCCGTCGCGGCCCATGGCGAACCCGATCCGCCCGATCGTGACCAGCTCGACCATCATCACCGACGTCAGCCCGGTCACCGCGCCGAGCGAGATCAGCGCGCCGACCCAGTGCTGGCCGACCCGGTCGAACGCGTCGGCCAGCGGCGCGCCCGTGTCGATGTCGGTGAACGGGATCATGCCGGTCAGCACGATCGAGACGCCGATGTAGAGCAGCGCACACACCGCCAGCGCGCCGAGGATGCCGACCCGGAGGTCCTTGCGCGGGTTCAGCGTCTCCTCGCCGAGGTTCGCGAGCGCCTCGAAACCGGTGTAGGCGAAGAAGACCACGGCCGCCGCGGTGATCATCCCGGCGATGCCGTAAACCGACTGCTCCAGCCCCAGCGCCGCCTGGACCGCCGGTTGTTCCAGCACCGTCGTGCCGGCTTCGGGCGCCTTCGCCGGCGGGATGAACGGCGTCAGGTTCGCGCCCTTGACGAAGAACAAGCCGACCGCGAGCACCAGCACGCACACCGCGACCTTGACGCACACCAGCAGGTTGGTCAGCCAGGCCGACTCCTTGATGCCCAGCACGGCGACGACGGTCAGCACGGCGATGATGAGCACCGCGCCGATGTTGACCTTCGCGTCTTCGCCGAACCACTCCGGCGACAGCCCGAGCAGGTTCGCCAGGTACCCGGACCAGCCCCGCGACACCACGGCGGCGCCGAGCGCGAACTCCAGCAGCAGGTCCCAGCCGATGATCCAGGCGAACACCTCGCCGAGGGTGGCGAACGCGTAGGTGTAAGCGCTTCCGGCCGTCGGGACGCTGGAGGCGAGCTCGGCGTAGCACAGCGCCGCGAGCCCGGCGACGACCGCGCCGAGCACGAACGACAGCGTCACGGCGGGCCCGGCGTGGGTCTTCGCCTCGACGCCCGCCAAGGTGAAGATGCCGGTGCCGATGATGATCCCGACGCCGAACCCGACCAGGTCGCGTCCGCGCAGCCGCCGTTTGAGCTCCCCGGAGTCCTGACGTTCCAGGACCTCGTCCACGTTCAGCGTTCGCCGCTCACCCATGAGGAGAAGTTAGAAGGTCATGGGCCCTCCCGCAGATCGGCGACGGAGTTTTCCCGGGTCAGGCCGTTCTCCTGGGCGAGGATCGCGGCCTGCACGCGGGAGCGCAGGTCGAGTTTGGCGAGCACGCGCGAGACGTGCGTCTTCACCGTCGTCTCGCCGATGTACAGCCGGGTGCCGATCTGGGCGTTGGACAGGCCCTCACCCAGGCAGCCGAGCACCTCGCGCTCGCGCTCGGTGAGGTCGCCGAGGCCCTGGGGTGCCGGCGCCGGTTCCCGGCTCGACGCGGCGAAGGCGGTGATCAGCCGCCGGGTGATCTGCGGAGCGAGCACGCCCTTTCCGGCCGCTACGAGCTTCACGGCCTCGATCAGCTGCGGTGCTTCGACCGACTTGAGGAGGAACCCGGCGGCGCCTGCCTGCAGTGTCCCGTCCACGTACTCGTCGAGGTCGAACGTGGTCAGCACGAGCACCTGCGTGAGCCCTTCGGCGACCAGCTGCCGGGTGGCGGCGATGCCGTCGGTGCCCGGCATCCGGACGTCCATCAGGGTGACGTCCGGACGGAGGGCGCGTGCCTTCCGCACGGCGGCGGCGCCGTCGGCGGCTTCGCCCACGACCTCGATGCCCTCGGCGTGGTTGAGGATGGTGGTGAGACCGAACCGGATGGCTTCGTGGTCGTCGGCGATGAGCACGGTGACGGTCATCGCTGGTCGCTCACCGGGAGGTCCGCGCGAACCAGCCAGCCCCCGTCCGCCGGGCCCGCGGTCAGCGTGCCGCCGACCGCGTCCGCGCGTTCGCGCATGTTCAGCAGACCGGCGCCGTCGGCGGGCTCGGTGTCGGCGTGGAAGACGTCGTTGCGGATCTCGACCTGCAGGACCTGGTCGACGAAGCAGACGTCGACGTCGACCCGGCCGCCGGGCGCGTGCTTGGCCGCGTTCGTCAGCGCCTCCTGCGCGATCCGGTACGCGGTCAGGTCGACCGCCGCCGGCAGCACCACGTCCACAGTGGACCCGACGGCGACGTCCAGCCCGCTCGCCCGCGCCGACTCCACCAGTTTGAGCAGTTCGGTGAGCCGGGCCGGCGCGGTCGTTTCCGCGGTTCCGCCGTCCGTTTTGAGCAACCCGATCATCGCGCGCATCTCCTCCAGGGCGCTCACGCTGTTTTCCCGCACCGACCGCAGCACCGTCCTCGCCAGCTTCGGATCGGGCATCGACAGCGCCGCCTCCGACTGGATCGCGATGGCCGAAAGGTGCCCGGCGATGACGTCGTGCAGGTCGCGCGCCATCCGCCCGCGCTCGGCGGCGACCGCGGCCCGCCGGTCCAGCTCCGCTATTTTCGCGAGCTGCCGGGCGTTCGCCCGCTCGGTTTCGGCGATGTCGCGTTGCTGCCGGACGTTCGTCGCCCACCACACCGGCATGACGGCGAAGGGCAGCACGGTCACCGCGGCCAGCACCGCGGTGCGCCACTCGTGCGCGAGCACCAGTACCGCAACGAGCGCGCCGGCCACCGACAGTGCGGCGAGGCCGATCATCACCCGGCTCGTGCGCCGGGAGCCGTACAGCGTCGCCGCGTACAGGAAGTCGGTGTAGACGATCAACGCCGGCAGCGACGCGCTGATCCAGACGTCCACCGCGAGCACCGCGGTGGCGATGATCAGTGCGCCCGGCACCCAGCGGCGCAGCATCGCCAGGCCGCAGAGCACGGTGAGTTCGATCAGCCGCACCCACAGCGGCGCGTTGTCGTGGCCGCCCAGCAGCCGGTGGTTGCCGGTGGCGTAGATGCCGAAGCCGACCACCCAGGTGGCGAGGGCGATCAGGGCGTCCTGCTGCCACACCGGGAGTGAGCGGAGGCGGGGGAACTGCATGTGACCATCCCAGCACACCGGGTGCCTGGTGTGCGTCCTACGAAGTGATGATGCCCGGTCCTCCTCTCCGCCGACGCGGCCGGCCGGGCGCCTGGGAGAGCGTGGAGAAGTGGACGAAATCGGGAAGTTCATCGCGGAGAACCCGACGGCCGCCGTCATCGCGGCGGGCGAGGCCGGGTTCTGGGTCCTCATCGCGGCGGGGCTCGCCGCGCGGTACGGCCTGCGTGCCCGGCGGACGTCGGCGGTGCTGCTCGCGCTGGTGCCGCTGATCGACGTCGTGGTGCTGGTGGCGGCCGCCGCCGACCTGGCCGGCGGCGCGAAGGCGAACTTCACGCACGGTCTCGCGGCGGTGTACCTCGGGTTCAGCGTGGTGTTCGGGCCGAGCCTGGTCCGCTGGGCCGACGTGCGGTTCGCGCAACGGTTCGCCGGCGGCCCGGCGCCACCGAAGCGGGAGGGGAAGGAGAGGCTGCACCACGAGTGGAGGGAGTTCGTGAAGTGCCTGCTGGCCTGCGGGATCGCGGCGGCCGCCCTGCTGGCGGCGATCTTCGCGGTCGGCACGCCGGAGCAGGTCGCACCGCTGTGGGACTGGTTCCCCCGGCTGGGCGCCGTGTCGGCGATCTGGCTGGTCACGGGGCCGCTCTGGGAGGAGCTGTCCGGTACGCGGGCGAAGGTGCGGCGGTGATCGGGCTGGCCGGAGGGCGCTGACCGGCTGGGAGGAAGGCGATGTGGCGATTGGGTTGGTTGGCGGGCGTGCTGTCCGGCCACGGTGAGGAGGTGCGGCGGTGATCGGGTTGGTCGGAGGGTGCCGGCTGGCCGCGAGGAAGGGGCGGTGGTGATCCGGCTGGTTGAGTGGCGTGCTGTTCGGCCGGCGGGCGGAGTGCGGCAATAGGCGGCCGCTTGAGAGCGTGCTGGTCGGCGGGCGGGCGAGGTGCTGCGGCGGTTGAGCTGCTTGGGTGGGTGCCGATCGGCCACGGCGAGGAGGTGCCGCGCTGATCAGGCGTGCTGGTCGGCTGGAGGGAGGAGTGCGGCGGCAGACGGGCCGCTCGAGAGCGTGCTGGCCGGCGGGTGCCCGCGCACGCCAGAGGGGTGAGCGGCCCGCGAACGAGGGTGAGCCGCCCGCGAACCGCGGCCGGACAAGGTCCACAGGGGGCCGGGGAGGGCGGCGGGAGCGGCCGGGGGACTGCCGCTCCCGCCGCGGGCAGCGGGTGCCGGGAGTGACGTCGCCCGTGCAGATGGCGGGAACGGCCGGGCACCGGAATGCTGGTCCCGTGCCCGAAGAGATCCCCGCCCGCAGCGCCCTGCACGAGCTCGCCGACCTCCACGGGGTCGCCACCCGGTACCAGAACGCCGATCGGGTCTGGGTCGACGTGGACGATGACGTCGTCGTCGCCGTCCTCGGACAGTTCGGCGTCGATGCGACCAGCGACCCGGCCATCGCCGCCGCTCTCACCGCCGCGCGGGAAGCGCCGGCCGCGCTGCCGCCGACCATCGTCGTGCGGGAGGGCACCGGCAAAGCGCTGGGCGTCGACGCCGAGATCGTCCTCGAAGACGGGACGCGGCGGCGGGCCGATGGCCGGCTGCCCGCGGACCTGCCGCTCGGGTGGCACCGGGTCGTCACCGCCGACCAGGACGTCGTTCTGGCCGTGGTGCCGGCGAAGCTGCCGCAAGTCACGCCCGCCTGGGGGTGGATGCTGCAGCTCTACGCCCTGCACTCGGCCGGATCCTGGGGCATCGGCGACTACGCCGACCTCGCCACCTTCGCCGCCCGGTCGGCCGCGGAACTGGACGCCGGCGTGCTGCTGGTGAACCCGGTGCAGGCGATCAGCCCCGCGCACCCGATCGAACGGTCGCCGTACTCGCCGGCGAGCCGGCGGTTCGCCAATCCCGTCTACCTGCGCGTCACCGCCACCGAGACGTTCGAGCAAGCCGATGAGGCGACCCGGTCGGCCGTCGAGTCCCTGGCCCCGGACCGCGAAGGCGAACTGATCGACTACGACGCCGTCTGGACCGCCAAGCGGGCCGCGCTCGAGCTGCTGTGGCCGCACCGCGTCGAAGCGGTGCCCGAGGACGGGGACCTGCTCGGCTTCGCCCTCTTCTGCGCCCTCGCCGAGCAGCACGGCGCCGACTGGCGCGCCTGGCCCGAGGACCTGCGCGACCCGGCCGGACCGGCCACCGCGAAGGCGCGCGAGGAGCTCAAGGACCGCGTCGCCTTCCATGCGTGGCTTCAGCACCTTTGCCGGGTCCAGCTGGAGGCGGCTCGATCGGCTGCGCGCGAGGCCGGGATGAGCGTCGGGATCGTGCACGACCTGCCGGTCGGGGTGCACCCTGGCGGGGCCGACACGTGGGCGCTCAAAAACGTTTTCGCCGCCGACGTGCGGGTCGGCGCGCCGCCGGACGCGTTCAACCAGCAGGGGCAGGACTGGAACCTGCCGCCGTGGCGGCCGGACAAGCTGGCCGAGGCCGGGTACGCGCCGTTCCGGGACGTCATCCGGGGCGTCCTGCGCTTCGCCGACGGCATCCGCGTCGACCACATCGCGGGCCTGTGGCGGCTGTGGTGGATCCCGCCGGGCGAGCCCGCCCACCGCGGTACGTACGTCCACTACGACGCCGAAGCCATGGTCGGCGTGCTCGCGCTCGAAGCGCACCGCGCCGGCGCCGTCGTCGTGGGGGAGGACCTCGGGACCGTCGAGGAGGTCGTCACCGACACCATGCACGAACGGGGGATGCTCAGCTCCGCCGTGCTGTGGTTCGAGCGGGACTGGGACGCGCCCGGCCAGCCGTTCACGCCGCCGGGCAGCTGGGACCCGGACGCCATGGCCAGCATCTCCACACACGACCTGCCCACCGTCTCGGGCTGGCTGAAGAGCGAGCACGTCCGGGTCCGCGCCGAGCTCGGACTGCTGGACCGCGGGGTCGAAGCCGAGGAAGAAGCGGCCGCCGGGGAGCGCAAGGCGCTGCTGGAACTCGTTGCGCGGGAAGGGATTCCGGACGACGACCCGGTCGTCGCGCTGCACACCCTGCTCGCGAAGGCCGCGTCGCGGCTCGTGCTGACCTCGCCGGCCGACGTCGCGGGCCAGGTGCGGCAGCCGAATCTGCCCGGAACGGTCGACCAGTACCCTAACTGGCGGATTCGCCTGCCCGTCAGCGTGGACGGCTTCTTCACCGCGCAGGGGGTCCGCGCAGCGGTCGCACCGCTGGCGGCGGCCCGGCCGCTGCCCCGGTAACGACCACACCGTCGCGCGCGACCCCCGATACGCGGACGCCACCGGCACGACCCAAGCTCGAGGAGAAACCCAGTGCGGCCCTGGCCCGGAACGCCCTACCCGCTCGGCGCCACCTACGACGGAGTCGGGACGAACTTCGCCCTGTTCTCCGAGGTGGCCGAGCGCGTCGAACTGTGCCTGTTCGACGCAGAGGGCAAGGAGACGCGCTACGCGCTCGAAGAGGTCGACGGCTTCGTCCACCACGGCTACCTGCTCAACGTCGGTCCCGGCCAGCGCTACGGGTTCCGCGTGCACGGCCCGTACGACCCGAAGCGCGGCCTGCGCTGCAACCCGAACAAGCTGCTCATCGACCCGTACGCGAAGGCCGTCTCGCACGGCGTGAAGTGGGACGAGTCGCTGTTCGGCTACCAGTTCGACAACCCGGACGAGCGCAACGACGCCGACAGCGCCGGCCGCGTGCCGTATTCGCTGGTGGCGAACCCGTTCTTCGACTGGGGCAACGACCGGCAGCCGAAGCGGCCGTACAACGAGACGGTCATCTACGAGGCCCACGTCAAGGGCATGACCGTGCATCACCCGTTCGTGCCCGAAGCGCTGAGGGGCACGTACGCCGGCCTCGCGCACCCGGCCGTCGTCGAGCACCTGCAGAAACTCGGCGTGACGGCCGTCGAACTGCTGCCGGTGCACCAGTTCGTCACCGACCACGGCCTGGCCGAAAAGGGCCTGACGAACTACTGGGGCTACAACACGATCGGGTACTTCGCCCCCCACGACTCCTACTCGGCGATGCCCGGCGAGGGCGGCCAGGTCCAGGAGTTCAAGGGCATGGTCAAGGCCTTCCACGAGGCGGGCATCGAAGTGATCCTCGACGTGGTTTACAACCACACCGCCGAGGGCAACCACCTCGGGCCGACCCTGTCGATGCGCGGCATCGACAACGAGGCCTACTACCGCCTGGTCGAGGGGGAGCCCGAGTACTACATGGATTACACCGGCACCGGGAACTCGCTGAACGTGCGCAACCCGCACACCCTGCAGCTGATCATGGACTCGCTGCGGTACTGGGTGACGGAGATGCACGTCGACGGCTTCCGGTTCGACCTCGCCTCGGCGCTGGCGCGCGAGTTCTACGACGTGGACCGCCTTTCGACGTTCTTCGACCTGGTGCAGCAGGACCCGATCGTCAGCCAGGTGAAGCTGATCGCCGAGCCGTGGGACGTCGGCCCCGGTGGCTACCAGGTCGGCAACTTCCCGCCGCTGTGGACGGAGTGGAACGGGCAGTTCCGCGACACCGTCCGCGACTTCTGGCGCGGCGAGCCCTCGACGCTGGGGGAGTTCGCTTCGCGGATCACCGGCTCGTCGGACCTCTACCAGGACGACGGCCGCCGCCCGTTCGCGTCGATCAACTTCGTCACCGCGCACGACGGCTTCACGCTGCGGGACCTGGTGTCCTACAACGAAAAGCACAACGAGGCCAACGGTGAGGACGGCCGCGACGGCGCCGACGACAACCGGTCGTGGAACTGCGGCGTCGAGGGCGACACCGACGACGCCGAGGTCCTCACCCTGCGCGTCCGGCAGCAGCGGAACATGCTGGCCACGCTGCTGCTGTCCCAAGGCGTGCCGATGATCCTGCACGGCGACGAGTTCGGCCGCACCCAGCAGGGCAACAACAACGTCTACTGCCAGGACTCGGAACTGTCCTGGATGGACTGGGAACTGGCCAAGGAGAACGCGGACCTGGTCAAGTTCACCGGCGGGCTGGGCGCGTTCCGGCACCGGCACCCGGTCTTCCGCCGCCGCCGCTTCTTCCAGGGCGGTCCGGTCGGCAAGGGCGAAAAGCTCGGCGACATCGCCTGGTTCACCCCGGCCGGCGAGGAGATGACCGAGCAGAACTGGGACGACGGCTTCGGCAAGGCGGTCGTCGTCTTCCTCAACGGCAAGGCGATCCCCGACCTCGACCAGCGCGGGATGAAGGTCGAGGACGACTCGTTCCTGCTCGCCTTCAACGCCCACTACGAAGACATCGACGCCACGCTCCCGGGCAACGGCTACGGGGAGAGCTGGACCGTCGTGGTCGACACCGCGACCGGGGAGGTGGAGCCCGCCGACGCGAAGCCGATCGAAGGCGGCGGCCGGCTCACCCTCCCCGCCCGGTCCCTGATCGTGCTGCAACGGACGGAGACGGAAGCCGAATGACGGTGCCGGAGTCGACCTACCGGGTGCAGCTGCGCCCGGAGTTCACCTTCGCCGACGCGGCCGGCATCGCCGGCTACCTGCGCGACCTCGGCATCGGCGCGCTGTACGCGTCGCCGGTGCTGGACGCGGCGCCGGGCTCGACGCACGGTTACGACGTCGTCGACCCGACCCGCGCGCGGCCCGCCCTCGGCGGCGAGGGGGCTCGCCAGGAGCTCTCCGCGCTGCTGAAGGAGCTCGGGCTGGGCCTGGTGGTGGACATCGTGCCGAACCACATGTCGGTCGAGGTGCCGAAGGCGAACCGCTGGTGGTGGGACGTGCTCGAGCACGGCCGCGACTCGGAGTTCGCGTCCTTCTTCGACATCGACTGGGACCGCGGCCCGATCCTGCTGCCGGTCCTGGGCGACGACAGCGAGGATGGAGCCGTCTCGGAACTGTCGGTCGAAGGCGACGAGCTGGTCTACTACGACCACCGGTTCCCGATCGCTCCGGGCACGGGAACCGGTACGCCGCAAGAGATCCACGAGCGCCAGCACTACCGCTTGGTCGGCTGGCGCCGCGGCAACGCCGAGCTGACCTACCGCCGGTTCTTCGACATCACGACCTTGGCCGCGGTCCGCGTCGAAGACCCGAAGGTGTTCGCCGAGACGCACGGCGAGGTGCTGCGCTGGGTCGCCGACGGCGACGTCACCGGCCTGCGCGTCGACCACCCGGACGGCCTCGCCGACCCGGGCGGCTACTTCCGGCGGCTGCGCGAGAACGCGCCGAACGCGTGGATCGTGGCCGAAAAGATCCTGCACCCGGGCGAGCCGCTGCCGCAGAGCTGGCCGGTCGACGGCACCACCGGCTACGACGCCCTGCGCGAGATCGCCGGCGTCTTCATCGACCCGGCGGGCGAGCCCGACTTCACCGCGCTGGCGAACGAGCTGGGCGTGAAGACCGGCTACCACCGCGTCGAGGCCGAGGCCCGGCGCCTGGTCACCGACCGCATCCTGGTCGCCGAGGTCCGGCGGATCGCCGCGCAGCTGCGGGACGTCGACCCCGAAGCGGCGCGGCAGGCGGTCGCCGAGACCATGATCGCCTTCCCCGTCTACCGCTCCTACCTCCCGGAGGGGGCGGCGCACTGGGCGGCCGCGATCGACGGGGCCCGCCGTGCCCGGCCCGACCTCGCCGAGCCGCTGGCGATGCTCGACGCCGTCATGCGCAAGAACCCGGACAGCGAGCTGGCCACCCGGCTCCAGCAGACCTCCGGCATGGTCGTGGCTAAGGGCACCGAGGACACGACCTTCTACCGCTACACGCGCTTCGCCGCGCTCAACGAGGTCGGCGGCAACCCGGACCGGTTCGGCCTCGGCGTCGAGGAGTTCCACCGGCTGGCCGCCGAGCGCGAGGCCGGCTACCCGGCCGCGATGACGACGCTGACCACGCACGACACCAAGCGCTCCGAGGACACCCGCGCCCGGATGGCGGTGCTGGCCGAAGTGCCCGGCGAGTTCGCCCAGGCCGTCCGGCGGTGGACCGCCCGGCGCGGGATCGACGAACCCTCGCTCGACCTGCTGGCCTGGCAGACGCTGGTGTCGACCTGGCCGATCGAGCCGGCCCGGCTGCGGGACTACCTCGACAAGGCGGCCAAGGAGGCCAAGCTCCGGACCAGCTGGACCGACCACGACGAGGCCTTCGAGGCCGACGTCGCCGCGTGGCCCGAAGACGTCATGAACGATGCCGAGCTCGCGGCGGACGTCGAGGCGTTCGTCAAGCGCATCGAGGGCCCCGGTTACGCGAACTCGCTCGGCCAGAAGCTCGTCCAGCTGACCGCGCCCGGCGTCCCGGACGTCTACCAGGGCACCGAGCTGTGGGACTTCTCGCTGGTCGACCCGGACAACCGCCGCCCGGTCGACTACGCCCTGCGTCGCGAGCTGCTGGCCCGGATCGCCGACGGCGAGCTGCCGGAGATCGACGCGTCGGGCGCGGCCAAGCTCCTCGTCGTGCACAAGGCGCTGAAGCTTCGCCAGGAGCACCCCGCGCTGTTCCGCGGCTACCGGCCGCTGCGGGCCGAGGGCGCGGCCGCCAAGCACGTCCTCGCCTACACGCGCAGCCCGGACCTCGCGGTGGTGGTCACCCGGCTGCCCGTCGGCCTCGAAGCCGGCGGCGGCTGGCGCGACACCGTGCTACCGCTGCCGGACGGCACCTGGACCGACGTCCTGACCGGTCGCGACGCCTCTTCGGGCGTCGCCGCCCTGTTCGACCGCTATCCCGTCGCGTTGCTGGTGCGAGGAGACGTATGAGGTTCAGCGTGTGGGCCCCCGCGGCCCGCCGGGTCCGGGTGAGCGTCGACGCCGGCGTGCACGAGATGACCGAAGCCGACGGCGGCTGGTGGCACGCCGAGGCCGAGGGCATCAACTACGCCTTCCTGCTCGACGACGAAAAGCCGCTGCCCGACCCCCGGTCGCGGTGGCAGCCGCACGGCGTCCACGCGGAGTCGCGCGTCTACGACCACAGCGAGTTCGCCTGGACCGACGACGCCTGGACCGGGCGGCAGCTGCCCGGCGCCGTCCTCTACGAACTGCACGTCGGCACCTTCACCGAGGGTGGCACCTTCGACGCGGCCATCGACCGGCTCGACCACCTCGTCGACCTCGGCATCACCCACGTCGAGCTGCTGCCGGTCAACGCCTTCGACGGCACCGCGGGCTGGGGTTACGACGGCGTCCTCTGGGGCGCGGTCCACGAGCCCTACGGCGGGCCGGACGGGCTCAAGCGGTTCGTCGACGCGGCCCACGCGCGCGGCCTGGCCGTCGTGCTCGACGTCGTCTACAACCACCTCGGGCCGTCCGGGGCCTACCTCGACAAGTTCGGGCCGTACTTCGCCGGCCAGAACGACTGGGGCCCCGGCCTCAACCTCGACGGACCCGGCTCCGACGAGGTCCGCCGGTACGTGATCGACAACGCGCTGAGCTGGCTGCGCGACTTCCACATCGACGCGCTGCGCCTGGACGCCGTGCACGCGCTGCTGGACCGGCGGGCCGTCCACCTGCTCGAACAGCTCGCCACCGAGGTCGACGCGCTGTCGGCGGCGCTGAACCGGCCGCTGACCCTGATCGCCGAATCCGACCTCAACGACCCGCGGCTGGTCACCCCCCGCGAGCGCGGGGGGTACGGCCTGCACGCCCAGTGGTCGGACGACCTGCACCACGTCCTGCACGTCAAGCTGACCGGCGAGACGACGGGCTACTACACGGACTTCGCCGCGCCGGACGCGCTCGAGCGGGTGCTGCGCGAGGTGTTCTTCCACGCCGGCACGTGGTCGTCCTTCCGGGAGCGGACCCACGGCCGCCCGGTCGACACGCGGACCGTGCCCGGCCACCGCTTCCTCGGCTACCTGCAGAACCACGACCAGATCGGCAACCGCGCGACCGGCGACCGGCTGTCCGCGACGGTCGCCCCGGGCCGGCTGGCCTGCGGTGCGGCGGTCCTGTTCTGCTCGCCGTACACGCCGATGGTGTTCATGGGGGAGGAGTGGGCGGCGAGCACGCCGTGGCAGTTCTTCGCGTCCTTCCCGGACCCGGAGCTGGCCGAGGCCGTCCGCACCGGCCGCCGTCGCGAGTTCTCCCGGCACGGCTGGGGCGAATCGGACGTGCCGGACCCGATGGACCCGGCCACCGTCGAACGTTCGCGGCTGGACTGGGCGGAGCCGGAACGTCCCGGTCACCGGGACATGCTGGAGCTGTACCGCGCGTTGATCCGGCTGCGCCGGGAGCGGCCCGAGCTGGCCGACCCGTGGGTCGCGGACCTGCGCGTCGACTCCGCGCCGGACGGCTCCTGGCTCGTGCTGCACCGCGGCGGGCTGCGGCTGGCCGTCAACTTCGGGCCCGGCCCGGTGACGCTGCCGCTCGGGGCGACCGTGTCGCTGCTCACGTGGGGGGAGGCCACCGTGGACGGTGGGGCCGCCCACCTGCCCCCGGACACCTTCGTCGTGGCCGATACGACACCTTGACCGCGGTTACCTCCGGGTAACTGTCCGGTCATGGCGCGCACGGACCACCGCCGATCTGGGACGATTCAGGAATGGCCACACGACCCTCCGCCGACCACGTCCTCGCCGGCCGCCCCTTCCCCCTCGGAGCCCACCCCGAGGCCGGCGGGGTGCGGTTCGCGATCACGTCCGCCGTCGCGGACGCCGTCGAGCTGTGCCTGATCGACGCCGACGGGTCGGAACGCCGGATCGCGCTGACCGAGCGCACCTTCGGCGTCTGGCACGGCCTGGTGCCCGGGGTGACGCCGGGGCAGCGGTACGGCTACCGGATCCACGGCCCGTACGACCCCGCCCGCGGCCTGCGGTGCAACCCGCACAAGCTGCTGCTCGACCCGTACGCCCGGCAGATCACCGGCGGCCTCACCGACCTGCGCGCGGCCCAGGGCTTCACCGGCGACCCGGAGCGCGGGCCGATGTCCACTGTGGATTCCCGGGGCAGTGTGCCGCTGTCGGTGGTGACCTCGCCGGGCGGCCCGGACACCGGGACGAAGCCGGAGGTCCCGTTCGAGGAGGCGGTGGTCTACGAGCTGCACGTCAAGGGGTTCACCCAGCAGCACCCGTTCATCCCGGAGGCCCTGCGCGGCACCTACCTCGGCCTGGCCCACCCGGTCGCGATCGAGTACCTGACCCGGCTCGGCGTCACGTCGGTGGAGCTGCTGCCGGTGCACTCGTTCCTCGACGAGCCGTCGCTGGTCCGCGCCGGGCGGCACAACTACTGGGGCTACTCGCCGCTCGGCTTCTTCGCCCCGCACGCCGCCTACGCCAGCGAACCGGGCCACGAGGTCGAGGAGTTCCGGCTGATGGTGGCCGCCCTGCACGCGGCCGGCATCGAAGTGATCCTCGACGTCGTGTTCAACCACACCTGCGAGGGCGGCCCGGACGGGCCGACGCTGAGCTTCCGCGGGCTGAACGCGCCGGTGTACTACCTGCACACCGAGCGCGGGCACATGGCCGACATCACCGGCTGCGGCAACACCCTCGAGGCGGGCTCGCCGACCGTGGTCCGGCTGGTGACCGACTCGCTGCGGTACTGGACGCAGGAGATGGGCGTCGACGGCTTCCGGTTCGACCTCGCCAGCACGCTCGGGCGGCCGCGCGGCGGCGCGTTCGACCCGGCGTCGACGCTGCTCACCGCGATCACCACCGACCCGGTGCTCTCGCACTGCAAGCTGATCGCCGAGCCGTGGGACGCCACCGGCGAGGGTTACCGCGTCGGCGGCTTCGGCGCCCAGTGGGCGGAGTGGAACGGCCGCTACCGCGACACCGTGCGCGACTTCTGGCGCGGCGCGACCGGCGTCCGCGACCTCGCCTACCGGCTGTCCGGGTCGTCGGACCTGTACGACCACAACCTGCGCCGGCCGTGGCAGTCGATCAACTTCGTCACCGCCCACGACGGCTTCACGCTGCGGGACCTGGTGTCCTACAACGAAAAGCACAACGAAGGCAACGGCGAGGACAACCGCGACGGCACCAACGACAACCGCTCGTGGAACCACGGCGCCGAGGGTGACACGGCGGACGCGGGCATCCGCGACCTGCGGGCCCGGCAGGCGCGCAACATGTTCGCCACGCTGCTGCTGTCCACCGGCACCCCGATGCTCACCGCGGGTGACGAGTTCTGGCGGACCCAGCACGGCAACAACAACGCGTACTGCCTCGACGACGAGACGTCGTGGTTCGACTGGACGCCGGACGACCCGGAGGCCGAGGCCATGCTCGCGTTCGCCCGCCGGGTCGTGCGGCTGCGCGCGAACAGCCCGGCGCTGCGGCAGCCGGAGTTCTTCGAAGGCCGGACGACGCCGACCGGCAAGCCGGACCTGGTCTGGTTCCGCCCGGACGGCGAGGAGTTCGGCGAAAGCGACTGGTTCGAGGACCGGCACACGCTGGGTATGTGGATCGACGGCTCGAACAGCCAGGCCCGCAACCGCGAAGGCGCGCTGGTGCCCGACCACTCGTGGCTGCTGTGGCTGCACGCCGGCGACGCCCCGGGCGAGGTCGTCCTGCCCGGGCGCGAGTACGGCGAGACGTTCAAGCCGACCCTCGACACGAGCACCGCGGACGGCAGCCCGGCCAACCCGGGCCCCCTCGAAGCCAAAAGCCGGCTGACGCTCCAGTCCCGCTCCCTGCTCCTGCTCCGCGCCCCCCGCCTGGCCGCCGAACCCCACCACCCCGAGCCCTACTGACCCGCACCCAGCCGGACGACACGCGTACCCAGCGGGACGACGCGCGTACCCAGCCGGACGACACGGCGAGGGGCGAGCCCGGCGTCGTGTCGTCCATCGGCGTACGCGTGTCGTCCACTCGGGTACGCGAGTCGTCCGTTGGGGTACGGGTTTTGGCCCTTCGGGTTCGCGTGTCGTCCGGGCGGGGCCGGCGGCCGCGGCGGCGTCCGGTCGTAACCTGCCGGACACGTGGGCGGAACTCCTTGCGCGGACAGCGTTTCACCTGATCCGGTTTGGGTACCCGGGAAGAGAACCCTGCCGTGTGGGCGCTTGATCGAGTCAGGCAGACTGACGCCGTCTGCGTCCAACCGACATATCGAAGGGCGTTGCCCATGACCGGCCGGCTCGGCATCGACGACGTCTCCCCCAGCGTGAGCTGCGGCCGGTATCCGGCCAAAGCCGTTGTGGGGGAACACATCCCGGTCTTCGCGACCGTCTGGCGCGAGGGCCACGACGCGGTCGCGGCCACCGTCGCGTGGCGCGGGCCGGAAGACCGGCTCACGCGCCAGACGCGGATGGCGCCGCGCGGCCCCGATCACCCCGACGAGTTCGCCGCGGTGATCGCCCCGGACATCACCGGCCTGTGGACGTTCCGGATCGACGCGTGGGGCGATCCCTGGGCGACGTGGGAGCACAACGTCGAGGTGAAGATCGCCGCCGGGCAGGGGCCCGAGGACCTCGAGAACGACATCGAGAACGGCGCCCGGCTGATCGAGCGCGTCTCCCGCCGACCGGACCGCCGGGGCGAGAAGGCGCTGCTGGTCGGCGCGGTGAAGGCCCTGCGCGATGAAGAGCGCAGCCTCGCCGAACGCGTCGGCCCCGCGCTCTCGCCCGAGGTCCGCCAGATCATGCACGAGTTCCCGGTGCGGGAACTGATCACCAAGGGCAAGCCGCACAAGGTGTGGGTGGACCGCCGCCGCGCCGCGTACGGCTCCTGGTACGAGCTGTTCCCCCGCTCGACCGGCGGGCTCGACGCCGAGGGCAAGGCGGTGCACGGCACCTTCGCCACCGCCGCTACCGCGCTCGACCGCGTCGCGAAGATGGGCTTCGACGTCGTCTACCTCCCGCCGATTCACCCGATCGGGCGAGTCAACCGCAAGGGGCCCAACAACACCCTCGACGCCAAGCCGGAAGACGTCGGCTCGCCGTGGGCGATCGGCGCCGACGAGGGCGGCCACGACGCCATCCACCCCGACCTCGGCACCTTCGAGGACTTCGACGCCTTCGTCGCGCGGGCCGGCGAGCTCGGCATGGAGGTGGCGCTCGACTTCGCGCTGCAGGCCGCGCCCGACCACCCGTGGGTGCTCAAGCACCCCGAGTTCTTCACGACCCGCCCGGACGGCTCGATCGCGTACGCGGAGAACCCGCCGAAGAAGTACCAGGACATCTACCCGATCAACTTCGACAACGACCCCAAGGCCGTCTACGAAGAGATGCTGCGGGTCATCACCGTCTGGATCGACCACGGGGTGAAGATCTTCCGGGTCGACAACCCGCACACCAAGCCGCCGGACTTCTGGGCCTGGCTGATCCAGTCGGTCAAGGACGCCCACCCGGACGTGCTGTTCCTGGCCGAGGCGTTCACCCGCCCGGCGCGCCTGTGGGGCCTGGCCCGCCTCGGCTTCACCCAGAGCTACACCTACTTCACCTGGCGCACCGGCAAGCAGGAACTGATCGACTTCGCCATCGACCTGCGCGAACACTGGAACGAGGGCCGCCCGAACCTGTTCGTCAACACCCCGGACATCCTCCACGAGTCGCTGCAGCGCGGCGGCCCCGGCATGTTCGCGCTGCGGGCGGCACTGGCGGCGACGATCTCGCCGACGTGGGGCGTCTACTCCGGCTACGAGCTGTTCGAGCACGTCCCGGTCCGCGAGGGCAGCGAGGAGTACCTCGACTCCGAGAAGTACCAGCTGCGCCCGCGCGACTTCGAGCGCGCGCTCGCCGAAGGCCGCTCGCTGGAGCCGTGGCTGGCGAAGCTGAACGCCGTCCGCCGCGCCCACCCGGCGCTGCAGCAGATGCGCACCCTGCACTTCCACCACATCGACAACGACGCGCTGCTGGCCTACTCCAAACAGGACCCGGCCACCGGCGACACCGTGGTCACCGTCGTCACCCTCGACCCGTACGGGCCGCAGGAGGGCACGTTGTGGCTCGACACCGCGGCGCTCGGCTTCGAAGCGCACGAGCGGCTGATCGCCCACGACGCGGTCACCGGCGACACCTGGGACTGGGGGCCGGCGAACTACGTCCGGCTCGAACCCTGGCGGGCGGTGGCACACGTGGTTTCGGTGAGACGCCGGCTGGCCGGCTGAGGTGGAAGGACAGGCACTCGAGGGACGAGGTGGAACACATGGCGGAAGAAGCCCGGCCCGACGCGGCGTTGGGGCTGGACGGTGTCCCGCACACCGGTGAGGCGATGACCGCCGACGGCATGCTGGTCGAACCGCAGGCCGGGGACTTCCGGTCGGCGCAGCAGGCGCCGAGCAACCCGGAGTGGTTCAAGGGCGCGGTGTTCTACGAGGTGCTGGTGCGCGCGTTCGCCGACTCCAACGGCGACGGCACCGGCGACCTGCGCGGCCTGGCCGGGAGACTCGATTACCTGGCCTGGCTGGGCATCGACTGCCTGTGGCTGCCGCCGTTCTACGCGTCGCCCCTGCGCGACGGCGGGTACGACATCAGCGACTTCCGCGCGGTGCTGCCGGAGTTCGGCAGCGTCGAGGACTTCGTCTTCCTGCTCAACGAGGCGCACCGGCGCGGCATCCGGGTGATCACCGACCTGGTGCTCAACCACACCTCGGACGCGCACCCGTGGTTCCAGCAGTCCCGCAGCGACCCCGACGGCCCGTACGGCGACTACTACGTGTGGAGCGACGACGACTCGCGCTACGCCGACGCGCGGATCATCTTCGTCGACACCGAGACGTCGAACTGGACCTACGACCCGGTGCGCGGCCAGTTCTACTGGCACCGGTTCTTCTCCCACCAGCCCGACCTGAACTTCGAGAACGTCGACGTCCAGAACGCGATGATCGACACCCTGCGGTTCTGGCTGGACCTGGGCATCGACGGGTTCCGCCTGGACGCCGTGCCGTACCTGTTCGAGCAGGAGGGCACCAACTGCGAGAACCTGCCGCGCACGCACGAGTTCCTCAAGCGCTGCCGCAAGGTCGTCGACGACGAGTACCCCGGCCGGATCCTGCTGGCCGAAGCGAACCAGTGGCCCTCGGACGTCGTCGAGTACTTCGGCGACCCGGCGGTCGGCGGCGACGAGTGCCACATGGCGTTCCACTTCCCGCTGATGCCGCGGATCTTCATGGCGGTGCGGCGGGAGTCGCGGTTCCCGATCTCGGAGATCATGACCCAGACCCCGGAGATCCCCAGCGGCAGCCAGTGGGGCATCTTCCTGCGCAACCACGACGAGCTGACCCTCGAGATGGTCACCGACGACGAGCGCGACTACATGTACGCGGAGTACGCCAAGGACCCGCGCATGAAGGCCAACATCGGCATCCGCCGCCGGCTGGCCCCGCTGCTGGACAACGACCGCAACCAGCAGGAGCTGTTCACCGCGATGCTGCTGTCGCTCCCCGGTTCGCCCGTTCTGTACTACGGTGACGAGATCGGCATGGGAGACAACATCTGGCTCGGAGACCGCGACGCGGTGCGCACCCCCATGCAGTGGACCCCGGACCGCAACGCCGGGTTCTCCTCCTGCGACCCGGGCCGCATCTACCTGCCGGTGATCATGGACCCGGTGTACGGCTACCAGGGCCTGAACGTCGAGGCGCAGTCGAACAACGCGTCTTCGCTGCTCAACTGGACTCGCCGGATGATCGAGGTGCGCAAGCAGCACCACGCGTTCGCCGAGGGCGAGTTCGTCGACCTCGGCGGGTCCAACCCGAGCGTGCTGGCCTACAAGCGCCAGTGGCGGCGCCCGGACGGCGGCGAAGACGTCGTGCTCTGCGTGAACAACCTCTCCCGGTTCCCGCAGCCGGTGGAGCTGGACCTGTCCGCGCACCGCGGGTGCACGCCGGTGGAGCTCACCGGCGGCGTGCGGTTCCCCAGCATCGGGGACCTGTCGTACCTGCTGACGCTGCCCGGGCACGGCTTCTACTGGTTCCAGCTGACGAGCCCGGGAGACGAAGGCGAAGCGAGGTGAGTCCCTTGTCCGACCCGCGCGAGCTGGTCGACGAACTGACCGGCGACCTGAAGCGCTGGCTGCCGGAACAGCGGTGGTTCGCCGGCAAGGACCGGCCGGTGACCGGTGTCCGGCCGCTCGGCGTGACCGAGCTGGTGGCCGGCGATCCGCAGCTGCTGCACGTCGTCATCGAGGTCGTGCAGGACGACCGGCGCGAGCCCTACCAGCTGCTGGTGGGCCGGCGGACGCACCCGCCGGAGATCGCCTCGACCAGCTGGATCGGCGCCGGCGGCGATCTCAACGCCTACGAGGCGTCCGGTGACCTGGACGTCACCGGCGTGCTGCTGGACCTGATGGCCCGCGAGGAGCGGGTCGGTGCGCTGGTCTTCGAGCACGAGCCCGGCGTGGAGCTGGAGACCGGCCTGCGCGCCCGGCCGATCACGTCGGAGCAGAGCAACACGTCCCTGGTCTACGGCGGGCAGTACATCCTCAAGCTGTTCCGGAAGCTGTCGCCGGGCAACAACAAGGACCTGCTGCTGCACCGCGCGCTGCAGGGCGTCGGCAGCAAGCACATCGCACCGGTGCTCGGGTCGGTCACCGGCGAACTGAACGGCGAGCCGACCACGGTCGGCATGCTCCAGCAGTTCGTGTCGGACGCGGTCGACGGCTGGGCGATGGCCACCACCAGCGTCCGCGACCTGATGGCCGCCCCCGAACTGCATCCCGAGGAGGTCGGCGGCGACTTCGCCGGCGAGGCCGAGCGGCTCGGGCGCGCCGTCGCCGAGGTGCACGCGGACCTCGCCGAGGCGCTCGGCACCGAGCCCGCCGACGCCGACGAGCTCGAGCGCTCGACGAAGGCGATGCTCGACCGGCTCGACACGCTCGCCGGGCGGGTACCCGAGCTGGCCCCGCACGCCCCCAAGCTGCGGGCGGCGTTCGAGGGGTTGCGCACGCTGCCCGCGGGCTCGGTGACCATGCAGTACATCCACGGCGACCTGCACCTCGGTCAGGTGCTGCGGACCGTCGGCGGCTGGCTGCTGATCGACTTCGAGGGCGAGCCCGCGGCCCCGGTCGAGGAACGCCACGCGCTGCGGTCGCCGTTGCGCGACGTGGCGGGCATGCTGAGGTCGTTCGACTACGCGGCCCAGCAGATGCTGGTCGGCCAGCCGGACGAACCGGCGCTGGCCGAGCGCGCCCACGAGTGGTCGGAGCGCAACCGGGCGGCGTTCTGCGAGGGCTACGCCGCGATCGCGGCGGACCCGCGGGAGCAGGGCGAGCTGCTGCGCGCTTTCGAACTGGACAAGGCGGTCTACGAAGTGGGTTACGAGCACGCGAACCGGCCGGACTGGCTGGGCGTGCCGCTCGCCTCGATCGCCCGGATCACTAGCGGAGGGACGAAACCGTGAACGCGGCTCCCGAAGGCCTCCCGGCCGCGGCCCCGCCGGCCGCGGACATCGACCGGCTGCTCGCCGGGTCCCACCACGACCCGCACTCGGTGCTGGGCGTGCACGCGGTGGGCAAGGGCTTCGCGGCCCGGGCGCTGCTGCCCGGCGCGAAAGCCGTCACGCTGTGCGCGGGCGAGCACAAGTACCCGATGGAACCGGTGATCGACGCGTTGTTCGCCGTCGCCGTGCCCGAACACCCCGGCGACTACCGGCTGGAAGTCGAGTACGACGGGCACACCGCCACCTCCGACGACCCGTACCGCTGGCTGCCCACGGTGGGCGAGCTGGACCTGCACCTGATCGGCGAGGGCCGGCACGAGCGGCTCTGGGAGGTGCTGGGCGCGCACGTCCGGTCGTACGAGACGCCGAACGGCGTCGTCGAGGGGACGTCGTTCGCGGTCTGGGCGCCGAACGCGCGCGGCATCCGCGTGATCGGCGACTTCAACGGCTGGGACGGGCGCGGGCACCCGATGCGCTCGCTCGGCTCCTCCGGGGTCTGGGAGCTGTTCGTGCCCGGCGTCGGCGTGGGCACCTGCTACAAGTTCCGGATCCTGGGTGCCGACGGCAACTGGCACGAAAAGGCCGACCCGATGGCGTTCGGCACGGAGCAGCCGCCGGCGACGGCCTCGGTCGTCACCAGCTCGGCGCACCTGTGGGAAGACGACGAGTGGGTCGCTCAGCGCGAAGCCACGCAATGGGCCGCGGCGCCGATGAGCGTCTACGAGGTCCACCTCGGTTCGTGGCGGCCCGGCCTTGACTACCGGGAACTGGCCGACCAGCTGGGCGACTACCTCGTCGAAACCGGTTTCACGCACGTGGAGCTGCTGCCGGTGTCGGAGCACCCGTTCGGCGGCTCGTGGGGCTACCAGGTGACGTCGTACTACGCGCCGACGTCCCGCTTCGGCTCGCCGGACGACTTCCGCTACTTCGTCGACCGCCTGCACCAGCGGGGGATCGGCGTGCTCGTGGACTGGGTGCCCGCGCACTTCCCGAAGGACAGCTGGGCGCTGGCGAAGTTCGACGGCACCGCGCTGTACGAGCACGCGGACCCGCGCCGCGGCGAGCAGCCCGACTGGGGCACGCTCGTGTTCGACTTCGGCCGCAACGAGGTCCGCAACTTCCTGGTCGCCAACGCGCTGTACTGGATCGAGGAGTTCCACCTCGACGGCCTGCGGGTCGACGCGGTGGCGTCGATGCTGTACCTCGACTACTCCCGCAACGAAGGGGAGTGGCTGCCCAACCAGTACGGCGGGCGGGAAAACCTCGACGCCGTGCGGTTCCTGCAGGAGCTGAACGCGACCGTCTACAAGCGACACCCGGGTATCGTGATGGTGGCCGAGGAGTCGACGGCCTGGCCGGGTGTCACGCGCCCGACCCACCTCGGCGGCCTCGGGTTCGGCTTCAAGTGGAACATGGGCTGGATGCACGACACGCTCCGGTACCTCTCCCACGAGCCGATCCACCGCGCGTACCACCACAACGAGATGACGTTCTCGCTCGTGTACGCGTGGAGCGAGAACTTCGTGCTGCCGCTGTCGCACGACGAAGTGGTGCACGGCAAGGGATCCCTGTGGGGCCGGATGCCGGGTGACGCCTGGAACAAGGCGGCCGGGCTGCGGTCGCTGCTGGCGTTCATGTGGGCGCACCCGGGCAAGCAGCTGCTGTTCATGGGCGGCGAGTTCGGCCAGCCGGGGGAGTGGTCGGAGTCGAAGTCGCTCGACTGGCACCTGATGGACGAGCCGCTGCACCTGGGCGTCTGGGAGCTGCTGCGGTCGCTGAACACGGTGTACCGGTCGTCGCCGGCGTTGTACAGCCAGGACACCTCGCCGGACGGCTTCCGCTGGATCGACGCGAACGACTCGAGCGGCAACGTCCTGAGCTTCCTCCGCATCGGCGCCGACGGCTCACGCCTGGCCTGTGTGGCCAACTTCGCGGGCGTGCCGCACCACGACTACCGGGTGGGGCTGCCCGCGGCGGGCCGCTGGCGGGAGGTCGTCAACACCGACGCCGAGGCGTACGGCGGATCCGGCGTCGGGAACATGGGCGCGGTGGAGGCGACGGAGGACCCGTGGCACGGCCAACCGGCCTCCGCGGTCCTCCAGCTCCCCCCGACCGGCGTCCTCTGGCTGGTCGAAGAGTCCCCGGAGACCCCCGAACTCCCGTAACGAAAGAGGCATCACGCGTGTCCCGAGGGGCATCTCGCGTGATTGGGCGGGCATCACGCGAGATGCCCCTCCAGTCACGCGAGATGCCCCTTCAATCACGGATGATGCCCCTTCGATCACGCGAAAAGGGCTCCGCGGGGTGGGCGTTGCGGGCTTACCATCGGGGGATGGGCGGCACCGGTGACGTCCTTGCGAACCTGATCCTCTTCGCCGTGGTCTGCCTCGCTCCCACGGTGCTGTTCTGGTGCGCGCTGCGCGTCCCCAAGGTGGTCGGCTGGGTCCGGGAGAAGCGGGCGCAGCCGCAGCCGGAAGGGCCGCCGATCGAACGCGTCGCCGCGGACCTGCGGCGGGTGCACCGGCTGCTCGCCGGCTACCCGTCCGGGACGCCGGCCGCGCGCCGGCTCGGCACCCGGCAGGCGTACGACGAACTCCTCACCGTGGCCTGCCGCCAGGTCGGCGTCCCGCACCGGCTCGGGGAGCTGCCCGAGGGGATGGACCGCGAGATCGAACGCCTGCGCGTCGAGCAGTCGCTGCGGGAGCGCGGGCTGGCCGTGCCCTGAGCCTGCCCTCGAGCCGCCACGGGAAAACCCCGCCACCGGAGGCCGGTGGCGGGGTTTTCCGTTGTCCCGTAAGGAGACTCAGTCCAGGTAGTCCCGCAGGACCTGGGACCGCGACGGGTGGCGCAGCTTCGACATCGTCTTCGACTCGATCTGCCGGATGCGCTCGCGGGTCACCCCGTACACCTGGCCGATCTCGTCGAGCGTGCGCGGCTGGCCGTCCGTGAGGCCGAAGCGCAGCCGGACCACGCCCGCCTCGCGCTCGGACAGCGTCTGCAGCACCGACTGGAGCTGGTCCTGCAGCAGCGTGAACGACACCGCGTCGACCGCGACGACCGCTTCGGAGTCCTCGATGAAGTCGCCGAGCTGGCTGTCGCCCTCGTCGCCGATCGTCTGGTCGAGCGAGATCGGCTCCCGCGCGTACTGCTGGATCTCCAGGACCTTCTCCGGGGAGATGTCCATTTCCTTCGCGAGCTCTTCCGGGGTCGGCTCGCGGCCGAGGTCCTGGAGCAGTTCACGCTGGATGCGGCCCAGCTTGTTGATGACCTCGACCATGTGCACCGGGATGCGGATGGTGCGCGCCTGGTCGGCCATCGCGCGGGTGATCGCCTGGCGGATCCACCACGTGGCGTACGTCGAGAACTTGTAGCCCTTGGTGTAGTCGAACTTCTCCACCGCGCGGATCAGGCCGAGGTTGCCCTCCTGGATCAGGTCCAGGAACGCCATGCCGCGGCCGGTGTAGCGCTTGGCCAGCGAGACCACGAGCCGGAGGTTCGCCTCGAGCAGGTGGTTCTTGGCGCGCTCGCCGTCACGCACGATCCACTTGAGATCGCGGCGCATCTGGGTGACGAGCTTCTCGCCCTCCTCCTCGGCGGTGCGCACGCGCTCGGCGGCGTAGAGCCCGGCCTCGATCCGCTTGGCCAGCTCCACCTCCTCCTCCGCGTTCAGCAGCGCGACCTTGCCGATCTGCTTGAGGTAGGCACGCACGGAGTCGGCGGAGGCGGTGAGCTCGGCGTCCTTGCGCGCCTGGCGCAGCGCCTCGGACTCCTCCTCGTCCCAGACGAAGTCCGGGTTGTCGGCCTTGGCCGCGGCCTTGTCGGCCGCCGCGCCGCGACGCCGCTGCGCCGGGGTCTCCTCGTCCGACTCGTCGTCGTCATCGTCGTCGTCGGCCGAGTCGGCGTCCGGCTCGTCGGCGACCGTCTCTTCGACGACGTCGACCTCGACCTCTTCCAGGTCCGACAGGTCGGGCGTACCCAGTTCGTCGTCCTCGAGGTCGGCGGGACCGTCGGGCTCGCCGTCTTCGGTCTTGCCGCCCTTGGTCACGGCCTTCTTCGCCGGGGCCTTCTTGGCCGGGGCCTTCTTGGCGGTGGTGGTGGTCTTGCGGGCCGCCGGCTTCGCCGTCCCGGTGGCTGCCTCTTCGGCCGGCTCGCCGGCTGCGGTCGCTGTCTTCGTCCCGCCTCGGGTTGCGGTTCTTGCGGCTGCCACTTACGCCCTTTCGCAGCGGTCGATCACGACGAGCAACGGCCTGGGGCCACTGCTGCCTCACATTCGGGGATCACGCCTCGGCCTGCGGTTTTGACCTCCGCAGCCGTGGGCCGTGTTCCATTGTAACGACGGTACGCGCATGCGGTGCGAAGCGATCACCCTCAGCGCCGAATCAGTGCTGGATGCCCTCCGCCGCGGCGGCCGCGGCGCCGACGATCCCGGCGTTGTTCTGCAGGCTCGCCACCAGCACCGGAGTGCGGATGTCCAGCAGCGGCACCCATTTCTCGGCCTTCTTGCTGACCCCGCCGCCGACGATGAACAGGTCGGGCCAGATCAGGTTCTCCAGCACGGTCAGATAACGGTGCACGCGCTTGGCCCATTCGGGGTAGGAGAGCCCCTCGTTGTCCTTCACCGAAGCGGCCGCGCGCTTCTCGGCGTCGTGGCCGTCGATCTCGAGGTGGCCGAACTCGGTGTTCGGGACGAGCTTGCCGTCCTGGAACACCGCGCTGCCGATCCCGGTGCCGAAGGTGAGCAGCGCGGTCACGCCCGTGCGCGCGACCGGGTCGCCGAAGCGGATCTCCGCCATGCCCGCCGCGTCGGCGTCGTTCAGCATCGCGACCTGGTCGACGCTGCGGCCGAGCCGCTTGGCGAACAGCGCGTCGGCGTCGGTGCCGATCCACTGCTTGTCGATGTTGGCCGCGGTGTGCGCGACGCCCTTCTTGACGACCGCCGGCAGGGTCACGCCGACCGGGCCGTCCCAGCCCGCCTGCGTGACGATGTCGTGCACGACGTCCGCCACCGCCGACGGCGTGGACGGCTTCGGCGTCTCGATCCGGATGCGGTCGCCGATGAGCTGCCCCTTGTCCAGGTCGACCAAGGCGCCCTTGATCCCGCTGCCGCCGATGTCGATGCCGAAACCTCGGCGGGTCGCCTCCACCACGGACGTGGTCCCTTCTCGCACGATTCAGAAGCCTGCCTCGGAGACTTTAACCGGATGTGGTGACATGTCGGACGTGGGAGTTGACGAGTCGTTGCTGAAAAGCGTCGCGGTGCAGGTCGCGACGGAAGCCGCCGCCCTGGTCCGCGAGGCCTGGGCCGGCATGGCGGAGGGCCGGGAGGTGGCCGTGGGCACCAAGTCCGGGGCCACCGACGTGGTGACCGCGGTGGACCACGAGTCCGAACGCCTGGTGCGCGCGCGGCTGGCCGCGCTGCGGCCGGGGGAGCCGGTGCTGGGCGAGGAAGGCGGCGGCGCCGCGGGCGACGGCGTGACGTGGGTGGTCGACCCGATCGACGGGACGGTCAACTTCCTCTACGGGCTGCCGTGGTTCGCGGTGTCGGTGGCCGCGCAGGTCGGCGGCGAGTCGGTGGCCGGAGCGGTGGTCGAGCCGGCGAGCGGGCGCGTCTGGTCGGCGGCCCGCGGGCAGGGTGCCTTCCTGGACGGACGGCGGCTGGCGGTGTCCGCGCCGCCAAGCCTGGAAGTGACGCTGGTCGGAACCGGGTTCGCGTACGCGCGCGAGCGGCGGACGCGGCAGTCGCGGTTCGCGGCGGAGCTGCTCGGGCGGGTGCGGGACATCCGCCGCAACGGCGCCGCGTCACTGGACCTGTGCGCGGTGGCGGCGGGCTGGCTGGACGCGTACGTCGAGCACGGGCTCAACCGCTGGGACTGGGCGGCGGGGACGCTGATCGCGGCCGAGGCGGGCGCGGCGGTGTCCCTCCCGGGCACGGCGCCGGAGCTGGGCGCGGACGCGACCTACGCGGCGGCCCCGTCGATCGCGGACCCGCTGCGGACGGTGCTGGCGGACTGCGGCGCGGCGGAGGTCTGACTCTTCCGCGGGGCGCGGGAGGTGGGGCAATTAAGAATTAGGGGGCGGGGCGGTGCGCCAGGGGGGGTTGGGGGCCCACGGGGCCCGGCCCCCGGGCG
>NZ_JBEZYY010000018.1:160701-241669 GCF_040638975.1 Amycolatopsis sp. NPDC024027
AATGACTCATTCGGGACCTCGGAGGTCCCGAATGAGTCATTCGCGACCCTCGGCGACCGGACTCCGGGCAGCGGGGGCCGCTTCGGGCGACCGAAAGTGTCGGTGCCCTCCGGTAGCGTGGAAAACGGGGGGCGCCCCCGCGAGCGGGCGTGGCCGGCTTCGGCGGTGTCCGGACGTCGGTCAGCAGGCCACGTCGCGGGCCGAGGCCAGCAGCGTCTGGTCGACGACCGGGGCCGGCGCGCCGGCGGACTGCTCGTTGCCGCCGCCGCCCTGGTGGGCCTTCGACCAGTCGGCGAGCTGGGTGATGATCTGGCGGGCCTCGGGTCGGGGCCGGAGGTCGCCGAACAGGGTGCCGGTGACCACGTCGACGCTCGCGTCCTTGCGGTTGTCCTGGACGAACTCGGCGCACGGCACCACGAGGCTGATCGTCCGGGCCGCGGTGACGCCGTTCTCGCCGAAGCGGATCTGGCCGCGGCACTTGGCCTCGCGGTTCTCGTACGCCGGGTCGTTGGCCGGGTCGGCGGCACCGGTGAAGCCGAGCTCGCGCAGCGTCGTCGTGGTGATGCCGCCCTGGCCGCGGCTGCCCGAGGCGTTGAGGACCCGGTAGGCGACCTTGTCCGGCGGGATGGGCGCGCGGTCGTCGAGCGCGTTGTGGGGCAGGCTGCTGAACGTCACGCCCGGCGGCGGGCTCGCCGGCGGGTCGCACTTGACGGCCTCGTCGACGTCGCCCTTGCCGATGGCGGCGTGCACCCAGACGACGATCGCGCCCACGGCGAGCACGCCGATGACGATCAGCGCCGGCAGCGGCTTGTGCTTGCGATACGGCCGCGTCCCACGGTCCCCGATGCCGTTCCCCGACGCCACCTGCCCGTCCCTTCCCGAACACCGAAACGGCCGTGCGAAACCGGGCACCGCCGAGGCCGGTCAGCCTAGGCGCTGCGACCGACGCACGTGGTCCCGGGTCACCCGGTGGGTTCCCGTGTCCTGCCTGCGGTACCGGGCCCCAGCCGGACCGATCCCCGTGTGGCGATCGCACCACGGCGGGACCGGCCGGGGCAAGCGCAGACGGGCCGCGCGTGAAGTTCTCCACCTCCGCGCAACCCGAACGGACGACAACGCGTCTTACCTGCGGGTTCCCCCTGTCGGGTGACGATTCCCCGGCAATGTCTGACTCGTTGCAGAACCCGGACAGCGGTGAGCTACCCTTCCCGGGCTCCGGCCGCAGGAAGAGGCGCAAAAAGAAGAGACCTCGGTCACTTCGGCCGTCGGGCACAAACGAGGGCCCTGGAACGTTGACCAGCGGCACGGCGGACTCACGGGCGCATCCGGGGGTCCGGGAAAACGACTACACAAGCTGATCGCAGGGGTGAGGGACACATGGCTACCGACTACGACGCTCCGCGCCGCAGCGAAGCCGACGAGCTGGCCGAAGACTCGTTGGAGGAGCTCAAGGCCCGGCGGAACGAGAACCAGTCCGGCGTCGTCGACGTCGACGAGGACGCGACCGCCGAGAACTTCGAGCTGCCGGGTGCCGACCTCTCCGGGCTTTCCGGTGAGGACATGACCGTGAAGGTGGTGCCGAAGCAGGCGGACGAGTTCACCTGCTCCGTGTGCTTCCTGGTGCACCACCGCAGCCGGCTGGCCGAGGACAACGGCGGACGCCTGATCTGCCGCGACTGCGCCTGACAAGCGCGAAGGGGTTCTCGGACACAGGGGACGAACAGACGCGACGGAGAGCCTCGAGGGCAGTGCTTCCCCGAGGGAGAGGCTCGAAGCGCGCTGGGGACAAGGGGGCCGGCCGGAAGGCCGGCCCCCTTCCCATGTCTTGCGGGGGTGGCGCCGGTTCAGGCGCCTTTGAGCAGCTCGGCGACGCGTTCGGGGTGCCGGGTGCTGAACAGCCAGTACGGCGTCGGGTCGTCCGCGTCCGTCAGCCGGACCTTGACGACCGGGCCGACCCAGCCGCGGTGCAGCACGTAGGCCGCCGGGTCGCCGTCGCGTCCCAGGGCCTTGCGCTTGGCTTCCTTGTCGAAGATCTCCACCTCGCCGGCGAACCGCCGCGGCAGGTGGGCGTCGCCGACCCACAGTTCCGGTTCGTCACCGCCGGTGATCCGGACCTTCGACCGGCCCAGCGACAGCAGCAGCGCCACGACCACCGGCAACGCGATCACGTACGGCAGCCACGCCCGGATCCCGGGGTACCCCAAGTCGATCTCGGCGGCGAGCAGGACCGCCCCCAGCACCGGCAGCGGCCAGCCCCACCACGGGACGTACAGCCGTTCGGAGTGCCGCACGGCGGCGTTCGCGGCCGTCTTCGCTGATTCACCCACGGGTAGAGAGTAATCTCGCCGCCCGTGTCCAGCGTTCAGGTACTCCTCTCCCGGCTCGATCCGGATGTCCCGCTGCCCGCCTACGCCCGACCGGGCGACGCGGGCGCCGATCTCGTCACCACCTCGGATATCGTCCTCGGGCCCGGGGAACGCGGTGTCGTCGGCACCGGCGTCGCGATCGCGCTCCCGCCCGGGTACGCGGGGTTCGTCCACCCGCGGTCCGGCCTGGCCGCCCGGGCCGGCCTCTCGGTCGTGAACACCCCGGGGACGATCGACTCGGGCTACCGCGGCGAGATCAAGGTCTGCCTGATCAACCACGACCCGGTGCGCCCGCTGGAGCTGACGCGCGGCGACCGCATCGCCCAGCTGGTCGTGCAGCGGGTCGAGCACGCCGAGTTCGTCGAGGTCGACGGGCTCGACGCGACCGAGCGGGGCGACGGAGGCTACGGCTCGACGGGTGGACACGCCACACTGGGAGCACCGGCGCTCGCCGCGAGCGCCGCCACGGGGGAAGGAACGGAGAAGTAGTGGGGATTTTCGGACGCAAGCGACGGACCGAGGGCGGGTCCGCCGGACGGCACGCCGCGCCCGAGGCCGACGACACTTTCGAGGACGAGGCGTACGACGACGAGGACGGGCCGGAGCTGTCGGACGTCTCCGACGGCCCGTTCGACGTGGCCGACTTCGACGACGACGGCATCCCGCGGATCGACCTCGGCTCGGTGAAGGTGCCGGTGCCCGACGGTTCCCAGGTCCAGGTCGAGATGGACCCGGAAGCCGGGGGCGTGCGCGCCGTGCACGTCGTCACCGAGCAGGGCCAGATCACGGTCAGCGCGTACGCCGCGCCGCGCTCCGGCGGGCTGTGGCGGGAGGTCAGCACCGAGCTGGCCGACCAGCTGCGGGCCGACGGCGCCAAGGTCACCATCGGCCGCGGCCTCTGGGGCCTGGAGATTTCGGCCATCATCGGCGACGTCGCGCTGCGCTTCGTCGGCGTCGACCGGCCCCGCTGGATGCTGCGCGGCGTCATCGCCGGGCCGCAGTCGGAGGCCGCGGGGGCCGTCGAGGTGCTGCGCGAGATCGTCCGGCGGACCATCGTCGACCGCGGCGACGCGCCCATGCCGGTCCGGACCCCGCTGACCATCACGCTGCCCGAGGCGGTCGCCGAGCACATCGCGGCCCAGCAGCAGCAAGGCTGAGCCACCGGAGGTCCGTGAAGGTCACCTTGGGTCCCCCAGGGTGACCTTCACGGCTTTCGCAGGGCCCGGAGGAAGGCGAGGACGGTCGCCCGGCCGAGTGACTCGCGGTCCGCGCCCAAGGCCGTGAGCGTCGTCTCGCCGAGGGCCGCGCGGGGGAGCGCGCCCGCCCACTCCGCCGCGACTTTCGTCGGGTGGATCGGGTCGTCGGTGCACGTGCCGATCCCGGCCGGGACGGGCAGCGCCGCCAGCTCGGCCAAGGTCGGCGCCGCCCGGCCCGCCGCGACGCGCAGGCTGCCGGCCAGCCCGTCGCCGTGCCGCCGCCACGCCCGGTCCAGCTCCGCCCGCAGCCAGGCCGGGCTGCCCTCGGTCTGCGCGAGTGCCGCGCCGACGCCGGAACCGGCCACCAGATCCGCCGTCAGCGTCGCGGCCAGCGATGCGGGTGCCGGGTCCGGGAGGCCGTTCCAGGCCGGGAGCGCGGCCAGCAGGCCCCCGCAACGGCCCGGATTCGCCACGGCCCACTCCGCGGCGAGGTGCGCGCCGAACGAAATGCCGCCTACGAGCAGTTCGCCGTGTTCGTCCGCCAGCGCGTCCAGGAGGGCCAGGTAGCCGTCGGCGAGCGCCGCGCCCGGCGGCGGGGGTGGCGCGATGAGCGGGACACCGAGGGCGCGCAGGGGCCGTTCGAAGACAGCACGGACGAAGACGTCGTCCGAGCCGGTACCGGGTAGCAGCACCGCGGCGGGAACTCTGATTGCGGACGTCACGTTGCGATCTTTGCGCAAAGGCGTTTCCCTGGCGGGGACCGCAGTACGCTGGAATCGCACGGGCCGCAAGCAAATTTGTCGCCGGGCCCCGGAGCACAGGAGCACCTATGTCCGCCAAAGACGGCGGCTACTTCAGCCGGTTGGTACGCAAGCTGACCAGCGACGTCGAGGATCTCGACGCCGACGAAATGTCGATGAGGTCCGGCGCCGAAGGCGCGCAGCGGGCCTGTGACTGCCGCTCCGGCGAAGAGGTCACCGTGATGGGGCGGCTCCGCAGTGTCGAGCTCTGCCCGACCAACGAGGCCGCCACGCTGGAGGCCGAGCTGTTCGACGGGACACAGGGCGTGACGCTAATCTGGCTCGGCCGCCGCCGGATCCCGGGCATCGAGCCTGGCCGGACGATCAAGGTGCGTGGTCGGATGGCCGAGCGTGACGGCCAGAAGGTGCTGTACAACCCCTATTACGAGCTCCAGAGCCCAGTGAGTTGATCACCCATCGTGACTGAACCCGCCCCGAGCGAGAAGAAGACCGACGAGGACGAGCCGCAGCCGACCCTGCTCGAGCAGATGGGCGGCGTGTCCGGCCTGATCTACTCGTCGGTGCCGGTGATCGTCTTCGTGCTGGCGAACTCGTTCTTCGGCCTGACCGCGGCCATCTGGACCTCGATCGGCAGTGCCGTGGCCATCACGGTGCTGCGGCTGGTCCGCAAGGAGCCGCTGCAGCCGGCGATCTCGGGCTTCTTCGGCGTCGCGATCGCGGCGTTCATCGCCTACCGCACGGGGTCGGCGAAGGGTTTCTTCCTGTTCGGGATCTACGCGAGCTTGATCTACTGCGGCATCTTCGTGCTGTCGGTGGTGGTGCGCTGGCCCATCGCGGGCGTGGTCTGGAACCTGCTCAACGGCACCGGCCAGGCCTGGCGCAAGGACAAGCCCTCCCGCTACGGCTACGACGTCGCCACCCTGGCCATGGCGGCGATCTTCGCCGCCCGGTTTGTGGTGCAGCGGTGGCTCTACCAGGAGGACTACACCGGCTGGCTGGCCTTCGCGAAGATCGCGATGGGCTACCCGCTGTACGCGCTGGGCCTGCTGGTGGTCGTGTGGGCGGTCCGGCGTTCGGACAAGCGCCTGAAGGCGATGGCCGAGGAGGAGCCGGCACCGGAGACCGACGCGGAGGTCGAAGCCCGGCTGCGCGAGAAGTACGCGACTCCGGAAGCCTGAACAACCCGCGCGCTGAACAACCCGCGCGCGTAGGGGCGCCCCCCGTTTTCCACGCTACCGGAGGGCACCGACAGTTCCGGGCGCCGTGCGCCGCGAATGACTCATTCGCGGCGTCGTAGGTCCCGAATGAGTCATTCGCGGCACCAGCCGGACACGAAGGGGCCCCCGGGCAAGCTCCCCCGGGGGCCCCTTCGTGAGACTCAGTAGCCCAGCGCCGTCCGGATCTCCGGCTCGACGTCCGCGGTCGCCACGAACAGGAGCTCGTCGCCCGGCTCCAGTGGGTCCTCCGGCTGCGGCACGATCACCCGGTCGCCCCGCAGGATCGTCACCAGGGCCGCGTCCCGGGGCAGCGTCAGCTCGCTCACCGGCTTCCCGGCCAGCGGGGTCTCCGCCGGCAGCGTCAGCTCGACCAGGTTCGCGTTGCTCTGGCGGAACGTCATCAGCCGCACCAGGTCGCCGACGCTGACCGCCTCCTCGACCATCGCCGCCAGCATGCGGGGGGTCGAGACCGCGACGTCGACGCCCCAGGCGTCGGTGAACAGCCACTCGTTGGCCGGGTTGTTCACCCGGGCCACCACGCGCCGCACCGCGAACTCCGTCTTGGCCAGCAGGGACACCACCAGGTTCGCCTTGTCGTCGCCGGTCGCGGCGATGACGACGTCGCACTGCTCGATCCCGGACTCCTCCAGGATCGACACCTCGCAGGCGTCGCCGAGCACCCAGTCGGCCTGCTCGACCGCGTGCGGCTCGAACTGGTCGGCCTCGCGCTCGATCAGCATCACCTGGTGCCTGCCGTCGATCAGCTCGGCGGCGATGGAGCGGCCGACCGCCCCGGCGCCGGCAATCGCGACCCTCATGCCTCGTCCTCCGGTTCGCGGTTGGCCACACTGGTGACGTCGGTGACGGTGCCGGAGCGCGCGGCCACCCACACGACGTCGTCGGCCTGCAGCACCGTCTTGGTGTCCGGCAGCACGGCGGTGCCCATCCGCATGATGAACGCCACCCGCGCGCCGCTCGCCTGCTGCAGGGACCGGACGGAGTGCCCGACCCAGCCCTCGTGCAGCGGCAGCTGCAGCAGCGCGACGTTGCCCGACGGGTCCCGCCACGCCGACGCGACGCCGTCCGGCAGCAGGCTGCGCAGGAACCGGTCGGTCGTCCACGGCACGGTCGCGACCGTCGGGATGCCCAGCCGCTCGTACGCGGCCGCGCGCTTGTGGTCGTAGATGCGCGCGACGACGTGCTCGACGCCGAAGTTCTCGCGCGCGACCCTGGCCGAGATGATGTTCGAGTTGTCGCCGCTGGACACCGCCGCGAACGCGCCGGCCCGCTCGATGCCGGCTTCGATCAGCACCCGGCGGTCGAAGCCGACCCCGACGACCTGCTGGCCGTGGAAGTCGCTGCCGAGCCGGCGGAACGCCTGCTGGTTCTTGTCGATGACGGCCACCTCGTGGCCGAGCCGCTCCAGCGCAGCGGCCAGGGACGCGCCGACCCGGCCGCACCCCATGATCACCACGTGCACGCCCTGCCTCCTCCTCGGCGGTTTCCCGTCCGTTGCCACCCCTACCTACCAGCGCCGAACCTACCGTGCCCGGGTGCCGTTAGGCTTTCGTGGTGTCGAAGTTCCCGACCGTGCTGAAACGCCTGGTCCTCGGACGTCCGTTCCGCAGTGACAGGCTCGCTCACACGCTCCTGCCCAAGCGCATCGCGCTGCCGATCTTCGCGTCGGACGCGCTCTCGAGCGTCGCCTACGCCCCGGAAGAGATCTTCCTGACCCTCAGTGTCGCCGGGCTGTCCGCGTACGCGCTCGCGCCGTGGATCGGCATCATGGTCGCCCTGGTCATGCTGGTCGTCGTCGCTTCCTACCGGCAGAACGTGCACGCCTACCCGAGCGGGGGCGGTGACTACGAGGTCGCCAACACGAACCTGGGCGGCCGGTTCGGCCTGACGGTGGCCAGCGCCCTGCTGGTCGACTACGTGCTGACGGTCGCGGTGTCCACTTCGTCCGGTGTGGCCAACATCGGCTCGGCCGTCCCGTGGGTCGCCCAGCACAAGGTGCTCGCGTCGATCGTCATCGTCGTGGTGCTGACGTCGCTGAACCTGCGCGGCATCCGCGAGTCGGGGAAGGCCTTCGCGATCCCGACGTACGGGTTCATCATCGGCATCATGGTCATGGTCGTGTGGGGCCTGGTCCAGGCGGCCACCGGCACCGAGGTGAAGGCCGAGAGCGCCGGGTTCACCCTGACCGCCGAAGGCACTTTCGCGGGCGTCGGGTACGCGTTCCTGGTGCTGCGGGCGTTCTCCTCCGGCGCGGCGGCGCTGACCGGGGTGGAGGCGATCAGCAACGGCGTCCCGGCGTTCCAGAAGCCGAAGTCGAAGAACGCGGCCACCACGCTGCTGATGATGGGCGTGCTCGCGGTCACCATGCTGGTCGGCATCATCACCCTGGCCACGATCACCGACGTCAAGTTCGCCGAGGACCCGGCGCGGCAGCTCGAGGGCGCGCCGGCCGGCTACGAGCAGAAGACGATCGTGGCGCAGATCGCGCACGCGGTGTTCGCCGACTTCCCGCCGGCGTTCTACTACATCTCCTTCTCCACCGGCATCATCCTGCTGCTCGCCGCGAACACCGCGTTCAACGGCTTCCCGGTGCTGGGCTCGATCCTCGCGCAGGACCGCTACCTGCCGCGGCAGCTGCACACCCGCGGCGACCGGCTGGCGTTCTCCAACGGCATCCTGTTCCTGTCCGCCTTCGCGCTGGTGCTGATCATCGCGTTCGACGCCGAGGTGACCCGGCTCATCCAGCTCTACATCGTGGGCGTGTTCGTGTCGTTCACGGTGAGCCAGGCGGGCATGATCCGGCACTGGAACCGGTTGCTGGCCAAGGAAACCGACGCGGGCGCGCGGCGGCGGATGCGGCGTTCGCAGACGGTCAACGCCATCGGCCTGACCATGACCGCGACCGTCCTGGTGATCGTGCTCATCACCAAGTTCCTGCTCGGCGCGTGGATCGCGATCGCCGCGATGGTGGCCATCTACGTGCTGATGACGGCGATCCGGCGGCACTACGACCGCGTCGCCGACGAGCTGAAGGATCTCGGCGACACCCCGACCGTGCTGCCCTCGCGCAACCACGCCATCGTGCTGGTGTCCAAATTGCACCGGCCGACGCTGCGCGCGCTGGCCTACGCCAAGGCGATGCGCCCGGACGTGCTCGAAGCCGTGACGGTCAATGTGGACGATGCGGACACCCGCCGGTTGACCGCCGAGTGGGACGCGCACAACTTCAAGGTGCCGCTGAAGGTCGTCGAATCGCCCTACCGCGAGATCACGAAGCCCGTTCTCGACTACGTGAAGCGCGTGCGCGGGGACAATCCGCGCAACGTGGTCACCGTGTTCATCCCGGAGTACGTGGTCGGGCACTGGTGGGAACAGGTGCTGCACAACCAGAGCGCGCTGCGGCTCAAGGGCCGGCTGCTGTTCCAGTCCGGCGTGATCGTGGCGAGCGTGCCGTGGCAGCTGGAGTCGTCGGCCAAGGCGGCCGCGCGGGTCCGGAACGAGCGCCCGGCCGCGGGCGACGTCCGCCGCGGCTTCTCACCCAACGGGAAGCCGGTCGTGGCCCCGAAGCCCAAGGAGCCTGCCGAATGACCAGCTGGCTGGGCCGCGTCCTCGAGGTCGAGGTCGGCGCGGTCGCGCACGGCGGCCACTGCGTCGCCCGCGCGGAAGGGCGGGTCGTGTTCGTCCGGCACGCGCTGCCGGGCGAACAGGTCCGCGTCGAGGTCACCGAGGACAACGGCGGCTCGTTCTGCCGCGGGGACGCCGTCGAGGTGCTCACCCCGTCCCCGCACCGGGTCACGCCGCCGTGCCCGCTGGCCGTGCCGGGCGGCTGCGGCGGCTGCGACTGGCAGCACGCCGACCCCGCCCACCAGCGGTCGCTGAAGGCGGCGGTGGTGGCGGAACAGCTGCAGCGGCTGGCGGGCATCGAACGTGAAGTCGTCGTCGAGGCGCTCGACGGCGGGCCCCTGGACTGGCGCAGCCGCGTCCGGCTGGTCGCCGGGCACGACGGCCGCGCCGGGCTGCGCGCCCACCACAGCCACCGGGTGGTGGCCCTGGACGACTGCCCGATCGCCGTCCCGGGCGAGCTCGACGACGTCCTGGCGCGGCGCTGGCGGCCGGGCAGCGAGCTGGAGGTCACCCAGGACGGTGACGGCGGGGTGCACGTCCGCGAGCTGTCGACGGTGCGCGGGAAGGTCCGGGCGCGGCAGCTGACCGGCGGGGTCGCGGTCCAGCACGCGGCGGGCCGCGACTGGCGCTTGGACGCGCACGGTTTCTGGCAGGTCCACCCGGCGGCGGCGTCGACGCTGGCCGCGGTCGTGGCGGAGTGGGCGGAGGCGCCGGTGGGCGGCTCCGCCTGGGACCTCTACGCCGGGGTCGGGCTGTTCGCGTCGGTGCTGGCGGCCCAGGTCGGGACGTCGGGCCGGGTGCTGGCGGTCGAGTCCGGCCGGCGCGCGGTCGCCGACGGCGAGCGCAACCTCGAGGACCTGCCCCAGGTTTCGTGGCAGGCCGGGCGCGTCGAGCACGTGCTGGCGTCGGCGGCCACGCCGGTCGACGTGGTGGTCCTGGACCCGCCGCGCAAGGGCGCGGGCAAGGCGGTCGTGGAGTCCATCGTGGCGGGTGCGCCGGACCGGATCGTCTACGTGGCCTGCGATCCGGCGGCGCTGGCGCGCGATGTGGCGACCTTCGCGGCCCACGGGTATTCGCTGACGGACCTGCGGGCGTTCGACGCGTTCCCGATGACCCACCACGTGGAGTGCGTGGCGCTGCTTTCCTGACGCTGCCTTCCCGCTCCGCCGTTTTCGAAAACTGTCGGTGGTGGTCGGCACACTGTGTGCCATGACTGCTCTCGACGACTTCGACCTCGCAGCTTCGACGGTGACCCGCCTGGTCACCGCGGTTCGTGCCGGCCAGTGGGCGCTCCCTACGGCGTGCCCGGACTGGGACGTGCGCGCGGTGGTGAACCACCTCGCGCACGGCAACGCGAAAGTGGCCTTCTGGGCGGGCACGGGCCCACCGGCCCCGGACGGCGACCACCTGGGTTCCTCGCCGGTCGAGGCGTTCACCGCGTCGGTCTCCGCGGCCCGTGCGGTGCTGGCCGAGCCGGGGCTGTTTTCGCGGCAGGTGACGACGCCGCTCGGTGAGGTGCCCGGGGTGTTCCTGGTGCACATGAGGGTGAACGAGTACCTCGCCCACGGCTGGGACATCGCGGACGCGACGGGGCAGCCGACGGACCTGGCGCCCGAGCTGGCGGCCCGGGCGCTGGCGCAGTGGCGGTCCCGGTTCGGTGCGGCGCCCCGGCAGCCGGGCGGCCCGTTCGGGCCGGAGATCCCGCCACCTCCGAACGCGACGGCGGCCGATGAGCTGGCGGCGTTCCTGGGCCGGAAGGCGGTGAACGGCTAGGAGGTGGCGAAGAAGTCCCGCGACGGCCGTGGCAGCCAGACCAGGCCGACGACGGCGAGCTGCGCGGCGGCGGCCACCGGGATCACGGCGTGGAACATCGGCGAGGACGACCAGGAGAAGAAGCCGAAGACCACGGACAGCAGCTGGGAGACGGTGGCGAGCCGGCGCGTCCACGGCCGGCCCGTGGCGAGCTTGGCGACGAGGAGGAGGCAGAGCACGAGCAGGAGGCCGTGGAAGACGGCGCCCGACAGCACGGCGATGTCGGCTGAGCGCGCGGCTTCGGCGGTGTCGAAGTCCGGCTGCTGAGCGGCGATCTGGTCGCGCAGTGTGTCTTCGCGCGCCCCCATGACGACCGGGACGACGAGGTGGCCGAGGCCGACGAGGGCCAGCAGCGCCCGGGCGGACTGGACGGGCTTCGGCAGGCTCCGCGGCGCCACGGTCAAGCGTCCTTGTGGCGAGCCCGCTGCCAGCGCGGGACGGCGGGTGGGCCGGCGCTGTCGCCGTGCCGCGCCCAGGCTTCGTTCAGGCGGGTGACGAGGATGCGCGCGGCGGCGACGTCTTCGTCCGGCCAGTCGGCGATGACCCGCGCGAAGACGGCGGCACCGGCTTCGACGGCGGTCTCGATCCCGGCGCGGCCGTCCGCGGTGACGTCGGCGAGGAAGGTGCGCGAGTCATCCGGATCGGCCGCGACGGCGATGGCTCCTTCCCGCTCGAGAGCGGTGAGGTGCCGGCTGGTGGCGGAGGCGGTGAGGCCGAGCGTGCCGGCGATGTCCCGCGGCCGCAGCGGCCCGTGGGCGGCGAGCAGACCGAGCACACGGAGCCGGGTCAGGTCCACGCGCCGCGAGATCCGCCGATGTCCCTGATCGATGAGCTCCATGACAGCTCGCGCGAGTTCGGCGGATTCATTTCGTTGCGGCATGAAACGAGTTTACCTCGAATGCGAGCTCGCACGGCGGCGATGGGATGGGCGGACAGGGGCGTACCCGAGCGGGTGGTCGCGTCGGCCGCTCGGGCCACGGGCGCGGCCGGGGACCTCAACCTGCCCGGCGCACCGCGAACGCCGCCGCGAGACCGGTCGCCGTCATCGCCACGCCCGACACCAGCAGTACCCATGCCCCGGCTCCCGGGACCACCCGGGCCGTCGGCTGGAGGCGTGTCACTCCCGGCAGCGTCACCACCAGGTGCCGCAGGATCACGCCGGTCACCACCAGCCCCGGCAGGCACGCCATGGCCAGGGGCTCGTCCTGGTGGCGGGCGAACGTCAGGTACGCCAGCGTCACCGCGATCAGCACCGCCGCCGCGCACACCAGCCGCAGGCCCAGGTCCAGCTCGGGGTCCGGGGTTCCGGGCGGCAGCAGGCCCGGGTACTCGGCCGTCCGCAGGGTGAGCCCGGCGATCACGCCCAGGCCCGCCGCCCCCACCAGGACGGCCCGCGGGCCCCGGAGCCGCTTCCGTGGTCGCTGCTGGTCCACTCCGGCCTCCCCTGCGTCGGCGTAGACGCAGCATAAGGCGGGTTTCAGCCCGAGAACCAGCGTTGCGGTGCCGGCCGGAGGTTCTGGTAGATGTGCTTGACCTCGGTGTACTCGGCCAGCCCCGTCGGGCCCAGCTCGCGGCCGAAGCCGGACTGCTTGTAGCCGCCCCACTCGGCCTGGGGCAGGTACGGGTGGAAGTCGTTGATCCACACCGTCCCGTGGCGCAGCCGCCCCGCCACCCGCTGCGCCCGCGAAGCGTCGTTCGTGAACACCGCGCCGGCCAGGCCGTAGTGGGTGTCGTTGGCGATGCGGACCGCGTCGTCCTCGTCGGTGAACGTCTCGACCGTCAGCACCGGGCCGAACGACTCGTCGACCACCGCCGACGAGCCCTGTTTCACCTGGTCGAGGATGGTCGGGAGGTAGTAGAAGCCGTCGGCCAGGGCCGGGTCGTCCGGACGGCGGCCGCCCGTGCGCAGCACCGCGCCCTCGGCCAGCGCGGCCGCCACGTACGCCTCGACCTTCGCCCGGTGCGCCGCCGAGATCAGCGGGCCGGTCTCCGCCTGCGAGTCGAACGGGCCGCCCAGGCGGATCCGCTCGGCCCGGCGCACCAGCTCGCCGACGAACTCGTCGTGCCACTCGCGCTGCACGATCAGCCGGGCGCCCGCCGAGCACACCTGGCCGGAGTGCAGGAACACCGCCGTCAGCGCGTAGTCGACCGCGGTCTCGAAGTCGGCGTCGGCGAACACCACGTTCGGGTTCTTGCCGCCCAGCTCCAGGGCCACTTTCTTGACGGTCCCGGCGGCCGCGGCGGCGATGACGCGACCGGTCGCCAGACCGCCGGTGAACGACACGAGGTCGACGTCCGGATGGGACGCCAGGGGCGCGCCGGCCTCGGCGCCCGCGCCCAGCACCAGGTTGCCCACGCCCGGTGGGAGGCCGGCCTCGGTGAGCAGCTTGAGGAACAGGAGCGCCGTGTGCGGGGTGAGCTCGCTCGGCTTGAGCACGAACGTGTTGCCCGCGGCCAGCGCCGGTGCGATCTTCCACACGGTCTGCAGCAGCGGGTAGTTCCACGGCGTGATCAGCCCGCAGACGCCGACCGGCTCGTGCACGATCCGGCTGATCGCGTCCGGGCTGCCGGTGTCGACGACGCGCCCGGCGTCCTGCGCCGCGAGCTTGCCGAAGTAGCGCAGGCAGGCGGCGATGTCGGCCATGTCGTACCGGCTCTCGACCAGGCGCTTGCCCGTGTCGAGCGACTCGGCGCGGGCGAACGCCTCCGCGTCGCGGTCCAGCAGGTCCGCCGCCCGCAGCAGCAGGTCACCGCGCAGGTGGGCGGGGGTGCCGGGCCACGGACCGCTGTCCAAGGCCCGGCGCGCGGCCGCGATGGCGGCCTCGGTGTCCTTGGCGGTGCCCTCGGCGACCGTCGCGACCAGGGAGCCGTCGGCCGGGCAGCGGATCTCCCGCCGGCCGCCGTCCACCGCGTCCACCCATTCGCCGCCGATGAAGAAATCCGCCATGCGATCCATTCTCGTGGCCACGCCGCGTGACCGCCACAGCGACGCGAGGAGACGAGGTTCACCCCGGGTGCTGACCGGCGGTCGCGCTCCGGTTGTGACGCCCGACGCGGCCTGCGGTCCCGCCCTGGCGGGTCTCCGTAGACTGGCCGGAACCGAGCGAGTGAGGTGGAGACGAGTGACGATGCTGGAGTCCCTGAGCGGGCCGGCGGACCTGAAGCGCATGAGTGTCGAGGACCTCGGCGAACTGGCCGCCGAGATCCGGGACTTCCTCGTCGACAAGGTGCGCCGGGCGGGTGGCCACCTGGGCCCGAACCTCGGCGTCGTCGAGCTGACCCTGGCGCTGCACCGGGTGTTCGACTCGCCGCGCGACGCGATCGTGTGGGACGTCGGTCACCAGGCGTACGTCCACAAGCTCGTCACCGGCCGCGCGGCCGGGTTCGACCTGCTGCGCCAGACCGGCGGGGTCACCGGTTACCCGTCGCGCGCGGAGAGTGAACACGACTGGGTGGAAAGCAGCCACGCGTCGTCCGGCCTGTCCTATGTGGACGGCCTGGCGAAGGCGTTCGAGCTGGCCGGCGGCGGCCGGCACGCGATCGCCGTCGTCGGCGACGGCGCGCTCACCGGCGGCATGTGCTGGGAGGCGCTCAACAACATCGCCGCGCACAAGGACCGCCCGGTCGTCATCGTGATCAACGACAACGGCCGCTCCTACTCGCCGACCATCGGCGGCCTGGCCGACCACCTCGCGGCGCTGCGCCTGCAGCCCGGCTACGAGCGGCTCCTGGACGGCGGCCGCGAGATCCTCAAGCACACCCCGGTCGTCGGCCGGCCGATCTACGCCGCGCTGCACGCCGCGAAGGCCGGCCTGAAGGACGCCCTGAGCCCGCAGGCGATGTTCTCCGACCTGGGCCTCAAGTACCTCGGCCCGGTCGACGGCCACGACCAGGTGGCGCTGGAGAAGGCCCTGTACAGCGCGCGCTCCTTCGGCGGCGCCGTGATCGTGCACGTGGTCACCGAAAAGGGTCACGGCTACGCACCGGCGGTCAACAACGAGCACGACCAGATGCACCAGACCGACCCGATCGACCCGGAGACCGGCCTGCCGCCGGTGAAGGGCCCGAGCTGGACCGGCGTGTTCGGCTCCGAGCTGGCGGCGATCGGCGCCGAGCGTGAGGACGTTGTCGCCATCACCGCGGCGATGCTGCGTTCCACCGGGCTGGACAAGTTCGCCGAGGCGTTCCCGGACCGGTGGTACGACGTCGGCATCGCCGAGCAGCACGCCGTCACCTCGGCGGCGGGGCTGGCCATGGGCGGGCTGCACCCGGTCGTCGCGATCTACTCGACGTTCCTGAACCGCGCGTTCGACCAGGTGCTGATGGACGTGGCGCTGCACCGCCTGCCGGTGACGCTGGTGCTGGACCGGGCCGGGATCACCGGGCCGGACGGGCCGAGTCACCACGGCATGTGGGACCTCTCGCTGCTCGGCATGGTCCCGGGGATGCGGGTGGCTGCGCCGCGTGACCCGGGGACGCTGCGGGAGGAGCTGCGTGAGGCGGTCGCGGTCGCCGACGGGCCGACTGCGCTGCGGTTCTCGAAGGGGAAGGTCGGCACGGACGTGACGGCGGTGGAGCGGATCGGCACGGTCGACGTGCTGCGCCGCCCGGCCGAGGGAGCGGACGTGCTGCTGGTGACGGTCGGGGCCTTTGCCACCCTCGGGTTGGCGGCTGCGGATCGGCTTGCCGATCAGGGGATCGGGGTGACCGTCGTGGACCCGCGGTGGGTGCTTCCGGTTCCGGCGGAGCTGGTTGCGTTGGCTTCGCAGCACAAGCTGGTCGTGACGGTGGAAGACAGTGGGCGGCATGGGGGGTTCGGGTCGGCTTTGGCCGCGATGTTCCGGGATGCCGAGTGTGATGTTCCCTTGCGGGATTTGGCTGTGCCGCAGGCTTTCCATGATCTTGGGAGCCGGGACGAGGTTCTGGGGCGCATCGGGCTGACTGCTCAGGATGTTGCCCGGCGGGTTACCGAGTGGGCCTCGGGGCGGCTGGGTTCTTCGGATGAGCCGGTGCGGCGTAAGGATGCCAATCGGAGCTGAGCGGGTTTTGGCCCGGGTGGAAAGATGTCCTTGGGCCGGGGTGCTGCGCCGCCAGATCGCAAACGCTTGCGCGGCCGATTCGAGTGCCGCGTCCACATCGGACTGCGCGCGATGGGACTGGTGCGAACACATCGCCCGTCGCCGGGTCGGTCAGGTCGAGCGTGCGGGTCATGCCTGCTCCAGGTGGGTCGGCGCGAACAGCTTCAGCACGGCGGGGAGGACGACGACGGACGGGCCCGGTGTCCGCAACGCATCGGCCAGGTCCGTGCCCACCTTGTCCAAAGAGGAGAGCCGGGCGGGGACGCCGAAGGACGACGCCAACGCCACGAAGTCGGGGCGGGACAGCTCCGTGGCCGTCGTCTGGCCGAACGCGTCGGTGAGGTACTCGCGCAGGACGCCGTAGCCGCCGTCGTCGATGATCAGCCATGTGACGTCGAGGCCGTGCTGCACCGCGGTGGCCAGCTCGGCGACGCCGTACATCGCGCCGCCGTCCCCGGACACGGCGAGCGTGGGAGCACCGGTGACGGCGCCGCCGAGCGCGCCCGGCAGCCCGAAACCCAGCCCGCCCGCGCCCTGCGCGGTGTGGATCGGCGCGCCCTCGGGATTCCACGCCGACCAGGCCCAGTACGCCGCGATCGTCATGTCCCAGAACGTCTGGGTGCCGTCGGGGAGCGCGGCCCGGATGTCGTCGATCAGCTTCCGCTCGACGGCGAGGTCTTGGGCGTCCAACCGCGACTCGACCCGCGCGAGCAACCCCGAAACCGCCTGCTCGGCCCGGCCGTCGGACGCCCGCATCGGCACCCGCTCCAGCAGCGCCTGCAACGTGCGCCGGACGTCGGCGTGCAGGCCCAGACCAGGGTAGTTCGACTCCAGCTTCCCGAGGTCGGCCTCGACCTGGATCACCCGGCCGCGCGGCGCGAACTCGCGGTAGTTGCTGGACAGCTCGCCGAGGCCGGAGCCGAGCACGAGCAGCACGTCGGCGGCGGCGAGGAACTCCGTGGTGTGCCAGTCCTCCAGCCACGACCGCCCGGACAGCTCGTGGTCCCACGGGAACACACCCTTGCCGCCGAAGGTCGAGATCACCGGTGCGCGCACCGCCTCGGCCAAGGCCAGCAGCTCCGCGTGCGCGCCCGAGCGCAGGGCGCCGCCGCCGGCGAGGATCACCGGGTTCGACGCCGCCGCCAGGAGCTGTGCGGCCTCGGTGACCAGTTCCGGCAGCGGTTCCAGCGCCGGGGGAGCGGCCGGCACCGACGTGATCGGCGGCAGCCCGGCCGGCCCGAGCAGCACGTCCTGGGGGATTTCGACCCACACCGGGCCGTAGGGCGCGGTCGCGGCCGACGTCCACGCCTCCCGCAGCGCCGTCGGGATCTGGCTCGCGCGGCGCACGACGTGCACCGACTTCACCACGTCCCGGAAGCTCGCCTGCTGGTCGGGCAGTTCGTGCAGGTAGCCGTGCCGCCCACCGCCGAGGCCGGCGACCGGGACCTGGCTGGAGATCCCGAGCACCGGCACCGAAGCCGCGCGGGACTCCTGCAGCGAAGCCAGCGTCAGCAGCGCGCCCGGGCCGGTCGAGACGACCAGCGGCGTCACCGGCACCGGGCCGTCCGGGGCCGCCGCGAGCCGCGCGCGGGCGTGCCCGTCGGCGGCGAAGGCGAGGTTGTTCTCGACCCGCCCGCTGATCACCCGCACGTCGTCGGCCCGCCGCAGCGCCTCGAACAGGCCCAGCGCGTGCTGGCCCGGCAGGCCGAACACGGTGTCGGCGCCCAGCGCCCGCAGGGTCTCGACGACGACGTCGCCGCCGATGCGCGTCATTCGCCCTTCCCCAAGGTCAGCAGGCTCACCAGGTCGTAGGCGACGTGGGACGCCGCGATGGCGGTGATCTCGGCGTGGTCGTAGGCCGGCGCGAGCTCGACGACGTCCGCGCCGACCAGGTTGAGGTCGCGCAGCCCGCGCAGGATCTCCAGCAGCTCGCGGCTGGTCATCCCACCCGCCTCGGGCGTGCCGGTGCCGGGCGCGTGGGCCGGGTCGAGCACGTCGATGTCGACCGAGACGTACAGCGGGCGGTCGCCGATGCGCTGCCGCAGCGCGTCGACGGTCTCGGCGACGCCGCGGCGCAGGACGTCGCCGGAGGTGACGATGCCGAAGCCGAGCCGCCGGTCCTCTTCGAGGTCCCGCTTGCCGTAGAGCGGCCCGCGTGTCCCGACGTGCGACAGCGCGCTCGTGTCGAGGATCCCTTCCTCCGACGCCCGCCGGAACGGCGTGCCGTGCGTGTACGGCTCGCCGAAGTAGGTGTCCCACGTGTCCAAGTGGGCGTCGAAGTGCAGCAGCGCAACGGGTCCGTGCTTCTTGGCCACGGCCCGCAGCAGCGGCAGCGCGATGGTGTGGTCGCCGCCGACGGTCACCAGCCGCGTCCCGTCCGCCTGCAGCGCTTCGGCTTCCTGCTGCAGCGTTTCGATCGCTTCGCCGATGTCGAACGGGTTGACCGCGATGTCCCCGGCGTCGACGACCTGCTTCTCGGCGAACGGCGAGACGTCCAGCTCCGGGTGGTACGGCCGCAGCAGCCGGCTCGCCTCGCGGACGGCCGCCGGGCCGAACCGCGCGCCGGGCCGGTAGGACACCCCGGAGTCGAAGGGCACCCCGACGACGGCGACGTCGGCACGCTCGACCTGGTCGATCCGCGGCAGCCGCGCGAAGGTCGCGAAGCCGGCGAACCGGGGGATGCGCGACGAGTCGAGGGGTCCGATGTTAGGCACTGGTGGGCTCCTGTTCCCGGTTCGAGAGGGGTGTTTCCTCGCCGCTCAGGCGGCGGGTCCAGACGGAGAGGATGGTCTCGGAAGTGCGGGGGGTGGCGAAGCTGACCGCCAAGTAGACGATCAGGCTCGCGCCGAGGCCCCAGTAGATCGGGGTGTTGGCGTCGACGCCGTCGATGATCATGAAGGCGATGACCGAGAGCGTGCCGGCCACCATCGACGCGTACGCGCCCTGCCGGGTGCCGCGCTTCCAGAACAGGGCGCCGATGATCGCGACGAGCAGGCCGCCGACCAGGATGTCGTAGGCGATGGTGAGCGCGTTGACGACGTCGTCGACGATCATCGCGATGCCGATGGCCAGCAGGCCGAGCACGAGCGTGGCCAGCCGGTTGCGGCTGACCTCGTCGCCCTTCTGCAGGCCCAGCTTGGTGAGCAGGTCGGACGTCGTCGTGGTGGAACAGGCGATCAGCGCGCCGCTCGCCGTCGACATCATCGCCGAGAGCGCGGCGGCCAGGACCAGGCCGCGGACGCCGGTCGGCAGCAGCCGCTCGACGATCGTCGCGAAGGCGTCCTGCGCGCTGGCGATGTCCGGGTAGAGCGCGTGCGCGGCGGTGCCGATCAGCGCACCGGCCAGGCCGTAGACCAGGCAGTAGACGCCGGAGGTGATGCCGCCGGACGTCGCGATCGCGGGCGTGCGGGCGGTGAACACGCGCTGCCAGATGTCCTGGCCGATGAGCAGGCCGAAGGTGTAGATGACGAAGTAGGTGATGATCGTGTCGGTGCCGATCGAGGTGAAGCTGAAGAAGCTCGCGTCGAGCTTCTCGCTCATGCCGGAGAAGCCGCCGGCCGAGCTGATCGCGACCGGCAGCAGGATCGCCAGGATGCCGATGGTCTTGATGACGAACTGGGCGATGTCGGTGAGCGTGATCGACCACATGCCGCCGAGCACCGAGTAGAGGACGACGATCGAGCCGCCGACCGCGATCCCGGCCCAGTTCGGCAGGTCGAACAGCACCTTGAAGATGGTCGCGAACGCCAGCGTCGAGGTCACCGTGAGCATCAGGGTGTAGCCCCACATGACGACGCCGGACACCGCGCTGGTGCGGCCGCCGTAGCGCAGGTCGAGCATCTCGCCGACGGTGTAGACCTTCAGCCGCACCAGCCGCCGGGCGAACAGCGCGTGCAGCACGAGGATGCCGACGCCGATGCTGACCACCAGCCACATGCCGGAGATGCCGTAGGTGTAGCCGAGCTTCACCCCGCCGACGGTGGACGCGCCGCCGAGGACGACGGCCGACATCGTGCCGGAGTACATGAACCAGCCCAGCCGCCGGCCGGCGACGAGGTAGTCGGACTTCGTCTTCGCGAGCCGGAGGCCGTACCAGCCGACCCCGAGCATGCCCGCGATGTACAGCGCGATCACCGCGTAGTCGCCGGTCACGGTGTCCTCCTCACGTCGGTTTCGGGTCACCGTAGGTTCGCCCGCCACCTCTCCGGCATGGGATGATTCGTCCCCAAGTCGACTTCAGCGGGGACGAAATGGCCACGATCCCGGATTTTTCGCCCACGGAGGTGAATGTCCCGTTACGGGACGTGCTCGGCAACCGGGAGCTCGCGCTCGACGTCGTCCCCGAGACGCTGCGGCCGGGCGCGCTGGACGCCCCGGTGCGCTGGGCCCACGTCAGTGAGCTGCAGGACCCCGCGCCCTACCTGGTGGGCGGCGAGCTGATCCTCACGGCTGGAGTCAACCTGCCGGAGCAGCTCGACCGGTACGTGCGCGGCCTGCGCGACGCCGGCGTGACGGCGCTGGGGTTCGGCCTCACCCCGACGGTGCACGAGACCCTGCCGGAGCCCCTGCGCCGGGCGTGCGCGCGGCGCGGGCTGCCGCTGCTGGTGGTGCCCGCGCGCACGCCGTTCCTGGCGGTCAACCGGGCGGTCTCGGTCGCGCTGACCGAGGCCGGGCAGCGGGACCAGCGGCGGATCACCGCGGCGCGCGAGACGCTGACGCGCGCCGCGGGTGGCGGACTCGGCGAGCTGACGTCCTCGCTGGCGGCGGTGCTGCGGTCCTGGGTCGCCCTGGTCGGCGCCGGGGACGTGCTTGCCTCGGCGCACGACGCGCCTTCGCCGCTGCCGCTCCCGGTGCGGGAGCTGATGGCGACCGTGCGGGCGGGCAGCGGGATCCGGAGCGCGACCACCGAGCTCGCCGGCGGGTTCGTCGTCGTCCAGCCGGCGTACCCGCAGGCCACGGCTTCGCACCTGGTGGTCGTCGGCCGGTCGCGGCGGCTCGACGGCGCCGAGCGGGCGATCCTCGCCGTCGGCGCGGCCCTGCTCGGCCTGGTCGGCCGCGCGGGCTCGGACGCGGCCGAGCTGGGCGCCGCGGCCACCGGCCTGCTGCTCGGCCGGACGTCCCCGGGGGAAGTGGCCCGGTCGCTGCTGGGCTCGGAGACCGTCCGGCTGGTCGCGGGGGCCGCGTACCGGCGTGGCCCCGGCGAGGTGGCCCAGCGCCCGGACTGGCTGCGCGCGCGGCTGGACACGCCGTTGGTCTCGGTGCGGCCCGGGCCGTCCTTCGTGGCCGTCGCCGGGGCGGTGTCGCTGCCGGTGCTGGAGGACCTGCGCGAACACGGCTGGCTGGCCGCGGTGGGCTCGCCGGTGCCCGCTTCCCGGGCGGCCTCGGCTTGGGCCGAGGTGGAGCTGCTGCTTTCGCGGGCGCTCGCCCTCGGCCGGCCGATCGCGGCCGGCAGAGGGCCGCTGGAGTTCGACGCGCTGCTGGACCCGGACGCTTCCCGGGAGTTCGCGGCGAAGGCGCTGGAGCCGTTGGTGGCGCTGGACCGCGCGGGGGACCGGTCACTGGTGCCGACGCTGCGGACGTGGCTGGCCCACCACGGCGCCTGGGAACCGACGGCCGCGGAGCTGGGCGTCCACCGCAACAGCGTCCGGCACCGGATCGCGCAGGTGGAGAAGGCAATGGGGGTCGACTTGGCGGACCCGGAGGTCCGGATGCGGCTGTGGTTCGCGCTGCGCTGGCTCTCACCGGTCACACACAGTCCTTAAAGGGCACTCTCAGGAAAATATGGGATTGTGGGCTGGTGCGAGTTTTGGTAGTCGAGGACGAAGAACCCCTGGCCGATGCGATCGCTCGTGGCCTGCGCCGCGAGGGGATGGCGGTGGACGTCGCGCTCACCGGGGACGACGGGCACGAGAAGGCCGCCGTCACGCGGTACGACGTCGTGCTGCTGGACCGGGACCTGCCCGGGATGTCCGGTGACGAGCTGTGCCGGGAGATCGTCGCGTCCGGGGAGCTGACCCGGGTGCTGATGCTCACCGCGAGCAGCTCGGTGTCCGACCGCGTCGAGGGGCTTTCGCTCGGCGCCGACGACTACCTCGCCAAGCCGTTCGCCTTCCCCGAGCTGGTCGCGCGGGTGCGGGCGCTGGGCCGGCGGGCCACCCCGGCCGCGCCGCCGCTGCTCACCGCCGGGGACGTCGAGCTGGACCCGGCGAAGCGGACCGTCCGGCGCGCGAGCGGGCCGGTGGAGCTGACACGCAAGGAGTTCGGCGTCCTCGAGGTCCTGCTGCAGGCCGCCGGGTCCGTCGTCAGCAGCGAGGAGCTGCTCGAACGCGTCTGGGACGAAAACGCCGACCCGTTCACCACGACCGTCCGGGTCACCGTGATGACGCTGCGCAAGAAGCTCGGCGAGCCGGGGATCATCGAGACGGTGGTCGGCTCCGGGTACCGGGTGCCGGAGCCCGGCGCTTCGCGCGCGTGAACCTGCCGGGCACCCGCAGCCTCCGCGCCCGGATCACCCTGCTGGCGACCGTGCTGGTCGCCGCCGTCAGCCTGCTGCTGCTCTGGCTGGCCTGGACGCTGGTGCGGGATTCGCTCGACGCCGTCCCGCGGATGCCGCCGGGCAGCACAGTGGTCGTCGACGGCGTCGAGGTCGACGCCTCGACGCTCGCCGAGCACCTGCGCGTGCACGCCCGCGACCGGATGCTGCTGTTCGGGTCGCTGGCGTTCCTGCTGGTCGTCGCGGCGGCGGCGATCCTCGCCTGGACGTTCACCTCCCGCGTGCTGCTGCCGCTGCGCGAGATCACCGGCACCGCGCGGCGGCTGTCGGTCGAGTCGCTGGGGGAGCGGATCGGCGAGGTCCGCTCCCGCGACGAGCTGGCCGAGCTGGCGGGCACGTTCGACGACATGCTCGACCGGCTCCAGGCCGCGTTCGACGCGCAACGCCACTTCGTCGCGAACGCGAGCCACGAGCTGCGGACGCCGTTGTCGGTGATCCGCACGGAACTCGACGTCACCCTGTCCGACGACGACGCCGACGAAGCCGAGCTGCGCCGGATGGGCGGGGTGGTCCGCGACGCGACCGAGCGCGCCGGGCAGCTGGTCAACTCCCTGTTGCTGCTGGCCCGCACCGACGCCGCCGGGCTCGGGGTGCACGAGCCGGTGGACCTCGCGGTGGTCGTCGACCGGGCGTGGCGCGCGGTCCGGCGCGAAGCCGAGGATCGCGGGATCCGGGCGTCGTTCACGACGCCGCCGGCGTCCGCGTTCGGCGATCCGGCGCTGCTGGAGCGGATCGCGGGCAACCTGCTGGAGAACGCGGTCCGCCACAACGTCGAGGGTGGCTGGCTCGAGGTCGTGACGCAGCCGGGGCCGCGGTGGTCGATGCTGCGCGTCCGCTCCTCGGGCGGCCTGGTCGACCCGGCGGCGGTGCCGGAGCTGTTCGAGCCGTTCCGCCGCGCCGGGGTGGCCCGCACGGCCCGCCACGGCGCCGGCCTGGGCCTGTCGATCGTCCGGGCCGCGGTGGCGGCGCACGGCGGAACGGTGACGGCCGAGCCGATCGTGGGCGGCGGCCTCGGCGTCACGGTCCACCTCCCGGCCCACTGACCGAGCGCCAACAGGCATCTGGCGTGATTGGCCGGGCATCTCACGTGATTGAGCGGGCATCTCGCGAGATGCCCCTCCAGACACGCGAGATGCCCCTTCAATCACGGGAGATGCCCGGCGGGTCACGGGGTGGGGTGAGGGCTAGGGCGGCGCGGAGGACTCCGGCGGCGTGGAGCATGGCTGCGCGGGCGTCCGGGTCGATGCCTACTCGGTTGGCGAAACCGTGGAGCTGGCCTTCGTGGCGTCGGTGGACCAGGGGGACTCCGGCGGCGGCGAGCCGGTGCGCGTAGGCCTCGCCTTCGTCGCGGAGGAGGTCGAAGCCGCAGGTGGCCACGAACGTCGGGGGGAGACCGTCGAGGCTTTCGTCGTAGAGGACCGAGGCCCGCGGGTCGCGGTACCGGGCCGGGTCGCGCACGTACTGCGCGCGGTACCAGGCCCATTCGTCCCGGTCGAGGCGGAAGCCCGAGCCGAACCGGCGGTGCGACGCCGACTCGCCGAGGGCGTCCGTCGCCGGGGTGAGCAGGAGGGTGAACGCCGGCCGGGGCAGCTCGCCGCGGGCCGCCGCGTGGGAGACCACCGCGGCCAGGTTGCCGCCGCTGCTGTCGCCGCCCACCGCCAGCCGGGCCGGGTCCACGCCGAACTCCGCCGCGTGCGAAGCCACGTGGGCGAACGCCGCGACCGCGTCCGAAGCCGCCGCGGGGAACGGGTGTTCCGGCGCGAGCCGGTAGCCGATCGACACCACCCGCACCCCGGCTTCTTCGGCGAGCAGCCGGCACGCGCCTTCGTGCGTCTCGAGGCTGCCGAGCACGAACCCGCCGCCGTGGAAGTACACGATCGCCGGACCGGGCGCCGGGACGCCGGCCGGTTCGTAGAGCCGCAGCGGCAGCGGGCCGCCCGGCCCGGGCCACGAAGCGTCGCTGGTCCGGACGCCCGGGCAGATCCCGGCGCCGGCGAGCGCGCCCGCCAGGTTCAGCTCGGTCCGGGCCCGCGAAAGGCTCCCGTTGTGGTGCGGCGCGTCGAACGGCGCGAAGCGCGCCACCCGCATGAGCACCCGGGCGGTGAGGACCGGCTGGCGGCCGTCCACCACCACCGGCCGGCCCGCGAGCACGCGCAGCACGGGCGACGGCAGGCGCAGCAGCCACCGCAGCCCGGCCATGATCGACCGCACGAGCAGCCGGCGGCTCAGTCCATTCAGCACAGGTCCACGAAAATCGGGTTCGCGTACAACCACAAGTCCTCGAAGGGGTTTGCCTGCCCGATGATGTCCGGTGTGGGCTCGGAAACGCCGTTCGTCCCCCGGACGCGCAGGTAGAACGGTTCCCGGACGTTCCGGAAGGTGTGCCGGAAGACGACCTGCCGCCCCGGTGCCCAGCGCGGCTCGAACGACTCCACGACCCGCGTCCCCGGCGCGGTCATCGTGTCGCGGTCGGCGGCCGGGCCGGTGACCGGGCCCGCGACGACGTCCAGGCGCGCCAGCCGCGGCACCGAGCCGCCGCCGTTCGGCCGCGATGCCAGCCGCGCCGACACCACGACCGTGACGTCCGACCCCCGCCGCACCCGCAGGCGGCCGCCCAGCGTCACCGACGAACCACCGCCGTACGCGCCGACCTGCAGGTCCTGTGCGAGACCGCCGTGCGACAGCCAGATCCGCCCGGCCCGCAGGCCGTCCAGGACGCCTTCGAGGCTTCGCCGCGTGACGCCGACGTACGTGCGGCTGAACTCGCCCGGGTAGAAGTCCGCGTACGGCGCCAGCAGCTGCGGCGTGCCGGTGTCGAGCGGGTCGGGGAACCTGCCGTGCGTGTCGTACCAGTCGTCCGCCACCTGCGGCCGGACCAGCGTGTCGCCGCGGTTGTAGTGCGAGTCGGAGTTCGTGGTGATCCACCACGGCTTCCCCTCGGCGAGCAGCGAGTCCCAGAGGCCGCCGACCTTCGCCGTCGCCCAGTCCCAGCCGCCGTGCGTCCGGTACGCCTCGGCCGGGAAGCCGGGCCACGAGTTGGCGCCGGGGCTGTTGGCGTAGCCACCGCGCGCGCCGCCGGTGCCGAGCGGCTTGGGGAAGCCGTCCGCCTGCGCGCCGGGCGCCCCTTCCATGCCGATGACGATGCCCGGCGCGGCGTCGCGGTAGGCCCGCAGCTCGTGCGGGGCGACGCGGCCGTTGCGCAGCGGGTGGTTGATCAGCACGACCGGGGCGTGGATCCGCCGCGCCTGCTCTTCCGAAGCGAGCCAGCGCAACGCCCGGAGCGCGAGGGCTTCGTTCGCCGGGCTCGACGCCTCCGAGTTCGTCAGCCGCCAGTCGAAGTTCCGCTCGAACTCGCGCAGCTTGGCCGCCTGCGCCGAACCGGCCTGGAAGAAGACGGTGGCGTGTTCGGCGCCCGGGACGTTCCACTCCATCCCGTGCCACAGCAGCAGGTCCGGGTACTTCCGCCGGGCGGCGAGGAAGTCGGCTTCGGTGGGCTCGACCGACACCTTCTCGTGCTCGGCGTGGCCGTGGTCGGTGAAGACGATCCAGTCCGCGCCGTGCGCCCGCCCGCCGGCGGCGATCTGGTCGATCCGGTACATCGCGTCGTACGAGTACTGGCTGTGCGTGTGGTGGTCGCCCACCAGCCACTGGTAGCGGCCGCACACCCGGCTCAGGTCGAGGTCGGCGGAAGCGGCGGCCGGGAGGGGCACGCCCGCGGCGGCGGCCGCGAGCCCGGCGCCCTTGAGGAACCGGCGTCTGTCGGTGGTCACGGCGGGACGCTAAGCCGCCGGGGTGAACGGGCGGTGTCCCGGCGGCCAACTGTGCTGTGATCTTCGGTGTGGAGGAGAAACCCCTGGCCCGGGTGCTGCCGCCGGTGATCGCGCTGGCTCTGGCCGCCGGCGTCGGGCTCGCGTTCTTCATCGCCGCGCTCGTCCGGCCGCCGGAGCTGCCGGTGGACCGGAACCCGGCTCCGCTGGCCGGGCACACGCTCTGCGCGGCGGTCGTCGTGACCTATTCGTCCGAAGAGGACATGCGGGCCGCGGTGCCGTCCTTCCGCGGCGACCCGAAGGTCCGGCGGGTGTTCGTCGACCCGCCGTCGGTCTCGCTGCTCGCCGTCCCGGGCACCGACCTGAAGGCGTGGGCGCGGGAGCTGCACGCCCGCTACCGGAGCGCCGAGCGGGTGTCGGTCATCGATTCGGACGCGGCGGCGGCGCAGCTGAAGCTCACTGCGCCGCCGCCGAAGTGCCCCCGAGAGGGCGAGTACTAGCGAGCCGGGACCGAAGCCACGCCCGGCGCGAGGAACGGCTTGCCGTTCACGCGCTCGGAGACGCCGGAGCGGTCCAGGTACGGCGTGATGCCGCCGTTCCAGAACGGCCAGCCCGCCCCGAGGATCAGGCACAGGTCGATGTCCTGCGCCTCGGCGACCACGCCCTCGTCGAGCATGATCCGGATCTCCTCGGCGATGGCGGACAGCGCCCGCTCGCGCACCTGCTCCGAGGTGGCCGGCTGGTCACCCTGCGTCCACAGCTCGGCGACCTCCGGGTCGACCGAGGCGTTGCCCTGGGCGTCCCAGATCCAGACGCCCTTCTTGCCCGCCTTGACGAACTCGGCGAGGTTGTCGGACACCGTGAACCGGTCCGGGAAGGACTCGTGCAGCGTCTCGCCGACGTGCAGGGCGATGGCCGGGCCGACGAGCTGCATCAGCGTCAGCGGCGTCATCGGCAGGCCGAGCGGCTCGAGCGCGGAGTCGGCGACCTCGAACGGCGTGCCCTCGTCGACAGTCACCAGCACCTCGCCGAGGAAGCGCAGCAGCAGCCGGTTGACGACGAACGCCGAGGCGTCCTTCACCAGCACGCTGGACTTCTTCAGCTGCTTGCCGACCGAGAACGCCGTCGCCAGGGCCGCGTCGTCGGTCTGCTCGCCGCGGACGATCTCCAGCAGCGGCAGCACGGCCACCGGGTTGAAGAAGTGGAAGCCGACGACCCGCTCGGGGTGCTGCAGCTTCGACGCCATCGCGGTGATCGACAGCGACGAGGTGTTCGTCGCCAGGATCGCCTCGGGCTTGACGTGCTGCTCCAGCTCCGCGAACACCTGCTGCTTGACGCCCAGCTCCTCGAACACGGCTTCGATGACGAAGTCGGCGTCGGAGAACGCGGCCTTGTCCAGCGAGCCGGTCACCAGGGCCTTGAGCCGGTTCGCGCCGTCCGGGGAGACGCGCTTCTTGGCCAGGAGCTTGTCGATCTCGGCGTGGACATAGCCCACGCCCTTGTCGACGCGTTCCTGGTCGACGTCGGTCAGCACGACCGGCACCTTCAGGCGGCGCACGAACAGCAGCGCGAGCTGGCTGGCCATCAGGCCGGCGCCGACGATGCCGACCTTGTTCACCTTGCGGGCCAGCGACTTGTCCGGCGCGCCGGCCGGGCGCTTGGCGCGCTTGTTGACCAGGTTGAACGAGTACAGCCCGGCGCGCAGGACGTCGGACATGAGCAGCTCGGCGAGGCCGTCGGTCTCGGCCGCGTAGCCGCGGTCCAAATCGTTTTCCTTCGCGAGCTCCAGCAGCTCGACGGCCTTGGTCGCACCCGGCGAGGCGCCGTGCGTGCGGCCGTCCACGATGGACTTCGCGCGGGCGATGGCCGCGTCCCACGCCGAACCGCGGTCGATCTCGCGGCGATCCGGGGTGATCTCGCCGTTGACCACGCGAGCCAGCCACAGCAGCGACTGCTCGAGGTAGTCGGCCGAGCCGAAGACGGCGTCGACGATGCCGAGCTCGGCCGTCTGCTTGACGGTGAGCATCTTGTTCTGCGCCAGGGCGTTCTCGATGATCACCGTGACGGCGGCGTCCGCGCCGATCAGGTTCGGCAGCAGCTGCGTGCCGCCCCAGCCCGGGAACAGGCCGAGGAAGACCTCGGGGAACGCGATGGCGGCGGTGTTCTCCGACAGCGTCCGGTAGTGGCAGGACAGCGCCAGCTCCAGGCCGCCGCCCATGACCGCGCCGTTGACGAACCCGAACGTCGGGATCTTCGACTCGGTCAGGCGGCGGAACACGTCGTGCCCGGTCTGGGCGATTTCGCGCGCCAGCTCGGGGTCGCTCACCGATTCGACGCCGGACAGGTCGGCGCCGACGGCGAAGATGAACGGCTTGCCGGTGACGGCGATCGCGGCCGGCTCGGCCTCGAACGCCTTGTCCAGCGCGGTGTTCAGCGAGACCAGGCCCTGCGGGCCGAAGGTGTTCGGCCGGGTGTGGTCGTGGCCGTTGTCGAGCGTGATCAGCGCGACGGGCTTGGCGAGCCCCGGCACCTTGACCAGCCGGGTCTTCGCCTCGGTGACGACCTCGTCCGGGAACGCGGCCTTCGCTGCTTCAGCGGTGAAAGTCATTACTTGGCCCCCTCGAACGCCGGGTTCTCCCAGATCACGGTGCCGCCCATGCCGATGCCGATGCACATCGTCGTCATGCCGTAGCGCACGTCGGGGCGCTCGGCGAACTGGCGGGCCAGCTGCGTCATCAGCCGGACGCCGGACGACGCCAGCGGGTGGCCGCACGCGATCGCGCCGCCCCACTGGTTGACGCGCGGGTCTTCGTCGTCGATGCCGAAGTGGTCGAGGAAGGCCAGCACCTGCACGGCGAAGGCTTCGTTGATCTCGAACAGGCCGATGTCGTCGATGGTCAGGCCGGTGCGCTTGAACAGCTTCTCGGTGGCCGGCACCGGGCCGATGCCCATGACCTCCGGCTCGACGCCGGCGAAGGAGTAGCCGACCAGCCGCATGGCGACCGGCAGGCCCAGCTCGCGGGCGGTTTCCTCGTCGGCGAGCAGTGACGCGGTCGCGCCGTCGTTGAGGCCGGCCGCGTTGCCCGCGGTGATCCGGCCGAAGGGCCGGAACGGCGTCTTCAGGTTCGCGAGGGTTTCGAGCGTGGTGCCCGGGCGGGGCGGCTCGTCCTCGGTGGCCAGGCCCCAGCCCAGCTCCTTCGAACGGGTGGCGACCGGGACCAGCTCGGGGCCGATCTTGCCGGTCTTGACGGCCTCGGCGTAGCGCTCCTGGCTGCGCGCGGCGTAGGCGTCGGTGCGCTGCTTGGTGATCGCGGGGAACCGGTCGTGCAGGTTCTCGGCGGTCTGGCCCATGACGAGCGCGGTCGGGTCGACGAGCTTGTCGGCGATGATCCGCGGGTTCGGGTCGACCCCTTCACCCATCGGGTGGCGGCCCATGTGCTCGACGCCGCCGGCGATGGCGATGTCGTAGGCGCCGAAGCCGATGCCGGACGCGGCGGTCGTGACGGCGGTCATCGCGCCGGCGCACATGCGGTCGATGGCGAAGCCGGGGACGGACTTCGGCAGGCCGGTGAGCAGCGCGGCGGTGCGGCCGATGGTCAGGCCCTGGTCGCCGGTCTGGGTGGTGGCGGCGATGGCCACCTCGTCGACGCGCTCGGGCGGCAGTTCGGGGTGCCGCCGCAGCAGCTCACGGATGGCGTTGACGACCAGGTCGTCGGCGCGGGTCCCGGCGTAGATGCCCTTGTCGCCGGCCTTGCCGAAGGGGGTGCGGACCCCCTCGACGAAGGCGACGTTTCGCACGCCCCGCGCGGTCGGCGCGAGCGGCGTTGCTGGTGCGGCCACGAATAGCTCCATCAGTAGACATTTGGTTCTCAGGGGGCCCGGGTGGCGGAGCCCCCGGCCCGGGGCGGAGCCCCGGTTGTCACAGCCGCACGATAGCCCTTGTTACCCACCGGTAACCAGTGGTGTGGCCCGGTCGAGTGGGCTACCGCACACTCTTGGGTTCCAGAGTCTGTCCTTTCACGAGCCAGGCGACGCCGAACGCCTCCACCGCGACGGCCTCCAGCCACAACGCGGGCAGCAGCGCCGGCAGCAGGCCGAGCGCCTTGGTCACCGCGATGAGCACCAAGCAGGCGAGGATCACCGCTCCGCAGACGCGGTAGACGACGCCGGTGCCGGGCGGCTGCTCGCCGTCGTGGGGGAACAGGCGGAGGCAGAAGTAGGCGAGGGCGAGGAAGAACACGGCCGCGAAGACCCAGTGCAGCACGCCGGAGGTGCGGTCCCAGGCCGTCACGTCGTGGTCCGGAGTGGTGGGGAAGAGCGCCAGCCCGATCGCGCCCAGCCCGGCGACCGTGCTGGCGACGTTGTCGACGAAGTCGTGGCCGTAGTAGGCGAGGAGGAACACCCCGACCGCGCACATGGCGCCGACGAGGACGTCCCGCAGGTCGGTGTAGTAGTAGCCGCTCAGCGAGCCGATCAGGTCGCCGCCCTGGACGAGCTGCTTGCCGAGGATGAGGACGAACGGCAGCGCCAGGCCGATGAGCCCGATGGCGCGCCGGAGGAACAGGTACGAGTGGACGAGGGTGTTCTGCGGGGATGTGGTCGCCGTGGTCATGGCCGCCTCCGGGGGTCACTGGGGTGATCGGCGTCCAAGTGCCCACGGATGAGGCTTGTTATCGCGGAGTTGTCCAACTTCTCGGCTGATCGTTACTGGGGAAAGTCCCACACAAGCCCGGCATCCGGCCACCGCCGGTGACGCGCGTGCCTATGTTGGGGGACACCTTCAGCCGAGAACGGACACCGAGAGCGTCAGCCGTTCCGCCGGCGATGAGAAGCACTCCCGGGAGACAAGTTGAAACGTTCGGTAAGCGATCTCGCCGTGTTCGGCGGACGCCCGGAGTTCCTGAATCCGATCCTCGTCGGTCAGCCGAACAACATCGATCGCAGGCGCTTCTTCGACCGGATGAACTGGGCGTTGGACAACCAATGGCTGTCCAACGGCGGTCCGCTCGTCCAGGAGTTCGAAGAGCGGGTCGCCGATCTCGCAGGCGTGCGCAACTGCGTGGCGACCTGCAACGCCACCGCCGCTCTCCAGCTCTACGCGCGCGCGGCGAGGCTCACCGGCGAGATCGTCATGCCGTCGATGACCTTCGTGGCCACCGCGCACGCCATGCGGTGGCTCGGCCTGAAGCCGGTGTTCTGCGATGTCGACCCGCAAACCGGGTGCATCGACGTTCCCCAAGTCGAAGCGGTGCTGACCGAACGCACCGCGGCCATCCTCGGGGTCCACCTCTGGGGTCGCGCGTGCCCCGTCGACGATCTGGAAAAGCTGGCGGCCGAGCGGGGAGTTCCGCTGTTCTTCGACGCCGCCCACGCGATCGGGTGCAGCTTCTCCGGTCGCCCGGTGGGCGGGTTCGGTGCCGTCGAAGTGTTCTCCTTCCACGCCACGAAGGTCGTCAGCGCTTTCGAGGGCGGCGCCGTCGTCACCGACGACGACGAACTCGCGGGGCAGATCCGGGCCTTGCACAACTTCGGCATCGGACCGTACGGGCACGAGGCGGGCGGGACGAACGCGAAACTCAGCGAAGCCGGCGCAGCCATGGGGCTGACGTCCCTGGACGCACTCCCCGAAGCCGCCCGGCGGAACGAGGAGAACTACGAGCTCTACCGGGCGGAGCTGGACGAACTGCCCGGGGTGGGCCTGGTGGAGTTCGATCGCCGCGAGCGCAACAACTACCAGTACGTCATCGTGACGATCGACGAGAGCGTCACCGGAATCGGGCGGGATCTCCTGCAAGAGCTGCTCGCGGCCGAGAAGATCGTGACTAAGCGCTACTTCTCTCCCGCGTGCCACGAGCTGGAGCCCTACCGCACCGAGAACCCGGTCGGGTTGCCCCACACCGAGGCTCTGGCCAAGAGCGTGCTGGCCGTTCCCACCGGCACGAGAACCACCGCCGAAGACATCCGGCGGGTCTGCGGCGTGATCCGCTTGGCCGTCACCGAGGGGCGGACCGTCCGTGAGCGCTGGCGACGGCGAGAGAACAAGGAGAACGTCGCCTCGGACCATCGCCGGGAGGATTGACGACCGAGAGACAGTCCCTTTGCGGTGCCGGCCGGCGGCGCGACCCGGCTACCGGACGCCGAGGTGCGCCAGCCAGCCGCCTTTCGCCGAGATGTCCGCCGCGCCCTCCGTGGCCGCCGGTTCGCACAGGAAGCCGGGCACCGACCTCCCGTCCGCCAGCTCCAGCTTGCCGATGGCGAGGGGGGCCGGAATGCCGGCCACGAACTCGCCGAACCCGGCGACCGGCAGCTCCCAGACCTCCGCGGCCAGCGAAACGCCGCCGGACGCGACGCGCACCAGGCCGGGCTTCGGCGGCACCGTGTCCAGTGCGTACAACCGGTACGAAGCCGCCGTCGACACCGCGGACACGAACCGGCCGCCGCGCGAGGTCAGCTCGTGGTTCAGCGGCTGGCCGCGCAGGTGCGCGCCGACCACCACGATCGGGACCCACGCACGCCGCAAGCCCGCCAGGGCCGCCAGCTTCAGGTCGGCGTGCGGGGCGCCCAGGAACATCACGCCGAACGGCCGCCCGGCCACCGTGCCCGCCGGGACGGCGAGGGCCGCCAGCCCGAACAGGTTCGTCGAGTTGGTGAACCGGCCCAGGCGGGCGTTGACCGCGACCGGCTCCGCGGCGACTTCGGCGATCGTCGGGTGCTCGGTCGTGGTCGGGACCAGCAGTGCGTCGACGCCGGCCAGCGCGGCCAGTGCCTCGGCCCGCAGGCCCGCCAGGGCGGCCTGGTCGGCGAACAGCCGGTGCGCCCGGACGTCCCCGGCCGGCGAGATGATCGAGCGCACGACCGGGTCGACGGCGTCCGGGTGGGCGTCGATGAACTCGCCGACCGCGGTGTACCGCTCGGCGACGAACGCGCCGCCGTACAACAGCCGTGCCGCCTCCAGGAACGCCGAGATGTCCACAGTGGTCACTTCGGCCCCCGCCGCGGCGTAGTCCGACACCGCGGCTTCGAACGCCTCCGCCCAGCCGGGAGCCAGCGGGCCCAGCCGGTCCGGGGCGGGGACGCCGAGCCGGAACCGTCCCGTGTGGACCGGGGCGGGTTCGGCGAGACAGGTGAGCGCGAACGATGCTTCTTCGACCGTCCGGGCGAACAGCGACACGCAGTCGATGCTCGCGCAGGCCGGGACGACTCCTTCGGTGGGCAGCAGCCCCGGGGTCGGTTTGAGCCCGACGATCCCGTTGAAGGCCGCCGGTACCCGCCCGGACCCGGCGGTGTCGGTGCCCAGCGCGAGGTCCACGATGCCCAGCGCGACCGCCACCGCCGAGCCCGAGCTGGATCCACCGGAGAGGTAAGCCGGGTCCACGGCGTTGCGCACCGCGCCGTACGGGCTGCGGGTCCCGACCAGGCCGGTCGCGAACTGGTCCAGGTTCGTCGTGCCGAGCACGAGCGCCCCGGCCGCCCGCAGCCGCGCGACCACCGGCGCGTCGGCTTCCGGCTTGTACGCGTAGTCCGGGCAGCCCGCCGTCGTCGGCAGGCCGGCCACGTCGATGTTGCCCTTGACCGCGACGAGCTTGCCGTAGAGCGGCAGCCCGCGCGCCTCCAACGCGGCGGCTTCGGCCAGGACGTCGGCCTCCGGCCGCAGGTCGATCCAGATCTCCGGCCGGTCCACCTGCTCGATCCGCCGGTACGCGGCCCGCACCCGCTCCTCGAGGCTCATGCCAGCACCACCAGGGGGGTTCCGGGCGCCACCTGGTCACCGGGGGACACGAGCACTTCGACCACCTCACCGCTCGCCGGCGCGGGGATCCGCGCTTCCGTCTTCATCGCTTCCAGCGTCACCAGCGCCTGCGCGTCCTCGACGCGTTCGCCCGCGGTGACGTCGACCCGCCACACCGTCGCCGCGAACGGCGCCTCCACGACGTGCCCGCCCGGCGGGGCCTCGACCCGCGCCGGTGGCCGGGCGACCGGTTCCGGTTTCGGGTCGAACTCGCCCGCCGCCGCCCACGCCTGGCGCTCCGCCTCGAACGCCGCCGCCTGCGTCGCCCGGAAGCCGGCGATGCTTTCGGCGTTGTCCGCGAGGAACTTCTGGTAGTCCGCCAGGGCGAAGGAGCCCTCGGTGGTCTCGAGTTCGAGCTCCCCGGACGCGCTGCGGGCCCGCAGGTCCAGCAGTTCCTCGGCCGACACCGGGTACCAGGAGATCCGGTCGAAGAACCGCAGGTTCCACGGCTGGTCCCCGCCGCGCCAGCTGTTCCACACCTGGACCGTCCGCCCGACGAACTGGTAGCCGCCCGGGCCCTCCATGCCGTAGATGCACAGGTAGGCGCCGCCGATGCCGACGGAGTTCTCCGCCGTCCACGTCCGCGCCGGGTTGTACTTCGTCGTCACCAGGCGGTGGCGCGGGTCCAGCGGCGTCGCCACCGGCGCCCCGAGGTAGACGTCGCCGAGGCCGAGCACCAGGTACTCAGCGTCGAACACCGTCCGGTACACGTCGTCCACACTGGACAACCCGTTGACACGGCGGATGAACTCGATGTTCCACGGGCACCACGGCGCGTCGTCGCGGACGCCGGTCATGTACCGCTCGATCGCTTCGCGCGTCGCGGGGTCGTCCCACGACAGCGGCAGCCGGACGCTGCGGCTCGGCACCACCAGGTCGTGCGTCGGCGGGAGGTCCCGCTCCAGTTCGCGCACCAGCCCGAGCGCCTTGCCGACCGGCAGCGCGTCCGGGTCGACGTGCACCTGCAGCGACCGGATGCCCGGCGTCAGGTCCACGATCCCCGGCACGCCTTCGGCCGCCAGGCGCTCGGCCAGCGCGTGCACCCGCATCCGCAGCGCGAGGTCGAGCTTCATCTCGCCGTACTCGACGAGCAGGTTGTCGTCGCCGCTGCGGCGGTAGGTGACCGACGGCTCGCCCGAAGCTCCCATACCGTCCGAAGAGGACAGTCGGGCGAGGACGCCGCCGTCGTCGCGCGCGGGCCGGCTCGGGGCGACCGCCGACGCCGGCCGCGTCCGCAGCGCCGCCGCGTGGTCGGTGCCGATCGGCACGAACCGCACGGTGTCGCCCGGCCGCAGCTGCCCGAGCTTCCACCGCTCGCCGGTGGCGACCGTCGCCGGGCAGACGAACCCGCCCAGGCTGGGCCCGTCCGGGCCGAGCAGGATCGGCAGGTCGCCGGTGTAGTCGACGGCACCGATCGCGTACGGCGTGTCGTGGATGTTCGACGGGTGCAGGCCCGCCTCGCCGCCGTCCGCGCGGGACCATTCCGGCCGCGGCCCGACGAGCCGGACACCGGTGCGCGCCGAGTTGAAGTGCACCTGCCAGTCCGTGGCGTAGAACGTGTCGACGTCGTCCGGGGTGAAGAACTCCGGGGCCGCGTGCGGGCCTTCGAGCGCGCCGATCGTCCAATGCGGAGCGAAGGCCGGGCGTTCGGCCGAAGCGACCGGTCCGACGATCGGGTCCGCCGGGGCCGGGCCGGGACGCAGGACGTCCCCGGCGGCCAGCGCGCGGCCGCCGTGCCCGCCGAACTTCCCCAGCGTGAACGTCGCCGCGCTGCCGAGGAACCCGGGCACGTCGATGCCGCCGCGCACCAGGACGTAGCTGCGCAGCCCGGCCGTGCACGCCCGGACGTCCAGCGTCGCGCCCGCCGGCACCTCGACGGGTGTCCACAACGGAACTCCGGTGCCGTCGACCAGCACGGTCGTCGGTGCGCCGGCGACGCACACCTCGGTGGCGTGCGAGAACCGCAGCGCGACGCCGTCCACGGTGCACTCCAGGCCGGGTGCGCCCTCCGGATTGCCGAGCGCGAGGTTGCCCAGCCGCAGCGAGAGGTCGTCCATCGGGCCGCTCGGCGGCACCCCGACGGCCCAGAACCCGGTGCGGCCCGGCCAGTCCTGCACGGTCGTCATCGTCCCGCCGCGCAGGACGTCGATCCGCGGCTCCGCGTCCGCGACCTCGTCCAAAGTGGACGTGTCGTGCACCGCGGCGCCGAACGCCGCGGCGGCGGCCGCCGCGCGCAGCTGTCCGAGGTTGGTCTGCACCCCGTCGAACCGGGTCGCGGCGAGCGCTTCCCGCAGGTTCGCCAGCGCCGCGGCGCGGTCGGCGCCGGTGCAGATCACCTTGGCCAGCAACGGGTCGTAGTGCGTGGTGACGGTCGCGCCCGGCTCGACCCACGTGTCGACGCGGGTGTCCCCGGGCAGCGTGACCCGGGTGACCAGACCCGCGCTCGGCCGGTGCCCGGCGCCCGGGTCCTCGGCGTACACGCGCGCTTCGACGGCGTGCCCGCGGGCCACCGGGACCGCGCGGAACATCGCGCGGTCACCCTGGGCGAGCCGCAGCATCCAGGCGACCAGGTCGACGCCGTAGACCGCCTCGGTGACCGGGTGCTCGACCTGCAGCCGGGTGTTGACCTCGAGGAACGCCGCCTCGCCGCGTTCGGCGTCGTAGACGTATTCGACGGTGCCCGCGGAGCGGTACCGCACCGACGAGCACAGCGCGACGGCGGACTCCACCAGGTGCTTCCGGACGTCGTCGGGCAGCTCCGGTGCCGGGCACTCCTCGATGACCTTCTGGTTGCGCCGCTGCAGCGAGCAGTCGCGCGTGCCCAGGGCCAGGACCTCGCCGAAGCCGTCGCCGAACACCTGGACCTCGACGTGCCGCGCGCGGGTCACCAGGCGTTCGAGGAAGACACCGGAGCTGGCGAAGCTCTTGACCGCGACGCTGCGCACGGTGTCCCAGGCGGCGCGCAGCTCGTCGGGTGACGCGCAGGCGCGCATCCCGATCCCGCCCCCGCCGCCGGTCGCCTTGAGCATGACCGGGTAGCCGATGTCCTCCGCGCGCGCCAGCGCTTCGTCCACATTGGACAGCAGGCCGGTGCCGGCGAGCAGCGGCACGCCCGCCGCGATCGCCGCCTCGCGCGCGGTGTGCTTGCTGCCGAACACCTCCAGGTGCTCCGGGGCGGGCCCGGCGAACGCGATCCCGGCGTCTTCGCAGGCGCGCGCGAACGCCGCGTCCTCCGAGAGGAAGCCGTAACCGGGGTGGATCGCGTCGCAGCTGGTCTCCAGCGCCGCGGCGATGATCGCGCCGGCCCGCAGGTAGCTTTCCGCCGCGGGCGCCGGGCCGAGCCGGACGGCCCGGTCGGCGAGCCGCACGTGCGGGGCGAGCCGGTCGGCGTCGGAATACACCGCGACGGTCTCGAGGCCCAGTTCCTTCGCGCTGCGCAGGATGCGGACCGCGATCTCGCCGCGGTTGGCGACGAGCAGCCTCACGCGCCGACTCCCGGGGAGATGACGACCATCCGCACCGGCGTCGGGTCGAACCCGTTGCACGGGTTGTTGATCTGCGGGCAGTTCGAGACGAGCACCAGCACGTCGGTCTCGGCGCGCAGCCGGACTTCCAGGCCCGGAGCCGAGATGCCGTCGACGATGCCGAGGGTGCCGTCTTCCTCGACCGGCACGTTCATGTACCAGTTGACGTTGCTGACCAGGTCGCGCTTGCCCAGTCCCCACTTGGCGCCCTCGATGAGGAAGTTCTCGACGCAGGCGTGCTGGTGGCGGGTGTGCTGGCCGTAGCGGAGGCTGTTGGACTCCTTGCTGCACGCGCCGCCGAGCGTGTCGTGGCGGCCGCAGGTGTCGGCGACGACGGTCAGCAGCGGCGCGCCCTCCTGGGTGCGCAGGACACTGCCGGTGGTGAGGAAGATGTTGCCCTGCGCGGCGATCGTCGCGGCCGCGCTGTAGCGCTTCGACGTGTCGTTCGCGTCGTAGCAGAGGAAGTCGACGGCCTGGTTGCCGCCGAGGTCGATGATCGCCAGCTCCTGGCCCTGCTGCAGCACCGTCGAATACGGCGCCCGGGCGGGAACGTCGACGCTGACTTCCAGCTGGGATTCGTACGCCGTGCTCATGCGATCCCCCGGGCGGTGAGGTAGTCGGCGGTGTTCTCGAACGCGCGCTGCGCTTCCGGCGAGTGTGTCCACTCCGGACTATCCGGAGTGGACGGACGATCACGCCAGGCGAGGATCTCGAGCTTCGACACCGTGTAGTCCGGCCGCGGGTCGACCGGGTGGGCGACGTTGGCGATCAGGACGATCGACGGGATCTCGATCCGGAGGTCGACGGCCTTGCCCGCACCCGCGGAACCGGTGAACTCCAGGGCGCCTTCGGGCTGGACCCGCACGCCCTGGAAGAACGACAGGCTCGGCGGCAGGTCCCGCGGTCCCAGGCCGTTCTTGGCCGCGGCCAGGGTGAACAGCGGCAGCCCGGCGGGGGAGGGGCCTTCCGGGGCGCCGTCGCCGTAGCGCTCGGCGTTGCCGTCCACAGTGGACGTCCCGCAGAGGGCGTCGTGCCGCCCGCTGGAGTCGGCGACGATCGTGGCCAGGACCCGCGCCTGGTCGGAAAGCAGCGCCACCGACTCGCCCAGGTAGGCGTTCCACTGCACCTTGACCGTGTCGGCGACGTTCAGCCGCTCCCACGGCCCCTCGGCGTTGAACAGCAGCAGGTGCGCGCAGGCGTCGCCGTCGACGTCGGTCAGCCGCAGCCGCGTGCCCCGGGCCAGCACCTTGTGCGTGTACCCGCCGCCGGCCACGGTTTCGGCCCAGGTCAGCGCCTCGGGGGCGACCTCGGGCGGCGGTGACGGCCAGGTGCTCGCCGGGATCGACGGCATCGTGTCGACCACGGTGCCGGCCTGGGCGCGGGCGTGGTCACGCGCTCCGTAGGTCGTCGCGGTGGTGCTCATGGTCGTCCTCTCTCAGGTCGCGGGTTCGAGGGCGGGAGCGGGGCGCAGCCGCAGCCAGCAGAGCCAGCCGATCACCAGTGCGCCGCCGACGAACTCTATCGGGAACAAGAGCATCAAGGGGGAGCCCGAACCGGCGAGATCGTAGATCTCCGCGCGCGGCCAGGCGATGTTCACGATCATGCCGATCCCGTAGAGAACGGCTGCTCCGTTCAGCGGTACGCCCCAGCGGCCGAGGGAGAACCGGCCCGGCTCCGCCGGGAACTGCCCGCGCAGCCGTTTCACCAGCAGCGGTCCGGTCACCAGCAGGTAGGCCAGGTAGACGACCACCACCGACGTCCCGGTGATCGTGCTGAACAGCGTCGGGTTGCCGACGTTGAGCAGCAGCAGCCCGATGGCGAGCGCGCCCGACAGCAGCGCGGGCGCGACCGGTGTCCCGGTGCGCGGGCTGACCCCGGCGAGGCGGGCGGACGCGGGGAGCGCGCCGTCGCGGGCCATCGCGTAGATCAGCCGGACGGTGCCGGTCTGGATGGTCAGGGTGCAGACGACGACGGCGATCGCGACGTCGGCGAGGAAGACCCGGCCGAGGGTGTCGCCGAAGACGGCGGTGATCACGTACGGCAGGCCGTGCCCGGCGAGCTGCCCGTCGGTGAGGCTCGGCGCGGCCATCAGCGCGGTGACGACCACCGCGAGGCCGCCGATGCCGGAGACGAGCACGGCGCGCAGCACCGCCCGCGGAGCCGCCTTTCGCGCGTCCTTCGTCTCCTCCGCGACCGAAGCGGCGGTGTCGAAGCCGTAGAGGACGTACGCCGCCATGAGCGCCGAAGCGAGCACGCCGCCGATCCCGGCGCTGGTGCCGGGTGCGTCGTGCAGCACCACCTGCGGGCCGCGGACGGCGAACAGCGCCAGCCCGGCGACGAGGACGAGGACACCGAGGAGCTCGGCCGCGACGCCGACGTCGTTGATCCGCGCCATCAGCCGGACCCCGCCGGTGTTGACCGCGGTGGTGAAGACGAGCAGCACGGTGCCGAGCAGCACGGCGTTGGCCGCGCCGGACGGCGACGTCACCGACGGATCGCCGCCGACGAACTGGAAGCCGTCCCACACCGAAGGCAGCACGACCTGCAGCGCGATCGCGGCGGCCGCGAGGGCGACGATGCAGCCGAGCAGCATCATCCAGCCGGCGAGCCAGCCGAGGAAGCCTTTGGTGAGCTGTTTCGCCCACTGGTACACGGATCCGGCGAGCGGGTAGCGGGCGGCGAGCTCGGCGAAGACCAGCGCGACGAGCAGCTGGCCCGCCAGGACGACCGGCCACGTCCAGAAGAAGAGCGGGCCGCCGAAGGTGTAGCCGAAGCCGAAGAGCTGGAAGACGGTGGTGAGGATGGAGACGAAGGAGAAGCCGGCGGCGAAGGCGGAGAACCCGCCCAGCGACCGGCGAAGCTCTTGGCGGTAACCGAAGGCGGCGAGTTCGTCGGGTGGGGTCATGCGGGCTCCTTGTTTCGATCGCTTGACAGAAATTAAGTCTCCGCCGCGACGCGATGATCTCCGCCGTGTTAGAGACCGGTTAACGCCCGCACCGACACGGCGTCAATGACGACATCCGGGCGTAACCGCGCCTCCGTGCGCGTGTCGCGGCCGCGGACCTGGCAAGATCACGTCCGTGGGCAACGGGTCGGGAGTCGGCAGGCCGAGGGCGAGCGGAGCGGCGGCGAGCCGCCCGGACGCGCGCCAGGCGGTGCTCGACGCGGCGGGCGAGCTGTTCACCGAAGCCGGGTACGCGGCCACCACGACCAGAGCGATCGCCGAACGCGCGGGCTTGCGCCAGGCGTCGCTCTACTACCACTTCCCGGCGAAGGAAGACATCCTCGCGGCGCTGCTGGCCGAGACGGTCCGCCCGTCACTGGCCCTGGCGGCCCGCCTCGTCGCGGGCGCGGCCCCGGCGGCGGTCCGGTTGTGGGCCCTGGCGTACGCGGACATCGGCCTGCTGGGCGGAGCCCGGCACAACCTGGGCGCGCTGTACCTGCTGCCCGAGGTCGGTTCGCCCAACCTGGCCCGCTTCCGCGTCGAGCGAGCGGAACTGAAGGCGGCGTACGGCCGGCTGGTGGCGGCCTCGGGCGTGACCCCGTCGGCCGTCGCGATCCGGACGGACCTGGTGTTCGGGCTGGTGGAGAGCATCGCGGTGATCCGCCGCGACGACCCGGCGCTGGACGTCGAGGCGCACGTGCGGGAGGGGGCGGACGGGGTGGTCCGGCTGGTGGGCTCGGCGGATCCGTCGGACGAGCTGCGGGCCGAGGCGCACCGGCTGCTGGCGACCCTGGCCGATTAGCGGGAGCCGGGCATGACGGTGGTGACGCGGGCGAGGGCCTGAGACGAGGGGACGGGTCTTTCGCACTCGTCCCGCCGAGATGGGTATCTCCCGCCAATGCGCCGGCAAGTGGGTCAACCGCCGGCGTCGCCACGGCGAGACGGGTCTGGTCGACCGGCCCGGTGTCCCGCAGCACCAGCCCACCGCCACCTGCTGCAGCTCGGACTCAACCGGCGCCGGTTCCTCGACCCCGCCGGCCAGAACAACCGCCAACCGCGCCGGATCCATCGCCCGCTGGTCCGGGCACATGGTTCACCTCGACGTGAAGAACCAACGACCACACACCACCGCCGGAGACCAGCCACCAGCGTCCCGGCTCCACACCGGCGTCACCAACGTCAAGGCCTCGTACAACTAGCGGGAGCCGCCGCCCAGCAGGTTGCTGATGATCCTCGACAGCTCGCGCATGGTGCGCATCCCCAGCTGCGTCGACTGGGCGCCGACCCGCAGCGGGCGGATCGCTGCGCGCAACGGCGCGTTGATCGCTTCCAGCGGGCGGATCTGCGTCAGGAACTCGGTGATCCGGGCCTCCAGTTCCATCAGCCCGGCCAGCATTTCGACGAATTCGTCGTATTCGCGGCGCGCGCGGTCCAGCAGTTCCGGTGTCATGTGCGAGTCCATCAGGCGCATGTACGAGCGGATCGTCGAATCGGTTTCCGCGACCGTGGTCTCGAACGCCGTGCCGACCTGCTGGATGTTGACCGCCATCGGCTTGATCGTGTCGGCCGCGCGGACCACCCGTGCCTTGATCGCTTCCGGGCGCAGCCCGGCCACGTCGCCGGTCAGCTGGCGCATTTCGTCGGCCAGTTCGTCCAGCGAGTGGCTGATGGCGTCGAACTGCCGTTCCAGCAGTTCGCCGATCTTCGTGAGGTTTTCCTTGTATTCCTGGAGGCCGGGGCCGTCCCTCTCCGGCGCGACCCCGGCGAGCAGCAGCCGATCGCACTTCTTGAGCTTTTCCAGCGCCGCTTCCGCGGAATGGATCGCCTTGATCAGCTTGTCCGCGACGACGGCCGTGGTCCGCCGCCACTCGGCGGTCCCGGAACCAGCCAGCACCGCCTCCTTGATGTCGATGAACTGCAGCTTCTCGATGATCCGGATGAGGGCGTCGTCGCTCTGTTCGCTAATGAATTCGTGCCCCAGCACGACTAGCGGCAGGATCCGCTGGGTCAGGCCGAACTCGTTCGTTTTAGCGTAGAAAGCGTTCAGCTCTTCCCGGCAGGCGCTGCTTTCGTAAAAGTAGTTCATGGAGATGACCGGGACGAAGACCATCGCAGCGTCGAGGCCATCCTGGATCTTCGTTCGCCAGTCCTCGCCCCACCCGATGCTCTCGCGGTCGACGAACACTTCGATCTTGCGTCCGTGCGCGGACGCACAGAACTTCTCCAGCGAATTCTTGAGTGGTGTGACGAAATTCAGAAAGCTGTCATCTTCGTGGGTGAAGCTGAGAAAGCATTGCACGGCAGGCTGATCGGACATGAAATCGGTCATCGAGAGTACCTTCGGCGGGCGGTGCGGCGTTTCCGGCGCAGCCTAAGGTAACCGGTGATCAATTCCGGAACGGGCTCGGAGATTGTCCTGGATCTGTCATGACGCCGTCGTCTGCAACGCCTTGCTCAGCACCGCCGCCGTCAGCTCGACCTGCCACGGCCGGGCGCCACCCGCGCGCAGGACCTCCGCCACCGAATCCTCGTCCGTTTCGGCCGGGGGACGCCAGCAGGTGCGGCGGACCAGGTCCGGCAGCAGCAGGTTCTCCACCGGGAGCCGGCGGTCTTCCGCGATGGCCGTCAAGGCCGCGCGGGCCGCCGACAAGCGGGCCGCCGCGTCCGGGTCCTTGTCCGCCCAGCGGTTCACCGGGGGCGGGCCGTCCGTCGGCTGGGACGGCGACGGCAGTTCGGAAGCGGGGAGCGCCTTGGCCGCCTGCAGGTGGCGCAGCCAGCTCGCCGTGTACTTGCGCTGGACGCGGCCGCTGAACACCGGCAGCGCCTGGAGCTCTTCGACCGTCTTGGGGTCGGCCGTGACGGCGTTGACGATCGCGCTGTCCGGCAGGATCCGGCTCGGTGCACGGTCGCGTTTGCGGGCCAGCTCGTCGCGCGCCTGCCACAGTTCGCGGACCGCCGCGAGGCCGCGCGGGCTGCGGATCTTGTGCACGCCGGACGTCCGGCGCCACGGCTCGGCCCGCGGGGGCGGCGGCGGCGCCGTCCGCACGAATTCGAACTCCTGCCGCGCCCACTCCAGCTTGCCCTGGGCGCCCAGCTCCGCTTCCAGCTTTTCGCGCAGCTGGACGAGCAGCTCGACGTCGAGGGCGGCGTAGTTCAGCCAGTCGACCGGCAGCGGCCGCTTCGACCAGTCGGCCGCGCTGTGGCCCTTCTCGAGGGTGTAGCCCAGCAGCAGCTCGACCAGCGTCCCCAGCGCGACGCGTTCGTAGCCCGCCAGCCGGCCGGCCAGCTCGGTGTCGAACAGCGCCGCCGGGTGCAGGCCCAGCTCGGCGAGGCAGGGGAGGTCCTGGGAGGCGGCGTGCAGCACCCACTCCAGGGAATTCAGGACTTCGCGCAGCGGGGCGAGGTCTTCGTCGGACAGCCCGATCGGATCGATCAGCACCGTGCCGGAACCTTCGCGGCGCAGCTGCACGAGGTAGGCCTTGGGGAAGTACCGGTAGCCGGACGCCCGTTCGGTGTCGACGGCGACCGCACCGGTGCCCGCGGCGAGCTTGGCACAGGCTTCGGCCAGCTCGGCGGCGTCGGTGATCACCGGGGGTGTGCCCTCGGCTGGTTCGCGTAGCAGCACAGGGCCGCCCGTGGACTCGATCTCCATCCCGGTGTCCTCGGCCTCAGTGCTTCCCATGGTTGACGACCCTACGGGACGGGCGTACCGCGCCTGGTCCGCCCGCCCCGCAGGGTGGTGTGCTTTCGTCAGCGGATGACGCCGGCTCGCATGGCCAGTGCCACCATCTGTGCCCGGTCGCCCGTGCCGAGCTTGCGCCCGATCCGGGAGAGGTGGGACTTGACGGTGAGGGCGGAGAGCGAAAGCTCCTCGCCGATCTCCTTGTTGGACTGCCCGTCGGCGACCAGCTGGAGCACCTCCACCTCACGAGCGGACAGCTCGCGCGGGGTGTTGTCGGTGCCCGCGACGCGGGTCCCGGTGGCGAGCACCGGAGCCACGCTCGGGTCGGCGTAGACGCCGCCTTCGAGCACGCGCCGCACGCCATCGGTCACGACGACCGGCGACGCGGACTTCAGCAGGTACGCCTGGGCCCCGGCCTGGAAGGCCGAGCGGACCGCGTACGGGTCGTCCGAGGATGCGAGTACGACCACGCGCGGCCAGCCGTGGCTACGGAGTTCCGTAACCAGCTCGATGCCGCTGCCGTCCGGCAGTCCGAGATCGAGGATCGCCAGGTCACAAGGCCCAGTGGCCTGTGCTCGCGCCCTCGCCTCGGCCACCGTGGCGGCTTCGTGGACGGTTCCCGCACCCATCTGTGCGAGTCTTGCTGCGATTGCCTCCCTCAACAGCGGGTGGTCATCGACCACCAGTACCGAAAAAAGCTCTTCCCGCGGGTGCGGAACCATGCTCGCCGGCAACGCGCCGGCTGGCGTGGATCGGACGGCCTGAGAAATGCCGACGGTAGCCACGTCACTACCTCCCTGGAGTCGGTCGTGCCCCCCGACCGGCACCGGGACCTTCGGCCGTTCAGCCGCGCCAGCTTTAGACCGAAAGTGGTGTCGTCGAAGGCACTGTAGCCGTCCTGAGGCCGTTGCGGGGGGATCGAATGGGTATCTATCTCAAACGAACAGTCACTCAGTGGGTTCGTAGTAACACGATCGGGCTAGTACACGGCCGGTTGCTAACGGATAGCCCAGTGAGCACGATGCTAAGGAGTTACCGGCGGCCAAATGGCCGTGCAGATGAGGCGTGCAGCTGCCGGTGCGCCTAGTGACGGGGGTCCGGATGGGCGCCCGCGGCCCGCGGAATGTGGGCCCGGCCGGGGCTTGGTCAACTCGGCTGTGCGGCCCTCTGGACACCTGCCGACGCCCGGAACTGTGACTGTCCGTGTCCGTTGCGGGGTGATCGTGACCGTCGCGCCCTCGTTTTGATCTTGTTGCGGTGCGTGACCGCGAGGAGTCACGAACGAGGAGACGTGAATCGGCCTCAGGGCCGGTGGCGGCGCCGAGGGGTCCCCGATGGTCATCCGCGGTCCCCGGGCCGCGAGGCGGCGGCTCAGCGCTCAAAGGGCGGGTGAACAGCGTTCAGTGGACGTGAATTTTGCTCACATCCGTACAAGGGGTGGTCCCGGAACGGCCCGCGGTAAGCCGCCGTTGCCGATTCGTTGCCGAAGATCGCCCGGACAGCCGTGCCGGCCTGCGCCGCGACGCAGTGAATGACTCATTCCTGGCGTCGGACGCAGTGAATGACTCATTCCTGACGTCCGGCGAGCCCCGGGGTCAGGAGCCCTGGCGCTGCCCGAAGAGGGTCACCCCGACCGGCGGCAGGCCCACGACGCTCGCCATCACCTGGCAGAAGGCCTGCCCGTGGGGCAGCAGGTCCGGGTCCGCCGGCGTCCACGACGCCCGCAGCTCCAGGTCGTCGGTGCGGGCGGGGCCGGAGAGGTCGCCGAAGCGGGCCGACGACGTCTCCGTCACCGTGCCGCCGAGTGCCTTCCAGCTCGCCCCGGACACCTCCAGCGCGTCGGTCAGCCAGGACCAGCCGACCGCCGGCAGGAACGGGTCCGTCGCCAGCTCCCGGTCCAGCTCCGCGCGCACGTACATGACGAGGCGCAGCACGCCCTCCCAGCCGTCCTGGCCGTCCGGGTCGTGCAGCAGGACCAGCCGTCCCGAGGCCAGCACGTCGGCGGGCCCGGACACTTCACAGCTGACCGCGTACGACCACGGCGCGAGCCGCTGCGGCGCGCGCATCGGCTCCAGCAGCACCTCCGGGCGGGGCCGGACGGACTGCAGCGCCGCGACTGCTTCGCGGAAGAGTTCGGGCACTGGCGTCATCGCGGTCACGCACCGACTTTAGGGCGGGCACGCCCTGTTGCGGGCGCAGGCGCGCCGAGAGAACGGCCCGCCCGGGCTCGTGGCACGATTGACCGCGATGTCTCAGACCACGCCCCTGCCGCGCCACACCGCCCCGTCCGGTCGCCGCGAGCTGCCCGAAGCCCCGTTCCTGGCCGCCGCGCGCGGCGAACGCCCGGCGCGCACGCCCGTCTGGTTCATGCGCCAGGCCGGCCGCTCGCTGCCCGAGTACCGCGCGCTGCGCGAGGGCGTGCCGATGCTCGATTCCTGTTTCGATCCCGAGATGCTCGCCGAGATCACGCTGCAGCCGGTCCGCCGCCACGGCGTCGACGCGGCCATCCTGTACAGCGACATCGTGGTGCCGCTCAAGGCGGCCGGGGTCGACATCGACATCGTGCCCGGCACCGGCCCGGTGGTTGCGACGCCGGTGCGCGACCTCGCCGCGGTGAAAGCGCTGCCGGAGCTCGAGCCCGAGCAGGTCTCGCCGGTCGCCGACGGCGTCCGGCTGCTGGTCGAGCGGCTCGGCGGCACCCCGCTGATCGGGTTCGCCGGCGCGCCGTTCACGCTGGCCAGCTACCTCATCGAGGGCGGCCCGAGCCGCAACCACGAGCACACCAAGGCGCTGATGCACACCTCGCCCGAGGTGTGGCACGAGCTGGCCGGGCGGCTGGCCGACATCGCCCTGACCTTCCTGCGCGCCCAGCTCGACGCCGGCGTCGACGCGGTCCAGCTGTTCGACTCCTGGGCCGGCGCGCTGTCCGAGCGGGACTACCGCGAGTTCGTCCTGCCGCACTCGGCCAAGGTCCTCGCGGGCGTCGCGGAGTACGGCGTGCCGCGGATCCACTTCGGCGTCGGCACCGGCGAGCTCCTGGCCGCGATGCGCGACGCGGGCGCCGACGTCGTCGGCGTCGACTGGCGGATCCCGCTCGACGAAGCCGTGCGGCGCCTGGGCGGGCGCGCGATCGTCCAGGGCAACCTCGACCCGGCGCTGCTGCACGCTTCCTGGCCGGTGCTGGCGGCCGAGGTCCGGCGGATCGTCGACGAGGGCAAAGCGGCCGACGGCCACATCTTCAACCTGGGCCACGGCGTGCTGCCGGGCGTCGATCCCGACGTGCTGACCCGCGTGGTCGGGCTGGTGCACGAGCTGTGAAGCGCGTCGCGGTCGTCGGGGGCGGCGTTTCCGGGCTGACCGCGGCGTACCGGCTGCGGCGGCTGCTCGGACCCGAAGCCGAGATCACCGTGTTCGAGAAGACGACGGCGCCGGGCGGGAAGCTGCGCACCGCCGAGCTGGCCGGCGTGCCCTACGACGTCGGCGCCGAGGCCTTCCTCGTGCGCCGCCCGGAAATGCTCGCGCTGGTCCGCGAGCTCGGGCTCGACGTCGTCCACCCGACGAAGGCCCGGGCGAAGATCCACGCGGGCGGCGCCGTCACCGGGCTGCCGCCCGGCACGGTCATGGGCGTCCCCGCAGCCGCGGAGTCGGTGGCCGGGGTGCTGTCCGAGGCGGGCCGGCAGGCGGTCGAGGCCGAGCCGTCACTGCCCGAGCTGCGGCTGCCGGGCGGGGACGTGCCGCTGGGGCCGCTGCTGCGCGAGCGGTTCGGCGACGAACTGGTGGACCGGCTGGTCGACCCGCTGCTCGGCGGCGTCTACGCGGGCGGCGCCGACGGCCTCGGCCTGCGCGCCACCATGCCCGGCCTGGCTGCCGCGCTCGCGGCGGGCGCGGGCTCGCTGACCGCGGCGGCCGCCGCCCAGCTGCCGGCGAACCCGTCGGCGGCGCCGGTGTTCGGCACCGTCCCGGGCGGCCTCGGCACGGTGATCGACCGGCTCACCACCGCTTCCGGCGCCGAGCTGCGGACCGGCCTGCCGGTGTGCGAAATCGAACGGCACGGCTCCGGCTGGCGGCTGCGCATCGGCGCGGCGCCGACGGCGCACGCCCCCGCGGACAACGTGGCGGAGGCGGACGCGGTGGTGCTCGCGGTGCCCGCCCCGTCGGCCCGCCGCCTGCTCACCGACGTCGTCCCGGCGGCTTCGGCGGCCTTCGGCGAGGTCGAACTGGCGTCGATGGCCGTGGTCGCGCTGGCGCTGCCGCCCGGCACCGCGCTGCCCGAGGCGTCGGGGATCCTGATCGGCCAGGGCGAGCGGGACGGTTCGGGCGTGCCGTACGCGTCGAAGGCGTTCACGTTTTCCTCCCGGAAGTGGGCCCACTACGGCACCGGGCCGGTCCTGGTCCGCGGCTCGGTCGGGCGGTTCGGCGAGCCGGGCGCGCTGCAGTTCGACGACGTCGAGCTGGTCCGCGTGGTCCGCGACGACCTCGCCCGGCTGACCGGCGTGACGGCGGCGCCGGTCGAGACACTGGTGACGCGGTGGGGCGGCGGGCTGCCGCAGTACGGCCCCGGGCACCTCGAGCGGGTCGAGCGGATCGAGAAGGCCGTCGCGGAGGTGCCGGGCCTGGCGATCGCCGGGGCGACCCTGCACGGGGTCGGGTTGCCGGCGTGCGTGGCCACCGCGGAGGCGGCGGCGCAGCGGATCGCGGCCCACCTGACCGCCTGACGCGACCGGTCGCGTGAGCGGCGTGTGACGCAGTGAATGACTCATTCCTGGCGTCTGGCGCCAGGAATGAGTCATTCACTGCATTGCGGGCCCGGCGGCGGGCTCGTGAGTGCGGTCACCCGACCCGTGGCGGCGAGCGCGGCGCCGCGGTGACAGGATGGACCCATGGCGCGGGTCAACTACAACGAGCTCAACGACACCATCCGCTACACCACCTGGTCGGTCTTCCGGATCGAGCCGGGCCGGCTGGGTGAGGACCGCGGGACCGCCGGCCGCGAGACCGCGGAGTACCTGGACGGGCTCGAGGCCAAGGGCGTCGTCGTCCGCGGCGTGTACGACCTCTCCGCGCTGCGTGCCGACGCCGACTTCATGATCTGGTGGCACGCCGAGGAGATCGAGCAGGTCCAGGCCGCCTACGCCGGGTTCCGCCGGACGCCGCTGGGCCGCGCGTCGACGCCGGTCTGGAGCCAGACCGCGCTGCACCGGCCCGCCGAGTTCAACAAGAGCCACATCCCGGCGTTCCTGGCCGGCGAAGAGGCCCGCAAGTTCATCTGCGTCTACCCGTTCGTGCGGTCCTACGAGTGGTACCTGCTCCCGGACGCCGACCGCCGCAAGATGCTCGCCGACCACGGCAAGGAAGCCCGCGACTACCCGGACGTGCGCGCGAACACCGTCGCGTCGTTCGCCCTGGGCGACTACGAGTGGATCCTCGCCTTCGAGGCCGACGAGCTGCACCGGATCGTCGACCTCATGCGCCACCTGCGCGGCACCGAGGCGCGGCTGCACGTGCGCGAAGAGATCCCGTTCTACACCGGCACCCGCGTGCCGCCCGCCGAGCTCGTCGCGGCTCTCCCGTAGTGCGGCTCGAGACGACAGTGCGGGACATCGTCGAGGGCGTTTGGAACGCCCTCACCGGATCTTCGCCGGGAGCCTTCGAGCTGACCGGCACCGAGGACGTGCTGCCCGGCCCGTACCGGGTGGCGGCGGCCGCCACGGCTTCCGTGGCCGCGGCGACGCTGGCGGCGGCCGAAATGCTGAAGCTGCGCGAAATCGAGCCCGGCGTGGTCACGGCGGACACGCGGCACGCGGCGGCGGCGTTCCGGAGCGAGCGGCTGCTGCGCGTGGAGGGCGTCGGCGCGGAGCCCGCCTGGGCGCCGCTGTCGGGCGACTACCGCACGGCCGACGGCTGGGTGCGCCTGCACGGCAACTACCCGCGGCACGAATCGGCGGTGTGCTGGGGGCTCGGTGTCCCCGGTGCGCGCGAGGCCGTCGAAAAGGCGGTCGCCGGACGTCCGGCGCGCGAGGTGGAGCACGCCGTCGTGTCGGCCGGGGGAGCGGCGGCCGAGCTGCGGTCGCCGGAGGAGTGGGCCGCCCACCCGCAGGGCGAGGCGGTGGCTTCGCTGCCGCTGGTTTCGCTGACGCCACTGGGCCCGGCCCCGAAACGGACACTGTTCTACTCGGACCGGCCGCTGGGCGGGATCCGCGTCCTGGAGCTGACGCACGTGCTCGCCGGGCCGGTCGCCGGCCGGGTCCTGGCCGCGCACGGCGCCGACGTCCTGCACGTCGGAGCCGCCCACCTGCCGCGGGTCGAGGCGCTGGTGCGGGACACGAACCAGGGCAAGCGATCGACGTTCGTCGCACTGGACACCGAGGGCGGCCGCGCCCGGTTGAAGAAGCTGATCAGCCGGGCCGACGTGCTGGTCCAGTCGTTCCGCCCGGGCGCCCTCGAGCGCATCGGGTTCGGACCCGCGGAGCTGGCCGAGCTGCGGCCGGGCTTGGTGATCGCGGACCTGAGCGCCTACGGCTGGGAAGGCCCCTGGGCCCGGCGCCGTGGGTTCGACAGCCTGATCCAGATGTCGAGCGGCCTGGCCTGGGGCGACCCGCCGGCACCATTGCCGGTCCAGGCCCTGGACCACGCCACGGGCTGGCTCACGGCGGCGGCGGTGATGACGGCGTTGCATCGCCAGGTGGTGGAGGGTGGCACGTGGCGCGCGCGGCTGTCGCTGGCGGGCACCGGCCGGTGGCTGGATTCGCTGGGCCGCAAGGATGCCGCGGCGGTAGAGGCCGACTTCGGCGACTTGCTGGAGGAAGTCGACAGCGGGTACGGGCGGATGACGCGGGTCCGGATGGCCGGTGGGTTGCCGGGTGCCGAGCCGTACTGGGAGTTCGGGACGCGGGAGCCGGGAGTCGACAAACCGACCTGGACACCTTGAAGCGGAACCGGCCCACCTGGATCAGCGGCGCCGGAGGCGGTCTGCCAGCCGCCGCCGGGGCTTCGGCAGGTGACCACCCTCGATCAGCCACGTCACGAACTCGTCGGCATACGCTCCCGATCGCTCGGCCGCCTTCTTCGGCCGTTCCGCGGTGAACCGCGCGAACAGCGGCTCGTACCGCTCGCCCAGCGCCTCCGCCAGCTCGGGCCGCTGATACGCCAGCACCCGACCGTGCTTGCGGCGGAGCACGTGAGCCTCCACCTTCAGCCGGGCCGGGTCGAAGCCCGCCGGGGCCGGGCCGCCGGCCAGCAACGCCTGCAGCAGCTCTGCCTGCCGCCGGGCCAATTCCGCGCGGCTCACCCCGTCACCGCCGTCCGCAGGGCGGACAGCTCCGCCGCCAGCTCGTCGTCGGCCGGGTAGTCGTCGTCGCGCTCCAGCAGCACTCCCGGCGGGTCCGTCCGGCGGCGGAGCTCCGTCAACAACGCCAGGACCTCCGGCAGCACCGGGTGCGCGTGCGTGTCGTGGTAGACGCCGTCGCGCTCGATTCCGCCCGCCATGTGGACGTACGCTAGCCGCTCCCAGGGGATTCCGTCGAGGAACGCCACCGGGTCCGTGCCGATGTTGCGGGCGTTGGCGTACAGGTTCGCCACGTCGATGATCAGCCGGCAGCCCGTCCGGTCGGTCAGCTCGGTGAGGAACTGCTCCTCGGTCAGCTCGGCGTCCGGCCAGTCGAGCACCGCGGCGATGTTCTCCAGCGCCAGCGGCACGTCCACGATGGACTGGGCCAGCCGGACGTTCGCCACCAGCACGTCCAGGGCCTCGCGCGTGCGGGGGAGCGGCATCAGGTGGCCCGAATCGAGCCCACCCGCGCGCACGAAGCACACGTGGTCGCTGACCAGCGGCGCGTCCAGCGCCCGCGCGACCTCCGCGAGGTGCTGGACGCGCCCGGTGTCCAGGGGCTCGGCCCCGCCGAGGGACAGCGAGACGGCGTGCGGCAGCACCGGCAGGCCCCGTTTGCGCAGCGCCACGAGCGTCTCCGGCAGGTGGTCGGCGTGCAGGTTCTCGGCGACGACCTCGACCCAGTCCACGCCCGGCAGCCGCGCGATGGACAGGTCGAGCTCGTGCCGCCAGCCGATTCCGATGCCCAGCTCACCCACCGCAGCCCCCTCCGCCGCACGACGAACCGCACGAAGACCCGCTGCTGCACGACGAGCTCGAGCACGACGACCCGCTGCTGCAGGACGACCCGCCGGACGAGCCGCCGCCCCCGGACGACGTCATCGGCGGGGTCAGCGCCGCGCTCAGCTCCTCGTCCGGGTACATCGCCCAGCCGCCCAGCGCGACCGCGGCCGCCGCCCCGCCGAGCAGGACGCCGCCGGCCAGCATGCCGGCCGGGACCGGTCCGCTCGCCGCGGCGCGGGCCTGGCCGAGCAGGCGGTGCCCCGCGGCGGACGGCTGCCGGGCGCCGGGCTTCGACCGGCGGACCGCCGCCACGATCGCCAGCACCGCCGCGACGAGGACCAGGACCACCAGGATCCCGACCGGGCGGCCGAGGGAAATACCGTTGACCAGCCGCGCCACGCCGAACGCCAGCACCGCCAGCTGGAGGAGCAGCCCGAACGTCCGCGCCTGCCGCTTGGCGGCCGCCGACGCCAGCAGCCCGCGCTGGTCGAGGCCCTCCTCCAAGGCCCGCATCGCCGCGGAAACGCGGACCTTCGCCCGGATGATCGCGGTCGTCTTCAGTTTCGCGACGTCGAAGACGGCCCGCTCCAGCGGTTCCACCGGCCGCGTGCCGGTTTTGCTGACCTGCTTGTAGCTGTTGACGCGCAGCTGCCCGCGCTCGACCAGGGCCGCGATCGCCGCGTCGACGGCCCGGTCGGGGCCGCCGGCGAGGAAGGCCAGCTGGTAGACGCTCGGCGGCGGCCCGGGCGCGACGGCGTCCGCCCGCATCGCCCGGCTGCTCACGATCCCGGACACGACGACCCGGATCAGCAGGACCGCGCCGAGCAACGCGATGTAGAGGACCACGAAATCCGGTCCGGAGATGCCCCACGGGTCGGTCATCGCCCGTCTCCCCTCAGTGTGTCGCGGTTACCGTAGCTGTGAGACGCACGCGCTCGCGTCGGCGTTTCAACCACCACAGCCCCCGCCTCCGCCGCCGCCACCGCAGCCGCCGCCCCCGCCGCCGCACGAGCTGCCGCCACCGCCGCAGGAGCTGCCGCCGTAGTAGCCGACGGCCGCGCCGCCGCCCCCGCTCGCCCAGCGGGCGCGCGGACGGCGGGCGGCGCGTGCCGTGGACTGCTGGGTGGCGCGGCTGACGGCCAGCCGGACGTCCTTCTCCGGGTGGCTGCCGAAGCCGTCGGCCGCGACGGCCCCGGCCGGACCCGTGACGAGCGTCCGCGCGCGGCGCGCCTCTTCCGCGGCCGCCCGGCCGGCGAAGGTGGCCTTGACCTGGGGCTTGTTCGCGGCGCGGACCGTGGCCACCACGGCCGCGACGATGTTGAGGGCGAGCAGGGCCAGCAGGAAGCCGACGGGGTGCCCGGTCGAGGAGCCCGCGATCAGCCGGACGACGCCGAGGACGAACAGCGCCCAGCTCGCCACGGCGATGAACAGCCGGGTCCGGCGCAGTTTCCGGACGTCGGTGAGCAGGCCGCGGGCGATCAGCCCGGTCTCCAGGTCCGCCACGGACGGGTGGCGCGCCACCTCGGCGCGCACCCGGTCGACGGAGCTGCCGGTCTTGCCGATCCGCCCGAGGGCGGCCCGGCCCAGGTCGTCGGCGGCCGAACCCCGGACGCGGTGCACGCGTCCGGTGCCGTCGAGCCGGATCAGCTGCCGCTCGAGCAGCCCGGCGACGACCCATTCGCCGACGCGCTCCCGCCCGCCGGTCAGCAGCGCCAGTTCTTCGGCCTTGTCCGGTGCCCCGCCGGTGCGCCCCCGCAACAGCAGCGCGGCGCGCACCACCGCGACCAGCGCCACCAGGAACAGCGCCCCCAGGTAGAGCCCCGCGAACACCGGTCCGGGAATACCCCAGGTGTCGGTCATGAGTCCGCCCTCCCTCGTCCGTGTGCGGAGACTACGTCCGAGGAAGGGCGGCGGGTTGCTCGCTTAAGGAGGATTTAGGACGGCGGTTCTCAGGGCTCGGTGACCAGTTTCAGCGAGATCGAGTTGATGCAGTAGCGCTGGTCGGTCGGGGTCGGGTAGCCCTCGCCCTCGAAGACGTGCCCGAGGTGGCTGTGGCAGGAGCCGCAGAGCACCTCGATCCGCTTCATGCCCATGGCGCGGTCCTCGCGCAGCAGCACGGCGTCGGAGTCGGCCGGGTCGTAGAACGACGGCCAGCCGCAGTGGCTCTCGAACTTCGTGTCGCTGCGGAACAGCTCGGCACCGCACGCGCGGCACTCGTAGACGCCGGTGGCCTTGGTGTCGGTGTACTCACCGGTGAACGGCCGTTCGGTCCCCGCCTGGCGGAGCACGGCGAACTCGTCGGGGCTGAGCTGCGCCCGCCATTCCTGCTCGGACTTCACGACGCGAGGGGTCGCGCCGACAACGGGTTTCATACCTTTCACCCGATCCACGTTACGCCGCGAGCCAGGCGAGGGCGTGCACCACGATGTCCCATGCGGCCACGATCACGCCGAGCACGATCAGGATCACGATGAGGGCCGACACCCAGTAGCGCAGCCCGCCGAGGCGGTTGCTGGAGTCGGCGAAGTCGGCGACGCCGTCGAGCGCGGCCTCGATGGTGTAGTTCGGGCCGCAGCGTTCGATGCGGTCGAGGTGCTCGGCGAACGCGCGCGCCTCCGGGTCGTACGGGTCCAGGCCGACCAGGTCCTCGTGGAAGCGAGGATTCGGGCCCGGCAGCGAAGCTCCGTCGTCGGCCATGCCACCACGGTAGGCCATCCGCGCCGCTCAGCCCACCGGACGCGCGTTACGTCTCAGAGACCGGTGTTGGGGTTCGCGTCGAACTTGGTGTTGCTGTCGATCAGCAGCTGCCCACCGACCAGGACGATGTGGTACAGCCGGCGGACGCCGTTGAGTTCCATCGAGAGGTTCAGCGAACCGTCGGACCCGGCCGGCCCGTCCGCCTGGGCCTTGCGGTAGCCCTTGATGTTGGTCGCCTGCTCGGCCCAGTAGGCCTGGTAGGCCTCCTGTGAGCCGTAGACCGCCTGGGCAGCGGGGGTGAGCAGGTTCCAGCCACCGGCGGGGTTCGGGTAGAAGCTCTCGGTGAGCAGCCGACCGGCGGCGCCGTAGTCGGTGATCTTGCCTTCGGAGGGGGTCTTGCCCAGGTCGGCGGGCACCGCCGAGTTGCTGGGGCTGGCGCTCTTGGACGTGCTGCTGTGGCCCGTCGTCGGCTGGTTGCCCGGCGACTGGGCGGTCTGGTTGCCGCCCGAACCGCCGTTGCCGGAGTTCAGGACCAGGAACACGATCACCGCGACCACGACGACGGCCGCGCCGGCGCCGGCGAACACCGCGTACTTGCGCTTGTTGTCCGGCTTCGCGGTGCCCGACGAGTACTGGGGCGCCCTGGCCGACGGCGCGGCCGCGGGCATCGGTCTGGGCGGGGTGTTCGGCGGGGCGGCCGGGGACCGCATCGGCATGAACGCCGCGGTCGGGCGCGGCGGGTTCGACGGTGCCTTGTTCGCGGGCACGGGCGTGCCGACCGGCGGGGACGAAGGTGCCTTGTTGGCCGTCCGCTGCCACGGCGGCCGCTCGTCGTCCGCGGACGCGGGTGCGGCGGGCTTGCGCCCCGAGCCGCCGGAGAGCAGCGGCGGGGACGCCGTCATGCCACCGGGCTCGGTGCGGGCCAGCGCGGCCAGCCGCTCGCGGGCCTCGGCCATGCTCGGCCGCTCGCCCGGCTCGCTGCGCAGCAGGCTCATCAGCAGCGCGGTGGCCCCGCCCGCCTGCACCGGCGGGTTGATCTGGCCGTTCGCCGCCGCGTAGAGCAGCGCGAGCTGGTTGGTCGTGTTGCCGTACGGCGTGGTGCCCTCGATCGCCTGGTAGAGGGTCGCGCCGAGGGCGAAGACGTCGGAGCTGGGCACCGGGTCGGCGCCGCGGGCCAGCTCGGGTGCCAGGTACGCGGGCGTGCCGCCGATCAGGCCGGTCGCCGTCAGCGTCATGTCGCCGGCCGCGCGGGAGATGCCGAAGTCGGTGATCTTCGCGGCGCCGGTCTCGTCGATGAGGATGTTGCCCGGCTTGACGTCACGGTGCACGATCCCGGCCCGGTGGGCCGCCACCAGCGCGGACGCGACCTGCTCGCCGATCCGGGCGACCCGCCCGAGCGGGAGGGTGCCCTCCTCGGCGAGGATCGTGGAGAGGCTGGGCCCGTTCAGGTACTCCATCACCAGGCACGGGTCGCCGTTGTGCTCGGCGATGTCGAACACGACGATGGCGTTCGGGTGCTGGAACCGGGCCGCGTTCTTCGCCTCGCGCATCGCGCGCTGGCGCATGTTGTCGCGCTCGGTCTCGGAGACGCCCGGCTGGGGGAGGATCTGCTTGATCGCGACGTCGCGCTCGAGGCGCACGTCGGTCGCGCGCCACACGACACCCATGGCACCGCTACCAATGTGTTCGACGAGGCGGTAGTGCCCCGCGATCAGCTGACCGGTGTCGATGGCGACTGCTCCTGACGAAATTCCCGGTGGTGGTGGCCCTGCTCAGCGCGTTACCGCTTCGCGCACCCGATCGAGTGTAGCGGTCGGCAGCGCGGGAGTTCGCGTCAGCCAGCCGGTCCGGCAAGCTGTGGTTCGGCCGGTGCCCGCTTCTTGAACACCTTGACCAGCCCGATCGCTCCGGCCAGCGCGAACAAGCCGTAACAGGCGAGCAGCGCGGGCGGCGTGTCGCCGGTCAGGGCGTCGCCGAGGACGACCACGGCGACCGTGCCGGGCACGCTCCCGAGCAGCGTACCGGCCAGGTACGGGGCGAGCCGCACCGAGGACACCCCGCAGAGGTAGCTGAAGGGCGCGAACGGCACCACCGGGATCAGCCGGAGCGACGTGATGGCGAGGACGCCGCCGCCGGAAAGGCGGTCGTTCACCGTCCGCACCGCGGACCGGTGCAGGTGCCGGGTGACCAGGTCGCGGCCGAGCGAGCGGGCCAGGCCGAAGGAGAGCCCGGCCGCGATGGTCGTGGCGACCAGGCCGATCGCGATCCCGGCCGCGGTGCCGACGAGCAGGCCGGCGGCGAGGTTGAACACCGTCCGCGGGACGGGCGCCACGGTGAGCAGCGAATACGCGACGAGCAGCACGAGCGGGGTGGCGGGGCCGGTGGTGGCGGCCCAGGCCCGCAGCTCGGCCGGACCGGGGATGGGCAGCAGCACCGCGGCCGCCGCGAAGACGGCTAGCACGGCGAGCGCGACGATCAGCTTGGTGCGGCCGGACACCCGTTCGAGCCTACCGGCCGGGGTGCGGCGGGCGGCCCGGACGCAGTGAATGACTCATTCCTGGCGTCGCATGCAGTGAATGAGTCATTCACTGCATGTGGGTGCCGCTAGCGTGGCCGCATGCCCAAGAACGGTGACCCGGTCGAGTACGAGGTGGACGGGCGCACGGTTCGCGTCACGAGCCCGGACAAGGTGTACTTCCCCCAGCGCGGCATCACGAAGCGGCAGGTCGTGGAGCACTACATCACGGTCGGCGCGCCGCTGCTGCGCGCGATCGGCGAACGCCCGACGACGCTGAAGCGCTACGTCGACGGCGTCGAGGGCGACTGGTTCTACGCCAAGCGCGTGCCGAAGGGCGCGCCCGAGTGGGTTTCGACCGCCGAGATCACGTTCCCGTCCGGCCGCAAGGCGGCCGAGGTGTGCCCGACCGAGCCCGCGGTGTTCGCGTGGGCGGCCAACCTGGGCACGTTCGACTTCCACCCGTGGCCGGTCCGCCGCCCGGACACCGACCACCCCGACGAGCTCCGGATCGACGTCGACCCGCCGGACCGGGCGGGCTTCGCGGACGCGGTCGAGGTGGCCATGGTGGTCCGCGAGGTCCTGGCGGACGCGGGCCTGACGGGCTGGCCGAAGACCTCGGGCGGCCGCGGGGTGCACGTGCTGGTCCGCATCCGCCCGGAGTGGGATTTCGTGGCGGTCCGGCACGCGGTGATCGCGCTGGGCCGCGAGGTCGCCCGCCGGATCCCGGAGAAGGCGACGATCAACTGGTGGAAGGAGGAGCGAGCGGGCCGGGTGTTCCTCGACTACAACCAGGCGGCCCGCGACCGGACGGTGGCCTCGGCCTGGTCGGTCCGCGGCACCCCGCGCGCCACGGTGTCGACGCCGCTGACCTGGGACCTGCTGGGCGAGGTGGACGCGGACGACTTCGACGTCCTGACGATCCCGGCGTTCCTGGAGAAGCACGGAGACCTGCACGCACCGATGGACGACGCGCCGTTCGGCCTGGAGACGGCGCTGGAGTGGTACGAGCGGGATGAGCGGGACCACGGGCTGGGGGAAATGCCGTATCCGCCGGACTACCCGAAGATGCCGGGGGAGCCGAAGCGGGTCCAGCCGAGCAAAGCCCGCAACGACTGACCCTTCCCGGCTCGGGCAGTGCCTGTGTAACCGGAACCACAGCATCGACGGAAATGCTTGGCACGCTGCGCCGAATGTCCCAGCAGGTGATGCGGCGAGTGATCGCGCAAGCGCCCGCTGTCGCCTTTCGGGTCACAAATGTTGCACGGCCGATCTCCGTGTCACGATCTTGGTCTCCGACGGCGTAACGTGCGGTCCCGGATCGGCGACTCCCCGGGACCCTCGGGGGGCGGGTCCGAGGAAGGAGGCCGTTCGTGGACGACCTGATCGCTTTCCTCGCGGCGCGCGTGGGCGCGCGGCAGGCGTTGATCATGCAGGCCGTCAACAAGGCGAAGGCCGGCGAGGTGATGAACCGCGGTGAGACGAAGGTCGCCGTGGAGCAGAAGATCCGCGGGCTCACCGACCTGGAGCTCGACGTGGTCAACCAGATGATCAACGAGATCGAGGCGACCCGGCGGATCCTGCTCGCCCATCGCACGACGGTGTCGGAGAAGGTCCCCGGTTTTCCGCTCTACGGCAGCGAATACTGGTGTGAGACCTGCCACGTGCCCGCCGACGAGGCCGGCTCCAACTGGTGCCTCACGCTGCGCCTGCTGGCCCTGCCCTACGCCGACCACCCGGAGTACAGCGAACGCTGGCGGCCCTGACGGGAATCCCGCCGGACGTCCGGCGTTGCACCCCGCGTGACGTTGTTCTCCGTGCTCGACCGTTCGCCCGTGCGGCGGGACCGCGGGCCCGCGCAGGCGCTGCGGGACACCGTCGCCTTCGCCGCCGGCGTCGAACGGCTGGGCTACCACCGGTTCTGGGTGTCCGAGCACCACGGCGTGCCGGGCGTCGCCGGGTCCGCGCCGACCGTGCTGGCCGCCGCCGTCGCCGGGGCGACCTCGCGCATCCGCGTCGGCACCGGTGGCGTGATGCTGCCGAACCACCGGCCGCTGGTCGTGGCGGAGCAGTTCGGCGTCCTGGAAGCGCTTCACCCGGGCCGGATCGACATGGGCCTCGGCCGGTCCGTCGGCTTCACCGGCGGCGTCCGATCGGCGCTGGGGCACGGCAAAGAGGATGCCGGCGACTTTGGCGCCCAGCTTCGCGAGCTGCTCGGGTTCTTCACCGGGGACCACGCTTACCCCGGCGTCCACGCCTACCCGGCCGAGGGGCTGCGCGTGCCGCCGTTCCTGCTCGCCACCGGGTCCAGCGCGGACCTCGCCGCGGAACTCGGGCTGCCGCTGGTGATCGCCCCGGTGCGCGGCGACCGTGCCCTGGCCGAAGCCGTGACGCGGTACCGGGACGGGTTTCAGCCGTCCGAGTGGGCGCTGGAGCCGTACGTGGTGGTGTCGACGGCGATCGCGGTGGCGGACTCGGCGGCCGACGCGCGGCGCCTGCTCGTCTCGGAGGCCTGGGCGACGGTCTATTCGCGCTCCCACGGCGTCTTTCCGCCCCTGGACCCGCCGGGTGAGATCCTCGCGGCGCCGATGACCGACCGCGAGCGCCGGCGGCTCGAGGAGACTTTGGACGGTCAGGCTTCGGGCACACCGGCCGAAGTGGCGGACCGGCTGGGGCGGCTGGTGGCGGTCACCGGCGCCGACGAAATCCTCGCCACGACGGCCGCCTACGACCAATCCGCGCGGCTCGATTCTTTCGCCGCGTTGGCCCGGCTGGCCGAACTGCGCGCGCTCGCGTAAGACGGTTTCCTGATTCGCGGATATCGGGTCGGAGAATTACGGTGCCGTATTCCGGTGGTCCGGTTTCCGGGTGGCCCGCGGCCGGTTCAGCCTGGTGAACGCGTGGCCGGCCGGGAGTCCGGCGCCGCCCGGTCCCGGGCGCGGTCGGCGATGCCGCGCGCCACCTCGGCCGGCTCGGCGTGCCGCACGAAGTGGGCGACCGGGACGTCGCGGCCGGCCAGGCCGTCGAAGATTTCCCGCGCGTACGCCTCGACCAGGACGGTCTGCGGGATGACCAGCGTCCCGGCGTGTTCGTGCACCCGCGCCGAACGTGCCGTTCAGCCAGACGATCACCCGAGTACCAGCGGCAGCCGCGCGGCCAGGCCGCCCAGCGCCTCGCGCTCGGCGTCCGAGGGCTCACGGCGACCCGTCCCCACCAGCAGGACGTCCTCGTCCGAGAACGACGGCGGGAACTCCGCTCCCGCGATCTTCTCCAGCATCACCCGCGCCCGCGCCAGGCCCTCGGCGGGCGGCCCGGCCGCCGAGGGCACGTTCGCCACCAGGTCGAGGTGGTGCAACGTCCACTCCAGCACGTACGCCGACAGGTAGTCGCCCGCGGTCAGGACCATGTCCTGCGTCGACACGCGCGTGCCCGGGTCCGCGAGGTCCGCCGCGCGGCCCGCCGCCGATCCCACGTCGTCCAGGTGGAACTTCAGCAGCGCCGGGTCCTCGTACGCCGCCGCCAGGCGGACGATCAGCGCCGACAGCGGGTCTTCGCCGGACGGAAGCGCATCGGAGACCGCCCAGTAGGTGATCGCGTCGTGCGTCAGCGCCGAGGAGGCCGGGGTGGCCAGCGTGATCAGCACGTCCTGCGCGTCGATCACCAGGTGGCAGACCAGGTCCCGGACCAGCCAGCCCCGGCAGCCCGACGGCTTCGCGAACTCCGGCTCAGGAAGGGAAGCGACCGCCAGACGCAACGCCGCCCACGTGCGCGAAAAGAGATCCACGGGCGCGAAGCTAGCAGGGTCACAGCCTCAGCTGCAGCTGAGTAAGCAGGCGCTGCGCGGGGTCGTCGAAGTCGACGCCGGACACCTCGGCCGCGCGGCGGACCCGGTAGCGGACCGTGTTCGGGTGGATGTTCAGCAGCCGGGCCGCCGCGCGGACGTCGCCGAACGCGTTCAACCAGGCCAGGACCGCCGGCACGAGAATGCCGCCGTGCTCGGTGTCGTGCTCGACCAGCGTGGTCAGCCGCGGGTCGCGGATCCGCGGCTGCGCGTCCAGGAAGGCCAGCACCTCCGACAGCAGCACCTCGGCGCGGACGTCGGCCAGCGAGGCGACGTCCGCGGCCCAGCGCCCGCGCGTCATCGCCGCCAGGACGCGGTCGGCGTCGCCGCGGGACGCCGCCGCCTCCGACAGGCGGGGTACGACGCCGCCGAGGGCCGCCCGGACCGGGACGTCCAGGTGCCGGCGGGCGGTGGCGGCGATTTCGCGGGCCAGCGCCAGCACCGCCGCGTCGGAGTGCTCGGGCAGGTCCGGCAGCAGCGCGTAGACGCGGCCGCCGATCACGCTCACCAGCGCGCTGCGCCGGTAGGCCGCCGTGTGGACGGCGATCAGGTGCACCAGTTCCGCGCGCCGCAGCTGCCGGTTGTCCGAGCGCTCCAACGAGAACGCCAGGACCTGCGCCGGCCGGGCTGGATCCGCGCCGATGTCGTCCGCGACGGACTCCGCGTCCAGCCGCCCTTCCAGCAGGCTCGCCAGCAGGTCTTCGCGCAGCCGCAGTTCCGGGCTCGGCAGCGTGCGGGCCCGGATCAGCTGGGGCGCCAGGGTGCGGCTCGCCCCGAGCAACGCCGTCTCGGCCCGTTCGGTGAGCGGCTGGGCACCCTCCTGGACCCAGATCGTGCCGAGCGGCTGCCGGCCCGCGTGGATGCCCGCGGCGATGCGGCGGCGGATGCCCAGCTCGGGCCGCTCGTCGATCCGGACGATCCCTTCCCCGGCGCGAAGCCGCTGGTAGACGCCCCATTCGCGGAGCATCGCGAGGTAGCGCTCCGGGCCTTCGCGGCCCAGGATCGACAGCCGCCGCAGCTCGTCGACCTCGTCGCCCGCCCGCGAATACGCGAGGACCCGGTTCGCCGTGTCCTCGATGCTGACCAGCCCGCCGGTGAGCGTCGCGATGGTCTGGGCCAGGGCGAACAGGTCGCCGAGCACCTCGCCGCCGGCCGCCTCCCCGCCCGCGCGCGCCGCCTCGACGACTCCACGGGCCAGCGATTCCACCTGCTCCCAGCGCGCCTCCGCGCCGACCGTGAGCAGCGCGACGCCCGCGTCCGCGGCGACGTCGGCCCCGGTCGCGCCCTTGACCGCCACCGCGGCCGCGCCGCCGCGCCCGGCCGCGCGGATGGCCGGAGCCGCGGCCCGGCCGCGGGCGCCGATCACCAGCACCAGGTCCCCCGGAGACGCTTCCAGGGGGTCTTCGGGGTCGAGGATCACGACGTCGGTGACCGGGACTCCCAGCCCGTGCGGTGCCACGACGACCTCGACCAACGGCTCCCCGAGGGTGGCGAGCACGTGCCGCAGCGGCGTCACCGGCGGGTTATCCGATCAGCCAAGATCACACGAGCGATTTTAGCCGATCGAACAAGCCGCGGGCACGTGTCCGGAGTTACCGTTCGGGGCACTCGGACACAAAGCAGAGGAGCCGCCGTGGACGCCGTGACCCGGACCCCCGCCCCGACGAACGAGCCGGTGCTGACCTACGCGCCGGGCAGCGCGGAGCGCGCCGAGCTCGAGGGTGCGCTGAAGCGGCTGGGCCAGGCGGAACCGGTCGACCTGACGGTCACCGTCGGCGGCGAGCAGCGCCCCGGCGGCGGCGAGAAGATCGACGTCGTCCAGCCGCACAACCACAAGCACGTGCTGGGCACCATCCACAGCGCGACGCAGCAGGACACCACCGACGCCATCGCGGCCGCCGCGAAGGCCGCCCCGGAATGGCGCGCGCTGTCCTACGACGACCGTGCCGCGATCCTGCTGCGCGCCGCCGACCTGCTCACCGGCAAGTGGCGTGCCACGCTGAACGCCGCCACCATGCTCGGCCAGTCGAAGACCGCGACCCAGGCCGAGATCGACGCCGCCTGCGAGCTCGCCGACTTCTGGCGCTTCAACGTCGAATTCGGCCGCCGCATCCTCGCCGAGCAGCCGATCAGCTCGCCGGGCGTGTGGAACCGGATGGAGCACCGGCCCCTGGAGGGCTTCGTCTACGCGATCACGCCGTTCAACTTCACCGCGATCGCCGGCAACCTGCCCACCGCGCCCGCCCTGATGGGCAACACCGTGCTGTGGAAGCCGTCGCCGACGCAGTCGTTCGCCGCGCACCTCACCATGCGGCTGCTCGAAGAAGCGGGCCTGCCGCCGGGCGTGATCAACCTGCTGCCGGGCGACGGCAAGGCCGTCTCCGAGGTCGCGCTGACCCACCGCGACCTGGCCGGCATCCACTTCACCGGCTCGACCGCGACCTTCCAGCACCTGTGGGGCACGGTCGGCGCGAACATCGCGGGCTACCGCGGCTACCCGCGGCTGGTCGGCGAGACCGGCGGCAAGGACTTCGTGCTCGCGCACCCGTCCGCCGACGTCGACGTCCTGCGCACCGCGCTGGTCCGTGGCGCTTTCGAGTACCAGGGCCAGAAGTGCTCCGCCGCCTCGCGCGCGTACATCCCGCGCAGCGTCTGGAACGAATTGAAGGACGGCCTGGTCGCCGAGACGGAGGCGCTGTCCTACGGCGACGTCACCGACCTGGCGCACTTCGGCGGCGCGGTCATCGACCGGCGCGCGTTCACCAAGCACTCGGACCTCTTCGACCGCGTGCGCAACGATGCTTCGGTCGAGGTCCTCACCGGTGGCACCGCCGACGACAGCGTCGGGTACTTCGTGCAGCCGACGATCCTCGTCTCGGACAACCCGAAGCACGAGATCTTCTCGACCGAGTACTTCGGCCCGATCCTCTCGGTGCACGTCTACGAGGACGGCGGCTTCGACGACGTCCTGAAGCTGATCGACTCCTCCGCCGCGTACGCGCTGACCGGCGCGGTGATCGCCACCGACCGCACTGCCGTCGCGAAGGCGTCCGAGGCGCTGAAGTTCTCCGCGGGCAACTTCTACGTCAACGACAAGCCGACCGGCGCCGTCGTCGGCCAGCAGCCGTTCGGCGGAGCGCGGGCCTCGGGCACCAACGACAAGGCCGGCTCGATCTTCAACCTGCTCCGCTGGACGAGCCCCCGCTCGATCAAGGAGACCTTCGTGCCGCCGACCAGCGTGCGCTACCCGCACCAGGGCTGAGAGGGAGACCGTCATGCTGCGTGCCCCGTTGCTCGCCGCCGCCCGGTCGAAGGGCATCCGGCGGCTCGTGGAGGCCGTGCCCGCCACGCGGTCCGTGGTGCGCCGGTTCGTGGCCGGGTCCGAGACCGCCGACGCCGTCCGCGTGGCCGGGGAACTGGCCACCGGCGGCCGCCGGATCACCCTCGACCACCTGGGCGAGGACACCACCGACGCCGCGCAGGCGGCGGCGACCGTGGCGGCCTACGAAGCCGTGCTGACCGCGCTGGCCGCGAAAGGCCTGGCCGAGGGTGCGGACGTCTCGGTGAAGCTGTCGGCGGTCGGGCAGTTCCTGCCGTCGGACGGCGAGGACGTCGCCTTGGAGAACGCGCGGAAGATCTGCGCGGCGGCCGAGGCGGTCGGGGCCACCGTGACGCTCGACATGGAGGACCACACCACCACGGACTCGACGCTCGGCATCCTGCGCGAGCTGCGCGGCGAGTACCCGTGGGTGGGCGCGGTCCTGCAGGCCTACCTGCGCCGCACCGAGCAGGACTGCCGGGAGCTGGCGGGGCCCGGGTCGCGCGTGCGGCTGTGCAAGGGCGCGTACGCCGAGCCGGAGTCGGTGGCGTTCCCGGAGAAGTCCGAAGTGGACAAGTCCTACGTCCGCTGCCTGCGTGTCCTGATGGCGGGCGAGGGCTACCCGATGGTCGCTTCGCACGACCCGCGGATGATCGAGATCGCCGCCGCGCTGGCCGAGGAGCACGGCCGCACGGACGACGACCACGAGTTCCAGATGCTCTACGGCGTCCGGCCGGAGGAGCAGGCGCGCATCGCGGCTTCGGGGACGCGCATGCGCGTCTACGTGCCTTACGGCGACGAATGGTACGGCTACTTCATGCGGCGGCTGGCCGAGCGCCCGGCGAACCTGGCGTTCTTCCTGCGCGGGCTCGCCACCCGGTCCTGAGACATGACGAAGGCCGCCCCGCGGGGCGGCCTTCGTCATGTGGTGGTGGTCAGGCCTGTTCGGCCTCGGCTTCGGCGGCCTTGCGCTTGACCTCGTCCATGTCGACCTCGCGAGCCTGCTTGATGAGATCTTCGAGGGCGGGCTCGGGGAGCGCGCCGGGCTGGGCGTAGATCAGCGTCTTGTCCCGGATGATGGCCAGCGTCGGGATCGAGCGGACGTCGAAAGCGGCCGCGAGCTGCTGCTGCGCTTCGGTGTCGACGCTCGCGAAGACGATGTCCTCGTGCTTCTCGGAGGCCTTTTCGTAGACCGGCGCGAACTGGCGGCACGGCCCGCACCAGCTCGCCCAGAAGTCGATCAGGACGAACTCGTTGTCGGTAACCGTCTGGTCGAAGTTCTCGGCAGTCAGCTCAACGGTGCTCATGCCCTGGTCAACGATCCGGGCGCGGCGGGAATTCCCGGGGCCGGGGTAGCGTCTGATCGCGAGTACCCGCGAAGAGGAGGAACAGATGGCCGACGGTGAGATCCTGGGCCGGATCGACGAGCTGATCGCGGAGGAGCACGAGCTCCGGTCGCGCTCGGTCGGCGTGGGGCTGAGCGGCGGCGACAAGGACCGCCTCACCGCGGTCGAGCAGCAGCTCGACCAGTGCTGGGACCTGCTGCGGCAGCGGCGCGCGAAGACGGAGTTCCACGAGAACCCGGACGACGCCGCGGCCCGCCCGGTGTCCGAGGTGGAGTCCTACCGCCAGTAGGGCCCGTTGTGGCCGCCTATGGTGGGCGGCCACAAAAATCTTCTCCGGCGATGTCGAAACGCCGGAACCGGCTCCGTCCCCGGGGTGGAAGCGGCCAGAATGGGTCGCCACACACCGAGGGAGCACCACGATGGCCAAGTACCTGCTGCTGAAGCACTACCGCGGCGCGCCGGCCCCGGCGAACTGCGACACCTCCATCGACCAGTGGACGCCGGAAGAGATCGCGGCGCACATCCAGTACATGCAGGACTTCGGGGACAAGCTCGTGGCCACCGGCGAGTTCGTCGAGCACCAGGCGCTCGCCCCGGAAGGGACGTTCGTCCGCTACGACGGCGAAGGACGGCCGCCGGTCACCGACGGGCCGTTCCCCGAGACCAAGGACCTCATCGCCGGCTGGACGGTGATCGACGTCGACAGCTACGAACGCGCCCTCGAACTGGCCGCGGAGCTGTCGGCCGCGCCCGGCCCGAAGGGGGAACCGATCCACGAGTGGCTCGAGCTGCGCCCGTTCCTGGCCGCGCCGCCGACCATCACGGAATGACGGGGAGCACGATGGTTCTGCCACGGCTGGAGCACGTCGGCATCGTTGTCGGGGACCTCGAGGCGGCGAAGGCGTACTTCGCCGAGCTCGGGCTCGAGGTGGAGGGGGAAGGGGAGGTCGGGGGCCGGGCGGTCGACCGGATCGTCGGGCTGCCCGGCGTCCGGTCGGACCTGGTGATGATGCGGACGCCGGACGGCCACGGGAAGCTGGAGCTGATCCGGTACCGGACGCCGTCGAGCCCCGCGGGGGACCCGGAGGCGCCGGCGAACGCGCCCGGCCTGCGGCACGTCCTGTTCGAGGTGGCGGACATCGAGGGGGTCCTGGAGCGGCTGCGGCCGCACGGCGCCGAGCTCGTCGGCGAGGTGGTGCGGTACGAGGACAGCTTCAAGCTCTGCTACGTCCGCGGGCCCGAGGGGATCATCGTCGAGCTGGCCGAGCGGATCGGCTGAGCCGTGGACGAAGCCCTGCTCCGGAGCCTCACCCCGGGTGTCCTGGGCGTCCTCGTCCGCCGCGGAGCCGAGTTCGCGGCGGCCGAGGACGCCGTCCAGGAGGCGCTCGTCGAGGCGCTGCGCGTCTGGCCGGCCGAGGCGCCGCGGGATCCGAAGGGCTGGCTGGTCACCGTGGCGTGGCGCAAGTTCCTCGACGCGACCCGGGCGGACGCCGCCCGCCGCAAGCGCGAGGACGTCGTCGACACCGAGGTGGCGCCCGGGCCCGCGGCGGCCGTGGACGACACGCTCCAGCTGTACTTCCTGTGCGCGCACCCGTCGCTGACGCCGTCGTCGGCGGTCGCGCTCACGCTGCGGGCCGTCGGGGGGCTGACGACGCGGCAGATCGCGCAGGCGTACCTGGTGCCCGAGGCGACCATGGCGCAGCGCATCAGCCGCGCCAAGCGGACCGTGGCGGGGGTGCGGTTCGACCAGCCCGGCGACGTCGCCACCGTGCTGCGCGTCCTGTACCTGGTCTTCAACGAGGGGTACTCCGGGGACGTCGACCTCGCCGCCGAAGCGATCCGGCTGACCCGGCAGCTCGCGGCGTCCATCGACCACCCGGAGGTGGCGGGGCTGCTCGCGCTCATGCTGCTGCACCACGCCCGGCGCGCCTCCCGGACGACCGACGGCGGCAGCCTGGTCCCGCTGGCCGAGCAGGACCGGTCCCGGTGGGACACCGCGCTGATCACCGAAGGGGTGGCCGTCCTGCAGCGGGCCCTGTCCCGCGACCGGCTGGGCGAGTTCCAGGCCCAGGCGGCCATCGCGGCCCTGCACGCCGACGCGCAGGAGGCCGCGGAGACCGACTGGGTGCAGATCGTCGAGTGGTACGACGAGCTCGTCCGGCTGACCGGCAGCCCGGTCGTGCGGCTCAACCGCGCGGTCGCCGTCGGCGAGGCGGACGGACCGCGGGCCGGCCTGGCGGCGCTCGCGGAAGTGGAGGAGACGGTCCCGCGCCACACCGCGGTGTCGGCCTACCTCCACGAGCGCGACGGCGACCTGGAGACGGCGGCGAAGCTCTACGCCGAGGCGGCGGCCAAGGCCGCCAGTCTCCCCGAAGTCGACCACCTCACCCGCCAGGCCGCCCGCCTCAACACCGCCCGCTAACCCGGATCCCGCGTGACTGGAGGGGCATCTCGCGTGACTGGAGGGGCATCTCGCGTGATGGGGCGGGCATCTCGCGTGACTGGAGGGGCATCTCGCGTGATTGGAGGGGCATCATCGCGATGCCCCTCCAATCACGCGTGTGTCCCTTCTGAGCACGTGAGATGCCCCTTCGGGCACACGGTCAGGCGGGGCAGAGGGTGCCGTCGGCCGGGATCTTGCCGTCGACCAGGAAGGCGCGGGCCGCGTCGGTGACGCAGGGGGAGACGCCGAGGGCGCCGTGGCCCGCGCCCTGCCAGGTGATCGTCACCGCGGACGGCATCTGGTCGGCCGCGCGGGTGCTGCCGACCTGGGGCGTGATCGGGTCCGTCGCGGTGGCCGCGACCAGGATCGGCGGGGCGCCGGGCGCGCCCGGCGCCGGCAGCGGCTCGGTGCGCACCGGCCACGGGCCGCACCAGGCCAGCTGCTGGGCGATGACCGCGCCGAACTGCGGGTACTTGCCGCGCATCCCGGCCACGACCTGGTCGAGCTGATCGGCCGAGAGCCGGGTCTGGCTGTCGTTGCAGCGGGTGGCGATCGTGGCGTCGATCCGGGACGGCTGGGCGCGCGAGTCGTGCAGCACCGGCGCGGCGAACGCCGAGAGGGGGCCGATGTCCCCGGAGCGCGCCGCGGTGATCGCGTCGGCCAGCTCCGGCCACCGCGAGCGCTGCGAAAGTCCCGTGTAGACGGCGTACATCGCGACACCCGGGCCGAACGCGACGTCGTCGTCGATCGACGCCGGGGCGCGCCGCAGCTGGTCGGTGAGCGCGGCCAGCGCCGCTTTCGGGTCGCCGAGGGCGCAGTGCCGCGACGCGCAGTCCGTCGCGAAAGCGTCCAATGTGGACTGCGCGCCGGCGGCGACCGCGTCGAGGACCGCGGCCGTGTCGGTGCCCGGGTCCGGCACGCCGTCGAGGACCATGCGCCCGACCTGGCCGGGGAAGCGCACCGCGTACTCGGCCAGCACCTTCGAGCCGTCGCCGTGGCCGAGCGCGTCGAGCCGCTCCATGCCGAGTTGCTTGCGCAGCTCGTCGAGGTCGCCCGCGCCGCGCCAGCTGTCCAGCGCGGTCTGGGTGTCGTCCAGCTCGATGGCGCACTGCTGGCCGGCCTTGCGGGCCGCGTCCAGCACGTCGCCGAGGCCGCCCTGCACCGGGTCGGCGTCGACGAGGTCGTGCCGGATGTCGGCGGGGACGCACTGGGCGGCGCCGGAGAGCCCGGTGCCGCGCCGGTCCAGGCCGATCAGCGAGAACTTTTCCAGGAACGCGGGCGGCAGCGTCGCGGCCAGCCGCGCGGCGTACACGGTGCCCGGGTCGCCGTCGACGTCGTTGACCACGACCAGCGGCACCGGCCCGCTGCCGACCTTCAGCGCCAGCAGCCGCACCAGCGAGCGCCGCGGCTCGCCCGGGGCGTCGAGCGGCGCGGTGACGCGGGCGCAGGTGAAGTGCAGGCCGTCCGGGACGCCGGGGGTGCCGATGCGCTGGCGGGTGTCGTCGTCGCAGTCGGCCCACTTCAGCGCCGGCGACTGCGGTTCGCCCAGCGGCGGCAGGGGGACCCCGGGCGCCCGGGCCGGCGTGCCGCCGGTCGTCTTCCCGTCGTTCTCGACCAGCGCCGGGCGCACCGACGGCCCCGCGGCGCAGCCCGCGGCGGCGGTCAGGGCGAGCAGCGCGGCCAGGAGACGGGTACGGCGGCGGCGCACGGGCGGTGTCCTCACGTCGAACGTCGATCAAGGGGCAGGCCGAGCTTCGCACGGCCGGTGTGGGACGCGGGTTAGCGGGTCCGGACCACCTGGCCGCGGAAGACGGCGTCGAGGTCGTAGCGGGCCGGCTCCTCGAGCTGGCTGTAGTCGCACGACGCGGGTTCGCGGTCGGGCCGCCAGCGCTTGAACCGCGCGTTGTGCCGGAACCGCGACGGCATGCCGCCTTCGGTGTTCTCGTAGGCGGCCTCGACGACGCGCTCGGGCCGCAGCGGCACCCATTCGTGCTCGGTGGCGCGCCAGCGGGTGATGCCGCCCGGGATGCGCTGGGCTTCGCCGGTGGCCCGGCCGCCCCACGGGTGGTCCTCGCCGTCGGTGATCAGGGGGGCCAGTTCCTCGGCGAGCTCGCGGCGGCGGTCCTTGGGGAACGAGCCGATGGTGCCGACGTGGTGGAGCACGCCCTTTTCGTCGTGCAGGCCGAGCAGGAAGGAGCCGACGAGCTCACCCGGGGCGCCGTCGACGTGCCAGCGCAGCCCGGCGAGGACGCAGTCGGCGGTGCGCACGTGCTTGTACTTGAGCATGACGCGTTTGCCGGGGGTGTAGGGCTCGTCGAGGGGCTTGCCGATGACGCCGTCGAGGCCGGCGCCCTCGAACAGCTCGAACCAGTGGCGTGCGGTGCCGGGATCGGTGGTCGCCGGGGTGAGCGGGAACCGGTCGCCGGCCAGCTCGACGAGGCGTTCGCGGCGGACGGACGTCGGTTCGTCGAGCAGCAGGTCGTCCTCCAGGGCGAGGACGTCGAAGGCGACGAACTCGGCGGGCTGTTCGGCGGCCAGCAGCGTGATCCGGCTTTCGGCGGGGTGGATGCGTTCGGTGAGGGCATCGAAGTTCAGCCGCCCGGCCCGCGCGACGACGAGCTCACCGTCGAGCACGACCCGCGGTGGCAGGGTGTCCAGCAGCCGCGCGACGGCCTCCGGGAAGTACCGGTTGAGCGGCTTTTCCGCGCGCGACTGCAGGTACAGCTCGTCGCCGTCGCGGAAGACGATGCAGCGGAAGCCGTCCCACTTCGGTTCGAACAGCAGGCCCCCGGAGTCGGGGATGGCCTTGGCGGGCTTGGCGAGCATCGGCTTCAGCGGCGGCTTCAGCGGTAGGGGCATGCCCCGCATTCTGCGCAAAACCCCGGCTCAGCGCACGCGTTTGGCCGGGCCCGTGTCGAGTTCCAGGCGGACCGCCGTGGGCAGAGACGCCAGGCCGAGCGATTCGCGGGCGCGGGTCAGCACGCGCGTGTCGAGGTCCGACCACACCCGCTTGAGGTCCGTGCCTTCGCGCAGCCACAGGGTGATCCGCAACGCCGGCGAAGTGCGCGAGCCGACCGCGCGGACGCGGGCCCGGCCGACGCCGTCGAGCTGCTCCGCGTCGGCCTGGACCGCGCCGGCGATCGCGGCCGCGGTGACCACCAGTTCCGCGCCTTCGGTGCGGTCGAGGTCGAGGTCGGGCCGTGGTTCCGGGCGCAGCGAACGCAGTGCCCACCGCAGCCCGAGGACGAACAGCAGCACCCCGAGCACGATCGCGGCGACGCGCGCCGGGGTCGCGTGCTCGCCGAGCCAGGTCACGGCGATGGGGTCCAGGAGCGGGCGGCGGCCGCGGAATTCGCCGAGCCCGCCGAGGCCGACCACCAGGGCCAGCGCCCCGCCCAGGAAGGCGAGCAGCCCGACGAGGAACGTCAGCGTGCGTTCGCCGGTGTACGACCGGGAGAGGGCCTTCGCGGCGATCGTCTTGCTCATCGGCGGTCCTTCGGCGAGTCGACGACGACCGACACCTTCGGCCGCCGCACCAGCGGGAGCTCGTCCAGCAGCGCCGACACCGTGGCGAGCAGGCGCGGCCGCAGCTCGCCTTCGGTCTCGAGGGTGCTCTTCGCGCGGACGCGGATGCGGCGGGCGCTCGCGGTGACCGACGCGCCCGCGACGTTGTCCTGCGCGCGCACGGTCAACCCGACCAGCCGGGCCAGCGACCGCGGTGACGTCGAGACGCTCACGTCCCCGGCCGGGTCGGTCAGCCGGACGGCGCGGTTGCCGGCGGCGAGCGCGCACACCACCAGGACCAGGCCCGCGGCGGCCAGCACGCCGGCCCCGACGCGCACCGCGTAGGCGTCCCAGCCCAGCGACGCCAGGCCGGCCTGCCAGCGCGGCCACGGGACCAGCAGCGGCGCCGAGCCCGGACGCCACCAGTGCCAGCCGACTTCGAGGGCCAGCAGGGCGCCGGCCGCGGCGAAGGCCAGGCCGAGCAGGGTAGCGAGGATGCGGACGAACGGGCGCACGGCTACCGCACCCTCGGTGCGACGTCCGGTAGCAGCGCGGACACCGTCACGGCCAGGGTCCGCACGCGGTAGCCGGTGAGCAGCTCGACCTCTTCGGTGACCTTCTCGCGCACGTCGCCGACGACCGCGCGGACCGCCGCGGGGTAGCGCAGGGCCAGGTCGAGCGCGAGGTCGACGTCGTTGTCGTGGCCGCCGACCTTGGCCTTCGGCCCGGTCTTGCCGTTCCGGGTGGTGCCGGGCACCTGGCCGGCCGCGTGCTGGGCGACCTTGCGGACCACGGCGTGCCCGATGGTGAGGGTGCCGCGCTCGGCCGGTTCGGCGAGCTCGCGCGGCACGTCCAGGGCGGGGCTCACTTGTCGCGGCCCTTGCCGAACAGCTCGCCGAGGTCGAGTTCGCCGTCGAGGACCCGGCCGGCGACGAGGCCGATGATCCCGACGGCCAGGGTCACCAGGAACGCGGTGAAGCCCTGGGTCGCGGCGAGGCCGAGGATCAGCCCGGCCAGGAGCCCGGTCTGCGTTGCGTTCACATGTCCTCCTTGGACGGGGTGGCTGGGGACGCAGTGAATGACTCATTCCTGGCGTCGGACGTCATGAATGAGTCATTCATGACGCCGCAGCGGGGGCGAACCCGCGTCGCCCCGGTCATTCCACCCGCGTGGACTCGGGTTCTTCTTCTCCCGGCAGGAAGATGTCGTTGACCGCGATGTTCACCTCGATCACCTCGAGGCCGGTGATCTGCTCGACCGCGGTGATCACGTTGCGCCGCACCGCGCGGGCGACGTCGGTGATGCGCGCGCCGTACTCGACGACGACGTCGAGGTCGATCGCGGTCTGCTTCTCGCCGACCTCCACCGACACGCCGGTGGTGGTGACCGTGCCGGAGCCGGGGATGCGCTCGCGCAGCGCGCCGATCGCGCGGGACACCCCGCCGCCGCCCAGCGTGTGCACGCCGGCGACTTCGCGGGCGGACAGGCCGGCGATCTTCTGCACGACCAGCGACGAGATCGTGGTGCGGCCGGCGGTGCCCTCTTCGTTGAGCGGCGTCACCGTGCCGGGGCTTTCGGTCCGTTCCGGGTGCATGCTTGCGGGCTCCTCTCGGCGGGTTCTCGCCCATACGATGCCCGGCGGCGCGAAACCCTCACGCAAGGTCCCCCGATCGGGGTAATCTCACCCCGGGTGGACGTCCACGACGTGCACGTTCACCACCGGGGCGACCCCCAGCTGCCGGGCCAGCCCGGCAGTGATCTCCCGCCGGAGCGCTTCGGCGGCGGCGTCGGCGATGATGCCGAACCGGACCGAAACCAGCACCTGCACGACGTCGTCCTCGACGGCGACGGCCGAGATCCGCACGCCGAACGCGGCCCGGTCCGCGGCGATCGTCCGGGCCAGCCGGTCGACGACGTCCCCGGCGACGCGCAGCCGGCCGGACTCGCCGGGTACCTCCACCGCCGTCCGGCGGCCGCGGGCGACGGCCCGCAGCACGCGTTCGACCAGGCCGGGCGGGGTGGGCACCCGGCGCCGGGCCGCGGCGCGCACGGCGTCCCAGCGGGGGTCGGACTCGGGATCCTCGCGCTCGGCCATCACCGCTCCCTCAACTCGGCGAGCAGCGCCACCCTGGCCCGGTGCAGCCGGGAACGCAAGGCGCCGACGTTCACGTCGAGCACGTCGGCGACCTCTTCGTAGCTCAGCCCCTCCAGTTCGCGCAGCACGAGCGGGACGCGCTGGGACACCTCCAGCCGGCCGACCGCCCGCAGCACCGCGTCCACCTCTTCGGCGCGCACGACGCGGCCTTCGGGGCCGGGCACCGCCGCGGCCAGCAGTGCGCTGTCCACAGTGGACTGCGGATCGGGGGCGTCGAGCGAGACCGTCGGACGGCGGCGGCGCAGCACGGCGAGCGCGCTGTTGGTGACGACGCGGTAGAGCCACGTCGACACCGCCGACTCCTGCCGGAACCCGGCCAGCGACCGCCACGCGGCCAGCCACGCCTCCTGCACGACGTCCTCGGCCTCGGCCGCGCTGCCGGTGATCCGCAGCGCGACCCGGTACATCCGGGGCGTGTGTTCCCGCACCAGCGCGCCGAACGCGGTGTGGTCGCCGCCCGCGGCCCGGGCGAGGAGCTCGGTGTCGTCGCTCACCCGGCGTCCCGGCGGTAGCGCAGGAGCGTGAAGCCGTCCTCGACCAGGATCGAAGCCAGGGCGAGCCGGCGCGGCACGGCGGGCGCGGCCCCCGCGGCGATCCGGCCCGCGGTCCCGGCCACCAGCAGCGGCGCGACGGTCAGGCACAGCTGGTCGACGAGATCGGCGGCGACGAGCCGGGCGAAGAGACCGGGGCCGCCTTCGCAATCGACCCGGCGCAGGCCGCGGGCGGCCAGCAGGTCGAGGGCCAGCGCGAGGTCGACGTCGCCGGCACCTGCCCGCAGGACCTCGGCCCCGGCGGCTTCGAGGGCGCGCGTGTCGGCGGTGTCCGTGGTGACCACGATCGGGGGAACGGCGGTTTCGGTGAACAGCCGGGAAGCCGGGTCCAGCTCGGCGGTGCGCGTCACCACGGCGATCGGCGGGACACCGGCGAACCCGAGCCGGCGTCGGCGCTCCAGGCGTTTCGCGCCCGCGACGACCCCGCGGTAGTTCTCGGCGCGGGCGGTCCCGGCGCCGACCAGGATGACGTCGGCGAGGTCCCGGCCGAGCAGGAAGACCTTGCGGTCGGCAGCGTGCGAGAGTCCCGCCGAGGTGGTGTCGATCTCGACGGCGCCGTCCGCGGACGCGACGAAGTTGACCTGCACCCAGGGTCTCGACAGGCCGGCCGGGTAGGCGTAGATCTCCTCGAGGTCCGTCGCCGTCAGCTCGCCCGTCGATTCAGGCCACACACTCCGCACGTGATCATCCCAGCACGGACGTGAAACAGGTCTCTACCGGGGGATATGCCCGGTCAGCGGTACCCGGGGCGCGGATAGGCTCTGCGACCATGCCCGCGCACCTGACCGGCCGCCGTCCCGAGCTGTCCGCCGACGAGCTGATCGGCGCGCTCGTGCCGCCGCCGCGCTTCGGCGCCGTGCGGTTCGACACCTACCTGCCCAACCCGGACGAGCCCAGCCAGGCCGCCGCGGTCGAGGCGTGCTCGGCGTTCGCGGCGAAGGTGGGGGCGCGCCGGGAGAAGAAGCGGTTCAGGCTCTTCGGCGGATCGTCGGAGCCGGCCGGGCCGATGGGGCTCTACCTCGACGGTGGGTTCGGCGTCGGCAAGACCCACCTGCTCGCCTCGACGTGGCACGCCGCGCCGTCGCCCAAGGCGTACGGCACCTTCGTCGAGCTGACCCACCTCGTCGGCGCGCTGGGCTTCGCCGAGGCCGTGCGGCGGTTGTCGGAGCACCGGATCCTGGCCATCGACGAGTTCGAGCTGGACGACCCGGGCGACACCACGCTGGTCACCCGCCTGCTGCAGGAGCTGATGGACGCCGGGGTGTTCATCGCGGCGACGTCGAACACCCTGCCGGAGAAGCTGGGCGAGGGCCGGTTCGCCGCCGAGGACTTCCTGCGCGAGATCCAGACGCTGTCGGCCCGCTTCGGCGTGGTGCGCGTCGACGGCCCGGACTACCGGCACCGCGGCCTGCCGGACGCGCCGCCGCCCGTCTCGCCGGCGGAGCTGGAGGCGTCGGCCGCCGCGCACGAAGGGTCCACTGTGGACGACTTCGACGCGCTGTGCGCGCACCTGGCGGAACTGCACCCGTCGCGCTACGGCCGGCTGCTCGACGACGTCACCCGCGTGCACCTGCGCGGCATTCACCCGGCGCCGGACCAGAACGTGGGCCTGCGGCTGGTCGCCTTCGCCGACCGGCTCTACGACCGGGCCATCCCGCTCGTCGTGTCGGGCGAGCCGCTGCGGTCGCTGTTCACCGAGGAGATGGTGAACGGCGGCTACCGCAAGAAGTACCTGCGCGCGGTCAGCCGGTTGACGGCGCTGGCGCGGGACGCGGTGCCGGCCAGCTGAACAGCACCACCGCGACGGCGAAGAGCGTGCCGCCGACGACGTCGGTGAGGTAGTGGTAGCCCATGCCGACGAGCCCCGCCGCGGCGGCGAGCAGCGCCACCGCGGCCAGCACGGCCACGACGACCCGGCGGGTGACCAGGACGAGCACCGTCAGCACCGCCACCAGGCTCACCGTGTGGCCGCTCGGGTAGACCAGGGTGTCGTTCTTCCACCGGTCGTACAGCGGTTTCAGCAGCCAGGTGTTCAGCAGGATGGCCAGCACCGGCACGGCGAGCGCGAGCGTGGCCTCCAGCCGCCGTCCGGCGCGCAGGCACAGGAAGACCGCGAGCAGGCCCAGCGCGAGCACGACGTACGGCTCGGTCGGGAGGACCAGCGCCCGCAGCACGCCGGGGCTCAGGTGCGCGACGGCCCGGGCGGCGTCGTCGTCGACCGCCCCGGGGGTCGTCCCGCCGGCGAACGGCAGGCCCAGCAGCAGCGCGAGCAGGCCGCAGACGGCGGCCGGCACCCGGATCGTCCTCACCCGCGCGAGGGTAGCCGGGCCCCCGGGACCCGCCGGGAGCCGCGGGTGCGTCACGATGCGGGGATGCGGGTGACAGTCGCCGGGGCCGGGATCGTCGGGCTGAGCAGTGCGTACCGGCTGGCGGAGGCGGGCCACGACGTCACGGTCGTGGCGGCGGCCCCGCCGGCGGAGTCGACGTCCGCCGTCGCGGGCGGGGTGGTGTACCCGCCGGGCCGTGGTCCGGACGAGCGGATCGCGCGGTGGACCGCGGCGAGCGTCGCGGTGTTCCGCGGGCAGGACGCACCGGGCGTGCGGTTCCGCCGCGGCCGGGTCCTGCTGCCGGCGGGCACACCGGACCCGCAGTGGCTCCCGGCGGTGGAGGCCGCGGTCCGCGACGGCGACCGCGTCGAGTTCACGACGGCGGTGGTCGACACGCCGGTGTACCTGGACTGGCTGCTCGCCGGGGTGGACGCGCTGGGCGTGCGGGTCGAGTACCGGTCCCTGACGTCACTTTCCGGCCTCGGCGCGGACGTCGTGGTCAACGCGGCCGGTCTCGGCGCGGGCGCGCTGGCGGGCGACCGGTCGATGGTCCCGGTCGGCGGCCAGGTCGTGCACGTGCCCGACCCGGGCCTGCCGGAGTTCGTGGTCGACGGGACGGGCCCGGGCATCACGTACGTGATCCCGCACGGAGACCACGTGGTGTGCGGCGGAACGGAGGAGCTGGGCCGCGCCGACACCGACCCGAACCCGGCCGTGACGGCGGACATCCTGCGCCGCGCCCGCGAGCTGGAACCGCGGTTGGCGGGCGCGGAGGTGCTGCGGTCGCTGGTGGGGCTGCGCCCGTCCCGGCGCGAGGTGCGGCTGGAGCGGGAGGGCGACGTGGTGCACTGCTACGGCCACGGCGGAGCGGGGATCACCTTGGCCTGGGGGTGCGCGGCGGACGTCGCCGAACTGGTCACAGCCGGATGAGCTCGGTGATACCGCGCTGCTTCAGGTGGTTCGCGTCCCAAGCGCGGCTCTGCAGCACGAACGCCACCCGCTTCCCCTCGGCCGCCAGCTTGAAGAACCGGTCGTTGCCCCACGTCGGGAAGAGGTCCGGGATCACGATCGCCGCTGTGCGCGGGGCCGGCTGCGGTGGCGTCCGGTCGAACTCGGCCACCAGGTTCTTCAGCGCCTGACCGGCGGGCTTCAGCTTGCGGTCGTTCGTGTACAGCCCGAGGTCGTACTCCAGCGGGTTCAGGTTCGGGACCAGCGCCGGGTTCACGTCGTGGGAGCACCACCACGTGAAGCCCAGGGTGTGGGCGCAGGAGGCCGCGTTGCGGATCGACCGGGACAGCCACTCGCCGTACTGGGGGCGGGTCGCCTCGCTGAAGTGGATCGACGGTGCCGCGCCGTCCTCCTGGATCCAGACGCGGCGCGCCGGGTCCGTCGCGTACGCCTGGGCCACCTGGATCAGCCGCTCCGCGTTGTGCGTCGCGACCGCGCCGAGGGGGTCCGTCTCGAGCGTGCCCGAGAACGACGTCCACGGGTGGATCGCCACCACGGAGCCCGCGTCCGCGAGCCCGGGGCGGGTGAAGTAGGTGCCGTTGTCCCACGGTGCCCGGTCGCAGCCGACCGTGTGCGCCTTGCCGGGGGCTGCTTCTTCGGCGGTGGCACACAGCGTGCGCGCCCACGTGTCGGCCTGGGCCTGGGTGACGAACAGGCCGGCGAAGTCGTCCCAGTAGTAGTACGGCTCGTTCGACAGGTCGAAGCCGAGGAAGCGCGGGTGCCGCCCGATCCGTTCGGCGAGGGCCCGCACCAGCGTCCGCTGCGCGTCGAGGGCCGCCGGGTCGGTGAACCAGTTGACCGGCTTCGGCTTCGTCTGCAGCCAGTTCGGCGTCCAGTAGCGGGCCGAGATGTGGCCGTTGAACACGGTGACCTCGACGTCCAGCCCGGCCGCGTCCGCGAGGTCGAGGAACCGGTGCAGCCGGTCGAGCTTTTCGCCGCTCACCAACGCCGGTTCCGGCTGGAAGGCCGACCACAGCAGCATGATCCGGATGTGGTCGAGCCCGAGCGCGGCGATGTCGTCGAGGTCGCGGCGCAGGTCGGCCTCGCGCCAGTCCTCCCACATGTGGAACCAGCGCGTCGACGGCGTGTAGTTGACGCCCAGCCGGAACGCCCGCCGCGGGGGAGCCGCCAGTGCGGGTGCCGCCGTGGCCGCCAGTGCCGTCGCGACCGCTCCCGTGAGCACCGACCGCCGCTTGAGATCCGCCACGCCGTCTCCTCCTCGCCGTCACCTGATCGGGCACATGTAGCACGGCGGGGAAGTCGATCTCCAGTGTTGACCCGCACCCTGTCCGTCAGTTGCGGGAGAAGGCGGCGTGGTCGGCCTCCGTCTGGTCGGCGTACCGCACGGCATATGCACCCATCACCTCGTCGAGCTCCGAGTCGTCGGCGAAGTAGCCGGACAGGAGCTTCGGGTGCAGCGATCGCGTGTGGGCGCGGGCGAGCAGCGCCCCGGCCAGCCGGCCGTAGTCGTCGAGGTGGTCCTTCTCCAGTTCCGCCGGGTCGATGTCGCCCTTGAGGTTGCGGAACTGGCGGACGATGAACGGGACGCCGTCGATCGTGGTCCAGCCGAGCAGGATGTCCGTCTCCGCCTGCACCAGCCGGGCGCCGTCGACGATGCGCTGCCCTTCGTGGGCGGCCTCCGGCAGGTCCAGGTACGGCGCCAGCGCGGGCCGCTGCGCCTGTTTCACCTGCAGCACCAGGTCTTCGTCGTCGTTGCCGTGCAGCAGGGCGACGTAACTGCGCAGCCCGACGCTGCCCGTGCCGACCACCCGGAAGGCGACGTCGGCGAGCCGGTAGCGCGCGATGAGCGTGCGCCGCGACTCGCGCAGCGTGTCCACATAGGACGCCAGGCCGGCCGCGACGGCCTCGGCCGTCCGCTCGTCGACGTGGGTCAGCACCGGCGGGTCCGCGACGAACCGGTGGCGGGCCAGGCCGGTCTCGTGGTCGTCGACGCGCTCGGTCCACCGCGCCGAGACCTTCGCGTGATCGTTCTTGCGCGCTTTCTCGGCCGCGTCGGCGAAGTCGTCGATCAGCTCGTCGGCCCGCGCCTTCGACAGCACGGACGAGTCCGGCAGCGCGTTCCAGCTTCGCAAGAACGGCAGCTCGGCCAGCGCGCGGATCGTCCGGCGGTAGGACTTCACGGCGTCTTCGGCGGCCTCGCGGCAGCCCGATTCGCGGATGCCGCCTTCGCGGCCGGCGAGCACGAGGCTGGCCGCGAGCCGCTTGAGGTCCCACTCCCACGGGCCCGGCACCGTCTCGTCGAAGTCGTTGATGTCCATCACGATCTTGCCCTCGGGCGTGCCGTAGAGCCCGAAGTTCGCGGCGTGCGCGTCGCCGCAGAGCTGCGCGGCAACGCCGGACGACGGCGTGCCGGCGAGGTCGGCGCCCATCAGCCCGGCCGCGCCGCGGAAGAAGGTGAACGGCGAGGCGAGCATGCGTTCCCGCCGCAGTTCGGTCAGCTCCGGCAACCGCCCGGCGCTGGTGGCCTCGAAGTACTGTTTTGCGCTCGGCCGGTCTTTCGCGGCCGCCGCGTGGTCGTGCACCGCGGCCGGCGTCTTCTCCCGGAGCCGCTTCCCCTGTTCGTACAGCTCGGCCGGCGTCACGCTCTCGGTGCCGACCAGCGGTCGTTCCACCCAGTCCCCTGATCCCATACCGGGCACAACGTCCGAAGGGGACGTTGTGCTCCCGGCGGCCGCCGGTGTGGGCGCTTGCGGACGTCGCGAATGACTCATTCGGGACGAAAGGGGTCGCCCAAATGTTCTTAAGGAGAAGCGGGTGTGGTGGGGGCGGGGGCTGGGGCGGGCAGGGTGTTACGACAAGC
>NZ_JBEZYY010000019.1:0-233142 GCF_040638975.1 Amycolatopsis sp. NPDC024027
AGGCTGGTTGCACACCTACAATCACCACCGCGGCCACACCGCACTCGGCGGCAAACCACCCGCCAGCCGCGTCCTCAACCTCACGGGACAGAACACCTAGACCGCGACGAGCTCGGGCTTGCGCGCGGGCCGTTTCAGGGACCCGAGCAGCACGCCCGCGATCACGACGACGGCGGCGCCGACCTCCAGCCAGGTCGGCCGCTCGCCGAGCAGCAGGAACGACGCCGTCAGCCCGACCACCGGCACCAGCAGCGAGAACGGCGACACCACGCCGGCCGGGTTGCGCCGCATCAACGTCGTCCACAGGCCCGATCCGACGACCGTGCCGATCAGCACGACGTAGGTCAGCCCGCCCAGCGCGGTCAGCCCGGCCGGGGTCCCGAGCGTCGTCAGCGACCGCCACTGCGCGGCCGGCCCCTCCATGACCAGCGAAAGCGCGAACATCGGCAGCGGCGGCACCACCGACATCCACAGCGTGAAGTGCAGCGGGTTGTCCGGCTTGGCCTGGCGCGTGCTCAGGTTGCCGAACGCCCAGCTCAGCGCGGCCAGCAGCGTCAGGACCATCGGCAGCAGCGCGGCGTGCCCGGACCGCTGCCACGCGATCGCGGCCATCCCGGCCACCGCCAGCGCGATGCCGGCCAGCTGCTGCGGCGTGACGCGTTCGCCCAGGAAGACAGCGCCGAGGAGCACCGTGAACGGCGCCGACGCCTGCAGCACCAGCGACGCGAGCCCGGTCGGCATGCCGGTGTCCATCGCGATGAACAGGAACGCGAACTGGCCGGTGCCGAAGCCGAGGCCGTACCCGAGCAGGTGCCGCACCGGCACCTTCGGCCACGGTACGAACAGGATCGTCGGGACGGCGATCACGGCGAACCGCAGCGCGCCCGCGAACACCGGCGGGAACTGGCCGAGCGTGGCGTGGATGGCCAGGAAGTTGAGGCCCCAGAGGACGGCGACGAGCACGGCGAGCAGGCGATCACGGGCGGGCATGCCTCCACTGTGACAACGAGGACCGTGAAGGACCAGCGAGAATATCTGCAGGGACCTTGTAGCGGTGCTTCAAGTACAGTGACGGCGTGGATCTGGGCCGGTTGCGCACGCTGCGGGAGTTCGCCGACCGCGGGAGCGTGACGGCAGCCGCGCGGGCGCTGCACTGCACGCCGTCGGCGGTCTCGCAGCAGCTGCGCGCGTTGCAGGGCGAGGTCGGCCTGCCGCTCACCGAGCCGGCGGGCCGCGGCCTGCGGCTGACCGACGCGGGCCGCGCGCTGGTCGCCCGCGCCGACGAGGTGCTCGCCGCGCTCGAGCGGGCCGAGTCCGAATTGGACACCTACCGCAGCGCGCCGCGCGGGCGGGTGCGGATCGCGATCTTCCAGTCGGCCGGCCTGATGCTGCTGCCGGGGCTGCTGTCCCGCGTCGCCGGGTACGACGGCCTGGAGATCGACGTCCGGGACGTCGACATGACGCCGCCCGAGGTTCCCGGCCTGGTCGCGGACTACGACATCGTCGTGGCGCACCGCGACGAGCACGCGCCGGAGTTCGCCTCGAGCCGCCTCGAGGTGGTGCCGCTGCTGCGCGAACCGCTCGACGTCGCGCTGCCGGCCGGGCACCGGCTGGCGGACCAGCAGCGCGTCGAGCTGGCGGAACTGGCGGACGAACGCTGGATCAGCGTCGACTTCGGCTTCCCGGTGGACGACGTGCTGCGCTCGCTGACCATCCGCACCGGCGTGCGGCCGGTCGTGGTGCAGCGGATCAACGACTTCCGGATCACCGAACGGCTGGTCGCCGCCGGCCACGGCATTGCGTTGCTGCCGCGGTACACCATGGACACTCGCCGTGGCAGCGGGCTGGTCGGGCGGCCGCTCGCCGGCATCCGCGCGGCCCGCCTGGTGGAGGCGGTCTGCCGGACCGGAGCCCGCCAGCGCCCGGCGGTGGCCCAGGTGATCGCGGAGCTGCGCGCGGAGGTCGCTCAGCTCACCGGCTCGTGAGTGTTGAGGCGGGTTCTAACCCGCCTCAACACTCACGAGCGTGGGAGCGCAGGTAGGCCAGCGCGATGCCCAGTGCGTCCTCCAGTGCCGTGAGGTCGTGCCGTATGTGCGCCAGCAGCAGTCCACCTTGGACGGACGTCATCGCCGCCTGCGCCAGCCGCGCCGGGTCGGCGTCCGCGGCAAGTTCGCCGTTGTCCTGCAGGGTTTTCAGCCCGCGCGCCAGGTGGGACTCCCACGTCCGGTAGGCCTGGTCGACCAGCGGCGCGAGCTTCGGGTTGTCGCCCACTTCGCCGGCGAGGTTGCCCAGCGGGCAGGCGATCGGCGCGCCCGCGCGGCGGTGGACGTCCAGCAGCTGCTCGGTCCACGTCTCCAGATCGGCCCAGGAAGCCAGGGTGAAGATCGCCGGCTGATTGCCGAGGACCTGCTCGAGGTAGCGCTCGATCACCGCCCCGACCAGCTGTTCCTTGTTCTTGAAGTAGTGGTACATCTGCGATTTCCCGGCCCCGCTCGCGGCGAGCACCTTGTCGACGCTCGTGCCCGCGACGCCGTCGACGTACATCAGCGTGGCCGCCGCGTCGACGATCGCCTCGCGGCTCCGCCTGCCGCGCTGGGTCGTAGCCGCTTGCGTCTCCATGTACCGGATAGTACAGTCCGGCTCACTGTACCAACCAGTACAACAGCTAGGGGGATCCATGACGCTCGAGAACGCCCTGACCGGGGTCAACGACCACGCCCGCGGCGCGCTGCCGCCGGAGATCTTCGCGGTCCTCGAAGCCGACCGCCGCCGGGCCGCGGGAACGAAGTTCGCCGAAACGGGCGACAAGATCGAAGACTTCACCCTGCCGGGCGCCGCCGGGGTGCCGGCGAGCCTCGGCGAACTGGTCGCGGAGGGGCCGGCGGTGCTCGTGTTCTACCGCGGATAGTGGTGCCCGTACTGCAACCTGACCTTGCGCACCTACCAGCAGGAAGTGCTGCCCGAGCTGGGGAAGTACGGTGCGACGCTGGCCGCGATCAGCCCGCAGCGGCCGGACGGCTCGGTGCCGGTCGAAGACCTGGGGTTCCCGGTGCTTTCGGACGTCGGCAGCACGGTCGCGCGCGGCCTCGGGCTGAGCTACCCGGTGTCCGAGCCCGTGCGCGACGCCATGGAGTCGCTCGGCACCGACCTCGAGAAGGTCAACGGCACCTGGGAGCTGGTCCACCCGGCGGTGGTCGTGGTCGACCACGACCGGGTGATCCGCTACATCGACGTCCACCCGGACTTCGTCACGCGCACCGAACCGGGGGACATCCTGGAAGCCGTCAAGTCGCTTTGACGCTGTGCCGGACGCGGTAGGTGATCACCGAACCCAGGACCAGGGCCACGGCCAGGGAGAGCAGCAGGCTGATCCCGGGTTCGGTGACGATCCGGCCGCCCGCGTAGCCGAGGAAGGCCACGTACGACGTCCAGAGTGTGACGCCGATGGCCGAAGCGGTGAAGAACTCCGCCATCGGCCACCGGAGTGATCCGGCGAGGAGGGCGCCCATCGTCCCGCCCGACGGCAGCCAGCGGGCGACCACCAGCACCGGCCGGGGATGGCGCTGCAGCCGCCCGTCGAGCCAGCCGAGGCCGGCGGCGATCTTCTTCCGCCGGCTCAGCCGGTCCAGCGCCGCCCGGCCACCGAACCGGCCGAGGGCGTAGAGCGCCTGGTCGGACGCCAGGCACCCGGCACTCGCCACGGCGATCACCGGCGCCAGCGACGTCCCGCCCTGTGCCGCCGCGATGCCCATGCCGAGGATGGTCACCTCGGTGGGCAGCAGGGGCACGAGCGAGACGACGAACAGCACCAGCAGGCCCGCCGTCGATCCGTCCACACCTCCATTAACCGCCCGCTCGCCGGGAAGCACTCCCGATCAGCGGGGACTCACAGCAACCCGACAGCTCGTCCACAGACTCGCCGAAACCATGCCAGGAGTTGTCATGGTTCGCCGTGAGGCTGGGGCGCATGAACACACTTTCCGGAAAAGTCGCCCTGGTGGCGGGCGGTACGCGTGGCGCGAGCCGGGCGATCGCCGTCGAACTGGGCCGTGCGGGCGCCTTTGTGTACGTGACCGGCCGGACGACGCGCGCCGGACGGTCCGAAGTGGACCGGCCGGAGACGATCGAGGAGACGGCCGAGCTGATCGAGCGGGCGGGCGGGGCGGCGGAAGCGATCCGCGTCGACCACCTGGTGCCGGCCGAGGTCGAAGCTCTCGCCAAGCGCATCGATCGCCTCGACATCCTGGTCGACGGCCTCTGGGGCGGTGACCAGCACCTGGGCTGGGGCAAGCCGGTGTGGGAGCACGACCTCGACGCGGGCCTGCGGATGGTCCGCCTCGGCATCGACGCGCACCTGATCACCAGCCACTTCCTGCTCCCGCTGCTGATCGGCCGGCCGGGCGGCCTGGTCGTCGAGCTGACCGACGGGACGGCCGAGTACAACGCGAAGTACCGCGAAGGCACTTCGCTGCCGTTCTACTTGGCGAAGGCGTCGGCGCACCTGCTGGCGATCGGCGAGGCGGCCGAGCTGGCCGCCCACGGTGCGACGGCGGTGGCCTTCACCCCGGGGTACCTGCGGTCGGAGGCGATGCTGGAGCACTACGGGGTGACGGAGGAGAACTGGCGCGACGCTTGCGAGCGCGTGCCGCACTTCGCGATTTCGGAGACGCCGGCGTTCGTCGGCCGCACGGTGGCGGCGCTGGCCGCGGACCCGGACCGGCACCGGTGGACCGGGCAGACGCTGAACAGCGGGCAGCTGGCGAAGGAGTACGGCGTGGACGACGTCGACGGCAGCCGGCCGGACGCCTGGCGGTACATGACGGAGGTGGCCGACGCGGGAAAGCCCGCCGACACCACCGGCTACCGCTGAGCGTTGCGGGCGGCCAGTTCCGCGCCGATCGCGGCCAGCGCCGCCCGCAGCTCCACCGGCTCCAGCACCTCCACGCCGGGGCTCAACGCCACCAGCTGGCCGAGGCCGATCTCGTCGTCTTCCAGGGCGAGCTCGGCCTCGGCCCAGCCGTCCGCGTCCGGCGTCCCGAGCGAAACCACCGTGTCCGCCAGGTGCTCGCCCCCGAACACGCGACGCAGTTCCCGCACCGCCGTCCGGTCGAGCCGGGCGCGCACCCGCAACGGCCGCGCCACCTGCTCGAAGGCCGCCGACGACGAACGCCACCAGCGGGCCAGGTCGAACTCCGGCGGCCGGTCGAAGGGCACGTCCCGCGCGGAAACCTCCGAGATCCGCGACACCCGGTAGGTCCGCACGGCGTCGTCCGGGACCACGCGCGCCACGAGGTACCAGACCCCTGCCTTCAGCACGAGCCCCAGCGGCTCCAGCTCCCGCGACGCCACCTTGTCCCGGCGCCGGTACGCCACCGCGACCCGCCGCTGCGACCACACCGCCCGCACCACCGCCGCCAGCGCCGGCGGCTCGTCCGGCGAGCCGAACCAGCCCGGCGCGTCCAGGTGGAACCGGCCCGCCACCAAGGCCGCGTGTTCCCGCAGCTCGGCGGGCATGCCCGCGGACACCTTCGCCCGCGCCGCGCTGCCCGCGGTGTCGAGACCGAGCCCGGCGAGCGCGTCCGGCACCCCCAGCGCGAACAGCGCGACGGCCTCCCGCGCGGTGAGGCCGTCGAGGCCGGAGCGCCAGCCGTCGACCAGGCGGAAGCCGCCGTGCCGCCCTTGCTCCGTCCACAGCGGAACCCCCGCTTCGCGCAGGGCCGCCAGGTCGCGGTGCATCGTGCGCTCGGAGACGCCGAGCTCCACCGCGAGCTCGGCGGCGGTCGCGCTGCGCCGCCGTTGCAGCGTGAACAGCAGCGCGACCAGCCGCTCGGCTTTCACCGGCTAGCGGTTGGCGCGGTTCACCGCCGAGACGACCGCGCGCAGCGACGCCGTGACGATCGACGGGTCGATACCGATGCCCCAGAACACCCGGTCCGAGATCGCGCACTCGATGTAGGACGCGGCGCGCGCGTCGTCGCCCGGCGAGAGCGTGTGCTCGCTGTAGTCCAGCAGCCGCAGGTCGAAGCCCACCGTCGACAGCGCGTCGAAGAACGCCGCGATCGGGCCGTTGCCGCGGCCGGTGACCTCGTGCTCGTCACCCTCCACGCGCACGGTCGCGGTGATGTCGTACTCGCCGTCGCCGTTGTCGCGCACGTGCTGGCGGACCAGCTCCAGCGGCGTCTTCAGCTCCAGGTACTCGGCCGAGAAGGCGTTGTACATCGTGGCCGGGTCGACCTCGCCGCCCTCGGTGTCGGTGTAGCGCTGGATGACCTTCGAGAACTCGATCTGCAGCCGCCGCGGCAGGTCGAGCTGGTGCTCGGCCTTCATGATGTAGGCGACGCCGCCCTTGCCGGACTGCGAGTTCACCCGGATCACGGCCTCGTACGTGCGGCCGACGTCCTTCGGGTCGATCGGCAGGTACGGGACCTCCCACGGGTACTCGTCGATCGGCACGCCCTGCTTGTCGGCGGCGTCCTTCAGCGCGTCGAGACCCTTGTTGATCGCGTCCTGGTGGCTGCCCGAGAACGCGGTGAACACCAGGTCACCGCCCCACGGCGAGCGCTCGCCGACCGGCAGCTGGTTGCAGTACTCGACGGTCCGCTTGATCTCGTCCATGTCGGAGAAGTCGATCTGCGGGTCGATGCCCTGGCTGTAGAGGTTCATGCCCAGCGCGACCAGGTCGACGTTCCCGGTGCGCTCCCCGTTGCCGAACAGGCAGCCCTCGATCCGGTCGGCGCCGGCCTGGTAGCCCAGCTCGGCGGCGGCGATGCCGGTGCCGCGGTCGTTGTGCGGGTGCAGCGACAGGATCACCGAGTCGCGGCGCTCCAGGTTCCGGGACATCCACTCGATCGAGTCGGCGTAGACGTTCGGGGTGGCCATCTCGACGGTCGCCGGCAGGTTCAGGATCACCGGCTTCTCCGGCGTCGGCTGCCAGATCTCGGTGACGGCGTTGCAGACCTCGAGCGCATAAGACAGCTCAGTGCCGGTGTAGGACTCCGGCGAGTACTGGAACCGGAAGTCGGTGTCCGGCTGCTTCGCGGCCAGCTCGACGACCATTTCCGCGGCCTGCGTCGCGATCTTCTTGATGCCCTCGCGCTCCTCGCGGAAGACCACGCGGCGCTGCAGGATCGACGTCGAGTTGTAGATGTGGACGATCGCCCGCGGGGCGCCTTCGAGCGACTTGAAGGTGCGCTCGATCAGCTCGGGACGGCACTGGGTCAGCACCTGGATGCTGACGTCGTCCGGGATGGCGTGCTCTTCGATGATCTCGCGGACGAAGTCGAAGTCGGTCTGCGACGCGGCCGGGAAGCCGACCTCGATCTCCTTGTACCCCATGCGGACCAGCAGGTCGAAGAACTTGCGCTTGCGCGCGGGCGACATCGGGTCGATCAGGGCCTGGTTGCCGTCACGCAGGTCGACGGCGCACCACAGCGGCGCGCGGTCGATGCGCTTCTCGGGCCAGGTGCGGTCGGGCAGGTCGATGTTCTCGATCAGGTCGTACCAGGGGCGGTAGCGGTGCACCGGCATGGACGTGCCGCGCTGGGTGTTCCAAGCGGGCTGGTCGGCGGGCGCGGTACGAGAAGGTTTGCGGATCTTGCTCATGGGATTTGGAGTGTCTCCAGCTCGACGGGTGCGACCGGCACCACGAAGCCCCGCGACGGGGAGCCGGTCCGGTCAGGCCCCGTCGCGGCATCGAAGCAGGAGAGCACGCGCCACGGCCCCACCATAACCAGGGAACGCGGGCTGAGGGAAGCCGGGCCGCGACGGAACCGTTCCTCCCACGCCCCCACCACGGCCCTCAACTGAGGCGCTTCGCGCCGCCGAATTGTTATTCGTGATCGACCGAACGTGTTACCAGCGGGTAGCAATCGGCGAGGTGGCGTGCCAAACTGCGGGCATGGGTGAGCACGCAGAGTCGTCGGAGGAGACCCGTGTCTCCCGTCGCGCCGCCGTCGACTGGCGCCGGACCGGGGGCCGGGTGGCCTCGCTGATCGCGTCGATCGTCCGCTGGGTGGGCCTGGTCTTCGCCGCGATCCTGGTGATCCACGTGATCTTCACGGTCGGCTCGGCCAACCCGGACAACGGCATCGTCTCGTTCGTGAAGTCCTGGGCCGAAAGCCTCGCGCTCGGCTTCAGCGACCTGTTCACGCCGAGTGACCAGAAGCTGCGCGTCCTGGTGAACTACGGCATCGCGGCGATCTTCTGGCTCGTGGTGTCCGGAATCCTGGCCAAGGTCATCCGCCGCGTCGGCGGGGCGTCATAGCGCCGGTTTGCCCCACCGGTCGGTGAACGCGAACTCCGCCAGCGGCAGCCGCACCCGGTCGGCCTTTTCCCGCTCGATCCGCCGCTCCTCCTCCAGCACGTCCGGCTCGGCCGGCGAGCCCACCGCGATCGCGACCTTCGGGACGGCGTCGTCCGGCAGGGCGAAGGCCGCGCGCACCGCGTCCGGCGAGAAGCCCGCCATCTGGTGGGCGATCAGCCCCAGTTCGACCGCCTGCAGCACGAGGTTCTCCGAAGCCAGCCCGAGCCCGTACTCGGCGTAGGGGACTTCCCCCTTCTCGTTCGTCGTCATCATCACGCCGATCAGCAGCAGGCTCGCCCGGTGCGCCCAGGCCCGGTTGCCCGAATTGAGCGTCGCGAGGATGTCGTCGAACGCCGTGGTGCCGCGGACGCCCACCAGGTAGCGGGCCGGCTGGGTGTTGCCGAACGACGGCGCCCAGCGGGCCGCCTCCAGCAGGGCCCGCACCTGTTCCGGGGTGACCACGGCCGACTCGTCGTAGGCCCGCGGGCTCCACCGTTCCGCCATCAGGGTTGCGATCGGGACGCTCGTCACAGCTGGTTTCCGCACGATCCCGACCATACCGAGGCGTGCGCTGCATCACTCGGGAGGAAGGGCTCCGCGCATTTCGTTGGTGTTGCGGAAGATTTACTTCCCCGACACCCACCGGCGGGGTCCGCCCCACGTCAAGAGGGTGGCGGGCCGCCGAAGCCCCGGTAGGCTCCAGTTCAAATCATGGGACGCGGGGGCTCTCCGGTGCCCACCAGGGAGCCGCCCGGCCCGCGAGGAGGTTCGGGCGTGGCCCTCGTGGTCCAGAAGTACGGCGGATCGTCGCTGGAAAGTGCCGACCGGATCAAGCGCGTGGCGGAGCGGATCGTCGCGACCAAGAAGGCGGGCAACGACGTCGTCGTCGTCTGCTCGGCGATGGGTGACACCACCGACGAGCTGCTCGACCTGGCGCAGCAGGTCAACCCGGCGCCTCCGGAGCGGGAAATGGACATGCTGCTCACCGCCGGCGAGCGCATCTCGAACTCGCTGGTCGCGATGGCGATCGCGGCCCAGGGCGCCGAGGCGTGGTCGTTCACCGGTTCGCAGGCCGGCGTCGTGACGACGTCGGTGCACGGCAACGCGCGCATCATCGACGTCACGCCGAGCCGGGTCACCGAGGCGCTCGAGCAGGGCTACATCGCGCTGGTCGCGGGCTTCCAGGGCGTTGCGCAGGACACCAAGGACATCACCACGCTGGGCCGCGGCGGCTCGGACACCACCGCCGTCGCGCTGGCCGCCGCGCTGAACGCCGACGTCTGCGAGATCTACTCCGATGTGGACGGTGTGTACACGGCCGACCCGCGGGTGGTGCCGGACGCGAAGAAGCTCGACACCGTCACGTACGAAGAGATGCTCGAGCTCGCCGCGAGCGGGTCGAAGATCCTGCACCTGCGGTCGGTCGAGTACGCGCGCCGCTACGGCGTCCCCATCCGAGTCCGTTCTTCCTACAGTGACAAGCCGGGCACGACGGTGACCGGTTCTATCGAGGAGATCCCCGTGGAACAAGCCCTGATCACCGGTGTGGCGCACGACCGCTCCGAAGCCAAGATCACGGTCACCGGGGTGCCGGACCACACCGGTGCCGCGGCCCGGATCTTCCGCGTGATCGCCGACGCCGAGATCGACATCGACATGGTGCTGCAGAACGTGTCCAGCACCGTCTCCGGCCGCACGGACATCACGTTCACACTGTCGAAGGCCAACGGCGCGAAGGCCGTCAAGGAACTCGAGAAGGTCAAGGCGGAGATCGGCTTCGAGTCGGTCCTCTACGACGACCACGTCGGCAAGGTGTCGCTGGTCGGCGCCGGGATGCGCTCGCACCCGGGTGTCACGGCGACGTTCTGCGAGGCGCTGGCCGAGGCCGGCGTCAACATCGAAATCATCAACACCTCGGAGATCCGCATCTCGGTGCTGATCCGGGACGCGCAGCTCGACGACGCCGTGCGCGCGATCCACGAGGCGTTCGAACTCGGCGGCGACGAAGAAGCCGTCGTCTACGCGGGGAGTGGTCGCTGATGGCGGACGGGCTGCGGGTCGGAGTGGTCGGCGCGACCGGCCAGGTCGGTGCGGTGATGCGCAAGCTGCTGGCGGAGCGGGAATTCCCGATCGCCGAGCTGCGCTACTTCGCCTCGGCGCGCTCGGCGGGGTCGAAACTCCCTTGGCGCGACACCGAAATCACGATCGAGGACGCCTCGACGGCGGATCCGTCCGGTTTGGACATCGCGTTGTTCTCGGCGGGCGGCTCGACGTCGAAGGCGCAGGCGCCGCGATTCGCCGCGGCCGGGGTCACGGTGATCGACAACTCCTCGGCGTTCCGGATGGACCCGGACGTGCCGCTGGTCGTCAGCGAGGTCAACCCGCAGGCAATCAAACTCAGTGGCGGGGGGATCATCGCGAACCCCAACTGCACCACGATGGCCGCGATGCCGGTGCTGAAGCCGCTGCACGACGAAGCCGGGCTGGTCCGGCTGATCGCGTCGACGTACCAGGCGGTGTCCGGTAGCGGGCTGGCCGGCGTCGACGAACTCGCCGGCCAGGTGCGGGCGGCCGCCGAGCACGCGTCGCTGCTGACCCACGACGGCGCGGCGATCGAATTCCCGAAGCCGGAGAAGTACGTCCGGCCGATCGCGTTCAACGTCCTGCCGATGGCCGGGTCCATTGTGGACGACGGTGAGCTGGAGACGGACGAGGAGAAGAAGTTCCGCAACGAGAGCCGCAAGATCCTGAGCATCCCGGGCCTGGGGGTCTCGTGCACCTGCGTGCGCGTGCCGGTGTTCTCGGGGCACTCGATCTCGGTGAACGCGGAGTTCGAGCGGCCGCTGTCGGTCGAGCGCGCGACGGAGCTGCTGAACCACGCGCCGGGCGTCGAGCTGTCGGAGGTCCCGACCCCGCTGCAGGCGGCGGGCAACGACCCGAGCTACGTCGGCCGAATCCGGGTGGACCAGGGCATCGAGGGCGGCCGCGGCCTCGCGCTGTTCATCTCGAACGACAACCTGCGCAAGGGCGCGGCGCTCAACGCCGTGCAGATCGCGGAGCTGGTGGCGCAGCAGCTGTAGGGACCACAGTGGACAACTGAAAACTCGCTTGGCCGGTTCGCGGTGCCCGGGGGATCCTGGGCACCGCGAAACGCTTTTCAAGGGGAGGAAATCATGTACACCGCTGTCGAGGGGGCCCGCGTCCCGATCCGGATGTGGGCGGATCCCGCGTCGGTCGAAGACCAGGCCATGCGGCAGCTGCACAACGTCGCGAACCTGCCGTGGGTGCACGGCGTCGCCGTGATGCCCGACGTCCACTACGGCAAGGGGGCCACCGTCGGCAGCGTCATCGCCATGCGGGACGCCGTCTCGCCCGCCGCGGTCGGGGTCGACATCGGGTGCGGGATGAGCGCCGTCCGGACGTCGCTCACCGCGAGCGACCTGCCCGACGACCTCGGGAAGCTGCGCCGGCGCATCGAAAGCGCCGTGCCCGTCGGGTTCGGGCTGCACAAGACGCCCGTGAACCCGGCGAAGGTGCACGGCGTCGGCGGCTGGGACGCGTTCTGGAAGCAGTTCGGCGAACTGCACGCCGGCGTCCAGGACCTGCACGACCGGGCCGCGCGGCAGATCGGGAGCCTCGGCGGCGGGAACCACTTCATCGAGGTCTGCCTCGAGGAAGGCGGCGCCGACGAGGGCCGGGTCTGGCTGATGCTGCACTCGGGTTCGCGCAACATCGGCAAGGAGCTGGCCGAGCGGCACATGGCCGTCGCGCGCAAGCTTCCGCACAACGCCGACCTGCCCGACCGGGACCTCGCGGTGTTCGTCGCGGGCACGCCGGAAATGCACGCCTACCGGCGCGACCTGTTCTGGGCGCAGGACTACGCGGCGCGCAACCGGGCCACGATGGTCGCGCTGGTGAAGCTGGCGCTCGCGGACGTCGTGCCGGGCACGACCTTCGACGACGCGATCTCGTGCCACCACAACTACGTCGCCGAAGAGACCTACGACGGCGTCGAGCTGCTCGTCACCCGGAAGGGCGCGATCCGCGCCGGATCGGGTGATCTCGGGATCATCCCGGGCAGCATGGGGACCGGTTCGTACATCGTCCGCGGGCTGGGCAACAGCTCTTCGTTCCAGTCGGCTTCGCACGGCGCCGGGCGGCGGATGTCGCGCACCAAGGCCAAGAAGCTGTTCACCGCCGACGACCTCGCGGCGCAGACGGCCGGCGTCGAGTGCCGCAAGGACTCCGGCGTGGTCGACGAGATCCCGGCGGCCTACAAGGACATCGAAACGGTGATCCGCGCGCAGACGGACCTGGTCGAAGTGGTGGCGCACCTCAAGCAGGTGGTCTGCGTCAAGGGCTGACGGGTACCTTGGCGCCATGACGAGGGGTGGAACGACGGCCGCGTTGCTGGCCGGGATCGCACTGCTGCTGGGCGGGTGCACCGAGGTCGGCAACGCGGTCGACCAGGGGGGCAGGACGGCGGACAAGGTCGCGGCGTGCGCCGAGGCGCTCGGGCTCGCCGACCTGAACCCCCTGGTCGACCCGGCCAAGCTGAAGGCACGTGCCGAGGACAAGGAGAAGCGGCTGCGCGAGCTCGCGGGTGACGTCCAGGACCAGGACGTCAAGAACGCGCTGCTCGGCATGGCCGACTCCTACGTCCAGGTGCAGAAGGAACGCATCGAGGACGCCGGCGTCGTCGCCCAGTGGGTGCAGCGCAACGTGGTCAAGCTCGACGCGCTCCGCGCCGCCTGCGGCTAGCGAAACCCGGCTCAGTCGGGACTGACCGCCAGCGCTGGTTCCGCGGCGGTGGCCGGGGCCCGGCGGCGGAGCAGGCCGGCCGAGGCGATCACCAGGCCGCCGACCCCGGCCGCCACGAAACCCCATTCCGGGCTCGAGTGGTCGATCGCGAAGCCGACCACCGGGCCGCCCACGGCCAGGCCGAGCCGGGTGAACGCGTCCTGCAGGCCCATCGCCTCGCCCCGGACCTGGGGCGGGGCGATCCGGGTGACCGTCTCGGTCGTGGCCGACAGCGTCGGCGCGCACATCAGGTTGGTCGGGATCAGCGCCAGCATCAGCAGCCACCACGGGTGGTCCGCCAGGCCGACCGGGATCACCAGCACCGCGAGCAGCAGCATCAGCACGCCCTGCGGCAGCGACCGCTTCACCACGCCGTGCACGATGCCGCCGGTGATCGATGCCGTGCACATCACCGCGATGACCAGGCCGGTCACGCCGAGCTCGCCGTTGGCGCGCAGGGCCGCCAGCGTCGCCAGTTCGGTGCCGACGAGCACGAACAACGTGCCGCCCGCGATCAGCAGCGTCCCCACCAGCCGGCCGGTGAGCCAGCTCCGCAGCGGCGGCCGCGGGCCGAGTTCGTCCGCCTTGCCGGCGCCCTCGCGGATCGGCGGGTCGACGAGCCAGATCAGGAACGCGGTGCCGCCGAACAGCACGCCGAGCGCGGTCAGCGTCCACATCGGGGAGAACGCCGTGATGGCCGCGATGCCGGCCGCGGGGCCGATCATGAACGTCGCTTCGATCGAGATGGTGTCGAGCGAGTAGGCCGCGCGGCGCTGCTCGGGCGGCACGAGCGTGGCCAGGGCCTGCCGGGCCAGCGAGCCCGCCGGCACCGAAAGCATCCCGGCCGGGACCGCGACCACGGCGAGCGCCTCGAACGGCAGGTGCGGCGCGGCGATCCAGAACACGGTCGTGCCGAACCCGCAGATCGCGACGACCGGGCGCAGCCCGTACCGGTCGAAGCAGCGGCCGAGCATCGGCGCGCCGAGCGCCATCCCGAGCGTGACGCCGCCGCCGACCAGCCCGGCGGCGCCGTAGCCGCGGCCGAGCCCGGTGACGATGTACAGCGTCATCAGCACGCCGTTCATGGTCATCGGAAGGCGTGCCAGGAACATCAGGGCCATCGTCGACGGGACGCGGGGGACGGAGAGCACCCGGCGGTAGGGCTGCAGCGGCACGTCCTCGATGAGAACCCAAGGTGGTACGTCCGTGCAACATATTTCCCGGCCGTTCCCCCTGGTGCCGGAAAATTATGAGAGCTACTCTCACTTGGTAGTCACTATCAATTGGGGGTCGCTATGACTCAAGGACATCCACGCAGGTGGTGGGCGCTCGGTGCGCTCGCGGTGAGCCTGCTGACCATCGGCCTCGACCTCACGGTGCTCAACGTCGCCGTGCCGACGCTGGCCGTCGACCTCGCCGCCACGACCACGCAGCTGCAGTGGTTCGGCAACGCCTACACGCTGGCGCTGGCCGCGCTGCTGCTGCCCGCGGGCCTGCTCGGCGACCGGTTCGGCCCGAAGAAACTGCTGCTCGGAGCCCTTGCGGTGTTCGGGCTGGCCTCGCTGTGGTGCGCCTACGCCGGTTCGCCGGGCGAGCTGATCGCCGCCCGTGTCGCACTCGGCGCCGGGGCCGCGTTCCTCATCCCGCTGTCGCTCTCGCTGCTGAACGTCCTGTTCCCGCCGGAGGAGCGGGCGAAGGCGCTGACGACCTGGGTGATGGCGATGTTCGCCGGCATCCCGCTCGGGCCGCTGCTCGGCGGCTGGCTGCTCGACCACTTCGCGTGGGGCTCGGTGTTCCTCATCAACGTCCCGATGACCGCGATCGGCGTCGCCGCGGTGCTGTTCCTCCTGCCCCGCACGCCGGGTTCCGGACGCGGCGCGATCGACTACACCGGCATCGCGCTCTCGGCGGCCGGGCTGCTCGCGCTCACCTACGGGTTCGTCCACGCCGGCGAGCACGGCTGGGCCGATCCGGTGACGTACGGCCTGATCGGGCTGGGTGCCGCACTGGTGGCGGTGTTCTGCTGGGCGCAGACGCGGGTGGCCGCGCCCCTCACCGACCTCGCGCTGTTCCGCGAGCCGCGGTTCGTCTGGGGCGCGGTGCTGGCCACGGTGGCGTCGTTCGCGCTGATGGGCCTGTTGTTCGTGCTGCCGCAGCTGTTCCAGGCGGTGCAGGGCGCCGACGCGCTGCAGACCGGCGTGCGGCTGCTGCCGCTGATCGGCGGGATGCTGGTGTCGGCGAAGCTCGCCGAGCGGCTGGTCGCCGCCCTGGGCGTGCGCGGGGTCGTCACGGGCGGGTTCGTGCTGCTCGCGGCCGGGCTGGCGTGGGGCTCGACGACGTCGCCGTCGGGCGGCTACGGCGCCACCGTGGGCTGGGAGCTCGTGATCGGGCTGGGCACCGGCGCCACGCTCCCGCCGCTGATGACGATGGCCATGGGCGCGCTCACCGAAGGCCGCTCGGGGGCCGGTTCGGCGCTGATCCAGGTGCTGCGCCAGGTCGGCGGCACCATCGGCGTCGCGGTGCTCGGCACGGTGCTCAACAGCGGCTACCGCGACGGCGTCGACGTGCGGGGCCTGCCCGCGCCGGTCGCCGACGCGGTGCGGGGCAGCGCCTCGGCCGCGGTCGCCGTCGCGGAGCGGCTCCACCGGCCCGAGCTCGCCGCGTCCGCGCGGGCCGCGTTCACCGGCGGCATGGCCGCGACGCTGTGGGTGTGCACCGGCCTCGGTGTCGCCGGAGCGCTGCTCGCGCTGGTGTTCCTGCCCGGCCGGGCGGCGGCGGGAGCGCAGCCGCGAGAATCGGAGCATGACGTCGTCGCCATCTGAGCCCACGGGACTGCGGGAGCGGAAGAAGGCCAAGACGCGCGCCGCGATCCAGCGGCACGCGTTGCGGCTGTTCCACGAGCAGGGCTACAGCGCCACGACGGTCGACCAGATCGCGGCCGCGGCGGAGATCTCGCCCAGCACCTTCTTCCGGTACTTCCCGACGAAGGAGGCGACGGTGCTCTACGACCCGTTCGACCCGGTGCTCATCGAGGCCGCGCTGGCGCAGCCGCCCGAACTAAGCCCCGCGGCCGCGCTGCGGGCCACCGCGGACACCATCCGCGCGCAGATCCCCGCCGAGGAGTGGGAGCGGGAACGCCAGCGGCAGGTGCTCGTGTTCCGGGAGCCCGAGCTCCGCACCGCGGTGATGGACAAGTTCGCGGAGGGGATCGACCTGCTGGCCGGGATGGCCGCGCGCCGCACCGGCCGGTCGGCGGACGAGTTCGAGGTCCGCAACTGGGCGGGGGCGGTGGTCGGGGTGGTCTTGGCCGCGTTCGCCGGGGCCGCGGCGGACCCCGGCGCCGACACCCTGGTGATCCTCGACAAGGCGCTGGCTCACCTGGAAGCGGGCCTGCCGCTCTGATCGGGCACCCATTCCGGAATTGGTTTCGCATTTTCCCGTCCACCTCGGGGGAACCGTGTGGGTGGCGGGGCGAGCGTGGGGGACGCCCCATCTGGAGCAGTCGAGACGCGCGGTCCGACGGAGTGATGAAGCTAATTGATCACTGTTTACACTCGTGTGGGTTACCGAAACGTTCCATAGTGGACGGATGCTACCAGCAGTGATCCTCGGAATCGGTCATGATGATCTTCAGGGGGACGGGCGAGGTTTCGGGGTTAATCCAATGCGGGCCAGTTCGCCTCATTCAGATCCGGCACGTAAGGGTGTTAAACGTCCCGAATCGGTGATCGAGTGGCTTATCTCCGACACGGGGGGTATCGATTTACCCCGTCAGGTCTCGATGCCAGGAGGTAAAGAATGAAAGCCAAGTTCGGGCGAGTCATCGCCCTGGTGGCTGCCGGCAGTCTGCTGGCGGTGGCGACGGCGGGGATCGCGTCGGCGAGCCAGGGAGGGGGCAAGGGTTCCTCCAGCACCCAGGCCCTCGCCGCGCAGGTGCTCCAGATGCGTGACGACCTCACCAAGGTGGCCTACGCGGGCGACGTCGGTGCCACGCGGACGGACCTCGGTCAGCTGAGCCCGGTGCTCGCGGACATCGCGGCCGGCAAGCGTTACACGGTCCAGACCGAGACCGGGCAGCTGGCGGGCCTGGCCAAGGGGCGTGCCGACGAGTCCACCCGGCTGCTGGCCGACCCGACGGCGAAGGCGCGCCAGCTGCCGCCGCTGCCGTTGCCGATCCCGTCGCTGCCCGATCTGCCCGGCCCGCTGAAGATCGTCAGCGACCTGGTGAAGGCGCTGCTCGCGGCCGTCACCGGCATCCTGGGCGGGCTGCTCGGCGGGCTGCCGGTGCCGCCGCTGCCCCTCCCGGTGCCGCCGCTGCCGGGGTCGTAACCACCGAAGGAAACCGGGGGCCCGGAGCCCGGCCGCGGACATTTCTCCGCGCCGGGCTCCGGCGCGTTCGCCGCTTGATGCGGTGAATGACTCATTCCTGACGTCCGAAGCCAGGAATGAGTCATTCACTGCGGCTGGGCCGGGTTAGTGCACTTTGGACAATCCCTGCCGCAGGGCCCCCGCCATCTCCGCCAGCGCTTCCCGGAACCGGGTACCCACGCCGGTGAAGTTGATGAACCCGTGGATCAGGTCTTCGTGCCGGCGCAGCGCCACCTCGACCCCCGCCTCGCGCAGCTTCTCCGCGTACGCCTCCCCTTCGTCGCGCAACGGGTCGAACCCCGCCGTGACGATCAAGGCCGGCGGCAGGCCGCTCAGGTCGTCCGCGCGCAACGGCGAGAGCCGCGGGTCGGTCAGGTCGGTGCCTTCGGGCACGTAGTGGCCCTCGAACCACTTCATGTGCACGTCGGTCAGGAACAGGTTCTCGGCGAACAGGTCCTGCGAGCGGTAGCGCCGCGCGAAGTCCGTCGCCGGGTAGATCAGCAGCTGGAACGCCGGGACCGGGCCGCCGCGGCGGACGGCCTGCTGGGCCGTCACGGCGGCGAGGTTGCCGCCCGCGCTGTCGCCGCCGACCGCGATCCGCGCCGGGTCGGCACCCAGGTCGCCCGCCTTCGCCACCGCGTAGTCGAACGCCGCCAGCGCGTCTTCCGTCGCCGCCGGGAACGGGAACTCCGGGGCCAGCCGGTACTCGATCGACAGCACCCGCACCCCGGCGTGCTTGGCCAGGAAGCGGACGGCGTTGTCGTGGCTCGCGCGGGTGCCGATCACCCAGCCGCCGCCGTGGAAGAACACCAGCAATGGCGACTCCTCGGGCAGTCCCACCGGCGTGTACAGCGTTGCCGGCACGTCCCCGTCCGGAGTCGGAACGGCGATTTCGCGCACCGAAACGGGCTCGATCGGCTTGCCGCTGACCAGGTGCCTGGCGGCGTCGAGCAGCGTGCGTGACTGCTCGACCGACCCGCGCACCAGCTCGGCTCGAGCGATCCTCTGGAGCCGGAGGAGAAGCTGGGCGTCGAGCGCGAGGTCCTGGCCGTCGATGCGGACGGTCCGGCCCGCGGCGGCCCGCCGCACCGGCGTGGGCAGCCAGAACGCCAGCTGTGACGCTGCCGCTTGGGCACGGACCGGGAGCGGGATCGCCATGGTTCCTCCATCAGCCTCGGGACTGCGGGTCAGGTTACTTGCCAGTAGGTAGCTGGTCCAGGTGTGACCAGGACCTCCGTCCCAGACTCTGGTCCTCCAGTTAAGTCGAGGGGTTAGCCTGGAAAACGTGACTTCAGCCAGGACGGTCAACGTGCTCGGGATCGGCGGCTCTCTGCGTGAGGGCTCCCAGTCCGAACGCGCGCTGAAGATCGCGCTCGACGGCGCGGCCGAAGCGGGCGTCCGGACCCGGCTGATCACCGGCCCGGAACTCGTGCTGCCGTTCTACGACGCCGGCGTCCCGGAGCGCGACGAGCGTGCCACCCGGCTGGTGGCGGCCATCCGGGAGGCGGACGGGCTCATCGTCGTCTCGCCGGGCTACCACGGCGCGCTGTCCGGCCTGGTCAAGAACGCCCTGGACTACGTCGAGGACCTGCGGGAGGACCGCCGCCCCTACCTGGACGGCCGCGCGGTCGGCCTCGCCGCCGTCGCGTACGGCTGGCAGGCCGCGGTGACCACGCTCGAGCAGCTCCGCACGATCACGCACGCCCTGCGCGGCTGGGCCACTCCGCTGGGCGGCTCGATCAACTCGGCCGAGACCAAGTTCGACGAGGCCGGCGGGGCCTCCGACGAGAAGAGCGTCCGCACCCTTCGCCTGATCGGGCGACAGGTCGCGGAATTCGCGGTGACGCGCACCGCATGAGGATTTCGGGGGTTCCGGGTGGCGGAGCCCCCGGCCGGGGCGGAGCCCCGATGGACACAGACGTTTCTCCCGGGGGCGGCCGGGTAAGCCATCCACGTGATGCCTGCCATGTGGGGGCACTGTTCCGCGGGTGCGGGATGTTGTGCCCAGTGAGACGCTCGCTGTGGAGCGTCCGCGACAGAAGGCAGGCTGAGCATGGGTCAGGCGATCTACACCGCGGTGGCAACGGCGCGCGGCGACGGCCGCAACGGCGAAGTGACGTCGTCCGACGGCGTCATCGACGAGTCGCTGGCCATCCCGAAGGAGATGGGCGGCCCCGGTGGGGACAAGACCAACCCCGAGCAGCTGTTCGCCGCCGGCTACTCGGCCTGCTTCCACAGCGCGCTGCAGCTGGTCGCGCGTCAGGCCAAGGTCCCGCTGAACGGCTCGACGGTGACCGCGGAGGTCAGCGTGCTCAAGCAGGAGGTCGGGTTCGGCCTCGGCGTCGCGCTGAACGTCTCGCTGCCGGGCCTCGACCAGGCCCAGGCCGACCAGCTGGTCGAGCAGGCGCACCAGGTGTGCCCCTACTCCAACGCGACCCGCGGCAACATCGAGGTCGCGCTCTCCGCCACCGTCTGACCCCCGACCACTCCGCACGAGTCCGAGGAAAGGATCACGCCAGATGAGCAAGTCTCCGATCAAGAGCCCGCTTTCCGAGGCCGACAAGGAGATCACCGGCAACGCCCTCCAGGCGACGCTGGTCGACCTGGTCGACCTGTCCCTCATCGCGAAGCAGGCGCACTGGAACGTCGTCGGCTCGAACTTCCGCAGTGCGCACCTGCAGCTCGACGAGCTCGTGAACACCGCGCGCCAGTACGTCGACGAGGTCGCCGAGCGCGCCAACGCCATCGGCATCTCGCCGAACGGCAAGGCGAAGACCGTCGTCGAGAGCTCGGGCGTGCCCGAGTACCCGGACAACTGGCAGTCGGTCGAGGCCACGGTCGCCGCGATCGTCGACATCCTGGCCGCGCTCATCGAGCGGCTGCGCCAGCGCATCGACGAGACCGACAAGAGCGACCTCGTCACGCAGGACCTGTTGATCGAGATCACCCGGGCGCTGGAAGAGGCGCACTGGATGTGGCAGGCCCAGCAGGCCTGATTTTCCCACCAAAGGGGCCGTTCCGGATGGAGCGGCCCCTTTCGTGCGCCCGGGCCCAGTACGTTCGGTGGCATGGTCTTGCATCAGGGGAAAGCCGGCCGCCCGGACCGCACGGCCGGGACGAACCCGCTCTACGCCGGGGCGAACCCGGCGCTCGCGGCGGGCTTCGTCATGCCGCACGACAAGCTGCGCGAGGACTCGCTGCCGCCGGACACCGCGCTGCAGCTCGTGCGCGACGAGCTGATGCTGGACGGCAACGCGCGGCTCAACCTCGCCACGTTCGTCACGACGTGGATGGAGCCGCAGGCCCGCGAGCTGATGGCCGAGTGCGTCGACAAGAACATGATCGACAAGGACGAGTACCCGCAGACGGCCGAGCTGGAGCGGCGCTGCGTGAACATCCTGGCCGACCTGTGGCACGCGCCCGACCCGGCCGACATCATGGGCTGCTCGACGACCGGGTCGTCGGAAGCGTGCATGCTCGCCGGGATGGCGCTGAAACGGCGCTGGTCCAAGCTCGACCGCGTCTCTTCAGGGGGTCCGGGTGGCGGAGCCCCCGGCCCGGGCGAAGCCCGGATGTCACAGCCCGGGAAGCCGAACCTGGTGATGGGCGCGAACGTCCAGGTGTGCTGGGAGAAGTTCTGCGAGTACTGGGAGGTCGAGCCGCGGCTGGTCCCGATGGACGGCGACCGGTACCACCTCACCGCCGACGAAGCCGTGGCCCGCTGCGACGAGAACACGATCGGCGTGGTGGCGATCCTGGGCTCGACGTTCGACGGCAGCTACGAGCCGGTCGCGGAGATCGTCGCCGCCCTGGACTCGCTGGAAGAGCGCACCGGCTGGGACATCCCGGTGCACGTCGACGGCGCTTCGGGCGCGATGATCGCCCCGTTCCTCGACCCGGACCTGGAGTGGGACTTCCGCCTGCCGCGCGTGGCGTCGATCAACACGTCGGGCCACAAGTACGGGCTGGTGTACCCGGGCGTCGGCTGGGTGATCTGGCGCGACAAGGCCGCACTGCCGTCCGAGCTGGTGTTCAACGTGAACTACCTCGGCGGCGACATGCCGACGTTCGCGTTGAACTTCTCCCGTCCGGGCGCCGAGGTCGCGGCCCAGTACTACACGTTCGTCCGGCTCGGCCGGGAAGGGTTCCGCGCGGTGCAGCAGGCTTCGCGTGACGTCGCCGTTCACTTGTCGTCCGGGATCGCTTCGCTCGGGCCGTTCTCCTTGCTGACCCGAGGTGATCAGCTGCCGGTGTTCGCGTTCACCACCCGCCCGGACGTCGGCTTCGACGTCTTCGACGTGTCCCGCCGGCTGCGTGAGCGGGGCTGGCTGGTCCCGGCGTACACGTTCCCCGAGAACCGGACGGACCTGGCGGTGCTGCGGATCGTGGTCCGCAACGGCTTCACGCACGACCTGGCGGACCTGCTGCTGGCCGATTTGAAGCGGGTGCTCCCGGAGTTGGAGCAGCTGGGCGGCCGCCCGAAGGACCCGGCGAAGGCGACGGCGTTCCACCACTAGCTCGTAGCTGACAATGCTTTGGTCGGGTGATCACTGGCCGGCAGGTTCGGACACGGTCGGGTCTTGTGCGAGCCCGACCGCGCCCATCCCGCGGCCTCGCAGGTGGCGCATCAGATGGAGGAACATCGGCGCGTCGCCGGCCTGGCGGGGCCCGACCAACGTCACCAGTGGCCGGCCGTTGCCGTCGACGAGGTGGTGCACTTTGGTGCTCCAGCCGCCGCGGGAGCGGCCGATCGCGTGGTCAGGCGGCTCGGTCAGCATCGCCCGCGCATCCGATAACGGGCGGCCACGCTTACCGGTACGGACCGGCAGCAAGTCATCGATCAACGCCCACTGAGCATCCGAGAGCCACTGAAACCTCGACACGACCAGCAGATCTCAGCAACCGGCCTCGACCTTTGTCAGACAGCCCTAGCTCACATCCCGTCGCCAGGGCGGCTACCGACGGGTAGCGTCGACGTCATGGGTGTCGCTGCTGACGAACGCCGGGCGCTGAGTGCGCTCTTCGAAGATCTCGGGCCGGACGCGCCGACGTTGTGCGAGGGCTGGACCACGCGGGACCTCGCCGCGCACCTCGTCGTGCGCGAACACCGGGCGGATGCCGCTCCCGGCATCATCGTGCCCGCGTTCGCCGGGTACACCAAGAAGGTGCAGGACCGGTACGCCGCGAAACCCTGGGCGAACCTGGTCGAGCAGGTGCGGAGCGGCCCGTCGAAGTTCTGGCCCACCGCGATCGGCCCGCTCGACGAGCTCACCAACACCGCCGAGTTTCTCGTCCACCACGAGGACGTCCGGCGCGCGCAGGACGGCTGGGAACCGCGGCCCGCGGACCCCACCCGGGACGCCGCCGCCTGGCGCGCGGCCAAGCAGGGCGCCAAGCTCAACCTTCGCAAGGCCCCTGTCGGCGTGACGCTCAAGACGCGCGACGGCCGCGAGGCCGCCGTGAAGACCGGGCCGGACCCGGTCACCGTGGTCGGCGACCCCGTCGACCTGCTGCTGTTCGTGTTCGGCCGCGACGCCGTCACCCTGGACTTCGAGGGCGACGCGGCCGCCGTCACGAAGCTGCAGGCCGCGAACCGCGGACTCTGACCGTCACCCACCGCCCGACCGGCAGCGCGACCACGACCGCGGCCAGCACCAGGTGCACGGCCATGAACGCGACCGCGGCCGGGATGCTCGGCGGCCCGCCGAGGAACACGATCATGTGCGACGCCCACTTCAGCTCGGTGGGCTTCGTGCCGGCCGACCAGACGTCGTTGAGCGCCCAGAACGTCAGGTCGTTGACGCCGGAGATGACCACCAGGATCGACGCGACACCCACCTTGAGCACGTTCGCCGTCCGGCCGCCGCCGAGGCGGTAGGCCAGCAGCGCGAACAGCACGATGAACGTCGTCACGAACAGCTCGAACTGGTACACCGGCTGGAACGCGTCGTCGTTCGTGGGCGCCTCCCGGGCGAACTGCTGGACCCGCATCACCAGCTCCGTGTCCAAATAGGACATGTAGACGAACACGGCGAACACGATCAGCGCGGGCCCGAACTTGCCGCGCGGGAACAGCGACACGGTCAGCACCGCGAAGACGAACGGGCACAGCTTGAACGCCCAGTCGCCGACGTTGTCCAGCGTCTGGTCCGGCGGCAGCACCACCATGATCAGCAAGGCGGTGACCACGGCCGGGACGGCGGCGGCCAGCCACAGCCACCGCCGTTGCCGGTACAGCGCGCCGACCCAGCCCCGGCCGGGGGTGACCGGGGCTGGTGCCGAGGTCGTCGTCATTCTTCCTCCAGCTGCGGCTTCTCGACCCAGAACGGGCCGAGCGCCAGCGCGTCGACGTCGGTCTTCAGGTAGCAGGCGATGGCGTCCTGCGGGCTGGCCACGATCGGCTCGTTGTTGTCGTTGAACGACGTGTTGACCACCATCGGCACGCCGGTGAGCTTCTCGAACTCGCTGATCATCCGGTAGTACAGCGGATTGTCCTCCTGGCTGACGGTCTGCACCCGCGCGGTCCCGTCGACGTGGGTGATCGCGGGGACCTCGGCGCGCTTGTCCGGCAGGACGTCGAACACCAGCAGCATCACCGGCGACGGGTAGTCGCTGACGAAGTACTCGCCCGCGCGTTCGGCCAGGCACGACGGCGCGAACGGGCGGAACGCCTCGCGGTGCTTGACCTTCTCGTTCATCCGGGTCTTCGACTCGGGGTCGCGCGGGTCGGCGACGAGGGAGCGGTTGCCGAGCGCCCGCGGCCCGCACTCCATCCGGCCCTGCACCCAGCCGACGATGCGCCCCTCCGCCACCTTCGCCGCCGTGTGCGCGGCGATGTCGGCGACGCGCGTGTACTGGACTCCGGCGTCCTGCAGCGCCACTTCCATCTCGGCCTCGGTGTAGTCCGGACCGGTGTAGGTGTAGCCGGCTCGCGGCCGCGGGCGGTGGTACTTGCCGACCGAGACCTCGAGCGCGGCCCCGAGCGCGCAGCCGTCGTCGGCGGCCGCGGGCTGGGCGAAGAAGTCCTCGAACGGCGTCTCCAGCAGGATGCGGCCGTTCATGACGCTGTTCAGCGCGACGCCGCCGGCGACGCACAGCCGCTTCGAGCCGGTCTCGCGCTGCAGCCACCGCGCGAGGTGCAGGCCGGCTTCCTCCAGCGTCACCTGGAGGGCGTAGGCGATGTCGCAGTAGTGCTGCGGCACCGGGTTCTCCGCCGTCACGCGGGTCTTCGGCCGCGCCGGGCCGAAGGTGTCGGTGAACTTCTTCGCCATCACGTGCTTGCCGGTCCGGTGGTGGCCGAACCAGCTCAGGTCCAGCTCGAAGCCGCCGTCGTCGTCGAGGTGGATCAGCTGCTTGAACGCGTCGACGTAGGTGTCCTCGCCCAGCGGGGCGAGTCCCATGATCTTGCCCTCGTCGCGAGTCGGGTAGAAGCCGAGGTAGCCGGTGACGCCGGCGTACATCGCGCCGAGGGAGTGCGGGAACTTGATGCGCCGCAGGTCGGCGATCCGGTCGCCGCGACCGTGCGCGAGGTACGTGGCCGTGCCGTCGCTGCCGATGCCGTCGAACGTGAGCACGGCCGACTCGTCCCACGGCGAGATGAAGTAGCCGCTGGCCGCGTGCGCGCGGTGGTGGTCGACCAGGTGCGTCTTGAACTTCGTCGGGCCGGTCCACTCCGCGGCGTCCTTGACGTCCTGCGCGAGGGTGTAGGACCGCTTGATGTGCGCCAGGACCGCGCCGCCGACGTGGTAGTCGTCGCTGCCCGAGCCACCGCCGGTCTTGAACGTGTCCACCATCCCCGCCGACTTGCCGCCCTCGTCGCCGTTGTCGTTGCGGAAGACGTCCAGGGTGCCCGGGAAGTACCGCGCGAACACCTTGGCCGCGTGGATGCCTTCCTTCCAGCGCTGCCAGTAGTAGGCGACGTGGTCGACGTCGGCGAGGGTGATCCCGCCGCGGTCGAGGCAGAACTTGATGGCCTCGGCGGGGAAGCCGCCGTCGTGCTTGACGCGGGTGAAGCGTTCTTCTTCGGCGAAGGCGATGATCTCGCCGTCGCGCACGAGTGCCGCGGCCGAGTCGTGGACCCTGCTGATGCCCAGTACGTACATGACTTCCTTCTCCCCTTGTGCAGACATCAGTGACGGCGGATCAGGCGCCGCAGGACGGCGGCCTTGACCGTGAGTGCGAGGACGAGCGCGGCGAACCCGCCCACCGGCCCGAGCGGCGGGACGAGCAGGGCCGCGGCGACGGCGGTCGCGGCCAGTGAGACGACGGCGGCGCCCGACGTCAGCGTCAGCACCTTGCTGTTGGTGTTTTCGACGAGGAAGCTCGCGTAGATCCCGGTCGCGTACAACGCCGTCTCGACGAGCACGAGCACCCCGAGCACGATGTAGCTGTCGGCCGTGAGCACCGCCCGTGCCGACGGCACGGCGAGACCGGCGGCCAGCAGCACCGCGAACGCGATCCCGCCGCGCTCGACCAGCTTCAGCAGCTCGGCCGCACGGGCCCGGCCGGCCGCCGCGCCGGTACCGCGCATCCGCCACGACGCCGTCGGCTGGTGCACCCTCAGCTGGTAGAACAGCAGCGAGCAGAACGCGCTCGAAACCAGCAGGGCCAGGTAGAACGGGCCGCTTTCGGTGGTCCGCCCGGACAGCGCGAACACGCCGAACACCACCGACGTCGCGAGCACGTCGAGCACTTCGGTCAGGCCGAGCAGGACCGTGCTGCGCCCGAACGCGGGCAGCAGCCGGTGCCCCGGCAGGCCCCCGCCGCGCAGCCACGGCCGGGGCAGCAGGGCGGCCGAAACCCCGAGGATCACCAGGAGACCGCCGAGCAGCATCGCCAGGTGCGCCCCGGGCGGCCACCGCACCGCCCACGTCACGCAGGTGACGACGGCGACCACGGCCGAACCGGCGGTGAACGCCACCGCGTCCAAAGTGGACTTTCCGCGCAGCCGGTGCAGACCGGACACGGTCATCAGCAGCCCGCCGGAGATCGACCACGCCGCCGCCGTCAGGTACAGCGCCGCGTCCGACCGCGGTGCCACCACGAGGGCGACGGCCATGGCGGCCAGCACCACCAGCACCGGCACCGCGGCGAGCCGGACCGCGAGCGCGGCGACCGCGTCCCGGGTCAGCCGCAGCCGCGGGAGGGCCTTGAGCGCGGACTTCTCCGCCGCGCCCGGGATGAAGTTCAGCCAGGTCACCAGGCCGAGCGCGGTCGCGAACCGCCCGTAGTCGCGGGCGCCCCACGCGGTGATCAGGACGAGCCCCATCAGCTGGACCGACAGCCGGAACGCGCCCCGGCCGGCGAGCAGCCGCAGCACCACCGCCGGCCGTGGCGGCGCCACGGCCGGTGCGGCGGTGACCGAGGAGCCCGTCACGGCAGCGGTACCGCCATGTCCTGCTCGTGGAGCAGGAACTTCAGCGTGCCGCGCACGGCGTTCTCCGCGGTGAGCAGCTCGGGCACCGAGCCGGCGGTGAGCACGACGTACCCCAGCTTGTGCCCCGCCTGCTCGTACGGCCGGACGAACGAACCCTCGTCGGCGAACAGGTGGAGCCCGACCACTCCGGGCATGGCGCGCACGTCCTCGGCACCGTCCACCCGGGACAGGTGCCCGCCGCGGTCGGACGCGAGGACGTGCACCAGCGTCGGCTTCGGTTCGTGCAGCTCCAGCCGCACCTCGTCACCGGTCGCGGTGGCGATCCCGGCGCCGATCAGGTCGGCGCCGTGGCACTGCGCGATCGCTTCCGCGAGCCCGTTCCCGCCCATGCGCGCGCCCATCTCGACCAGGTACAGCTGCCCGTCCCGGCCGAGCACGGCGTCCAGCGTGAGCGGCCCGCTCCGGTAGCCGAGCTCGGTGCAGATCAGGTCGAGGGCTTCGACCAGCTGGAGTTCGGCGTCCGCCGGCAGCTCGGCGGGCAGCAGGTGCGACGACGTCACGAAGAACGGCGGCGGGGTGAGCGTTCGTTCGGTGACGGCGTGGAAGACGACCCGGCCGCCGACGACCAGCGCCTCGATCGTGAAGTGGGAGCCGTCGAGGTGTTCCTCGACGACCAGCCGTCCGGAGGGGGAGAACGCGAGCGACTCGGTGAACGCCGCGGTCAACCGGCCCGGACCGGGGCAGGAGACGACCCCGCGGCTGCCGGAGGAGTCGACCGGCTTGACCAGGGCGGGGAACCGCAGCTGCTGGGCCGCGTGGACCAGTTCCGGCCCGGGGCGGCCGCTGACGCTGCGGTAGCCCGGCAGGCCGAGGTGGTCGCAGAGGGCGCGGAACACGGACTTGTCGGTCGACGCTTCGACCGCGGCCACGGGCAGCGGGTCCGGCATGCCCCAGTGCCGGGTCAGCCACGCCAGGGCGGGCAGCCCGACGTCGCTGGCCGGGCTCAGCACGCCGGCGAGGTCACGGCGGCCGTCGAGCGCGGCCGCGATCTGCTCGGGTGCGCGCACGCTGACCTGCAGGAACTCGTCCGCGTACGCCACCGCCGGCGCACCCGGCCGGACGTCGACGCAGAGCGTGCGGAACCCCAGTTCCCGCGCGCGCTCGTAGGTGCTGACCGAACCGTCCGCGCCCCCCAGGATCACCAGGGTTCTCGCCGGGTCGTTGTTCGAACTCGTCACGCTGAAACGCCTTTCCCCAGTTGCACATCGATGAGCCGGGGACCCGCCGGGTCCGCCGAGGTGAAGAGCCGGTCGTCCGCGTCGACGACGACGTTCGCTTCCCGGACGTAGAACTGCCGGGGCCGCGGCTGCCCCGCGCCGACCACGACGAGGTAGCGCACGGTCAGCGACAGGACGACCAGGAGCACGCTGAGCAGCGCGAACAGCAGCGCGGCCGTGGCGCTCGCGCCGAGCAGCCCGAAGGTGGCCGCGCCGGCGGCCAGTACGCCGAGCCCGCCGGCGATCAGGGCCGTCACGGACGCCGCCGTCGTCAGTCTTCTGGTGAAGCCGACGAACAGCTCGATGGCGTGCGAAGCCAGGAAGCCGAAGCCCACCTTCGACTCGCCGCGCTCCCGGGCCCGGTGCGCCACCTGGACGCAGGTGTACCGGCTGGTCAGCCGGGGGACCGTGGCCAGGAAGTACGGCGTGCCGAGCCGCAGGTCGACGATCTTCCGGGCCAGCTCGGCGCGGACCAGCCGGAACGCCGTGGCCCCCGGGGGGATCTCGATGCGCAGCACGCGCCGGCCGAGGAAGTGGAACGCGGCGGTGCCCCAGCGCCGCAGCCGCGGGTCCTGGCGGTTGGTGCGGACGCCGAACACCGCGTCGTTGCCCTGCTCGGCCGCCGCGATCAGCTTCTCCGCCTCGGCGGCGGGGAACTGCTGGTCGGCGTCGACGTGCAGGATCCACGGCTTCGCCGCATACCGGTAACCGGCCGAGAAGGCGGCCTCGAACCCGAAGTTGCGGGAAAAGGACAGATAGCGCACGCGCGGGTCGCCGGCCGCCAGTGAACGGATCACTTCCAGTGACCCGTCAGTGCTCCCGTCGTCGACGTAAAACAGTTCCAGCGGGTAGTGGCCTAGTTCGTTGGTTATTTCCCGATAGGACGGTTCGAGGTTTTCAACTTCGTTGAAGCACGGAATGACTACGCTGAGTCCACTTTGGGTTGGTCCAGGGAAAGTCCTGGTCATCGACGGCGCCTGGCGCGCAGGGCCGGTCTCGTGGTCATTCGGTCACCGAACGTGGTATTACTACTCATGAATCCCCCAGTGGATCCGGTAAGGCGGCTTGCCTGTCTGTGCGACCTGCGAGTTATAAGCAGAAAAGCATCCGCTTGGGGACGGCTTCGGCGGGAATTCCTCCTTTCAGCCCAGGGAGGAAGTCGCGACTTTAGGGCATTCGGTCTGTTCTTCCGCGAAGTTGCTTCCCAAACCCGACCGGATGGCTCAGACTCCTGCGCCATGGGGAATCCGGGGGTGTCCTTGGTGTGGCGTGCCGCCTATCGGCGGGCGGTGCGGTCGGCGTTCGCCACAGTGCCGTTCTACCGCGAGCGCTGGGCGCTCGACGGCCGGGAGGACCCGGTCGTCGTGCCCGGTCGCACCGGGACGAACGGTGGCGCGGCGCCCCTCGCGGAAGCCGTGCACAAACTCGTCGACCTCGTCCCGCTCGCCGGCGGCGCGTCCCGGCCCGATCCCGTGCGCGGGCTCGGCCGGGTGCTGCGGACGGCACGGGCTCCCGGGCCCGGCAGCCTGGTCGTCCTGCTCGGACCGGACGACCTGCGGCCGCCGGCCGACCTGCCGAAGGGGGTGCGCGGCTGCGTCGCGGACCCGGACGGGCCGAACGCGTCGGTGCTTCGCGAGCTGACGGCCGCCCTGCACCGGGGGCACCGCGTGCTCGTGGTCGGTGACGACAAGGCCATCGCCGCGTTCCCCGGGGACGACCGCGTCGAGGCCGTGCCGCACCGCGAACTCGACTCGCTGGACAGCGGTCCCTACGGCGTGCTGCACGACCCGGTGCTCGGGTACCTCGGCGCACTGGGGAACTGCGGTCGCTGGCACCTCGACTGGCCGCACGTCTACGCCCGGCCGACGGACGGCGGGCTCGCCTTCACCTTGCTGCGCCAGGATTCCCCGCGGTTCGTGGACATCCTCCCGGCCGGCGGGGTGCGCGGCGAGATCGCTCCCTGCCCGCGCCACGGCACCCCGGTCGTCCTCACATGAGGTTCGAGTTCCACGATCCCCGCGTGGACCCGGCCCCCGCGGGCTGGGCGGACTTCTTCCGGACCGCACGGCTGCACCCGGTCTGGGACTACGAGCTGCTGGGCCTCGAAGCGTGGGGCGCGCGCAACCCGCAGCGGATCGCCGTCGCGACGGACGGCGGCGAGGTCGTGGCCGGGCTGTCCGTCCTGGTCTGCTACCCGCGGGTGGCTCCGCGGTTCGCGCCCGCGCCGGGACGGCGATCGCTGCGGCCGTTCTGGGCCGAGGTGTTCCTGCCGTGGCTGAGCGGCTACCCGGGCATCGTGTTCGCACCGGGCTTCCCGGCGGGCGACCGGGCCGCGCTGCTCCGGGAGTTCGAACGGGCGCTGCGGCGCCACCTCGGGGCCGGCCTGCTCGGCGTCCTGTACCGCGCGATCGACGAGGAGTTCGCGGGGCACACGGCGGGCCGGGGTCGCCTGGTCCGGCTCGCGCAGCCCACGGCCGTGCTGGAGAACCGGTTCGAGTCCGAAGAGGACTGGCTCAAGACGCTCCCCGGTGCCCGGCGCTCCAGTCTGCGACGGCGGCGCCGCCGGATAGCCGAAGACCCGGAGCTGGTCGTCCGCGGGGGCCCCGGCCGCGACGACGTCGACGGCGCCGAGGTCGCCGCCTTGGTCAAGGCGCACCGGGAGCGCTACGGGAAGCTGCCGCTGGACACGCGCACGGTCCCGTCGGCGGGCTTCCTGCACCGGTTCGTCCGGCGGCCGGACGTGCACACGCTCACCTACGCCGACCCCAGCGGCCGGCTGCTCGCGGTGAACACCCTGCTCGACCACCCGGACAGCCCCTGCATGCAGCACTGGGCGGCGCTGCCGCTGGACGAGCGCGGCCGGGGTTCGGGCCTGTACTTCGATTCCTACGTCCGCGCGGTGCGGTTCATGACGCAGCGCGGGGCGAAGGAGCTGTCGGCGGGCCGCGGGATGAACGAGCTCAAGGAGGAGCTGGGGTTCCTGCCGCGCAAGCTGTACGCGGCCGCGGCACCGAGGCCGGTGCTCGGCCGGTGACGGCTCCCGCTTCGACGACGTCGGTCGTGGACGTCCACGACCCCCGGACCGATCCGCCGCCCGAGGGGTGGGCCGGCTTCCGCGGCCGCTGCCTGCCGCCCGTGTGGGATTACGAGCTGCTGCGCCGCGAGGCGTGGCTGGCGAAGAACCCGCCGGTGCTCGCGGTCGTCCGGCGGGGCGCCCGGGTCGTCGGCGCGCTGTCGGTGATGGTGTGCCGCGGCTGGGGTTCGCGGGAGTTCGCGCCGGTGTCCGGTGGCCGGTTCCCGCTGCGCTGGGCCGAGGTCTACCTCCCGCTGCTGAGCGGCTATCCCGCGTGCGTCTTCGATGACGACGTCGATGCGCCTTCGCGGCGCGAGGCGATCCGCGAGTTCGAACGGGCACTGCGGCAGTACGTCGGAGCCGGCCTGCTCGGGGTGGTCTACCGGGCGATGAACCCGGAGCTGGTGCCGGCGCTGGCGGGCCGCGGCCGGATCAGCCGCGAGATCGATCCGGCCGCCGTGCTGCGCAACACGTATGCCACGCCGGCCGAGTGGGAGGCGTCGCTGAGCCCCGAGGTCCGGCGGTACCTGCACGCCGACGTCGCCACCGAAGCGGCGTTCGGGCGCACCGACCTCGACCCGCACGAGCTGGCGGTGCTCCTCAACGCCCACCGCGCCCGGCAGGACGAACGCGCGTGGGCGGGTGGCCAGCGCTCGCGTGTCGGCGGGTTGCACCTGGACACCCGCAGCCCGATCGCGTCCGGGTACCTCGACGCGCTCGTCCGGCGGCCGGACGTGCTGACCCGCACCTACCGCGACGGCGCCGGGCGGCTGCTCGGCTTCAACACGATGATCGACCACGAGAGCGGCTGCGCGGTCCACCACTGGGCGGCGCGGCCGAGCGCGGCCGGTGGGCGGAAGGGTCTCTATGTCGACTGTTACGCGAAGTGCGTGGCGCACATGATCGCCGCCCGCCGGCCGGAGCTGACCGCGGGCCGGGCCATGCTGCCCGAGAAGTCCGCGTTGGGCTTCGGCACGCGGAGCCTGTTCTCGGTGGCCGTGCCCCGGCCGGTGCTGGGCCGATGATCGACGTCCTCGACCCGCGCCACGACCCGGAACCGGCGTACTGGACGGCGTTGCGCGAGCGAGCCGGGCTCCGGGCGGACTGGAGCTGGGAGGTCCTTGTCACCCAGGCCTGGGCCGCGCGGACCCCGCAGCCGATCACCGTGTTCCGGGACGGGGACCGGCCGTGCGGGGTGGTCAGCGCCGCGTGGGTGACCGGCCGCACCCGGCGGAACCGCTTCGCGGGTGCGGGCCGGGGCCGCGTGGGCGGTCTCGACGTCCGGGGGCCCGGCGCGAGCTCCCAACCCGGCTGGTGGTTCGCGGACGACGACGCCGACGGCGGCGTGCGGCGGCTGCTCGAAACGTACGTCCCGGCGATGCGGGCCGCGCTCGGGCCGGGGTTCGGCGGGCTGCTGCTGCGGCAGGTCGGGGAGGCGGGGCAGGACGCCGTCTCCGGCCGGTTCCGGCTGGTTCGGCGGACCGAGGACATCGCCGTGCTCGACATCACGGACTTCGGCTCCCGCGACGACTGGATGAACTCCCTGGCCCGGAAGCGGAAGCAGAACCTGCGCAAGATCTTCCGCACCTTCGACGCCGATCCGTCGGTCGAGGTGCGGCTCGTGCCGGGGAAGGACGCCGATCCGGTCGCCGTCGCGGAGGTCCTCCGGGTGAACGAGCGCAAGCACCGCGACGTGCCGATCGTGCCGCTGCCGCACTTCACCGGTTACCTGACGGCGCTGCTGCGCCAGCCCGACGTCGCGGTGATCGAATACCGGGACACGCGCACCGGCCGGCTGATCGCCCTGGCGACGTTGTTCGACCACCCGGCGCACCCGATCGCCCGGCACTGGGGTGCGCTCCGGCCGGAGGACGGCGGCCGGCCCAACCTGTACTTCCACTTCTACGGCGAAGCGGTGCGCTGGGCGATCGAGAACGGACGCACGTCCCTGGTGTTCGGGAAGAAGATGGCCGAGATGAAGGCGTCGCTGGGCGCGCGGCTCGTACCCCAGTACGCGGCCGCCATCCCGGCGTGGTGCTAGCTTCCGGGCGTCGCCTACCCGCAGGAGCCGCCATGCCGATGATCAGCGTTGCCATGTTCCCCGGCCGTACGCCGGCCCAGAAGAGCGCCCTGGTCCGGGAGCTGACCGACGCCTTCATCCGCACCTGCGGCGGCAAGCCCGAAGGTGTCCAGGTGACGCTCGTCGAGATCGGTGCCGACCACTGGGCCACCGGCGGCGTCCTGCACTCCGAACGCTGAGCCGCCGGGAGACCGGGCAGGTCTCCCGGCGGGTGCGTCAGCGCAGGCCGAGGGCCCGCAGCGCGAAGTGGACCTCGATCGACGTCTGCTTGATCGTCTCGGCGATCACCAGCGAGCCGTGCCCCGCGTCGTAGCGGTAGAACTCGTGGTGCAGGTCGCGGCCGCCGAGCCGGTCGAGGTAGTTCTCGATCTGGCGGATCGGGCAACGCGGGTCGTTGTCGCCCGCCAGCACGAGCACCGGCGCCGTCACGGCGTCGACGTACGTGATCGGCGAGCACTCCCGGTACACCGCGGGCACGTCCTCCGGCGAGCCGCCGAAGAGCGCGCGGTCGAACGAGCGCAGCTGCTCCATCTCGTCCTCGTACGCGGCGACGTAGTCCGCCACCGGCACCCCGGCGACGCCCGCCGCCCACCGCGACGGCTGCGTGCCGAGCGCGAGCAGGGACAGGTAGCCGCCCCACGAAGCGCCGTTCACGACGCACTTCGCCGGGTCGGCGAGTCCACTTTGGATGGCCCAGTCGTGGACCGCGGCGACGTCTTCCAGCTCGGTCAGGCCGGGCCGGCCCTCGATGGCGTCGCGCCAGGCCGAGCCGTACCCGGTCGAGCCGCGGTAGTTGACCTCGACCACGGCGAACCCGGCGTCGAGCCAGGTCGCGCGGTAGGCGGAGAAGCGGTCCTCGTCCGCCGCGTGCGGGCCGCCGTGCAGGGAGAACACCGTGGGCAGCGGACCGTCCGGCGCGCCCGAAGGCCGGGAGACGAGCGCGTGGATCCGGCCGCCGACGCCTTCGACGAACGCGTCGGTCACCGGCTCCGACCCCGGCGCCCGCTCGCCCGGCGGCTCGAGCAGGATCGCGTCGGTGCCGTCGGTGGTCCGCGCGCGCACGGCGGTCGGCTCGGCGGCGCTGGACCACGAGTACTCGACCGTGCCGTCCGGGCGGACGCCCGCGCCGCCGATCCGGCCGGCCGGAGTGTCCACTGAGGATAGTTCGGCCGTGTCAAGGTCGTAGCGGTACAACGAACTGCGGCCCTCGTGGAAGTGGACCACGAGCAGGGCACGCGCGTCCGGGTACCAGCCCGCGACGACCTCGCCGGGCAGGTCCAGCTCGATTTCGGTTTCGGTGCCGGCCCGGACGTCCCAGACCAGCAGCTCCTCGCGACCTCGGCGTTCGTGCAGCACCAGCAGGCGCTGGTCGCCGGGCAGCGGCGAGAACTCCAGCGCGGAGAGGCCCTTGCCCTCGCCGTCCCACAGCTCGGCGACCGTCCCGAACCCGTCGGTCGCGAGCACCCGCAGCGCCGGGTGGCGCGAATCGCCGTGCTCGGAGTGCGAGATGGCGATCAGGCTCTCGTCGCGGGACAGGGACGCGATGCCGGCGTCGTCCGGGTGGCTGTAGAAGCGGCGCGTCTCGCCGCCGATCCGGGCGAACAGCTCGCTGCCGTCGTCGGTCGAGACGCCGATCGCGACCAGGCGCGTGCCGATCTCGAGGCCGGCCGGGTAGCCGTCGTGGACGTCCGGCACGGCCTTCTCCGGCTTGCTGCCCTCGGTCGCGGCGAACGGCTCGCGGACCCAGGAACCGAACTCGTCGCCGTCGGTGTCGTCGAACCACCAGATCCACTCGCCGTCCGGGGACGGCGTCGAGTGCAGGGTGCCGTTGGGCCGGTCGGTGACGCGGCGGTGCTCGTCCGTCGCGCGGTTCCAGGCGTAAACCTCCCAGACGCCGCTGGCGTTGGAGACGTAAACATTGGCTTCGGAGGCGTCGCGGGCCCACTCGGGCACGGAGATGCGCGGGGCGTGGAAGCGGGCGCGCCAGCGGGCTTCGGCTTCGGCGTCGTCGAACAGCCGGTCCGGGACCACCGCGGGCGGGAATTGCTTGGCTGACTGCGTGCTCACCCCTCGATCCTGCCACCTTCTGGCCGTACTGTGTGCGGGGTGCTGGAGGGTTACGCGCCGGGCTACGGGCGAGACGCGGTGTCGATGATGTCCGCGCGCACGGCGGCGGAGCGCGCGACGTTCGCCCAGCCCCTGTTCCGGCCGGGGATGTGGGTGGTCGACCTCGGCTGCGGCCCCGGCTCGATCACCCTGGGCCTGGCCGCGGAGGCCCGGGTGACGGGCGTCGACCGCGACGCGGGCCAGGTGGCGATGGCCCGGGACGCGGCCCGCCGCGCCGGACGCTCCACAGTGGACTTCCTGGTGGCGTCGGCGTACGACCTGCCGTTCGCGGACGGCAGCGTGGACGTGGCGTTTTCCCATGCGCTGTTCGAGCACCTGGCCGCCCCGCGGGACGCACTGGCGGAGCTGCACCGGGTGCTCCGCCCCGGCGGCCGGCTGGCCTTGTCCACATCGGACTGGAGCAAGGCCCGCCTCCGCCCGAAGACGGCGAACGTCGACGCCGCTCTGCGCGGGCACCACCTGCTGCGCCGACGGGCGGGCGGCGACCCGTTCGCGGGCGGCAAGATGGCGGAGCTGTGCGCGGCGGCGGGCTTCACGGAGGTGGTGGCGCGCGCCCGCTACCGCGAGGACATGACGTACCGGGGTCTGGCGCAGTACGTGGAGTCCCGGCTGAGCGAGGCGGTGGCGGACCCGCAGTTCGGCCGCGATCGCGACCAGCTGGCGAGTGCGGCTCGCTCGGCACTGACGTGGGTCCGCAGTGGCGACGGCGACTTCAGCCAGTGCTGGGTCGAGGTGACGGCGACCAGACCCTGAAACCAGAAGAGCCGGTGTCCGAAGACACCGGCTCTTACTCGTCGGGGTGGCGGGATTCGAACCCACGACCTCCTCGACCCGAACGAGGCACGCTACCAAGCTGCGCCACACCCCGAGGTACTGCTTAACGGGTCGTGGAGAAGTCTAGCGGACCGTGTCATGGGCCTTTCGCCGGGCCGCCTTACGGGGCTCGACGGACCCTGATCCGCGCGGGACCAGCGTCAACAGGCTCGCTTCCGGCGGGCACGCGAACCGCGCCGGCGCCCACGGTGACGTCCCCAACCCGGCCGAGACGTGCAGCCACATGTGCGCCCCCCACCTCGACGCACCGCGCGCGCGGCTGCGATCCAGGTCACAGTTGGTGACGATGGCGCCGTAGCCCGGAAGCCGGAGCTGGCCGCCGTGGGTGTGGCCCGCGAGGACCAGGTCGTAACCGTCCGTGGCGAACGTGTCCAGTACCCGCGGCTCCGGCGAGTGCGTCACGCCGAGGCGCACGGCCGCGCCGCTGTCGGCCGGGCCCGCGATGTCGGCGTAGCGGTCCCGGCGCAGGTGGGGGTCGTCGACGCCGGCCGCGAAGACCCGTTGCCCGCCGACGTCGATCGTGCGGCGGACGTGGGTCAGGTCGGTCCAGCCGTGCTCGACGAACGCCGCGCGCAGGTCGCGCCACGGCAGCTGGACGCCGTGGATGCGCTTCTTCTTGCCCCGCGGCATCAGGTAGCGGGCCGGGTTCTTCGGCTTGGGCGCGTAGTAGTCGTTGCTGCCGAAGATGAACAGGCCGGGCCGGTCGAGCAGCGGACCCAGCGCCCGCAGCACCGCCGGGACGGCTGTCCGGTGCGAGAGGTTGTCGCCGGTGTTGACGACGAGGTCCGGGTTCAGCTCGTCGAGCGCGGCGACCCAGCGCTGCTTGCTGTGGTGGCCGGGCAGCATGTGCAGGTCCGAGACGTGCAGGATGGTGAACGGCCGGGACCCGGGCGCCAGCACCGGGAGTTCGGCGGTGCGGAGGGTCCAGCGGCGCCGTTCGATGCCGACGGCGTAACCGAGGGTCGCGGCTCCCAGCGCGACCGTCCCCGCGGCGAGGCGCGCGGCCGTCGCCCCCGACGTGCGTGTGTTACTGAGCGTGCTCACGAAGTCCAGGATACGTGCTCAACAGTTGGATGACTTCGCCGCCGTTCCGGGGAACCTGCCACATAGCATTTGCGTCGGCCCGATCGACGGGTTTCGAGCCGGGGGGCTTGGGGAGAACGATGGAGCAGTTCGGGCCGTACCGGATCGAGGGCCTGCTGGGCCGCGGTGGTATGGGAGAGGTCCACCGCGCTTACGACACGGCGCACGACCGCGTAGTCGCGCTGAAGCTGTTGTCCGAGCCGTTCGTCACCGACGAAGCCTTCCGCGCGCGCTTCCGCCGCGAGTCGCAGATCGTCGCGCGGCTGCGGGAACCGCACGTCATCCCGATCCACGCCTACGGCGAGATCGACGGCCGCCTGTACCTCGACATGCGGCTCGTCGAGGGCCGCGACCTCAAGGAGCTCCTGGCGGACGGGCCGCTCGACCCGGCGCGGGCCGCCGGGATCGTCACGCAGGTCGCGGGCGCGCTCGACGCCGCCCACGCGGACGGCCTGGTGCACCGCGACGTCAAGCCGTCGAACGTGCTCGTGACGAGCGCGGACTTCGTGTACCTGGTGGACTTCGGCATCGCGCGGTCGATGACCGCCGAGGGGACGTCGATCACCGGCACCGGCAACGTGATCGGCACCCTCGACTACATGGCGCCGGAACGCTTCGGCGACGCCCCGATCACCGGTCTCGTCGACGTCTACGCGCTGGCGTGCGTGTTCTTCGAGTGCCTCACCGGGCACCGCCCGTTCCCGGCGGAGGGCGCGGCGGCGCAGATGGGCGCGCACCTGACCGCACCGCCGCCGGTGCTCTCCCGGGCGCGGCCGGGCCTGCCGCCGGCGTTGGACGCCGTGGTGGCGCGCGGCATGGCGAAGAACCCCGCCGACCGCTACCCGACGGCGGGGGCGTTCGCCGACGCCGTCCGCGCGGCGGTGACCGCGCCCGCGCCGCCGGTCCCGACGTGGCAGAAGACGCTGCCGGGCTTCGTGCCGCACGCTGCACCGGCGCCGATGACCCCGCCGCGGCCGATGCCGCTCCCCACGGCGCCGCACCCGGGTCCGCGGACGGGGTCGTTCACCAGGCCGCCGATTGCCCCGCCGGCCGCGAAGTCGCAGCGGAACCGGTGGATCGCGCTGTGCGCCGCGTTGGCGGGAGTCGTCGTGGTGGCGCTGGTGATCACGTACGTCGTGACGAAGGACAGAGCGACCCAGACGGCCGGGCCGGGGCCGACGAATCCCTCGAACACCGGCGAAACTTCCGCTCCGGCAACGGAAACTTCCAGGGACGCACCGTCCACTTCGGATTCGAAGCCGGCGCACGACACCAAGCTGTCCGGCGCTCTGCCCTCGGCGTACCAGGGAAACGCGACCTGCGCCGATGCGGCGCCGGACGCGGGCGCGGTGGCCGCGGTGGAGTGCGTGGACTCGAACGTCGGGGATGTGGCGTCGGGGAACGTGGTGCTCAAGCAGCCGACCGGCGCACGGTTCCTCCGCTTCCCCGACACGGCGGCGATGGAAGCGTTCTTCCAGGGCATCGTGAAGGCGCAGGGACTGACCCGCAACGACGCCCAGGGTGCGTGCCGTCCGGTCACGGTGCCGAAGATCTGGGGCACCTACTACCGCGCGGAGAAACGCAATCCGGTGCCGGGCGAGTACCTGACGTGCTACCTGGGCGACCCCGCGATGCTCGTGTGGACGGACAAGCAGAACCTGCTGGGGGGCCTGCTGAAGTCGGCGAAGGTGACGAACGCCGACGAGCTGAACCAGCTCTACTACTGGTGGAACGAGCAGATCCTCTCCACCATGCCCGGCGGCTGAACGACGAAGGGGGGCGGGAGGTCGCCCCTCCCGCCCCCCCTCGCCGGGTGCACCTAGCGGCCGGGACCGCCCATGTACTGCGGGTCCGGCTGCGGCAGCGGCGCTTCCGGCTGGCCGTCCAGGATCTTCGACACCGCACCGAACCAGGTCCGGGCCGGGGCGTGCCCACCGAAGATGTTGCCGTCGCGGCCGCCGGGGCACAGACCGACCCGGCCGGGGCCGCCGTCGCAGATACCGCCTTGGCCGCCGCCGAACTTGAACGTCATCGCCGCACCGGCGATCTGCGGCGTACCACCCACGAAGGCCGCCGAGACGTTCGCCTGCGTGGTGCCGGTCTTGCCGATCAGCGGACGCGTCCAGCCCGCCGCGGACGCCGCCTGGAACGACGTGCCGCCGCCCGGCTGGTCGTCCTTGCTCATCCCGACCGCGAGCGTGTTCGCCAGGCCTTCCGGCACCGCCTGCTCACACGGGGCTTCCTTGATCGACACCGGTTGCCCGTTGCGGTCGGTCACCGCCGCGATCGGCGTCGGCGGGCACCAGACGCCGCCGGACAGGATGGTGGCGGCCACGTTGCCCATTTCCAGGCCGCTGACCGGGCTCACCCCGAGGGTGAACGAGCCCAGCCCGGGGCTCTTGTCCTGGGGGCCGTAGAACTTGGACTGGGGATCGCGCAGCTCGGCCTTGCCCGCGTTGGGGTCGGGCGCGCGGCCGGCCGCGCTGCTGGCCATCGTGTCACGCAGCCCCAAGCGGCGGGCCATGTCGATGGCCGGGCCGGTGCTGCCGATCCGGTCCTCGAGTTCGACGAACGCGGTGTTCGGCGACGTCGCCAGCGCCGTCTGGATGGTCGCGCCGGAGGAGAGCTTGCTGTAGTCGCCGGCGTTGCCGACGCAGTACCAGCGCGAGCGCTGTGGTGGCCCGGTCTGCGGGCAGTTGTTGCCACCGCCGGTGTACACGCGGGACACGTAGGTGTCCGGGATGTCGATCGGCGAGTAGATCCCGGCGATTCCCTTGTCCATCGCCGCGGCGGTGGTGAAGATCTTGAACGTCGACCCGGCACCACCGGTGTTGTAGACACCCGCGGGCAGCGTATACGTCGTCTGGCCCGCGTCCTGGTTCTGCCCGTAGTCGCGGTTCGCCGCCAAGGCGACCACTTCGTGCCGGTCCTTGCCCGGTTTGATCAGCGACAACGTGTTCGCGATGTACGGCTGGGTCTTGTTGACCTGCGCCTCCGCCGAGACCTTCGCCTCGTGGTTGGCGCGCTCGTCCAGCGTGCTCTTGATCGTGTAGCCGCCGGAGTAGAGCTGGTCCTTCGTCATCCCGCCGGCCTTGAGGAGGTAGTCCTCGACGTACTGGCAGAAGAACCCCGCCTCCGGGCCCGCGCCGATGCAGTTGGCCGGCGGCTTCTTCGGGTTGTCCGGGACCACGCCCAGCGGCTCGGCCTTGAAGCGGTCCGCGTCGGCCTTCGCCAGCTTCTTGTTGTCCACCATCCGGTCGAGCACCAGGTTGCGGCGCGCGGTGGCCTTGTCCGGGTGGTTCCACGGGTCGTTGTTGATCGGGTTGTTCACCAGGCCGGCCAGCAGCGCGGCCTGCGGCACCGTGAGCTTCTCCGGAGTGGTGTCGAAGTACGCGTGCGCCGCCGCGCCGATCCCGAAGATCTGCCGGGAGAACTCGACGATGTTGAGGTAGTTGGCGAGAATCTGCTGCTTGGTCAGCTTCGTCTCGAGGTTGATCGCGATCCGCGCTTCCTTCAGCTTGCGGGAGATCGACTGCTCCTGGGCCTTCTTCTGGCCGATCGGGTCGTTCCGGTAGACGACGTTGATCAGGTAGTTCTTGGTGAGCTGCTGGGTCAGCGACGAGGCGCCCTGGGTGTCGGCGCCGGTGCTGTTGCTGACGGCCGCGCGCAGCGTGCCCTGCCAGTCGACGCCGTGGTGCTCGTAGAACCGCTTGTCCTCGACCGAGACCAGGGCCCACTTCATGGCCTCGTTGATCTGGTTCTCGTTGATCGGCAGCCGGTACTGGCTGTACAGGGTCGCGATCGGCTTGCCGGTGCTGTCGGTGACCGTCGTCACCAGCGGTGGCGGGATGTCCGCGAGGTCGGAGGAGGTCTTCTCCACCGTCTCGCTGGCCTGGTTGGACATGACCCCGGCGGCCCCCACGACGGGGAAGAGCATGCCGGCGACGAGCACCCCCGCGAGCAGGCAGAGGCCGATGAGCTTGAACAAACCATCCGCTTTTCGCACGAGGGCCAGGCTACCCGGAACGGATCAGGCGGCGGTGACGCCGTGTCTCCGGAGGGGTGAATTCAGTGACAAAACAGCCCCCCTTCGGTGACAACTGGTAACGGAAGGCATTCTGGGTCTCGACGGGGGGAACCGAGGGCCCCTACAGTCCGTCAACGTCTCACGAAGAAAAGCCGACGGATGGATCAACGCGGGTGGGAGCTCGCCTGGTCCGAACGGAGGCACCGGCACCGGGGAGGTGCCCGGGTAACCGACGTGAGCTGAGGGAGACACGCTCGCGGGGGCAAGGAGCGCAGTGCCTTTCCCCGCTGGTGCGTCGATCACCAGGGTAGGGAGCTGGGGGTATGGAAACCAACCAGTCGAGCTGGCGAATCAACGCGTCCTGCCGGGACGCCGATCCGGACGGCCTGTTCGTCCGGGGTGCGGAGCAGAACCGCGCGAAAGCGGTCTGCATGGGCTGCCCGGTCCGCACGGAATGCCTCGCCGAAGCGCTCGACGGCCGGATCAACTTCGGCGTGTGGGGCGGCATGACCGAACGGGAGCGGCGAGCTCTGCTGCGCCGCCGTCCCGACGTGGTGAGCTGGGCCGAACTGCTCGAAGCGGCCAAGAGGGACGCGGAAGAGCGCGTCTCGGTCGGCTGAGCCGAGCTGCGGGCGGCGCGGTCCTGCTGCCGCGCCGCCCGTACCGCCCAGCCGGGCCGGCTCAGCCCGCGAGCTTCACGCCGATGTCGCGCAGGCCCTCGAGGTCGTGCACGTCGCCAGCCAGTGCCGGCACCTTCGCCAGCGCCACCTCCGGGTGCGCCCGGGTGAACCGCGCCAGCAGCCGTTCCTCGCGCGCCGCCAGCTCGACGCGGTCGGCGTGCAGCCGCAGCACCGCCTCGGCCAGGGGGGAGTTCGTGTCGCCCTCCTGCAGCGCCTCGGCCGCCGCCAGCGCCTCGGCGCCGGACAGCTTCGCGAGCACCGGGTGCGTCCGGTTCGCGATCAGCCCGCCCAGCGGCATCGACTCGGCCGAGAGCCGCTCCACGAAGTAGGACGCCTCGCGCAGCGCGTCCGGCTCCGGCGCGGCCACCACCAGGAACGACGTCCCGGACGAGCGCAGCAGCTCCGCGGTCTTGCGAGCGCGCTCGCGGAAGCCGCCGAACATGCTGTCGAAGGCCTGCATGAACGCCGACGCGTCGGTCAGCAGCTGGCCGCCGATGATCGTCGACACCGCCTTGGCGAACATCGAGAACCCGGCGTTGACGACCTTGCGCAAGCCCCAGCCGCCGGCCTTCGCCGGGGCGGTGAGCAGCCGGATCATCCGGCCGTCCAACGCGGAGGAAAGCCGCGTCGGCGCGTCGAGGAAGTCCAGCGCGGACCGGCTCGGCGGGGTGTCCACGATGATCAGGTCCCACTCGCCGGTGGCGGCGAGCTGGCCCAGCTTCTCCATCGCCATGTACTCCTGCGTGCCGGAGAACGACGTGGAGATCGTCTGGTAGAAGGGGTTCTGGAGCAGCTGCTCGGCGCGCTCGGGGCCGGCGTGCACGCGCACCATGTCGTCGAAGGTGCGGCGCATGTCGAGCATCATCGCCCAGAGCTCGCCCTTCGGCTCGAACCCCTCGACCTGTACCTGCCGCGGGTGGTTGCCGAGTTCGCGCAGGCCGAGCGCCTGGGCCAGCCGGCGGGCGGGGTCGATCGTCAGCACCACGGTCTGGCGGCCGCGCTCGGCCGCGCGCAGGGCCAGCGCCGCGGCCGTGGTCGTCTTGCCGACGCCACCGGAGCCGCAGCAGACGATCACGCGGCTTTCCGGCGCATCGAGCAGCGCGTCGATGTCGATGGTGGTCACAACCGCACCCCCTGGTCGGTCAGGGCTTCGGCCAGGTCGTAGAGGGCCGCGACGTCGACGCCCTCGGTCAGGTCCGGCAGCTCCAGGGTCGGCAGGTCGGCCTCGGCGAGCTGCTCGCGGGCCCGCTGCTCGGCGGCGACCCGCACGGCGTGCTCGACGGTCTCGTCGACCAGCGCGTCCAGGGTCTCCTGCGGCAGCTTCAGCCCGGCCGAGGCGAGCCCGGTGCGGACGCGGGACGCGTCGACGCGGCCGTCGGCGGCGGCGGTCACCGAACGGGCGGGCAGCCGCGGCGGCCGGACCCGGTTGACCAGCACCGCGCCCGGGCGCAGGTCGGCGCCGTCCAGCTCGGCCACGGCCTCGACGGTTTCGCGCACCGGCATCTCCTCCAGCAGCGTGGCCAGGTGCACGGCGGTCTCCCCGGAGTGCAGCAGGCGGACGACACCGTCGGCCTGGCCGCGGATCGGGCCGGTCTTCGCGAGGTCGGTCAGCGCCTTGGTGACGTCGAGGAACTTGACGACCCGGCCGGTCGGCGGCGAGTCGACGACGACGGCGTCGTAGGTGTGCCGCCCGTCGGACTCGGTCCGGCCGACGCACTCCTTGATCTTCCCGGTGAGCAGGACGTCACGCAGGCCCGGCGCGAGCGTGGTCGCGAACTCGATCGCGCCCATCCGCCGCAGCGTCCGGCCGGCGAAGCCGAGGTTGTAGAACATCTCGAAGTACTCGAGCAGCGCGGCTTCGACGTCGATGTGCAGCGCGCGCAGCTCCCCGCCACCCGGGACGGACGCGATGCGCTGCTCGGCGTAGGGCAGCGGCTCGGTGTCGAAGAGCTGGGCGATGCCCTGGCGGCCCTCGACCTCGATGAGCAGCACGCGGCGGCCTTCGCGGGCGAGCGCGAGGCCGAGCGCGGCGGCCAGCGTCGTCTTGCCCGTCCCGCCCTTGCCGGTGACGAAGTGCAGCCGGGCGCGGGCAAGCTCGTCGGTCCAGCCGGCATGGGAAATGGTCACTTCTTCACCCTAAATCAGCGCTCAGCTGGCCAGCAGCATGACGCTGACCGCAGCGGCGACCGCCGCGACGAGCGCCCAGCTCACGAGGCCGGGCAGCACGGTGAGGGTGAGCACGCCCACCACGACCAGCAGGGTGAAGGTGATCACCCCGCCGAGTGCGACCTGGCCGGAGCTCTGCGTCCGGTCGCGCACCTTCGCCATCACGACGAGCATCAGCGGCAGCCCGGCCGCCGCGAGCAGTGCCGTCGCGATCACGCGCCAGGTGTCCACGGGCCCACGCTAGCGTCGCGGCCGCCGAGCCCGAGAGACTTCGCGCACAGCCGAGAGGTCGCGAATGACTCATTCGGGACCTCCGACGTCCCGAATGAGTCATTCGCGACACCTGTGGCCGGCCGGGCACCCGTGCCGGGGCACCCGCTCGGCACGCCCGCCTGCCCTCGTTGGCCCGGATTACCGGCACCCGAGGAGACCACGGTGACCCGATCGGCTGACCCGTTGTGACTCAAGCAACTAGTTGAGCCCGAAATAGTTCAACGCTCAACCTGGTTGCACGGGGTACCGACCCAACGGAAGGAAGCTCAGCCCCATGACCACCTTTGCCGAGCAGACCGAGGCCCTCCAGCTCCCCGCGGACGTGCAGAACCTGCTGTTCCGCGAGGCCCGCACGGCCAACAGTTTCAGCTCCGAGCCGGTGACCGAGGAGCAGGTCCGCGCGATCTACGACCTCGTCAAGTGGGCCCCGACGTCGATGAACACCCAGCCGCTGCGCGCGCTGGTGCTCCGGACGGCCGAGGCGAAGGCCCGCCTGCTCCCGCACATGGCCCCGGGCAACCGGGACAAGACCGAAGCCGCGCCGCTGACCGTGGTGCTCGCCGCCGACGTCGACTTCCACGAAAACATCCCCCAGGTGTTCCCGCACAACCCGGGGGTCAAGGACAACTTCGCCGACGAGCAGGGCCGCGTCGAGTTCTCGAAGCTGAACTCGCTGCTGCAGGTCGGCTACTTCATCATCGGCGTCCGCGCCGCCGGGCTGGCCGCCGGCCCGATGACCGGCTTCGACGCCCAGGGCGTCGACGACGAGTTCTTCGCCGGCAAGAAGTGGCGCTCGCTGGTCGTCGTCAACGTCGGCAAGCCGGGCGAAAACCCGTGGTTCGACCGCCTCCCGCGGCTGGACTTCGACCAGGTCGTCGAGACCCTCTGAGCACCACCGGACCGGCCGCTTTCCCAGGGGGAGGCGGCCGGTCCGGCGTTCGCGCCACGCGCGTGAGGCGCGCGAGTGCAGCCGACTAGCATCGACGGCGTCATCTCTGTCACTCCAGCTTGAGGAGCCGATCGTGTCCCAGTCGCCCCCCGTTTCCCCCGTGGCCGCCTCCCGTGTGGTGGTACCGGCGGGCACTACGGCGGGCGCGGCGGTCCGCGAAGCCGGTCTGCCGACCAAGGGCGAGGACACGATCGTCGTGGTCCGCGACGCCGACGGCAAGCTGCGCGACCTCGCTTGGGCGCCCGAAGCCGACGCCGAGGTCGAGCCGGTCGCCGCGAACACCGAGGACGGCCGCAGCGTCATCCGCCACTCGGCGGCACACGTGCTCGCCCAAGCCGTGCAGCAGCAGTTCCCGGACGCCAAGCTGGGCATCGGCCCGCCGGTCAAGGACGGGTTCTACTACGACTTCGCGGTCGACAAGCCGTTCACCCCCGAGGACCTGCAGGCGCTCGAAAAGCGCATGAAGCAGATCGTGAAGGGCGCCCAGCAGTTTTCGCGGCGCGTTTTCGACTCCGTCGACGAGGCCAAGAAGGAGCTCGCGGACGAGCCCTTCAAGCTCGAACTCGTCGACCTCAAGTCCGAAGTGGACACCTCCGAGGTGATGGAGGTCGGCGAGGGCGAACTCACCATCTACGACAATCTCGACCCGCGCACCAAGGAACGTGTCTGGAGTGACCTCTGCCGCGGTCCGCACGTGCCGACCACGAAGTTCATCCCGGCGTTCAAGCTCACCCGCGTCGCCGCCGCGTACTGGCGGGGTAGCGAAAAGAACCCGCAGCTGCAGCGGATCTACGGCACGGCGTGGGAGTCGGCGGAGGCGCAGGACGCCTACCTCGAGCGCATCGCCGAGGCCGAGCGCCGCGACCACCGCAAGCTCGGCGCCGAGCTGGACCTGTTCTCCTTCCCCGAGGAGATCGGCTCCGGCCTGCCGGTGTTCCACCCGAAGGGCGGCATCATCCGCCGCGAGCTGGAGAACTACTCGCGCCGCCGCCACGAGGAGGCCGGCTACGAGTTCGTGAACACCCCGCACATCAGCAAGGGCGAGCTGTTCCACACCTCCGGCCACCTGCCCTACTACGCGGACACGATGTTCCCGCCGGTGCAGTTCGACGAGGAGAACTACTACCTCAAGGCCATGAACTGCCCGATGCACAACCTGATCTTCCGCTCGCGCGGGCGGTCCTACCGCGAGCTGCCGCTGCGGCTGTTCGAGTTCGGCACGGTCTACCGCTACGAGAAGTCCGGCGTGGTGCACGGCCTCACCCGCGTGCGCGGGCTGACGATGGACGACTCGCACATCTACTGCACCAAGGAGCAGATGCCGGGCGAGCTGCGGTCGCTGCTGAAGTTCGTCCTCGACCTGCTGGCCGACTACGGCCTCTCCGACTTCTACCTCGAGCTGTCCACCCGCGGGGACTCCGACAAGTTCATCGGCGAAGACTGGGAGTGGGAGGAGGCCACCGAGACGCTGCGGCAGGCCGCCGTCGACTCCGGCCTCGAGCTGGTCCCGGACCCGGGTGGCGCGGCCTTCTACGGCCCGAAGATCTCGGTGCAGGCCAAGGACGCCATCGGCCGCACCTGGCAGATGTCGACCATCCAGCTGGACTTCAACCAGAACAAGCGGTTCGAGCTCGAGTACACCGCCTCCGACGGCTCGCGCCAGCGCCCGGTGATGATCCACCGCGCGCTGTTCGGCTCGATCGAACGCTTCTTCGGCGTGCTCACCGAGCACTACGCGGGCGCCTTCCCGGCGTGGCTGTCGCCGGTGCAGGTGGTCGGCATCCCGATCACCGCCGACCAGGTCGAGTACCTGCAGGACGTCGAGAAGGCGTTGCGCGCCAAGGGGATCCGCGCCGAGGTCGACGCGAGCGACGACCGGATGCAGAAGAAGATCCGCACGCACACCACGCAGAAGGTGCCGTTCATGCTGCTGGCCGGCGCCAAGGACGTCGAGGCGGGCGCGGTGTCGTTCCGCTTCCGCGACGGCGGCCAGATCAACGGCGTGCCGGTGGCGAAGGCGGTCGAGGCGATCGCGGAGTGGGTCGCGCGCCGCGAGAACGCGTCGCCGTCGGCCGAGGCGCTGGAGACGATCGTTCGGTGAGCGAGGGTCCCGAACTCGTCGAACAGCAGGGCATCGGGGTCCAGGACGCCTTCCAGCGTCTCTGGACCCCGCACCGGATGGCCTACATCAAGGGCCAGGACAAGCCGGACGGCGACGAAGACACCGGCTGCCCGTTCTGCCGGATCCCTTCGCTGGACGACAAAACCGGCCTGATCGTCGCCCGCGGCGACCTCGTGTTCGCGGTGCTGAACCTCTACCCGTACAACCCGGGGCACCTGATGGTGGTGCCGTACCGGCACGTCGCGGACTACACCGATCTCACCGTCGAGGAGACGCGCGAGGTCGCGGAGTTCACGCAGCACGCGATGAAGGTGATCCGCGCGGCCTCCGGTGCGCACGGCTTCAACATCGGCCTGAACCAGGGTGTCATCGCGGGGGCGGGCATCGCCGCGCACCTGCACCAGCACCTGGTGCCGCGGTGGGGCGGGGACGCCAACTTCATGCCGATCATCGGCCAGACGAAGGTGCTCCCGCAGCTGCTGGGGGAGACGAGGGACCTGCTCGCCGACGCCTGGTGACACCCGGCCCGCACTCGTCTGGACCATCGTGGCTCCGACCGGCGAAAACTCCTGATTGAGTGTTCAACCGAGAGTATGATGGGGTTATGTCCGGAACCCGATGGCTCAGCGACGACGAACAGCGCGTCTGGCGTGAGTTCAACGCGGCCACCCGCATGCTCAGCGCGCACCTCGAGGCTCAGCTGCAGCACGACTCGGGCATGCCGCACACCTATTACGAAGTCCTCGTCGCCCTCTCCGAAGCGCCCGGCCGCCGGCTGCGGATGAGCGAGCTCGCCGACGCCCGGCAAGCGTCCCGCAGCCGCCTTTCGCACGCCGTCGCGCGGCTGGAGGCGAACGGGTGGGTCCGGCGCGAGGCGTGCCCGACCGACAAGCGCGGCGCCTGGGCGGTGCTGACCGACGCCGGTTTCGCCGCGCTCGAAGCGGCCGCGCCCGGGCACGTCGAAGCCGTCCGGGAGAGCCTGTTCGACCCGCTGACGCCGGAGCAGGTCACGGCGCTCGGCGAGATCAGCGCGGCCATCCGGCGTCAGCTGTCGCCGAAGTGTGCCGCCGCGGCGGCCGCCGAAGAGGCGCGGGAGCACGAGGGCGAGCTCACGAAATCGGGCTGACCCGGGGCGGCGCGTCGGGAGGGCCGAGGTGGGTGGATAGGCTGCATTCGCCCACCCGACCCTCGTAGCCAGGTGCCTCGACGAACCGATGCTCAATATCTTCGCGCGTGCCTCCGTCTCCCGCGTCACCGATCCGATCGGCCAGGCGCTGGTCCGCGCCGGGCTGACCCCGAACGCCATGACCGTGTTCGGCACCGCCGGCGCGGTGGTCTGCGCGCTGGTCTTCTTCCCGAACGACCACCTCCTGTGGGGCACCTTCACGGTGTGGGGCTTCGCCATGCTCGACATCCTCGACGGCGCCATGGCCCGCGCCCGCGGCTACGGCACCCCGTTCGGCGCGGTGCTCGACGCGACCTGCGACAGGCTGGTGGACGGCGCCCTGTTCGCCGCCATCGCCTGGTGGTGCTTCGTCGTCGACGACAACCACCCGGCCGCCGCCGCGGCGCTGCTGTGCCTGGTCCTCGCCCAGGTCATCTCCTACGTCAAGGCCCGGGCCGACGCCTCCGGCCTGCCGGTCGACGGCGGGCTCGTCGAGCGCGCCGAGCGGCTGATCATCGCGCTGGTCGGTACCGGCCTGCACGGCTTCGGCATCCCGTACACCGTGGACGTGACGCTCTGGCTGCTCGCCGCCGGATCGGTCGTCACCCTGGTGCAGCGCTTCGCCGCCGTGGCGAAGGCGGCCCGCGAGGCCGCTCCGGGGGAGCAACCGGCATGAGTGGGCTGACCGAGCGGCTGAGCGCGTTCGGCTATGCGGCCGGCTGGAAGCTGGCCGGCTGGCTGCCCCCCGGGTTCGGCGGCACGGTCTTCTCCCTCGGCGCCGACCTGGCCGTCCGCCGGGACGGCGGGGGCGTGCGGCAGCTGCGCGCGAACCTCGCCCGGGTGGTGCCCCAGGCCGACCCGGCCGAGCTCGACGAACTGACGCGGCGCGCGATGCGCTCGTACGCGCGGTACTGGCACGAGACGTTCCGGCTGCCGTCGATGGACCACAAGGAGGTCAGCGCCAAGGTCGCGGCCTCGATCACCGGCGTGGAGAACCTCGACGCGGCGCTGGCCGAGGGCAACGGCGCGGTGATGGCCCTGCCGCACAGCGGCAACTGGGACATCGCCGGCGTCTGGCTGGCCGACTACCTGGGTGGCTTCACGACCGTGGCGGAACGGCTGAAGCCCGAGTCGCTCTACCGCCGGTTCGTCGAGTACCGGGAGTCCCTCGGCTTCGAGATCGTGCCGCTCACCGGGGACAGCTCGGCGATGCGCGTGCTGCTGAAACGCCTGCGCGAGAACAAGGCGGTCTGCCTGGTCGGCGACCGCGACCTCACCACCAGCGGCATCCCGGTGAAGTTCTTCGGCGAGCCCGCCCGGCTGCCCGGCGGCCCGGCGCGGCTGGCCGCGACGACCGGCGCGGCGCTGATCCCGGCCGGCTGCTGGTTCACCGAGGACGGCTGGCAGATCCGGCTGCACCCGCGCATCCGCGTCACCGCGCGGGCCGAGGTCCCGGCGGCCACCCAGGCACTGGCCGACATCTTCGCCGGCGACATCGCCGCGCACCCGGCCGACTGGCACATGGTGCAGAAGTTCTGGCCCGCCGACCTCGAGGCCGCCGAGCGGGTCAGCCTCGAAGAAGCGAGCTGACCGGTGGCCACGCGGCCGATGCGGGTCGGGATCGTGTGCCCCTACTCCTTCGACGTGCCCGGCGGGGTCCAGGGGCACGTGATCGACCTGACGAAGGCGCTGCTCGCCCGCGGGCACCAGGTGTCGGTGCTGGCACCGGCCGACGAAGACGCCGAACTCCCGGAGTTCGTGCACCCGGCGGGCAAGGCGCTCGGCATCCGGTACAACGGCTCGGTCGCGCGGCTGCAGTTCGGTCCCGTCTCCTACGCGCGGGTCCGGCGCTGGATCCGCGACGGCGACTTCGACGTCCTGCACCTGCACGAGCCCGCCGCGCCCAGCCTGTCCCTGCTGGCGCTGCTCATCGCGGACGGGCCGATCGTGGCGACGTTCCACACCGCGACGACCCGCTCCCGCACGCTGTCGGCGTTCCAGCCCGTGCTGCGGCCGCTGCTGGAGAAGATCACCGCGCGGATCGCGGTGTCCGCGCTGGCCCGCCGGGTCCAGGTCGAGCACGCGGGCGGCGACGCCGTGGAGATCCCCAACGGCGTCGACGTCGAATTCTTCTCCTCGGCGCTGCCGCTGCCCGGCTACCCGCGGGCCGGCGGCACGGTCGGGTTCGTCGGCCGGTTCGGCGAGCCGCGCAAGGGCATGGGGGTGCTGCTGGAGGCGCTGCGGCGGATCCTCCCGGAGTTCGAAGACCTGCGGCTGGTCGTGGTCGGCCGCGGCGACGAAGACCAGCTGCGCCGCGACGCCGGGCCGGAGCTGGCCCCCCACCTGGAGCTGCTGGGTCAGGCCGACGACCACGTGAAGGCCCAGGCGCTGCGCAGCGTCGACGTCTACTGCGCGCCCAACACCGGCGGCGAGAGCTTCGGGATGATCCTCACCGAGGCGATGGCGGCCGGGACCCCGGTGCTGGCCAGCGGGCTCGACTCGTTCCGGCGGGTGCTCGACGACGGCCGCGCCGGCCAGCTCGTCGAGACCGGTGACCCGGCCGCGCTCGCGGACGGGCTGCGCGAGCTGCTCGGCGACCCGGCGCGCCGGGCGTCGCTGGCCGCGGCGGCGGGGGAGCGCGTCACGATGTACGACTGGTCGGTGGTGGCCACGCAGGTGCTGCGGGTCTACGAGACGGCCGTCGCCGCCGACCCCCGGCGGGTCGCGGCGCCGGAGCGGGAGCCCGCCCGGTGAGCGTGCTCGGCTGGTTGCTCCCGGTGCTGGCGGTGATCGTCGTGCTGGGCGGGCTCTTCCTGGTGGCGACGGCGAACCGGCTCGACCGCCTGCACGTCCGCACGGACGCCGGCTGGGCCGCGCTGGACTCGGCGCTGGCGCGCCGGGCGGTGGTGGCGCGGGCGGTCGCTCTGGTGCTGGGCGACACGGGCTTGCGGACGTCGGCCGAACGCGCCGAAGCGGCGCCCCGGGCCGAGCGCGAAGCCGCGGAGAACGAGCTGACGCTGCGGCTGGGCCGCGTCGACCGGACGGGCCTGCCGGCCGAGCTGGCCGAGGAGCTGACCGACGCCGAGCACCGGGTGGTGATCGCCCGCCGCGTCCACAACGACGCCGTCCGCGACACGCTGCGCCTGCGGCGGCGGCGGAAGGTGCGGTACTTCCGCCTCGCCGGGACCGCGCCGCTGCCGGAGTACTTCGAATTCGCGGAGCCGGAGGTCTGAGATGTGGTGGGTGGTCGTCGAGGAGCAGCGCGGCATGGGGGACAACCGGAACTGGTCGCTGTCGGAGACGTTTCCACTGCCCGACCAGGAGACCGCCGAGGCCGAGGCCCTGCGGCTCGCGCACGAGTACCAGCCCGCCTACCCGTGGTCGCCGAAGTCGCGGAAGGTGCTGCGCGGGCCGGGCGGGTACCTGGTGATCGTCGACGGCCGGACGTCGACGTTCCACTTCCGGCTGAGCGTGCTCGAAGAGCTCTGAAACCACGGCGGCCCCCGGCGCGTCGGACCGCTCGCCGAGCAGCACCGGCCGCCGCGGCCGTCGTCGCCGCGGAACCGGCTGGTGCTGCGCGTGAGCGACGGGTACCTGGTGCTCGTGAAGGGCAAGACCGACCTGTGGCAGTTCCGCGTGACGGTGGGCGAGCAGGCCGGCGGCTGACACACTGGGCGGCATGAGCGAGACCTGCGACGTCGCCCACGGCACGGCTCCGGCCGATCCGGGGCTGCGGACCCTGGTGGCGGTGTTCGCGTCGCCGGTGTCCCGGTACCTGCTGAAGTTCGCGAAGGACCTCGGGTACCGCGTGGCGCTGTTCGAGCCCGACGCCGCGCGCGGCACGGACGTGCCCGAGGGGTTCGAGGCGGAGACGACGCTGCCGCCCCTCGACGCGTCCGCGGACGTGGTCGTCACCGATCACCACCGGCCCGAGCTGGGGGCGGTGCTGAAGGCCGCGCTCGCGGGGGAGCCGCGGTGGGTGGGCGTGCTCGGCAACCCGCGTCACCCGGGCCCGCACGTGGCCGCCTTGCGGGGGCTGGGCGTCGCCGAAGCGGACATCGCCCGGGTACACCGCCCGGTCGGGCTGAACATCGGCTCCCGCACCCCGCCGGAGATCGCGCTGGCCACGCTGGCCGGCCTCCTGGCCGACCGGAACAACCGCCCCGGCGGCTTCGACTTCACCGCGTAGGCCCGCCCGACCGGACGACGCGCGTACCCAGGCGGACGACACGGCGGCCGGCTCGGCTTTCCGCCGTGTCGTCCATCCACGTGCGCGTGTCGTCCGGCCAGGTACGCGTGTCGTCCGTTGCGGTCGGGCTAGTGGACCGCCATTCCCTCCGGCATCGGCTCGAACCTGGCGTGGCGGCGGGTGAACGTCGCCGTGCCCGAGGTCATCGAGCGCAGGTCGATCAGGTACCGGAGCAGTTCCGTCGCCGGGACCTCGGCCCGGATCACCGTCCGGCCGCCTTCGCCCGCTTCGGTGCCCAGCACCCGGCCGCGCCGGGACGACAGGTCGCCGAGCACCGTGCCGAGGTGCTCGTCCGGCAGCCGGATCGCCACCTCCTCCAGGGGCTCGAGCATCGTGAGGTGCCCGTTCGCCGCGGCCTCGCGCAGGGCCAGCGCGCCCGCCGTCTGGAACGCCGCGTCCGAGGAATCCACGCTGTGCGCCTTGCCGTCGACCAGGGTGACCTTGACGTCGACCACCGGGTGGCCGTCCGCCAGCCCGCGCTGCAGCTGGGCGCGCACGCCCTTCTCCACGCTCGGGATGAACTGGTGGGGCACCGAGCCGCCGACGACCTTGTCCACGAACTGGAAGCCGCCGCCGCGCGGCAGCGGCTCGACCTCGATGTCGCAGACGGCGAACTGGCCGTGCCCGCCGGACTGCTTCACGTGCCGCCCGTGGCCCTTGGCCGGCTTGGCGAACGTCGAGCGCAGGCTGATCTTCACCGGCTCGGTGTCGACGTCCGCGCCGCCCGCGCGCAGCCGCGAGAGCACGACGTCGGCGTGGGCCTCGCCCATGCACCACAGCACCAGCTGGGCGGTCTCGGCGTTGCGGTCCAGCCGCAGCGTCGGATCGCCGGCGACGAGCCGGGAAAGGTTGCGGGCGAGGGTGTCCTCGTCACTGCGGGTCTTCGCGACAACCGCCACCGGCAGCAGCGGTTCCGGCATCGCCCACGGCTCCATCAGCAGCGGGTCGTCGGGGGAGGAGACGGTGTCGCCGGTCTCGGCCGAGCCGACCTTCGTCAGCGCGCAGAGGTCGCCCGCGACGCAGTAGGGCACTTCCCGCAGGGAAGAGCCGAGCGGCGAATACAGGTGGGCGACGCGCTCGTCGGCGTCGTGGTCTTCGTGGCCGCGCTCGGCGAGGCCGTGTCCGGACACGTGCACCGGGCGTTCGGGGCGGAGCGTGCCGGAAAACACCCGGACGAGGGACACCCGGCCGACGTAGGAGTCCACGGCCGTCCGGACGACTTCCGCGGCGAGGGGGCCCGCGGGGTCGGCGGTGATCGCGGCGTGCTCGCCGCCGTCCGGCGTGGTGACGTCGGGGGGCCGGTGCTCCAGCGGGGAGGAGAACGCGCGGACGATGCCGTCGAGCACCTCGGCCAGGCCCACGCCGCTGGTCGCGCACACCGGGATGACGGGGTGGAAGGAGCCGCGGGCGACCGCGGTCTCCAGGTCGGCGATGAGGGTGGCCTCCGCGATCTCCTCGCCGGCGAGGTAGCGGTCCATCAGGGACTCGTCCTCGCTCTCGGCGATGATCCCTTCGATCAGTTCGTTGCGGGCCTCGGCCAGCCGCTCCAGGTCGGCCGGGGCGGGCTCGCCGACCGTCGGCGGGTGCCCGCCGGAGTAGTCGAAGTACCGCTGGGTGATCAGCCCGACCAGGCCGTCGCCCGCGGGGAGGTACAGCGGCAGCACGCCGGCGCCGAACGCGGCCTGGCAGGCGGCGATCTCGGCCGTGGCGTCGGCCCGGTGGTGGTCGAGCCGGGAGACGACGACCGCGCGAGGCATCCCGACCGCGGCGCACTCCTCCCACACCGCGACCGTCGCCGCGTCCACGCCTTCGGCGGCGGAGACGACGAACAACGCCGCGTCGGCCGCCCGCAGCCCGGCCCGCAGCTCCCCGACGAAGTCCGCGTACCCGGGCGTGTCGATCAGGTTGATCTTGTGGCCCTGGTGCAGCACCGGCGCGACCGAGAGGCCGACCGAGCGCTGCTGGCGGACCGCCGCCGGGTCGTGGTCGCACACCGTCGTGCCGTCGACCACCGAGCCCGCCCGCGGCACCGTGCCGGAGGCGGCGAGCAGGGCTTCGGCGAGGGTGGTCTTCCCGGAACCGGCCGGGCCGACGAGCACGACGTTGCGGACCTTGGCGGGGTCGTTTACAGCGACGGCGGCCCCGGTGTCGGCGTTCTTGGCTTGTTTGTCGGCCATGACGACTCCTCGGCGAACGGCTGGTGGACGAGATGTGTCCTCGATCACACACCCGCTACCCTGGTCACGGCAAGGCAAGGCCCCCGGGACCAGCCGAATGCCCCCGGGGGAGGCGCGGCGCGGGGGAGTGGTGGCGTGGACAGGCGGGCTTTCTTGCGGATTTCCGGGGCGGTGCCGGTGGCGGGCCTGGCGGGGTGGCCGCCGCCGGACGACTGGAAGCGGCTCCGCGCCCGGCTTTCGGGGCCGCTGTTCCGGCCCGGTGACCCGGCCTACCCGGAGGCGAAGCAGGGCTTCTTCACGATGTACGACGACCGGATGCCGGCCGCGGTCGTCGGCGCGGCGCGCGTCGAGGACGTCCAGGCCGCGGTGGGGTTCGCCGCCCGGCACCGGCTGCCGGTCGCCGCACGCGGCGGCGGGCACAGCTATCCCGGGTATTCCACTGTGGACGGCGGCATCGTGGTGGACCTGAGCCGGTTTTCGGGCATCGACGTGCGTCCGGACGGCCGCGCGGCGATCGGCGCCGGTGCCCGGCTGGGGCCGATCGCGGCCACGCTGGCCGCCCACGGCCGGGTCCTGCCGGCCGGCTCGTGCGAAACCGTCGGCATCGCCGGGCTCGCCCTCGGCGGCGGCGTCGGCCTGGTCGACCGGAAGCACGGACTGACGTGCGATCACCTGGAGGCGGCGCGGATCGTCACCGCCGACGGCCGGGTGCGCACGGTGTCGCGGGCGGCGGAGCCGGATCTGTTCTGGGCGCTGCGCGGCGGGGGCGGCGGCAACTTCGGGATCGTCACCGGCTTCACCTTCCGGACCGTGCCCATCGCGGACGTCGGCACGTTCAAGCTCACCTTCCCGCCGGGCACGCAGGCCGCGCTGCTGGCCGCCTGGCAGGAGTGGCTGCCGGGGATGCCGGACGAGCTGTGGTCGGGGGTGAACATCGACGCGGCGACCGCCGTCACCAGCGGGACGTTCCTCGGCAGCGAAGCCCGGCTGAAGGAACTGCTCGACGACCTCGTCCGCCGCGTGGGCACGCCACCGGCCGACCGGGAGGCGCGGGTCACCGGCCACCTCGCCGCGATGCGCTCGTTCGACGACCACGAGGGCCGGCCCGGCGCGGTCGCGGCGCGCGCGGCCTACGTCGGGACTTCGCGCATGCTGCTGCGGCCCGTCACCGATCCGGCCGCGGTCGTCGAGGTGCTGACCCGGGCGCCGCGCGTCGGCACGCTCGTCGACTCCGCCGGCGGCGCGATCGCCCGCGTCGGAGACCGCGAGACCGCCTTCCCCCACCGGTCCGCCCTGGCGAGCTTCCAGTTCCTGCACGGCGCCACGCCCGAGGACGGCGGCGAAGCCGAAGCCCGGCGCGCGCTGGCCGCGGTGCGCGACGGGCTGGGGCCCGAGTTCGGCACCACCGGGTACGTCAACTACCTCGACCCGGACATGCCGGACTGGGCCCGGGCGTACTACGGGGTGAACCTGCCGCGGTTGCGCGCCGTCGCCCGGAAGTATGACCCGCGCGGGCTTTTCGCCTTCCCGCAAGGGCTTTCCGAGCCCCGGCCGATCGTCCACAAGGGAGGGTCTTAGACTGCGCCGGATCCCGCCGGCAGGAGGCAGCAGTGCTCGACCTGGCATTCTCCACAGAGGACCTGGCGCACACCCGGTTCGCGTTCTCCCCGGCCTGGGAGATCGTGGCGAGCGTCCGCGTCCTGAACCAGCCGGGGCAGCACGCCCTGCACCTGCCGTGGATCAAGCGCGCCACCGCGGCGCTGGCCGGAGCCGGCCTCGACATCGGGTTCCTGCGCGACCTCGTCCCGCTGCGGCACCTGCCCGGGTTCCTGGCCGGGACGCCGTCGACGCCGTTGCCCGAACTGGCCGACGAGCTCGCCGACCTGCGGGACGTGCCCGCCCGCCTGGTCCGGCGCGAGCTCGACGCGATGGCCGGGCCGCGCTCGCCCGCGCTGACCCGCCTCCACCGCGAGCCGGAGGCGGGCCTGGAGCGGCTCGCGACGCTGATGGAGCGGTACTGGCACCTCGTGCTGGCCCCCGACTGGCCGCGGATCCGGGCGCTGCTCGAAGCCGACGTGCTGTACCGGTCCCGGCTGCTGGCCCAGGGCGGGGCCGCCGAGCTGTTCAACGACCTCACCCCGCTGGTCCGCTGGCAGGGCGGCACGCTCACGGTCGCGCACCGGCACCTGCACGCCGCCGTCCCGCTCGACGGGCGCGGCCTCGTGCTGGTGCCCTCGGCGTTCGTCTGGCCGCGGGTGTTCTCCAAGACCGACGCGCGCTGGCAGCCGGTGCTGCGCTATCCGCCGCGCGGGATCGCCACGCTGTGGGAGACCGGCACGGCCACCGCGCCGGGCGCGCTGGCCGCCGTGGTGGGCCGCGGCCGCGCGCTGCTGCTGGCCGAACTGGCCGCCCCGGCGTCCACCGCGGAACTGGCCCGCCGGACCGGGCTGAGCGCCGGGGCGGTGTCGCAGCACCTCGGCGTGCTCAAGGCCGCGGCCCTGGTCAACCGGCATCGTGCCGGACGTCACGTGCTCTACGTGCGCACCGCGCTCGCGGAGTCCCTGGTCGCGGGCGCCGGTGAAGTGGACTGCTGAGATACCCGCGGACTGGCCTGCTTCAAGGGTCCACCGCCGACCTACGCTCGGATTCGTCCACCTCTGAACCGTGTCGAAAGGCCTCGTCGTGTCCGAGCAGCAGCCCACCCCCTCCAGCGGCACCGTCCAGTCCGTCACCGGCACCGCCAAGGTGAAGCGCGGCATGGCCGAGATGCTCAAGGGCGGCGTGATCATGGACGTGGTCACCGCCGAGCAGGCGAAGATCGCCGAAGACGCCGGCGCGGTCGCGGTGATGGCCCTCGAGCGCGTGCCCGCCGACATCCGCGCCCAGGGCGGCGTCGCCCGGATGAGCGACCCCGACCTGATCGACGGCATCATCGAGGCCGTCTCGATCCCGGTGATGGCGAAGGCCCGCATCGGCCACTTCGTCGAGGCGCAGGTCCTGCAGTCCCTCGGCGTGGACTACGTCGACGAGTCCGAGGTCCTCACCCCGGCCGACTACGCCAACCACATCGACAAGTGGGCCTTCACCGTGCCCTTCGTCTGCGGCGCGACCAACCTCGGCGAAGCGCTGCGGCGGATCACCGAGGGCGCGGCGATGATCCGCTCCAAGGGCGAGGCCGGCACCGGCGACGTCTCCAACGCCACCACGCACATGCGGCAGATCCGGCAGGAGATCCGGCGGCTGACCTCGCTGCCGGAAGACGAGCTGTTCGTGGCGGCCAAGGAGCTGCAGGCGCCGTACGAGCTGGTGCGCGAGGTGGCGCAGGCCGGGAAGCTGCCGGTGGTGCTGTTCACCGCGGGCGGCATCGCCACCCCGGCCGACGCGGCGATGATGATGCAGCTCGGCGCCGAGGGCGTGTTCGTCGGCTCGGGCATCTTCAAGTCCGGCAACCCGGCCCAGCGCGCCGCGGCGATCGTCAAGGCGACGACGTTCTACGACGACCCGGACGTCCTCGCCAAGGTCTCGCGCGGCCTGGGCGAGGCGATGGTCGGCATCAACGTCGAGGAACTGCCGGAACCGCACCGCCTCGCCGAGCGCGGCTGGTAAACCATTCCGATCGGCAAAGGCCCCGTGGCGGTTCGCCACGGGGCCTTTGCCGGTCTCGGACGGGAATCTCGTCGATCAGCGGCCGGCGAGTCGAATGGCCACCCGCGGTTCCGGCTCGTGATGCTGCGCGAGCAGCCGGCGGCGGCCCGGGCCCGGTGGCCGGCCGAGATCCTTCCGGCCGTCCTGCCCGGCTGCTCCGCCGAGGACCTGAAACGGGTACTGGTCGCCGCCGTCACGTGGCCTTCGCTCGGGCGCACCACAGCAGCGTGCGGCGCCGGCTGGAGCATCTCGCCTCGGCCGGGGCGGCGGACATCGCGAAACTGAGGGGGACCGCGCCGCTGTTCGCGTCCGGCGTGCTCGCGGCTGTCCGGGTTCCTGGACGACGCCCGCGACCGCGGCAGAGGGGACGCCGTTCGAGGACTTCGCACGCTCAGAGGCGCGACCGGCGCCGTTCAGCGCGAGACTCCTGGCTGCGGCAGCCGGCCGTGGAAAGGGGCTCAGCCGATGAAGAACGCGGTGGAGGAGAAGTGGGTACGTCGCTTCCGCGACGACGACGGGTGCGAGACGAAACTGGTTTGCTTTCCCCACGCCGGTGCCGTGGCGGGGGCGTATCGCACCTGGCCGGCGGGACTGCCGTCGGACGTCGGCGTCCTGGCTGTCCGGTACCCCGGCCGGGAGGATCGGTTCGACGACCCGTTCCCGCCCGGGCTGGAAGCCCTCGCGGAGGACATCGCCGACGCGCTCGGCGAGCTGGCACGGCACCGGATCGTGCTGTTCGGCCACTGTTTCGGGGCCACGGTGGCGCACGAGGTGGCGTTGCGCCTGCAGGACCGGGGCAGTGCGCCGGCCGCCCTGTGCGTGTCCGGGACGCAGCCGCCGCACGCGCTGCCCGGCGGCACGGTGCCCAGCGCGGACGAGGACATCATCGCGCACGTCGTGGGCCTGGACGCGAGCCGCGCCGAAGCCTTCGAGAACCCGGGCATGCGAGAAGCCGTGCTCCCGGCGGTCCGCGGAGATTACCGCTTGGTGGCCGGCTATTCCGGTGGCTCGCGGCCGCCGCTGGCCTGCCCCGTTTACGCGTACGCCGGTGAGGACGACTCCGAGGTGACCCCGGCGGAGATAGCGCGCTGGGCGGACCTGACGGACGGCGCCTTCCGGCTCCGGGTGCTGCCCGGCGGGCACTTTTACCTCAAACCCCAGGAGGCCGCGCTGCTCGCGGACCTCACCGGCGTACTGGAGACCGTGCGGTCCGGTACGACGACCGCCTGAGCCGGCCGGAGAACCGCACGAAAACCAACCGGAGAGGTGCAATTCATGGCAGACGCGGCAAGTGTTCAGCAGGTCGACGAGCAACCTCGTCTCCTCGGTCTCGTCCGTTCGGCTTGGCGGGACACCCTCGGCTACGACACCCCCGACGACGACACGAGTTTCTTCGACGCGGGCGGCGACTCGTTCGTCCTCATCTCCCTCATCGCGAAGATGGCGAAGAGCTCGGGAATCACGATCACGCCCGTCGACGTCCTCCGGGCCCCCACGATCCGGGCACAGGCGGCCCTGCTCGACCGGATGAGAGCCGACGGCCGTGGCGAAGCCGAGGCGGGGCGGGCTGATGGAAACCCTTGAGGGCCGGGACGAGCACACGGTCGAACTGTGGGCGCAAAGACTGGCGAAGGTGCCGACGGTCCTGGAGGTGCCGTCGGGGAAACGCCGGCCACCGCCCGCGCCCGCACCCGGTCGCCGGCAGCCCATCGAGCTGTCCTCGCGAACCGAGGCGTTGCTCCGCGAGCTATCGCGCACCGCGAACGTGCCGCCGTCTTCCGTTCTCTTCGCCGCGTTCGGTCTCACGCTGGCCAGGCTGACCGGGGTGCGCACCTTGCTGGTCGGTGTCGGCGATCCCGCCGACCCGATCCCGGTGCGCCTGGACATCGACGAGCTGACGCCGGAAGCGTTCACCCGCCGGGTGCGCGAATCGCTGGCGTGGAGCCTGGACCGGGACGGCTTTCCCCTCGACGACGTCGTCACGCGGCTGGGCGTCGAGCGGTCCGGGCGCAGTCACCCGCTGGTCCAGGTTTTCGTGGCCCTGCCCGGCACGCGGGCGCCGGACCCCGGATCCGGGTTCGACATCGCCGTGCGGCTGGAGGACACCGGCGGGTCGTTCGCCGACTGCGCGTCGGACCTGTGGGAGGAAGACGAGGCACAGCGGTTCTTCCTGGATTGTTCGGCCGCCGCGGAACAACTCGCCGAGGCACTGGTGGCGGCCGGCACGGAGGTGACGCTGGCGGACATCCGGTGCCTCTCCGCCCGGTCGCGGGCGATCCTCGACACCGTCAACGACACCGGTGTCGTCCTCCCCGGCTCGTCGGTGGACCAGCTCTTCCGCGACGCGGCGGACCGGTGGCCGTCCGCGGTGGCCGTGCGCGACGCGGACTCGGTGCTGACGTATGCCGAGCTGGCCGTCGCCGTGGCGGAGCAGGCCCGGCTGCTGCGCGCGGCCGGCGTCGGAGAAGGCGACACCGTGCTGATCGCGGTTCCTCGGTCGGTCGCGGAGGTGGTGGCCGTGCTGGGCACGCTCTGGGTGGGCGCCGCCTACTTCGGGGCCGACCTGGCTCAGCCCGCATCGCACACCGCGAGGATCTTGGCCAAGGCCCGCCCGGCCGCCGCGATCGCGGCCGGCGACGCGGCCGGCCGGCTCGACGTGCCGCTGGTCGGTTCCTGGCACCGGGGTTGGGAGGCCGGTGGCGAGGCGGCACCGCCCGTCCGGCCCGATCCCGACCGGCTGGCGTATGTCGCCTTCACGTCGGGCTCGACCGGTTCGCCGAAGGGAGTGGCGATACCCCACCGCGGCGTGCTCCGGCTGGTCCACGACGGCAAGCACTTGGCGCTGGGCCCGGGCGAGCGCTCCCTTCGCTTGGCGCCCCTGGCCTTCGACGCGTCCACATTGGAGATCTGGGGCACCCTGCTGACGGGGGCGACGCTGGAGATCTGCCCACCGGACGTGCTGCTGCCGAACGAGATCGGCGCTTTCCTCGAGGAGCGCCGGGTCACCGTGGCGTTTCTCACGGCGGGCCTTTTCGGGCTGGTGCACGAATTCGCGAGCCGGTCGTTCGCCGGCTTGCGTCACCTCATGACCGGTGGTGACGTGGTGCCGCACGAGCACGTCAAGCAGGCGCTGGCGGAAAACCCGGGTCTCGTCATCACGAACTGCTACGGTCCCACCGAGAACACGGTCGTCACGACGTCCTGTTCGGTGCGCGAACCCGCGGACGTCGACGGGCCGCTGCCCATCGGTTCGCCGATCCGGGGAACGCAGGTGTACGTCCTGGACCACCGCGGGAGACTGCTGATGCCCGGTGCCGTCGGGGAGTTGTACACGGCCGGAGCGGGTCTCGCCTCGGGCTACCTGAACGACCGGGCGGAGACGGAGCGGGCGTTCGGGTTCTTCTCCCCGGACGTCCCGGCCCGGCTGTACCGCACCGGTGACCTGGCTCGTCTCGACGGGGCCGGCCGGCTCCACTTCCTGGGCCGGGCGGACGACCAGGTCAAGATCCGCGGCTTCCGCATCGAGCTGTCCGCGATCGGCGAGGTGCTGCGCGCCCAGGACGGAGTCGAGGAGTCGTTCGTGACGGTCACGGAAGGCGACAGCACCGACAAGAGGCTCGTCGCCGCCGTCCGGCTCACGCCGGGAACGGCGGTCACGCCGGTGGGCCTGCGCGACCGCCTGCGGGACGAACTGCCGTCGTACATGGTCCCCGCCCTCTGGGCGGTCGTGGACCAGTTGCCCATCACGACGACCGGGAAGATCGATCGACGCCGGCTGGTGGCCGCCGCCCGGCCCGTCGGCTGGTTCGCCAAGCAGGGCCGGCGGGCCGCTTGACCGGCTGCCGGCCCGCGCCGCCTCGGCGGCGCCGGCCGGCAGCCGTGCTTCTCAAGCGTGGTAGCCGTCCAGCCGGGACAGGACGTACAGCATGACCTCGTCGGCGCCGCCGCCGATCGACCACACGGGACTGTCCCGGAAGTACCGGGCGGTCCACATCTCCTCCATGTACCCGATGGCCCCGTGGAACTGCAGGCACGTCGCGGCGATGTCGCGGGCCAGGCGGCCCGCCTCCAGCTTCCCCACGGTCGCGAACCGGTTCACGTCCTCGCCGCGGACGTAGGCCTCCGCGGCCGCGTAGTTGTAGTGCCGCAGGACGTCCAGCCGCGCACTCAGCTCGGCCAGCGTGAAGGCGAGGTGCTGGTTGTCGATCAGTGGTTTGCCGAAGACCTTGCGGGTCTTCAGGTAGTCCGCGGTCCGGGTGAGGGCCGTCTCCATGCCGCCGACCGCCGCGTAGCTCAGGGCGAGGCGCTCGTTCTGGAACTGGCTCATCTGCTGGTAGAAACCGAGATCGATCTCGCCGATCGTGTTGGCGACCGGGACCCGCGCGTCGGTGAACGTCAGCTCGGCGGTGTCGGAGGAGCGCATGCCGAGCTTGTCGAGCTTGCGGGAGACCCGGAAGCCCGGGGTGTCCGCCGGGACGATGATCTGCGAGAGGCCGACGCCGCCGCCGGCCCCGCCGGCGGGGCTGTCGGATGTGCGGGCCAGCAGGCAGATCCAGTCCGCCTGGGTGCCGTTGGTGATGTAGGCCTTCGAGCCGTTGATCACCCAGTCGTCGCCGTCGCGCACCGCACGGGTCGTCAAGGCGGCCACGTCGGAGCCCGAATCGGGCTCGGTCACCGCGACCGCGCAGACCGCCTCGCCGTTGAGCGCGGGGACCAGGTACCGCTGCTTGAGTTCCTCGCTGCCGTACCGGTGCAGCGACGGGGTCGCCATGTCCGTCTGGATGCCGATACCCAGGGCCACGCCGGCGGGTCCGACGCGGCCGAGCTCCTCGTGCAGGATCACCGTGCAGAGGTGGTCCGCGCCCTGGCCGCCGTACGCCGGGTCGTACTCGAGGCCGAGCAGGCCGAGCTCGGCCAGTTTCGGGAACAGCTCGTGCGCGGGGAAGCTCCCGTTCGCTTCCCATTCGTCGGCGTACGGCCCGATTTCCTTTTCGGAGAACTCGCGGACCAGCTTGCGGAGCGCGACGTGCTCGGCGGTGAAGGTGACCATTTTCGCTCCGGTGGCTTCAGAGGAGGGCGAGCAGCTTCGGCGTGTAGAGGGCGTCGGGGGGCACTATTCCGGCCACCGTGTCGAGGTAGGTCGCGACGAGTTCCGGATCGGACTGCACGGCCCGCAGGAGGGCGAGCCGCTGCTGGTGGGCCGGAGCCAGCCGGGCGACGCCGAGCGTGGCCTGGTAGCCGGGGGTGAGGGACGTGTCCCGGTCTTCGGCGAACCGGGCGAGGGCGGCGTCGAGCCGCGCGGGATCGCCGCCGAGCGCGCTGCCCACCTCGGTCACCAGGCTTTCCGCCTGCCGGAACGCGTCGCTGATGCCGCGGGCGGTGATGGAGTCCTTGTGGTGCCCGGCGTCGCCGGCGAGGACCCAGCCGGGCCCGGTCGCCTGCCGGAAGAAGTTCTGCTGGTCACCGCTGCCGTGCAGGCGCTCCGCGGGCTCCCGGCCCCGCAGCCGCTCGTACAGCGCGGGCGCGGTGGCGCGGATCTGCTCCTCGTAGGCCCGGCGCGCGTCGGTGCGGACCTCCGCGAACCGGGACTGCGGGAAGTACGCCTGCACGATGGTCGCGTCGTCGTTGGTGCGCACGGCGGCCACCCAGCCGCCGGGGCGCTCGTACAGCTCCACGCCGTCGGCGGGCACGTCGGGCCAGTACGTGTGGTAGGCGCAGGTCATGAGCGGGTCCTGCACGTGGTACGGCGCCCCCACCAGCCGGGCGACGGTGGAGCGCATGCCGTCCGCGCCCACCACCAGACGCGCGTCTTCGGTGAAGGTCCGGCCCCCGTGCCGGCCTTCGACCCCGACGACCCGGCCCGTCGCGTCCCACCGCAGCCCGGTCACCCGGCAGCGGTCGCGGAACTCGGCCCCGGCCGCTACGGCCGCGTCCACCAGCAACGCGTCCAGGACACGGCGCCGCGGGGCGAACTTCGCCCGCTGTCCCGCCACGCCGCCGGCGCGCCCGTCGATGTGGACGTCGGCGATCTCGTAGACGGTTCGCTCCAGCGGCGGGCAGCCCGACGCGCGGACGTGGTCCAGCACTCCCCAGCGAGCGAGGGCCGCGATCCCGGGCTGGTGGACGAGGTGCGTGGAGAGGGTGTCGGAGCCGTAGGCCGACTTGTCGAGCAGGAGCACCCGGTGGCCCGCGCGGGCCAGCAACAGGGCGGTGGGCGCACCGGCGCAGCGCGCCCCGACCACGATGACGTCGTACATGCGGCTGCCTCACAACGAACGTCAGCGAGCCCCTGGCTCGCGAGGGACGGGATCGGCGGGCGCGGCGAGGGCGGACGGCTGGTCCGGAGCGGCGTCGCGACCGGTGCCAACCTATGGGGGAAAGCGTGGGCGGACCCACTTCGACCGTGCTCTTCGGCCGCCGTCCCCGAAACCGGTGGCGGTTCAGATGTATTCGGAGATCTCGACGCCGTAGGTCCCCGGCTCGAGGGCTTCGAAGATGTGCGGGACGTCGCCGGGGTAGCAGATGTAGTCGCCGGGCAGGAGCTCCTCCGGGTCGTCCATGACGCCGATCCGGGCGCGGCCGGCACACAGCACGATGTGCTCCACCACCCCGGTCATGTGCGGGTCGGAGCGGCGCGGGGTGCCCGGCTCGCCGCGGACGACGTAGATGTCGCGGCGGGCGCCGGAGGGGCAGGCCGACAGGAGCGTGCACGCGTAGTCGGCGTGTTCGGCGAACACCGTCGGCCCCTTGCCTGCGCGCACCACCCGGACCTTCGGCCGATCCGGTTCGACCAGCCGGGAAAAGGGTACGTCGAGAGCGACGCCGAGGGCCCACAACGTCTCGACGCTCGGGTTGCCGGTACCCGACTCGAGCTGCGAGAGCGTCGACTTGGCCAGGCCGGCGCGGCGCGCGACCTCGGTCAGCGACAGTCCCGCGCGCGTCCGTTCGCGGCGCAGCGAGGCCGCGATGATCTCCAGCGGCGCCCCGGTGGCTTCCTGAGACATGCTGTTCGCTCCATCGGTCTTTTCGTTCGTCTTGACGAACACGGGGCCTTGCGTTCACTCTAGAACACATGCGTTCGATATGGCGAACACTCGATCGGGGCCTCGCCCGTGACATCGGCCTGGTCTGTCTCGCCGATTGTCTCGTGGGGGTTTCCTACGGCGCCATCGCGGTGAGCTCCGGCTTCCCCCTGTGGCTGCCGATGCTGATGTCGCTGGTGGTCTTCGCCGGGGCGTCGCAGTTCATGTTCATCGGCATCGTCGCCGCGGGCGGCAACCCGTTCGCCGCGGTGCTGGCCGGGCTGCTGGCCAACGCGCGGCACCTGCCGTTCGGCTTCGCGATCGGCGACGTCCTGGGGAAGCGGTGGGCGGCCCGGCTGGCGGGCAGCCACCTGATGATCGACGAATCGGTCGCGTTCGCGCTGGCCCAGCGCGAGGCGCACCGCCGGCGCGCCGCGTACTGGGCGTGCGGGATCGGCCTGTTCCTCTGCTGGAACATCGGCGTGGTCGGCGGGGCGTACGCCGGGACGGCGATCAGCGACACGGACGCGTTCGGCCTGGACGCGGCGTTCCCGGCGGTGCTGCTGGCGCTCGTGCTGCCCTCGCTGCGCGACAAGGCGGCCCGGCTGCCGGTGCTGATCGGGGTGCTGGTCGCCCTGGTGGCGACGCCGTTCCTGCCCGCGGGACTGCCGGTGCTGCTCGCGCTGGCCGGCGTGCTGGCCGGGGTGGCCGCGAAGGAGCCCGAGCTGGAGGAGGCGCGCTGATGGACGGCGTGGAACTGCTGATCGCCACGGGGGTGCTGGCACTCGGGACGTTCGCGTTCCGGTTCGCCGGGCCGGCGCTGCGCAGCCGCGTGAAGCTGACCCCGAAGACCGAGCGGCTGATGGCACTGGCGGCCGTGGTGCTGCTGGCGGCGCTGGTCGCGGTCAGCGCGCTGACCGAGGGACACGGGTTCGCCGGAATCGCCCGGCCGGCGGGGGTGCTGGTGGCCGGGGTGCTGGCGTGGCGGAAGGCGCCGTTCGCGCTGGTGGTGGTGGCCGCCGCGGCGACGGCGGCGCTGCTGAGGCTGGCCGGAGTGCCCTGACAGCCCGCGCCGGGTCGGGCCGGCGTGCGGCAAGGGGCATCAGGCGTGATCAGGCGGGCATCACGCGTGTTCCAGCGGGCATCATGCGTGAGCCAAGGGGCATCACGGGTGATGCCTGCCCAATCACGGGTGATGCCTGCCCAATCACGGGTGATGCCCGCCCAATCACGGGTGATGCCCGCCCCGGACACGGTGATGCCCCGATCGGGCCGGGTGTCGGTGACGGCGGGCGGGAGGCGGTTCTGACCTGCCGGTAAGCCGCCGAGCCGGTGCGTCTAGGCTGGTGGGAAGGTCTTTCGGGAGGTCGGGTGTCGTCGGAGCCGGTCATCGGTGTGCTCGCCATGCAGGGTGCCGTGCGCGAGCACGTCGCGATGCTGGCCGAAGCGGGGGCGCGGGCCGTGCCGGTCCGGCGGGCCGGTGAGCTGTCCGAAGTGGACGGTTTGGTGCTGCCCGGTGGCGAGTCCACCACCATGTCGCGGCTGCTGGAGAGCTTCGAACTGCTGGAACCCCTCAGAGCGCGGATCGCCGAGGGACTGCCCGCCTTCGGGTCGTGCGCCGGGATGATCCTCCTGGCGCGGCAGACCCTCGACGGGCGGCCCGACCAGCAGCAGCTCGGCGGCCTGGACGTCGTCGTCCGGCGCAACGCCTTCGGCAGGCAGGTCGACTCGTTCGAGGCGGACCTCGACTTCGCCGAGGTCGACAGCGGGCCCGTGCACGCCGTGTTCATCCGCGCGCCCTGGGTCGAGAAGGCCGGGGACGGCGTCGAGGTGCTGGCCACGGTCAGCGGCGTGCCCGGCGTGGACGAGGAGACCGCTAGGATCGTCGCGGTCCGGCAAGGGGCGGTGCTGGCGACCGCGTTCCACCCGGAACTCACGCCCGACGTGCGGGTGCACCGGCTGTTCGTCGACCTTGTGCGAAAGGCCGGCTGAGACGCGGTGCCCGGCCGGGGTACGGAACAGATGGAGGAGAGATGAGCGGCCACTCCAAGTGGGCCACCACGAAGCACAAGAAGGCCAACCTCGACGCGAAGCGCGGCAAGCTCTTCGCGCGGTTGATCAAGAACATCGAGGTGGCCGCGCGGACCGGCACCGGTGGTGGCGACCCGGATGGCAACCCCACGCTCTACGACGCCATCCAGAAGGCGAAGAAGAACTCGGTCCCGCAGGACAACATCGAGCGCGCCCGCAAGCGCGGCGCCGGTGAAGAGGCCGGTGGCGCCGACTGGCAGGACATCACGTACGAGGGCTACGGCCCCAACGGCGTGGCGGTGCTGATCGAGTGCCTCACCGACAACAAGAACCGCGCCGCGATGGAGGTCCGCACCGCGCTCACGCGCAACAACGGCTCCCTCGCCGACCCGGGGTCGGTCGCGTACATGTTCAACCGCAAGGGCGTGGTGATCATGCCGAAGGGCGACGCCACCGAGGACGACGTCCTCATGGCGGTGCTCGACGCCGGCGCCGAAGAGGTCAACGACCTCGACGAGAGCTTCGAGATCGTCTGCGAGGGCGGCGACCTGGTGCCGGTGCGCAAGGCGCTCCAGGAGGCCGGGTTCGAGTACGAGTCGGCGGAGCTCACCTTCCTCCCGACGGTGAACGTCCCCCTCGACGTCGACGGCGCGAAGAAGGTCTTCAAGCTGATCGACGCCCTCGAGGATTGCGACGACGTCCAGAACGTCTACGCGAACTTCGATGTATCGGACGAGGTGCTCGCCGAAGTCGGCTGAATTTTCCCTTGCACCGCACCGCTTTCGTGCCCGGGCCGGAAACTTTCCGGCCCGGGCACTGGGCTCCGGCGGGCTCGTCAGGCAGAATGTGCGCCGTGACCTCGACGACCCCCGCCGCTCCCGCCGACATCACCGCCGAACTGTCCGCGGAAGAACTGCGCCTCATCGAATGGATCGAGGGGCAGGCGAAGGAGCGCGGCAACGCCGTCATCAACGTCGCCGCCGACGACGAGGGTGCCGGCTACAGCTTCACCGCGTGCGCGTGGGCGTTGCACAACGTGCCGGAGGCCGTCGTGGTCGGGCTGCCCGGCCAGATGGGCCAGGTGCTGCTCGACGCCTACGTCGACCGGGCCGCCAACGGCGAGATCTTCGAGGTCGGCCGGCGCTACGACGACTTCTTCGACGGCGTCCCGGTGGTCCTCGAGCGCGTCAACAAGGGGCACTACCCCGAGTACTTCGGCACGGCGTTCCTCATCTACCCGGACGGCGACTTCCCGGCGCTGCAGCTGATCGTCGCGACGCCGGAGGGCAAGTTCCCCTGGCACCCGGACGCGCCCGAGGGGTTCGCGCGGTGGCAGCTGGTGCTGACCGAGAGCGGTGCTCCGGAAAGCTGGACCCCCGGCGTCGACGGGCCCTAGAACTTCCGCAGGTCGGCGGCCGCTTCCGGATACTTCAGCGCCAGCTCGGCCGCGGCCGCGAACTCCACGCAGTCGTCGGTGTAGGGCGGCACCACGACCGTGCCCAGCAGGCTCCACGCGCCGCACGTGACGGTGGCCTGCCACGTCCCGGCGGGCACCACGACCTGCGGGCGTTCCCCGGCGGCGACGTCGGTCCCCAGCACCGGCCGCTCGACCGAGCCGTCCGGGTGCAGCAGCAGCATGGCCGCGGGCGCGCCGGCGTGGTGGGCGTAGACCTCGACCCGGTCCAGGCGGTGCGGGGCGGAGGACTCCGGCGCGACGAGCAGGTAGTAGATCGCCGAGCCGGTCTCCGACCGCCAGCTCTGCGCCCACCGCCCGCCTTCGACGGGCAGCGGCTGAAGGCCCAGGTGGGTGACGAAATCCGATGGCTCCGGCATGTCACCCATCCTGCCGCAGGCCCGGCCAGTAGCCTGCAAGCTCGAACTGGTGTTCGCGGCGGGAAGGAAACACGGGTGCGCGTGCTCGGGGTCGACCCCGGTCTGACCAGGTGCGGCCTGGGGGTGGTCGACGGCGGCAAGGGCCGGGCCGTCCGCTGCGTCGCGGTCGACGTCGTGCGGACGCCGGCGGACGCCGATCTGGCGCACCGCCTGCTCGGCATCTCCGACGAGGTCGAGCGGTGGCTGGACAAGTACAAGCCGCAGGCCGTGGCCGTCGAGCGCGTCTTCGCCCAGCACAACGTCCGCACCGCTATGGGGACCGCCCAGGCCGGTGGCGTGGTCGCGCTCGCCGCCGCGCGCCGGGGCCTGCCGGTCGTCTTCCACACCCCGAGCGAGGTCAAGGCCGCCGTCAGCGGGTCCGGCCGGGCCGACAAGGCGCAGGTCACCGCCATGGTGATGCGCCTGCTCAACCTCGAGGTCGCCCCGCACCCGGCCGACGCCGCGGACGCCCTCGCCCTGGCCATCTGCCACCTCTGGCGGGAGCCGATGCGGGCCCGGCTCGCCGAGGCCGAAGCCCGCGCGGCCGAGATGGCCCGCACGCACAAAGCCCGCCTCGCCGCGGCGGCGAAACTGGCGAACCAAGCCAAGAACCCAGGAGCAGCACGATGATCTCGTCGGTACGCGGAGAAGTCCTGTCGGTCGGCCTCGACCACGTCGTGGTCGAGGTCGGCGGGGTCGGCTTCGCCGTGCAGGCCACCCCGGCGACACTGGCGACCCTGCGCCGCGGCGAAGAGGCCCGGTTGCACACCGCGCTGATCGTCCGCGAGGACTCGCTGACGTTGTTCGGCTTCGCCGACGCCGACGCGCGCGAGCTGTTCGGGCTGCTGCAGACGGTGTCCGGGATCGGGCCGCGGCTCGCGCTGGCCACCCTCGCCGTGCTCGACCCCGGCAAGCTGCGGGCCGCGCTGGTCGAAGGCAACATCACCGTGCTCACCTCGGTGCCCGGCATCGGCCGCAAGGGCGCCGAACGGCTCACCCTCGAACTGCGCGACAAGGTCACCGCGCTCGGCGGCGGCCCCGGCGACGCGCCCGCCGTCACCGCCCCCGGCGCCCTGCGCGCCGAGGTCGTCGAGGCGCTGGCCGGGCTCGGGTTCCCGGCCAAGCAGGCCGAGCAGGCCGTCGACAAGGTCCTCGCCGACGGTGACGGCCACACGACGGCCGGCGTGCTGCGCGCCGCCCTGGCCACCCTCGGCCGGAAGCGGTAGGGGCGGGCATGGAGTATGAAGCCGTGGAGGAAGAGGAAGCCCTCTCGGCGTGGGCCCAGACCGGCGAAGAGAACGTCGAGGGCACGCTGCGGCCGCGCAAGCTCGACGAGTTCGTCGGCCAGCCGCGCGTGCGCGAGCAGCTCGAGCTGGTGCTGGAGAGCGCGCGCCGCCGCGGCGTGCCGCCCGACCACGTCCTGCTGTCCGGGCCGCCCGGGCTGGGCAAGACGTCGATGGCGATGATCGTCGCGGCCGAGCTGGGCGCGGCCATCCGGATCACCTCCGGCCCGGCCCTCGAGCGGGCCGGCGACCTCGCCGCGATGCTGTCCAACCTCGCGCCCGGCGACGTCCTGTTCATCGACGAGATCCACCGGATCGCCCGCCCCGCCGAGGAGATGCTCTACCTCGCCATGGAGGACTTCCGCGTCGACGTCGTCGTCGGCAAGGGCCCGGGCGCCACCAGCATCCCGCTGGAAATCGCCCCGTTCACGCTGGTCGGCGCGACCACCCGGTCCGGCTCGCTGACCGGCCCGCTGCGGGACCGGTTCGGCTTCACCGGCCAGATGGAGTTCTACACCGACGCCGAGCTGGAGCTGGTCGTCCGCCGCGCCGCGACGATCCTCGACATCCCGATCGACCGCGACGGCTGCGCCGAGATCGCCGGCCGTTCGCGGGGCACGCCCCGGATCGCGAACCGGCTGCTGCGGCGCGTCCGCGACTACGCCGAGGTCCGCGCCGACGGCAAGGTGACCCGCGACGTCGCCCGCGCCGCGCTGGCCGTCTACGACGTCGACGAGCTGGGTCTCGACCGGCTCGACCGGGCCGTGCTCACCGCGCTGACCAGGTCCTTCGGCGGCGGGCCGGTGGGCATCTCGACGCTGGCGGTGGCCGTGGGGGAGGAGGCGACCACGGTGGAAGAGGTCTGCGAGCCCTACCTCGTGCGCGCCGGTATGCTCGCCCGCACCCCGCGTGGCCGCGTCGCGACCGCGACCGCGTGGGAACACCTCGGCATGGTGCCGCCCGCGGACCTCCCGGGGCGCCCGGACCCGGGCGGGCCGTCGCTGTTCGAGCAGGACTGAGTTCGAACCGGCCAAGCGGCCCGTACCGGCGGGTGGGTGCTGGCGTCCGCGCTGGTACCTGGCACACTCGACAGGAGCACATACCCAAAAACCGGACATTTCGGCTGGGCCCGGGTGTCCGTCGAACGGAGAATCATGCAACAGCTATTGCTGCCCCTGCTGCTCGTGCTCGTCCTCGCCGTGCCGCTGGTGATGAGCACGCGAAAGCAGAAGAAGCAGCAGGCCGCGCAGCAGGACCTGCAGAGCAGCCTGGCGCCCGGTGACCGCGTGATGACCACGTCCGGTCTGTACGGCACCGTCGCCGACACTTCGGGCGACACCACGATCGACATCGAGATCGCTCCCGGTGTCGTCACCACCTGGCTGCGGCTGGCCGTCCGCGAGAAGGTCGAGCCGGTCGTCGAGACCGAAGAGGACTCCGTCGACGAGGTGGCGGAGACCCCCGCCGAGGAGCCCTCGATCATCGAGTCGACCTCCGGCATCAAGGCCGACGAGCCGCAGACCACCGCGCAGGTGGCGCCGCCGCTGGAGCACGGCAAGAAGTAGCCTTCCGCGGCACTCCTGGGCGGGAGCGGGGGAATCCCGACGAAAGTCGGTACGGCCTCGCACGCCGGGCTCACGCAGCACCGAGTAGTGTCTCGGTGCTGCGTGCGTGTCCGCCGTCATACCCGTGCCCGGGAGTGAATCGCACACGGTCGGTGAATGCACACAGTCCCTCCCGGTAACCCTCCGGGCGGGCACCGCAACGTGGGGGTCCACCCCGTCCGAGGAGACCGAAGCAACCGTGGCAGCTTCAGCCGGGCATCTCCGCCCGGGACGCTATCTCGCCCTGTTCGCCCTGATCGTGATCGTCTTGTACGCGCTGGTGTTCCTCACCGGCAACCACAAGCCGACCCCGAAGCTGGGCATCGACCTGCAGGGTGGCACCCGGGTCACGCTCACCGCCCGCACTCCCGACGGCGGCCAGCCGACCCGCGAGTCCCTGAACCAGGCGCGCCAGATCATCGAACGGCGCGTCAACGGGATCGGCGTCGGCGGCACCGAGGTCCTCCTCGACGGCAACAACGTCGTCATCACCGTTCCGGGCGAGCAGGGCGACCAGGCGAAGAGCCTGGGCAAGACCGCGAAGCTGGGCTTCCGGAAGGTCGTCTCGGCCGCCACCCAGCCGGTGGTGCCGCCGCAGACCGCGCCGCCGGCCACGACCCCGCCCACGTCGGGCGCCCCGAACAGCTCGACGCCGCCGTCTTCGGGCGCGCCGGCAGCGAGCTCGGGTGCCCCGACCAGCAAGCCCGGTGGCGGTGGCACCCCGGGCGCGGCGCTCGCGCAGCAGCAGAGCACCACGCCGGCCGCGCCGAGCAGCAGCACCCCGCCGCCGCCGGCGTCGACCCCGGCACCGGCGCCCTCGGACGGCTCGGTCGACGCGGAGACCGCGAAGGAGATCCAGGCCGCCAAGGCCCTCCGGCAGAACCCGCAGCTGGTCGGCGCCGACGGCCAGCCGAACCAGGAGCTCGTCTCGAAGGCGATGGCGGCGCTCACCTGCGCGCCGAACGCCAAGGACCCCCTCGAGGGCAACGACGACCCGCGGCTGCCGCTGGTCGCCTGCGGTGACCACGACACCTACAAGTACCTGATGGAGCCGGAGTTCCTGCCGGGTACCGAGATCGCGGACGCGAACTCGAGCTACAACTCGCAGAACGGCCAGTGGGTGGTGAACCTCAACTTCAAGAGCGAGGGCACCAAGATCTGGGCGGACTTCACGACGAAGAACGTCAACCAGCAGGCCGCGTTCGTGCTCGACACGCAGGTCGTGTCCGCGCCGAACATCCAGGTCGCGATCGTCGACGGCAACACCCAGATCACCGGCAAGTTCACCCAGGCCGAGGCCAAGGACCTGTCGGACATCCTCAAGTACGGCTCGCTGCCGTTGTCGTTCGCCTCCTCGGACGCGACGACGGTGTCGGCCACCCTCGGCCTGGCTTCCCTGCAGGCCGGCCTGATCGCCGGCGGCATCGGCCTGCTGGTGGTCTTCATCTACTGCCTGTTCTACTACCGGCTGCTCGGCGTGCTCACCATCCTGTCGCTGGCCCTGTCCGGCGCGCTGGTGTTCGCGGTGCTGGTGCTGCTCGGCCGCTGGATCGGCTACACGCTGGACCTCGCGGGCATCGCCGGCCTGATCATCGCCATCGGCATCACGGCGGACTCGTTCGTCATCTACTTCGAACGGCTCAAAGACGAAATCCGGGAGGGCCGGACGTTCCGGTCCGCGGTGCCGCGCGGCTGGGTCCGCGCCCGGCGCACCATCCTGGCTTCGGACGGCGTGAGCTTCCTGGCCGCGGCCATCCTGTACGTCATCGCGGTCGGCGACGTCCAGGGCTTCGCGTTCACCCTCGGCATGTCCACGGTGCTCGACCTGGTCGTCGTGTACCTGGTGACGCACCCGCTGGTGGCCATGGTGTCCACGTCCAAGAACGCGTTCCTGTCCAATCCGAGGCACCTGGGCCTCGGCGCCGTGCAGCAACTGGGTTCGCAGCGGAAGAAGTCGACCTCGGTCGGCCGCGCGAACGTGAAGGAGGCCTGACGTGGGGGTCGAACAACTGGGCACGGACGCCGAAGGCAACGCCAAGGTGGCGGCGAAGCCCGGCAAGAGGGAAAGCGTCTTCCACCGGCTGTACGTGGGCACCGGCGCGTTCGACGTCGTCGGCAAGCGCAAGCGCTGGTACATCTTCTTCGCGGCCCTGGTGCTGGTGTGCCTCGCCTCGATGATCTTCCGCGGCTTCAACATCGGCATCGAGTTCGAGGGCGGCACGCAGATCCAGCTGCCGGCCAACGGCATCCACGGCGTGATCACCGAGGACCAGGCCAAGGAGTCGTTCCAGAAGGCCCTCGGCCACCCGGCCGCGGAGACGCAGAAGGTCGGCACGGGTGCCGCGTCGACCATCCAGATCCGCACCGACACGCTGAACGCGGCCGACGTCGGCAAGCTCAAGCAGGGGCTGTTCCAGGACCTGGGCCCGAAGGGCACCAACGGCCAGCCCAGCGTCCAGGCGATCAGCGACAGCGCGGTGAGCGCGTCGTGGGGCGGGGAGATCTCGCAGAAGGCACTGCTCGCGCTCGCGGTGTTCCTCGTCGCGGTGGTCATCTTCCTGGCGATCTACTTCGACGCGCGGATGGCCGTGGCCGCGCTGGTCTCGCTGCTGCACGACATCCTGGTCACCGCGGGGGTGTACTCGCTGGTCGGCTTCGAGGTCACCCCGGCGACCGTGATCGGCCTGCTGACCATCCTCGGGTTCTCGCTGTACGACACGGTGGTGGTGTTCGACAAGGTCCGCGAGAACACGCGCGGCCTGCTCGGGCTGACCCGCCGCACGTACGCCGAGGCCGCGAACCTCGCGCTGAACCAGACCCTGATGCGGTCGTTCAACACGGCGTTCATCGCGCTGCTGCCCATCCTCGGCCTGCTGATCGTCGGGTACGTGCTGCTCGGCTCGGGCACGCTGCAGGACCTGGCCCTGGTGCAGCTCACCGGTACCCTCGTCGGCGTCCTGTCGTCGGTCGCCCTGGCGACGCCGCTGCTGGTCGACTTCAAGATGCGCGACCCGAAGTACCAGCAGCAGGCCGAGCGGGTCCGGCAGCGCCGGGTCAGCCAGGAGCGCAAGGCCGCGGGCGAAGACTTCGACGCCTCGGACGACGACGCGCTGGCGAAGGAACTGCGCAAGGAGAAGGCGTACGCGGCCGCGTCCAGCGTCCCCGCCCGGATCCAGAAGCAGCGCCCGGCCGGGAAGCGGAAGCGCTGACGTGCAGCTCGACGATGCCCTCGGCCTGATCGCCGAGGTGCCGGACTTCCCCGAGCCCGGCGTACTGTTCCGCGACCTGAGCCCGCTGTTCGCGGACGCGGGTGCGTTCAGAGCGGTGACCGACGCGCTGGCGGGCACCCTCGACGTTGGCGTCGAGGCGCTCGCCGGCGTGGAGGCCCGCGGCTTCCTCCTCGCCGCGGCCGTCGGGTACGCCCGCGGCCTCGGCGTGGTGCTGATCCGCAAGCCCGGCAAGCTGCCGCAGGTGGCGGGCCGCGTCGACTACGCCCTGGAGTACGGCACGGCGACGGTGGAGCTCCCGGCCGGCGTGGTCAAGCCGGGCCAGCGGATCGCGGTCCTGGACGACGTCCTGGCCACGGGCGGCACGGTCGCGGCCACCGGCAAGCTCCTGGAGGACGCGGGCGCGGTGGTCGACAGCGTGTCGGTCGTCCTGGAACTGGCCGCCCTGGGCGGCCGCCAGGTCCTCGGCGACTGGAAGGTCCACGCCCTGCAGGTCTGCTGAACCGGCTGGTCCGGGCTCCGGCGTCCCCCTGAACGGGCGCACCCGACAGGGCTGCGAGGTGCAACGGCTACCCTGGTGGTCCGAAGGCCGCACGAGCAGCAGGAGGTGCGGGTGAGCCAGGAGCTCGACGCCGCGGTGCCCGCGAAGCAGGGCGCCCCGCAGAACGGGCAGGCGGCAACGCCCGCGCCGCCGAAGCCGAACGGTGCGGCGCCGAACCCGTCCGCGACCCGGCGGGTCCGGGCGCGGCTCGCCCGGCGGATCACCGCGCAGCGCGCCGCCCCGGTCAAGCAGGTCCTCGAACCCCTGGCCGTCATCCACCGCGAGCTGCACCCCAACGGCGACCTCGGCCTGCTCCAGCGCGCCTACGACGTCGCCGAGGAACTGCACCGCAACCAGCGGCGCAAGTCCGGCGACCCGTACATCACCCACCCCCTGGCCGTCGCCACCATCCTCGCCGAGCTGGGCATGGACACGACCACGCTCGTCGCGGCCCTGCTGCACGACACGGTCGAGGACACCGGTTACGCCGTCGAGAGCCTGAAGGCCGACTTCGGCGACAAGGTCGCCGAGCTGGTCGACGGCGTCACGAAGCTGGACAAGGTGCAGCTCGGCTCGTCCGCCGAAGCCGAGACCATCCGCAAGATGGTCATCGCGATGGCCAAGGACCCCCGGGTGCTGGTCATCAAGCTCGCCGACCGGCTGCACAACATGCGCACCATGCGCTTCCTGCCGCCGGAGAAGCAGGCCCGCAAGGCCCGCGAGACCCTGGAAGTGCTCGCGCCGCTGGCCCACCGGCTCGGCATGGCCACGGTCAAGTGGGAGCTGGAGGACCTCGCGTTCGCCATCCTGCAGCCCAAGAAGTACGACGAGATCGTCCGCCTGGTCGCCGACCGCGCGCCCTCGCGTGACATCTACCTGCGGTCGGTGATCACGGACCTGACCAGCAACCTCGTGTCGTCGCGGATCACCGCGAAGGTCGAGGGCCGGCCGAAGCACTACTACTCGATCCACCAGAAGATGATCGTCCGCGGCCGCGACCTCGACGACATCCACGACCTGGTCGGCGTGCGGATCCTGGTCGAGGACGTCCGCGACTGCTACGCGGCGATGGGTGTCGTGCACGCGCTGTGGCAGCCGGTGCCCGGCCGGTTCAAGGACTACATCGCGCAGCCGCGCTTCGGCGTCTACCAGTCGCTGCACACCACGGTGATCGGCCCCGACGGCAAGCCCCTCGAGGTGCAGATCCGCACCTACGAGATGCACCGCACCGCCGAGTACGGCATCGCCGCCCACTGGCGCTACAAGGAAACCAAGGGCACCCACAGCGGCAACGGCATGGACGTCGACGAGATGGCCTGGATGCGCCAGCTCCTCGACTGGCAGCGGGAGGCGGCGGACCCGGGCGACTTCCTCGAGTCGCTGCGCTACGAGCTGGCCTCGCGCGAGATCTTCGTGTTCACGCCGAAGGGAGACGTGATCACGCTCCCGGTCGAGTCCACGCCGGTCGACTTCGCCTACGCCGTGCACACCGAGGTCGGCCACCGCTGCATCGGCGCCCGCGTCAACGGCCGCCTGGTCGCGCTCGAACGCAAGCTGGAGAACGGCGAAGTCGTCGAGATCTTCACGTCGAAGGCGGAGAACGCCGGGCCGTCGCGGGATTGGCTGCAGTTCGCCGGCTCACCGAAGGCGCGTGCCAAGATCCGGCAGTGGTTCGCCAAGGAACGCCGCGACGAGGCGATCGAAGGCGGCAAGGAAGCCATCACCAAGGAGATCCGCAAGGTCGGCCTGCCGATCCAGCGGCTGGTCTCCGCGGAGTCGATGGGCGCGGTGGCCACCGAGCTGCGCCACGCCGACATCTCGTCGCTGTACGCGGCGGTCGGCGAGGGCCACACGAGCGCGAAGCACGTCGTGCAGCGCCTGGTCGCGCTGATCGGCGGTGTCGACGCCGCGGAGGAGGAGCTCGCCGAGCGCGCGACGCCGTCCACGGTGACCCGCCGCCGCGGCTCCAACGACGTCGGCGTGGTGGTCAAGGGCGCCAGCGACGTCTGGGCGAAGCTGGCCCGCTGCTGCACGCCGGTGCCGGGCGACGAAATCCTCGGGTTCGTGACCCGCGGCGGCGGTGTTTCGGTGCACCGCACCGACTGCACGAACGCCGGCGACCTGCAGTCCCAGCCCGAGCGGCTGGTCGAGGTCGAGTGGGCGCCCTCGGCGTCCTCGGTGTTCCTGGTGGCCATCCAGGTCGAGGCGCTCGACCGGCACCGCCTGCTTTCGGACGTGACCAAGGTGCTGGCCGACGAGAAGGTCAACATCCTGTCGGCTTCGGTGACAACGTCGCGGGACCGGGTCGCGGTCAGCCGGTTCTCGTTCGAGATGGGCGACACGAAGCACCTCGGCCACGTCCTCAAGGTGGTCCGCGGCGTGGAAGGCGTCTACGACGTCTACCGCGTGACGTCCGCTTCCTGAGGCTGCCACGACCCGTCGACCGGGATGCCCGCGGCCGCGGCGATCCGGTCGCGGGACTCGAGCAGCCGCGCGCGCAGGGCCGGGAGGTCCGGGCCGAGCAGCCTGCCGTGGCGTTTGACCGCCGTTCCGGCGACGAAGACGCTGTCGACCAGGCCGGGGTGACCGGCGCTGACGATCGTGCCGATGGCGTCGCCCACGGGGAAGACCGCCGGGTCCTCGGCGTCGAGCAGGACCAGGTCGGCGTCCTTGCCGACGGTGATGCTGCCGGTCCGGGCGCCGAGCCCGCAGGTCCGGGCACCGTCCACCGTGGCGAACGCGAGGACGTCCCGGGTCGTGAGGGCGCCGCGTTCGGCGGCCAGCGCGGTGCGCATAGCGGAGAACATGTCGCCGCCGGCGGACGGGCAGTCGTCGATCGACAGCGACGGGCGGATCCCGGCCGCCAGGGCCCGGCCGGTGATGGGCGGTTCGAAGCCCATCTTCAGCTCGACGTCCGGGCTGACCGACACCGAGCCGCCCGCGTCGGCCAGCATCACCAGCTGGTCGTCGGAGAGGCCGTTGCCGTGGACGACGGTCGTGTGGTCGTCGAGCAGGCCGCGCTCGTGCAGTTCCGCGATCGGCCGGTCGCCGTGCGGCCAGCCGGCGGTGCCGTGGACGTGCATGCTCACCGGCAGGCCGAGTTCCCGCGCCAGCGCGATGTCCGCGGCGGTTTCGTCCAGTGTGGACATCACCGGGCCGCGCAGGCCGAGGGCCATGTCTTCGCCCGGGAGCAGGGCCCGGACCCGCCGGATCTCCGGCGCGATGTCCGGACCCGCGGCGCCGTAGCAGAAGATCGAGCGGCCCGGCGCGTCACGCAGTGCCTGGATCGCGGCGTCGGCGTTCTCGGGGCGGTCGGCGCGGTGGAACCAGTCGAGCAGGGTGGTGACACCCGAGCTCAGCGCTTCGATCCGGCCGAGCAGGTTGCCCAGGTACACGTCTTCCGGGCGGTAGTGCGGCCCGAGTGTGCCGTGCACGGCGACGCGGTACTGCCCGAACGTCCAGTCGGCACCGAGACCGCGGAACGCGGTCTGCCAGGTGTGCCGGTGGGTGTCCACGAACCCGGGAAGGACGATCTTGCCTCCCGCGTCGACGACCTCGGCCCCGGCCGCGTCCAGGCCCGGGCCCACCGCGGCGATCCGGCCGTCCTCGATGAGCACGTCCCCGCGGGGGAGCGTCCCGACCGCCGGATCCATGCTGACCACCAGGCCACCGCGCACGAGTGTGTTCATCAGCGTCCTCCCAAGAGTTGATGTGTCAACTCTAGCTTAGACTCTCCGGCATGGACATGAGCCCCGAGGACTGGGCGTTCTGGGACACCTGGATGCGCGCGCACCGCCTGCTCGTCCGCGAGCTCGACCGCGGCCTGCAGCGCGACTGCGGCATCTCGAAGGCCGAGTTCAGCGTGCTGGTGACGCTGCGGCGCCCGATGCGCGTCGGCGAGCTCGCCGACGCGCTCGGCTGGGAGAAGAGCCGGGTCGCGCACCTGTTGACGCGCATGGAGAAGCGCGGCCTGGTCGCGCGGACCGAGGACGGGGCCGGCGGCCGGCGCACCGGGATCGAGCTCACCGAGGAGGGCCGCCGCCTGGCCGGAAGCGCGACGAGGGTCCACGGCGCCAACATCCGCCGGTCCGTCCTCGACCACCTCACCCCCGACCAGGCGGCGACCATCCGGTCCTGGAGCGAGCAGCTGATCGAGCGCGTCGAGCCGGGCTAGTGCTCCGGCTGTAGACCGCGATCATGCCGGTCGGGTACCGGGGCCTGGCTCAGCCGGGCTGGTCGGCGGAGGGGCTGATGGCGCTGTCCGGGCCGTAGAAGCGGCCTTGGTCGCACAGTGCGTCGATCTCGGCGTTGTCGTCTTCGCTCAGTTGTGTCTCGAGCGCCTCACTGATGACGCGCCGGGCCCGAGCCAATCGCCGAGCGACGTCCCAGTCTGCGATGAATTCGCCGACGGCGTACCCGTCGACGGTTCCGGCTGCCCGACGGGATCCGAGCCGGTCAAGGGAAACGACGAACTCGTTCAGGTCCCGCAGCACGGCGACGACCTCGCTGAGGGGCATGCGGATCTCTCGGGAAGACATGTCCATCGGCCGATTCAACCCCAGAGTCGATGCACCGACTCGACCGGTCCCACGGCGACGCCGGCACCGGCCCGGGCTCAGCCGGGTCATCCGGAAGTCGTCGACACCAGCAGGGCGACGAACGAGATGCCGAGGCTGAGCCAGGAAGCCAAGGGAAACACGAAGTCTTTCATTACTTCCCACCGGCCTCGATCCCGCATGGGATCGAGGAACAGGATGTCACGCTCGATCGCTCGTTCCGCGGCATCGGAGCGCGACTTGAGGCCCGAATACCCGCGGCGTACTTCCGGAATGAGGTCCTCCCGTCCGGCGATGACGACGATGGTCACGTCGAGCAAGAAGCTGCAGAGAGCGTCGATCTGCTCGGGCTCCAGATAATCGGGTGTGTCGACGTCCAGCAGTGGACGGGCGAGTCGTGCGGCACGCTCGGAAAGTGCCGGCGGTGATGCCCAGGTCCACTGCTCCGTCTGGATGACGAGGAACAGCGCACGAGCCGCCGATCCGGCGAGCTTGAGCGCGCGACTCGCGTCACCGTCGTTCCGCCAGGCGGCGAACATCGCGCCGACACTTCGGTAGAAGCGCACCTGGCTGCGGTCGTCCGCGCCTTTGGCGAACCGGATGCTGAACCTTATCGACTTGGCTGACAGATACAGCGCGGTCGCCACTGTGTAGAAACCCAAAGCGATCAAGGTGATATTCGTCCAAGTCGGCGAAGCCGGCAAAAACACCAAGTCGATCGGCTGTTGCGGGCGAGGCGTCGAGCTGTCCATGTCGCGGGCCCTCAAGACGGCAAAGCTCACCAGGATGAGCAGTGAGGACACTCCTGTGGTGATGGCAACCGTTCTCAGGCGCCTGAAGCGGAGTCTTCGGAACGCCTGGAACTGTTCCGAGGTTGCCTCCCGGGTGGTGAAGAGTGCGAGCCTGGCCTCGAATGTCGCCCTGTCGATGCGAGGAAAGTCTCCGCAAATCCAGGAAAATATCCGCCCAAGGGGAGTTCGGGGGACAATCATGTCCGGAAAAGTGCGTTGTTTTGGTCTCGGCCGGTCACCGGTCGTGCGCTGGTCGGGCATGGCGGCCATGCTAGGACACCAAACGCCTTACCCATAAGCAGCCGAAGGCGCGATGGCGCGGAATTGCTCGGACAAGATCTGGTCGAGTGCAGAAGATCTTCGGCTAGAGGAACTTCCGCAGCAGGGCGTTGACCTCGTCCGGCCGTTCCATCGACGGCAGGTGCCCGGTGTCGGCCAGTTCCACGAGTTCGGCGTGCGGCAAGGACTCCGTCAGGTGCGCCGACAGCTCCACCAGCCCCGGCGCGTCCGACGTCCCGATCACCACCATGGCCGGCGTGGTGATCTCGGCGAGCCGGTAACGGGTGCCGGGGATCCGCTCCGTCCACTGTGGAGCCGTCCAGTCGTGGCGGTACATCTGCGTGCACATTTCCCGGACCAGCGCGAGCATTTCGCCCGGCAGCACGGAGACCTCTCGCGCCGGCCCGGCGACCAGGTACCGGATGTTGGCCTCCGCCATGGCCCGCGCGTCCGCCGGGTCCACCTCCCCTTGCCGGGCCTGGTAGCGGGCGAACCGGTCGGCGGGGACGGCCTCGGCGGCCAGCCGGGCGAAGTCCGCCAGCATGGGGTCCGGCCAGGTGTGCCCGGTGAGACCCGAGCCGAGCAGCGCCAGCCGGGTGATCCGCTCCGGTGCGGCGAGGGCTGCGTCCAGCGCGCACGCCCCGCCCATCGACGCCCCCACCAGCGCGGCCTGCTCGATCCCCCAAGCATCGAGCAACGCCAGCAGATCCTCGTAGTGGGCGTGTTCACCGGTTTCGCCGCGGGTCTCCCCGAACCCGCGGCGGTCGTAGCGGATCACCCGGTGGGTGGCGGCGAGCTCGGTGAACTGCGCGTCCCACATCCGGCGGTCGCCCAGTGCGGCGTGCAGCAGCACGACCGCGGGCCCCTCTCCCGCGTCGTCGTAGCCGAACGCCGTCCCGCCCACCTCGATCGCCGCCATGGCCCCAAACTAGCCACCCGACCGCGTCACACACCGCCGGTTTCGCTGAGGGCGAGCGGATAAGGTGCCGGTCATGACCGACGGATTCGACCTGACGCGCGACGGCGAAGCCGCCCGCCTGACGCTGACCCGGCCGGAGAAGATGAACGCCATCACCTACGGCATGTGGGCGGCGATCCCGGACGTGGTCGCCGAGGTGGAGGCCGATCCGGCGCTGAAAGTGCTGGTGATCGCCGGTGCGGGCGAGCACTTCTCCGCCGGCGCCGACATCAGCGAATTCGGGGAGCTGCGCACCACGGCCGACGGCGCGGCGAGCTACGACAAGGCCGTCGAAGGCGCGGTCGCCGCCCTCACCGCGATGCGCAAGCCGTCGGTCGCGATGATCCGGGGCAACTGCATCGGCGGCGGCTGCCAGGTCTCGGTCGCCTGCGACTTCCGGTTCGCCGCCGAGGGTGCGCGGTTCGGCATCACCCCCGCGAAGCTCGGCATCGTCTACCACTTCGACTCGACGCGCCAGATCGTCTCGCTCGTCGGGCCGGCCCACGCCAAGTACTTCCTGCTCTCCGGTGAGCTGATCACCGCCGTCCGCGCCCGCGAGATCGGCCTGCTCAACGACGTCTTCCCGGCCGATGACCTCGAAGCCTCGACGCTGGCGTTCGCGGAGACGTTGTGCGCGCGGTCCCAGGCGTCGATCCGCGGGATGAACCGGATCATCGAAAAGATCGTCGCCGGGCAGGAAACCCCGGACGCCGAGGTCGAGGAGATCCGCTCGGAAGCCCTGCACGGCGAGGACTACGCCGAGGGGGTCGCCGCGTTCCTGGCGCGGCGCCCGCCGCGGTTCACCTTCCGCTGAGCCTCAGCCGTCCAGGTAGGCGTGGAAGTGCTCGGCGACGACGTCGGTGACGCCGGCGGGGCCGAGCCTGCCGTCGATCTCGATGACGCGGATGCCGAGCTCCCGCGCCGCCCGCACGGCTTGCGCGGCGAGCATCCGGTCGCGCGTGAGCCGGGTGCGCTGCTGGGGGATCGCGGGTGCGTCCGGCCGGTGCCGGAGCTGGTGCTGGCGGAACAGCTCGGTCGGCACCAGCACCACCATGCGGCCGGGGGAGTCCACGAGCGGGGCGACCAGCTCCGGCCGCAGTCCCCGGCCTTCGGCGACGATCGGCCGCGGCGAGGCCAGCGTGCGAAGGTCGTCGAGGGCCCGGTCGAAGCGGTGCCCGAACTCGGCCAGCAGCGCGGCCAGCTGGTCGCCCGCCGGGAGGTCGTCCGGCAGCGGGGAGCCGGGCCGGGCCCGGTCGTCGTGGTGGTAGGCCGTCAGGCCGTGCCGCTCGGCCAGCAGCCGCGCGACGGTGGACTTGCCGGTCCAGGGTGCGCCACCGATCCACAGCGCCTTCCGGAGGGTGCCGAACGGATCCCGGGTCATGGGACGACTATCGCGGGCCCGGCGCCCCGATGGCCAGTGTTCCGGCGCCGGTTGATCCGTTCAGCGCAGAGTGACCGGGCACGCACGCCCGAGCGTCAGGAGCGTCAGGACCGGTCGCCTTCGCCGTCGACGACGAGCACGGTGGCGGAGTCCGCGAAGTCCGGCTGCGGGCCGATCCGGAAGTGGAAACGCGAGCCCGGCCGCACCGCGGCGATCACCTGGGTTTCGGCCGTGTCCAGCACGATGATCGCGAGCTCGGTGGTCTTCGGCTCCGGGCGCAGCACGACGTCCGGGCGTGGCTCGGGGACGACGATCGGGAGCGGCAGGGTGCCGCTGACCGAGCCGCTGCCGAAGTCGTCCTCTTCGTCCGCCGGCGGTTCGAACGGGGCCGGCGGAAGCAGCTGCGGGCGGCGCCGCCACCAGAGCCCGGCGAGCAGGCCGGTCAGCAGGCCGCCGGTGCCGCTGACGGCCGAAGCCAGGCCGACACCGAGACCGGACGTCTCGCCGGCCGGAGCGGGCTTGGCCACCGGAGCCGGCTTGGCCGCCGGAGCGACGGGTGCGGGGGCCGGCAGCGGGCCGAACTGCACACCCGGCTTCTGGACGGCGTCCTCGGGCAGCTGGAGCACCTGACCGGGCTCGATCGCCGCGGCATCGGTGAACGGCGTGCCGTCCGGCCGTGGGCGGCCCTGGTTGAGCTGGAAGATCTCGGGGAAGCGGCGCCCGTCGCCGAGCGCGCGTTCGGCGATCTTGAACAGCGTGATGTCCTCGGGGTTGTCGGCGTGCGGCACGATGTAGTACTTGACCGGCGGCGGGTCGGCCTGGGCGAACGCGGGACCGCCGGCGAGCACGGCGAAGAGAACACCGGCGCAGCCGGCCTGACCGGCCCGCCCGAGGACGCGGCGAACCGCGGGAACCCGGTTTTCGACCATCGTCGGCACCTCTCCCCGGCGACCCGGCGGGCCTCCGGTGTTGCCCCCTACACGGGGCGGGTGCGGACGCGGTTCAGATCTTGTCCCACGGCACGGTCTCGTACGCTTCGGCGAGCAGGGCCACGGCGTGGTCGGCAGGCGGCAGCACGAGGTCGTCGACGGACGCGACCGCGCGTCCGGGCGTTTCGGAGTTCGTCACGAACACGGCGTCGAAATCGCGGAGGTCGGCGGGGGAGACCTCGCGCGTCTCCTGCGGCACACCGAGCCGCCGCAGGGCTTCCCGCTGCACCAGCATCGTGATCCCGGGCAGCACCGCGGCTTCCGGCCACACCACGGTGTTCCCGGCGAGGAAGCCGGCGTTCCAGATCGAGGCTTCGCTGATCCGGCCCTGGTGGTCGACGAACAGCGCGTCGTCGAAGCCCGCCAACCGGGCCTGGCGGGCCTCGTGGATCAGGCCGAACGTGCCGAGGTGCTTGACCTCCGGCAAATCGCGCTGGTAGCGCACGGTCCGGAGGCGCAGCGGTGCCGGGTCGGCCGGGCGCGGCGGCCCCGTCCGGACCAGGATTTCGGGGATCATCGGCTCGTCGAAGGACCGCGTGAGCACGACGACCCGGACCGAGAGCGCGGATTCCCCGGCGACCGCTTGCCGGACGTAGGCCCGCACGAGGCCGACGTCGAGTTCGGTGCCGAACAGCAGCCGTGTGCTCCTGGCGAGCCGCTCGAGGTGGAACGCGAGCCCGCGGACCCGCCCGTCCCGGACCTGCATCGCGGTGAAGTGGCCGTAGGAGACCATTCCCGCGAGTGCGGCGTCCGGGCCGACCGGATCCCCGTTCAGCTCGAAGCGGGGCGGCATCGGACTACGAGACGGTGACGCCCGTGAACTTGACCTGCTTGGTCGGCGCTCCGGTGCCGTCCTGCGGGCTCGGGTTCGCGATGCCGGCCTTCGCCACCGCGTCGAGCACCTTCAGGCCCTCGTCGCTGATGCTGCCGAACACCGAGTAGTCCGCCGGGAGGCCGTCGGCGCTGCCGTAGACCATGAAGAACTGGCTGCCGCCGGAGTTCGGGGCCTGCGTCTTCGCCATGGCGAGGATGCCGCGGCCGTACTTGATCTCCGGGAACGCCTCGTCCGGCATCGTGTAGCCGGGGCCGCCCTGGCCGTCCTGGGTCGCGTCGCCGGTGGCCGAGGGGTCACCGCACTGCAGCATCTGCAGGCCTTCGGTGCCGAGCCGGTGGCACATGGTGTCGTTGTAGAAGTTCTGCTGGGCGAGGCTGACGAAGCTCTGCACCGCGCAGGGGGCGAGCGCCCGGTCGAGCGTCAGCGGGATGTCGCCCGCGGTGCTCTTGAGCGTCACGTTCACCGTGCCGGTCGACGGGACGTTCTTGCCGTCCGGCGGGTTCACCTTCTTCGGCGCCTTGCCCGTCGCGTCGGCCTTGAAGTCGCACGTCGTCGGGTTGGGCAACGGCGTCGCGCGCTTCGGCAGCGCGGTGCGCTGCGTCGGGATCTGGAGGTCGGTCGGCGGCGGAGCGGCCGAGGACGACGACGCCGCGGTGTTGGTGCTGTCGCTGCCGTTCGCGCTCACGATCCACACCACGACACCGGCGACGACGAGGACGGCCACGCCGACTACCCCAGCCCCGATCATCCGGCGTCGCTTCTGCTGCTCCAGTCGGCGCTCGAGCTGCCGCTCGAGTTTGCGCTTCGCAGCTTCGCGGCGCTGCTGGTTGGTCGCCACCCCGTACCCTCCCAGGTTCCGCTCGTCTCACACGTTTGAGGTAGCGGCAGTGTATGGGCACAGCCTGTGAGGACCATGTACAGGGCCCGCTAGTCTCAACCCGATCGTGATCGGCGCCATCCGGCGCGGAAGTCCGGGGAGGCGTTCGGTGCTCGTCGTCGGGTTCGGCAGCGGCCCGCTGCAGGCCAACTGCTACCTGCTGGCGGCGGCCGCCGGCGGGCCGTGCGTGGTCGTGGATCCGGGCCAGGAGGTGGCCGCGCCGCTGGCCGCCGCGCTCGGCGAGCACGGGCTGGTCCCGGCGGCGTTGCTGGCCACCCACGGGCACCCCGACCACGTCGCCTCGGCGGCCGCGCTGTCGGCCGAGCACGGCGTCCCGCTGCACCTGCACCCGGCCGACGCGCCGCTGTACGACGGCGACAGCGTGCCCCTTTCCCCGGGCGTGTACGCGGGGCTGGACGTCGACGTCCGGCCGGTGCCGGGCCACACCCCGGGCTCGGTGGTGCTGGGCCTGGAGACGCCCGAGGGCGGCCGGCTCGCCCTGACCGGCGACACGCTGTTCGCCGGGTCGATCGGCCGCGGGGACGTGACGGCGGCGCTGCGGGACCTGCTGGCGGCGTTCCCGGACGACACGGTGGTGCTGCCGGGCCACGGCCCGGCGACGACGATCGGCCGGGAACGCGCGGGCAACCCGTTCCTCGCCGGGACGGGGGCGCACCGATGACCGAGCGAATCGCGCTGTTCGAGGAGGATCCGCGCGGCCGCCGTCGCCGCGGCATTTCGGGCCTGATCGGCGTGGTGATCGTCGCGGCGGCGTTCGGCGGGATCGCCGGCCTGATCGGCGGCACGGTGACCGGCCTGGTCGTCGCGCTGGTGATCGCCCTGCCGCTCCTGTACGTGATGGCGGTCAGCATCCGCCGCCGCGTCTGGCTGGAGGGTTCGACGCTGCTCGTGCGCACCTGGGGGCTGCGCCGTGTCGACCTGTCGACGGCGACCCGCCTCGACCTCGTCATCGGCGACGTCCGGGGCAGCCGCACGGTGAGCCTGCTGGTCAACGCCGGCCAGCGCGGCAAGGTGGCGAAGGTGGACCTCGCCGTCTTCTCCGGGACCGGCGGGCGCGAGCTCGGCATCATGCAGCTGCGGAAGCTCGCGAACGCGCTGATGAACAACACCGAGGCGAACGGCATCGTGTTCGGCGAGCTCCTGGTCGCCGAGCTGAAGGCGGAGGCACGCGGCTCCGGCGTGGCGGAGCGCCCGCTCTACCGGCTGGCGTCGGTGGCGCCGTCGGGCAAGTACGTGCAGCGCTTCACCATGGAAGCCGTCAGCCGGTTCGTGGCGACGCTCGACTGAGATGCTCCTATGGATCGTCAAGCGAGGAGTGCGTGACGGACTTCGCGGGCGATGTGGCGTTTGAGGCAGCGGATGATTTCGGGTTTGGTCAGTCCTTCGGCGGTTGAGTCGGTGGCGACCGGTGGTTTTGCCGCTGTTGGCGGGAAGCGGCGCTACCCCGCAGAGGTTGGCGAAGGCGGGATCGCTGTGGAGCCGGTGGGGTTGTCGCCTGCGGTCACCAGCAACGCGCCGGGCGGTGTCGGTTCCGACGCCGAACAATCCGAGAAGCCGAGGGCAGGCCCGCGGCACGAGCTGCTGGAGCAGTTCGTCCAGGACAGCGATGTCGTGGTCGGCGTCCTGGTGGCGTCGGGCCAGGGCGTGTTTGGTGGCCGCGGCCGGATCGAGGCCGGGTCCGGGGCGCAGCGCGGCGGTGGTGGCTCTTCGGGACTGCGGTCGCGGTGCCGGCCAGCACGGCGCGTGCTGCTGCTTCGGCATCGACCGGGTCGGATTGCCGCGGGCTCGCCGGGTCCGCCGGTCCGGGCGGTCGACCTCGATCACCCGGCGCCCGGCCTGCCGTGCCGCTCGGGCCAGGCCGGCGCCGTAGCAGCCGGTGCCTTCGATGCCGAAGGCGTGGACCTGGCCCAATGCGCGGCTCCAGCGCAGCAGTGATCGGTACCCGGGTGGGTCGGCGGTGAAGGACTGCTGCGCGAGCACCCGCCCGACCTGGTCGAGGGCCGCTGCGACGTGGTTGTCGAGGTGGGTGTCGACGCCGACCGTGACGTGAGTACCGAGATTTGTCATCGTGGACAGGCCATCTCCCTCATCCGGTGGTGGCACGGCACCCACCCCAGCGGGCGGACAAGACAGTGATGGGGCCTCTGGCCAGGCTCCTATGAGGTCACGCCGCTCACGCAGGTGACGTGCACGACGGGGTCACTCGCACCGAGCGACAGATCTCAGCAAGGACACCAACGTCGGTCAGCCGAAGGGGCAACTCGGACGGGCGAACCCGTCGCCCCCATTGTCACTGTCAGGCCGGGGCCGCTTTCGCCGTGCTGAGGTGGCCCGCCGGCTCGCGGGAGGCGATCAGCGCGGCCAGGACGGTGGTCACCGGGACGGCCGCGACGATGCCGACGCTGCCGGCGAGGGTCCGGATGATCTCCTGCGCGATGTCTTCGCTGCCGAGCAGCGCGCCGAGCCCGACGCCGGAGATCGACGAGTACAGCAGCACCGGCAGCGCGGCCCCGGCGTAGGCCATCACGAGGGTGTTGACCGCCGAGCCGACGTGGTCGCGGCCGATCCGCAGGCCGGAGCTGTAGAGCTCGCGCCAGGTCAGGTCCGGGTTGGCGCGGCGGAGCTCCCAGACCGCGCTGGTTTGGGTGACGGTGACGTCGTCGAGCACGCCGAGGGCGCCGATCACGACGCCGGCGAGCAGCAGCCCGCGCGCGTCGATGCCGTGGCCGAGCGAGCCGATCAGCGTCGAGGTGCTGTCGTCCAGCCCGGTGAGCGAGGCCGCGGCGGAGAAGATCGCGGACAGGACGCCGATGAGCGCGAGGCTGACGAGGGTGCCGAGCACCGCCGCGGAGGTTCTCGCGGAGAGGCCGTGGGTCAGGTAGAGCGCGATGAACATGATCGCGCCGGCCCCGGCGATGGCCACGACCAGGGGGTTTTCCCCGGCGAGGATGGCCGGGAGGATGAACAGCGCGATGACGACGAAGGACAGCCCGAGCGCGACGAGCGCGGCGATGCCCTGCCACCGGCCGAGCACGAGCACGGCGACGGCGAAGAGGGCGGCCAGCACGAGCAGCGGGGTGCCGCGCTGGAAGTCGACCAGCTGGAAACTGGCGGGATCACCGGCGTTCCCGCCGTTGTAGGCGAGGACGACGGCGTCCCCGGTGGCGAAGCGCGGGGTGCTGGGCTCGATGGGCACGGTCAGCCGCAGCGGCTTCCCGGAGGCGGGGCCGTCGGTCATGACGAGCTCGACGGTCAGACAGGGTTTCGCGTTCGGGTCCGTCTGGTCGCCGACCTGGACCTGGCCCTGGGCGAGGCAGGGGCCGGTGGTGGTGGTGCGGATGTCGGCGTGCACGGGCGTGCCCTGCGGGACGACGCTGGTGGGGGCGGCCTTGCCCCAGGGGTAGAGGACGATCATGCCGACGACGGTGGCCAGGGCGAGCGGGGCGAGCAGCCAGATCAGGAGGAGCCGCACGCGCCGGGAGGCCGGGGCGGCGGGGCCGTGGCCGTGTCCATGGCCGTGCCCGGCTTCCGGAGTGGCGACCACGGCTTTGCGCCGGGGCTGGGCGCCGGTCCCGGGGATCGGCTGTGGCCCGGTGTCCCCGCGACGTGCGCGCGGTGCGGCGGTGTCGGCATGGACTGGCTGTGGCCCGGTGTCCCCGCGGCGGCGTGGGGTGGCGGCGCGACCGGGCTCGGCCGGGACCCGCAGCGATCCGGAGTGAGCGGTGCGCTGGGGGCCGGTGTCGGCTCGCTTGTCCGCGGGCGGGACTTGCTGGGCTCCCGTGTCGGTCCGGCGGCGGGCGGGATCGGCCGCCCGGCGGGTGCCCTCGGGCGGTGTGCGGCGGGCGGGCTTCCGGGACGTTCCCGGCGTTCCGGACGCGCCGCGGGCCGGGGAAGGGGACACCTCGTCCGTGATCCGGCGAATCGGGCCGGTTGCGTCGTCGTCCAGGTCGGGGCGGTCCACCTGCACATCCTGACAGCGGGATTCCGCAGCTCGCGCGAGGGGCCGCCGACGGCCCGGTTCGTCCTGAAGCGCCGTGTCGTCCGCTCAAGCACGCGTGTCGTCCGCTCCGGCACGGCCAACCTCCGTGATCAGAACCGCAACTCGCGTGCTTGGAGGGGCATCTCGTGTGACTGGAGGGGCATCTCGTGTGATTGGAGGGCCGACACGGGGTCAGCCGTAGGCCTGGCGGACGTGGACGCGGCGGTAAGCCGACGGTGGTGTGTCGAAGTGGTCGAGGAAGGCCTGGCGCAACGTCTCCGTCGAGCCGAAGCCGCAGCGGCGGGCGATCGTCGCCAGCGGGAGGTCCGTGCCCGAGAGGAGGCGGGCGGCCTGCTCCGTGCGGATCGTGCGGACGTAGCGGCCCGGGGTGGTGCCGAGGTGGGCGTCGAAGAGGCGGGTCAGCTGGCGGGTGCTGATGCGCGCGCGGGCCGCCAGGGCCGGGGTGCCGAGGTCGGCGTCGAGGTGCTCGGCGATGTACGCGGTGAGGTCGCGGACCTCGCGGTGCTCCGGCGGCGGCCCGGCCAGGAACAGGCTGACCTGGGCCTGGTTGCCCGGCCGCTGCAGGTACGTGACCAACGCGCGGGCGGCCTCGCGGGCCAGCGACGGGCCGTGGTCGGCCTCCACCAGCGACAGCGTCAGGTCGAGCCCGCTCGTCACGCCCGCCGCCGTGTAGACGTTGCCGTGGCGGACGTACAGCGGCACCGGGTCCACCGTCACCGACGGGTAGTCGCGGGCCAGGCGCGCGGCGTACCGCCAGTGGGTCGTCGCGCGGCGGCCGTTGAGCAGCCCGGCCGCCGCGAGCACCTCCGCGCCCGTGCACACCGAGGCGACCCGGCGGCTGGTGCGGGCGAGCCGCCGGACGTGGGCCAGGACGCGCTCGTCGGCCGCCGCGGCCGGGCTGCCCCAGCCGCCCGCGACGACCAGCGTGTCCAGGTCGCCGGCGACCTGGTCGAGCCGCAGGTGCGGCTGCAGCGTCAGCCCGGAGCAGGTGCGGATGCCGTGGCCGTCGACCGAGGCGAGCTGGAGGTCGTACGGTGGTCGCGCGCCGAGCCGGTTGGCGGCGTCGAACACATCGGCGGGGCAGGCGATGTCCAGCAGCTCGGCGTCGGCGTAACCGACGATCACGACCCGTCTGGGTGAGCCTGGCATGATCGAACGCTAGCAGCCGGACCGGCGCTCGGACGTGGTTCGCAGGAATTCGGACATCCCCGCCGCCCGCCACCCGCACGAACGCCACGGTGAACGGCATGACCGCTGAGCAGAAGACCATCGCCTTCGTCGTCTACCCCGGCCTGACGCCGCTGGACCTCGTGGGCCCGCTGCAGGTGCTGAGTGCGCTGGCGCAGCTGGACCCGCGGTACCGGACCGTCGTCGTGGGCGCCACGAAGGACACCGTCGGCACCGACACGCCGCTGCGGATCGCGCCGAGCCACACGTTCGACGAAGTGCCGTCGCCCTTCGCCGTGCTGGTGCCCGGCGGCACCGTCCCGACGCTGCACGCGATGGCCGACGAGCACCTCCTCGCCTGGCTGCGCACCGCCGCCGGCGGTGCCGAGCTGGTGACGTCGGTGTGCACCGGCTCCCTCGTCCTCGGCGCGGCCGGGCTCCTGGACGGCAGGCAGGCGACGACGCACTGGATGTTCCGCGACCTGCTGGCCGCGCTCGGCGCGACCCCGGTCGCCCGGCGGTGGGTCGAGGACGGCCCGGTGGTCACCGCGGCGGGCGTCTCGGCCGGCATCGACCTGGCCCTGCACCTGGTGGAGCGGCTGGCCGGCCGCCGGATCGCGACGAACATCCAGTTCGCCGTCGAATACGACCCCGAACCGCCGCAGGGTCCGCTGGACTGGGCGAACCAGCCGTACGGCGACCTGACGCCGCTGCGCGAACACACGCTGCGCGAAGGGCTGAAGGAGAACCCGGCGCTGCTGGCGAAGCTGCTCGCGTACGCCTGAGGCGAACGTCGTCCGCCATCCGGGTGAGCGGGCTTCCGCCGGCGCGCCGGAAGGTTAGATTCAGCTCGCTCGATCAGGTGATCTCGCGGGTGGGGTGTTGTAGCCGTGCGGTTCCAGGTCCTCGGCCCGCTGACGGCCTCCGTCCCGCTGCCGTCGGCAGCCCAGCCGCGGCGGCTGCTCGCCGTCCTCCTCACCCGCGCCGGCCGGTTCGTCGGCCGCGACACCCTGGTCGACGAGCTGTGGCCGGACGGCGCGCCCTCGAGCGCCGCGGCGATCGTGCAGGTCACCGTGTCGAAGCTGCGCAAGACGCTCTCACCCGGCCTCGGCGCCGCCGAGGCCGGGCAGCGGCTGCGGTCCGGGCCCCGGGGCTACGCGCTGGCCGTCGAGCCGGGGGAGCTGGACGCGGACGACTTCCTCGCGCTGCTCGCCTCGGGCGCCGACGACCGGGCCCAACGCCGTCGCGCGCTCGAACGGGCCTTGGCCTGCTGGCGGGGCGACGCGTTCGCCGACATCGCGGGCGGCCCGCTGCTGGAGGCGCACAAGCTGTGGCTGGACGACCGGCGCTCGGCCGCGCTGCTGCAGCTGGTGGAGCTGGAGCTCGCCGACGGCGACGGCCGGTCCGTCGTCGAGCGGCTCGACCCGGTGGTCGCGGCCCGGCCCGCCGACGAACGGTTCGCCGCCCGCCTCGCCGCCGCGCTCGGTGCCGTCGGCCGCCGCGAATCGGCGCTGGAGGTGCTGCGCCGGACCCGGCGGGCCCTGTGGGACGAGGCGGGCGTGTGGCCGGGCGCCGACCTCGTCGCCGTCTACCGCCGGATCGCCGGCACCGAGTGGACGACGCCGGGGCCGCCCGCCCAGCTCCCGGCCGCGGTGCCCGACTTCACCGGCCGCGCGACCGAACTCGCCGACGTCGCCCGGGCGCTGCGGGGCCCGGCCCCGGTCGTGCTGCACGGCGCCGCCGGGGCGGGCAAGTCCGCGCTGGCGGTCCAGGCCGCCTGGCGGGCCCGCCGCCGGTTCCCCGACGGCCAGCTGACCGCCTCGCTGCGGGCCCCGGACGGGACACCGGCCGAACCGGCGGCCGTGCTGGCCGGCTTCCTGCGCGGGCTCGGCGCGACCCCGGCGGAACTGGCCGACCGCGCCGGGCTGGCCGGGCTCTGGCGCGGCTACACCGCCGACCGGCGGCTGCTCGTGCTGTTCGAGGACGCCGCGTCGGAGGCCCAGGTCCGTGCCCTGCTGCCGAGCGGGCCCGGCTGCGCCACGCTGGTCACCACCCGCCGCGAGCTGCCGGGACTGTGCGGGGCACGGGCGATCCCGGTGCCGGAACTGTCCACAGAGGACGCCTGGGCGCTGCTGGCGGCCATCGCGGGCGAGGCGCGGCTGCGGGCGGAACCCGAAGCGGTGCACCGGCTTCTCGAGCACTGCGCCGGGCTCGCGCTCGCCGTCCGGATCGCCGGCGTCAACCTCGCGACGCGGCCGAACCGGCGCGTCGGCGACCTCGCCGCGCGGCTCGCCGACGACCGCCGCCGGCTCGACGAGCTGACCGCCGGCGACCTCGATGTCCGCGCCGCGGTGACTTCGGCGCTGCGGGAGCGTTCCGCCGCCGAGGTGTCGCTGTTGCGGCAGCTCGCCGCCTTCGGCGCCGCCGTCCCGGACTGGTGCGCCGCGGCACTGCTCGGCCGGTCCCTCGCCGAGGCCCGCGACCGCCTCGACGACCTGGCCGCCACGCACCTGGTCGCCCCGGCCGGGCCGCGCTGGGCGGTGGCCCCGTTCGTGCGCCTGGTGCTGGCCGAACGGCCGGCGGACACCGATCAGGCCGCGATGCGCCGGGCGTGTGAGGCCGCGCTGGCGTACGCCGAGCACGCCCGTGGCCGTCCGGCACCCGGCCTGCCGAAGCCGGATCCGGCCCTCGCCCGGCGGATCGCCGCCGACCCGGCGGCCTGGGCGGCCGAAGAGACCGGGCACCTCGCCGCCACCGTCCGGGTGGCGGGGGCCCACGGCTGGCACGAGCTGACCGAACGGCTCGCCGACGCCTGCACCGCGCTGGCGGGCCGCCCGTGGCTCGGCCACGCCGCCCACGCCGTGTCCGTGCTCGGGCTGGCCGCGGCGCGCCGCCGCCGCGACCCGCGCGCGGAGGCCGAGAAGCTCTACAACCTCGGCACGGTGCACTGGCAGCACGGCCACGGGCACCGGGCCCGGAACTGCTTCGTCCTGGCCGAGCAGCGCTACCGCGCCCTGGCCGACCCGCAGGGCACCGGCGCGGTGCTGGCCGCGCTCGCCGACGTCCACCTCGACGGCGGTGAGCCGGGCGCCGCCGAGGCCGAGCTGCGGGAAGCACTGGGGCTGCTGGGCGAGTGCGGGGACCGCCGCGGGCAGGCGGCCGCGGCGGCGCAGCTGGGCTCGCTGGCCGAGGACGTCGGCCACGTGCGGCGCGCCGTCGAAAGCTTCGAGGTGAGCATGTTGCTCGCCCGGGACTGCGACGACGGCCGCGGGCACGACCACGCCGCCAAGCGCTACGCCGACGTCCTGCGCCGGCACGGCGGCCGCGACCAGGCGGCCGACCTGCTCACCGGCGCGCTCGGCGGCGCCATCCGCACCGGCGAACGGCACTGGGAGGCGCACGTCCTGCGCAGCCTCGGCGACCTGCACACCGACGCCGGGGAAGTGGCCGACGGACACGGCTTCCTGACGCGGTCACTGGCGCTGTTCGAGCAGATCGGGCACCGGCACGCCGCCGCCTACACCCACCGCAGCCTGGCCGAGGCCCGCCGCCGCGCGGGCGACCCGGCGGGCGCGCGGCGGCACCTGCTGCTCGCGCTGGAGGTGTTCCGGGAGCTGCGCGACCGCCGCGGCGCCGGGTACGCCCTGCTCAGCCTCGGGCGGACCGAGGCCGAAGACGGTCTCGGCGGCGAAGCGGAACGGCTGCTGCGCACCTCGGCCGGCCTGTTCCGGGAGCTCGGGTTCCCGCTGTGGGAACTGCGGGCGCTGCGCGAACTCGACGCCGTCACCAGCGCATCCCCGGACCGCGACCGGACTCGTGAAGTCTTGACGAAGATCAGGACCTGACGGCGTCCCGGCCGGGGGAGCGGCGCCCGGAGTTTGGCGAAGTTATGGCCGGCCCGATTTGGCTCACCGGCGTCCGGATCGTCGCAGGAGAGGGAGGCAGCTCATGCCGGGACAACCGATGCTGGCGCGGGCGGCACTGACGCTGGCCGCCACCGCGGCGACCGCGGTGTTCGCGACCATCGGCACCGCGTCGGCGAGCGTCGAGGTCACCAAGCTCACCCAGGCGCAGGCCGCGTCGCAGCTGTCCGCGGCCGGCGTGACGCACTCGTCCAGCGGCGGCTGCACCAGCCGCAGCAACTCGACGTGCACGTCGTACGAGCAGATCAACCAGAGCACGGTCAGCGGCGTCATCACGTTGAAGCGGGCCAGCGGCTGCGCCGTCAACATCACCGGCGGCACCGAGACCGGGCACGCGTCCGGCACCTACAGCCACTGGAACGGCTACAAGGTGGACATCGCGCACAACAGCTGCATCGACGCCTACATCAAGAACACCTTCGCCTACGCCGGCGTACGCGGCGACGGCTACCCGCAGTGGCAGGCGGCGTCCGGCAACCTCTACTGCGACGAGGGCAACCACTGGGACATCACGTACTACACCTGCGGTTGCTGACCGGGCCGGGGCGAGCCGCGGCTCAGCTTTCGACGAGCAGCCAGTCGCCCCGGCCGCCGCCGGGCCGGTACGGGCTGTCGGCCCGCTTCGCGACGACGCCGGGGAGACCGTGCTGGCGGCTCGCGCCGGCGACGGCCTCGCCGCCGCCCAGGTAGTAGCGCGGCACCTGCCAGTGCCGGTCCTCGATCGCCAGGCCGTCCAGCAGTTCGCGGCGCTTCGTGTAGGGCAGCTCGAGCGTCGCCCGGCCGTCGAGGTGCAGGACGTCGGAGGCGAAGTAGAAGACCGGGCAGCCGGTCTTGAGGCGTTTGGCGGCCGCGCCGTCGGCCCGCCGGCGCTGGTCGAGGCCGGCGGGGTGGGGCCTGCCGTCCTTCATCACGACGATTTCGCCGTCCAGCAGCACTTCCGTCGACCCGAACTGCTCGCCCAGCTTGTGCAGTTCGGGGTAGCGGTCGGTGACGTCGGCGCCGGTTTCGTCGTGCGCGGTGACGCGGCCGCCGCAGACCAGCAGCATCGTGCGCAGGCCGCCCCAGGCGAATTCGTAGGCCCACTCGTCGTCGTCGGCGGGCAGCTCACCCGGTTCCGCCGTCATCGGCTCGAGGAATTCGGGCGCGTCTTCGTGGCCGGGTTCGGCGGGGTCGAGACGCCGCAGGGTCCAGTCGCGGCCGTCCTCGTCGTGCCGGTTCCGGAACAGGTACTTGCCGCGCGTGCGGGCACCGTGGAAGACCACCTCGACGTTGTGGTCGTTCCAGTGCAGGGTTTCGTACGTCCCGGTGTCCCACACGGTCATCCGGCCGCCGCCGTACTCGCCCGCGGGGATTTCGCCGGAGAAGGTGAGGTACTCCAGGGGGTGGTCTTCGGTGTGCACGGCGAGCCGGGGCACGCCGGGGGAGAGCGGCAGGCCCTTCGGCACCGCCCAGGAGACCAGCACGCCGGCACGCTCGAGCCGGAAGTCCCAGTGCAGCCGGGTGGCGTGGTGTTCCTGGATGACGAAGAGGTTGTCCGCCCCGGGCACGGGCGGGCCGTCAGGCCAGGGTTCGGGGGTGCGGTCGCGGGCTCGCTTGCGGCGGTATTCCTCGAGATTGTCGGCCATGGCCGCCCCGGTACCCCTTCCGCTCGAAGAGCGTCCAGGGTACCGGGGCGACGACCTCAGTCCGTCTCGGCCATGGCTTCGGCGAACTGCGCCGCGTACAGCCGAGCGTAGGCACCCCCGCTGTGCAGCAGCGTTTCGTGATCGCCGTGCTCGACGATGTGGCCGTTCTCCATCACCAGGATCACGTCCGCGTCGCGGATCGTCGAGAGGCGGTGCGCGATGACGAAGCTCGTGCGGCCGCTGCGCAGCGAGTTCATCGCCCGCTGGATGAGCACCTCGGTGCGGGTGTCGACCGAGCTGGTCGCCTCGTCGAGGATGAGGATGACCGGCTTGGCCAGGAACGCCCGCGCCACCGTGATCAGCTGCTTCTCACCCGCGCTGACCGTGCCGCCTTCGTCGTCGAGCACCGTGTCGTAGCCGTCCGGCAGCGTCCGGACGAAGCGGTCCACGTACGTCGCCTGTGCCGCCTCGATGATCTCCTCGCGGGTCGGGTCGTCGGCGCCGTAGGCGATGTTCTCCGCGATCGTGCCGCCGAACAGCCACGCGTCCTGCAGCACCATGCCGGTCTGGTCGCGCAGTTCCTCGCGGTGCATCTTCGCGATGTCGACGCCGTCGAGCGTGATCCGCCCGCTGTCGAGCTCGTAGAACCGCATCAGCAGGTTGACCAGCGTCGTCTTCCCCGCACCGGTCGGGCCGACGATCGCCACCGTCTGACCGGGTTCGACGGTCAGCGAGAGGTCGTCGATCAGCGGCTTGTCCGGCAGGTAGCGGAACGAGACGTCCTGGAACTCGACGCGCCCGCGGATCTCGGCCGGCCGCTCCGGGTGCTCGGGCTCCGGGGCCTGCTCCCCGGCGTCGAGCAGCGCGAACACCCGCTCGGCCGAAGCGACCCCGGACTGCAGCAGGTTCGCCATGCTGGCGATCTGCGTCACCGGCTGGCTGAACTGGCGCGAGTACTGGATGAACGCCTGCACCTCGCCCAGCGTCAGGTTGCCCGACGCGACGCGCAGCGCGCCGATCACGGCCACCAGCACGTAGCTGAGGTTGCCGATGAACATCATCGCCGGCTGGATCATCCCGGAGATGAACTGCGCCTTGAAGCTCGCCTGGTACAGCGTTTCGTTCTGCTTGTCGAAGATCGCCCCGGACTCGTCGCGGCGGCCGAACACCTTGACCAGCGAGTGCCCGGTGTACATCTCCTCGACGTGGGCGTTCAGCTTCCCGGTCGTCGACCACTGCTTGATGAAGTTCGGCTGCGCCCGCTTCCCGACCTTCGCCGCCACGACCGCCGACAGCGGCACGGTGAGCAGCGCGATCAGCGCCAGCAGCGGCGAGATCAGGAACATCATGATCAGCACGCCGACCACCGTCAGCAGCGACGAGACGATCTGCGACAGCGTCTGCTGCAGCGACTGCGCCAGGTTGTCGATGTCGTTGGTGACGCGGGAAAGCACCTCACCGCGCGGCTGGCGGTCGAAGTACTTCAGCGGCAGGCGGGCGAACTTGTCCTCGACCTCCTGGCGCAGCCGGTACACCGCGTGCTGCACCAGGGTCGTCGTCAGCCGGGCCTGGATGAGCCCGAAGAACGACGAGATCACGAACAGCGCCAGCACGGTCAGCAGGATCTGGCCGACCTTGTCGAAGTCGATGCCGACGCCGGGCACCAGGTCGACCCGGCTGTAGATGTCGGCGAGCGTGCCGTCGCCGCGGGCCCGCAGGCCGGCGACGATCTGCTCCTTGGTGACCCCCGGCGGCACCTGCTTGCCGAGCACGCCGGCGAGGATGGCGTCGGTGGCCTGGCCGAGGATCTTCGGCCCGATCACGGTCAGCGTGACGCTGGCCGCACCGAGCGCCAGGACGGCGATCAGGATGGCCCGCTGCGGTCGCAGCAGCTGCAGCAGCCGCTTGAGGGATCCCTTGAAGTCCAGGGCCTTCTCCGCCGGCGCGCCGCCGCTCATCCAGCGGGCCGCCGGCCCGGCGGCCGCGGCACCGGTGTTCTTGTGCCGCTGCGCGGTCGGCCGTTCCCCGGCCTCCGTGACGGCGGCTTCGGGCGATTCCGTGGTACTCACGCCGCCTCCTGCTCGGTGAGCTGGGACAGCACGATCTCCCGGTAGGTTTCGTTGCCGTCCATGAGTTCGTGGTGGGTGCCGGTGCCGACGACGCGGCCCTCGTCGAGGACGATGATCCGGTCGGCGCCCCGGATGGTGCTGACCCGCTGCGCGACGATGACCACCGTCGCGTCCTTGGTCTCCGACACCAGCGCGCGGCGCAGGGCCGCGTCGGTCGCGTAGTCGAGCGCCGAGAACGAGTCGTCGAACAGGTAGATCTCCGGTTTGTGCACCAGCATCCGGGCGATCGCGAGCCGCTGCCGCTGGCCGCCCGAGACGTTCGTGCCGCCCTGGGCGATCGGCGCTTCGAGACCCTCGGCCATCGCTTCGACGAAGTCCTTGCCCTGGGCCACTTCCAGCGCGTGCCACAGCTCTTCGTCGGTCGCGTCCGGGTTGCCGTAGCGCAGGTTGCTCGCCACCGTGCCGGCGAACAGGTACGGCTTCTGCGGCACCAGCCCGACCGCGCGGGCGAGCACCGCGGGGTCGAGGTCGCGCACGTCGACGCCGTCGACCTTCACCGTGCCGCGAGTGGCGTCCATCAGCCGCGGGATCAGGTTCAGCAGCGTGGTCTTGCCCGTGCCGGTCGACCCGATCACGGCGGTGGTCTCACCCGGCCGCCCGATCAGCGAAATGTCGCACAGCACCGGCTTTTCCGCGCCGGGGTAGCGGAACTCCACGCCGGAGAGCTCCAAGTGCCCGTGCACGGCGCCGGGACGGATCGGCGACACCGGCGGGCGCACGCTCGACTCGGTGTCGAGCACTTCGCTGATCCGCTCGGCGCTGACCTCCGCGCGCGGCACCATCATGAACATGAACGTGGCCATCATGACGGCCATCAGGATCTGCAGCAGGTAGGACAGGAACGCCGTCATGGCGCCGATCTGCATGCTGCCGGAGTCGATCCGCTGGCCACCGAACCACAGCACGGCGACGCTGGACACGTTCATCACCAGCATGACGATCGGGAACATCAGCGCCATCAACCGCCCGACCCGCAGCGAGACGGTGAGCAGCTCGTCGTTGGCGACGTCGAAGCGCTGCCGTTCGTGCTTGTCCCGCACGAACGCGCGGATCACCCGGATGCCCATGATCTGCTCGCGCAGGATCTGGTTGATCCGGTCGATCCGGACCTGCATCAGCCGGAACGCCGGGCGCATCTTGGCGATGATGATCCCGACCGAGACGGCGAGCACGGGCACGATCACCAGCAGCAGCGACGAGAGCGGCACGTCGAGGTTGAGCGCCAGGATGATGCCGCCGACGCACATGATCGGCGCGGACACCATCAGCGTCAGCGTCATCAGGACCAGCATCTGGACCTGCTGGACGTCGTTGGTGGTGCGGGTGATCAGCGACGGCGTGCCGAACTGGCCGACCTCGCGGGCCGAGAAGTCCTGCACCCGGTGGAAGACCCCGGCGCGGATGTCCCGGCCGATCGCCATCGCCGTGCGGGCACCGAAGTACACCGCGCCGATCGAGCCGACGATCTGGGCCAGCGTGACGGCGAGCATCATGGCGCCGACCCGCAGGATGTAGGGCATGTCGCCCTTGATCAGGCCGTTGTCGACGATGTCGGCGTTCAGCGTCGGCAGGTAGAGCATGGCGATCGTCTGCACGAGCTGCAGCAGGACGATCACCCACAGCGTCCCCCGGTACGGGCGCAGGTGAGTGCGCAGGAGCTTGACTAGCACAACGATTCCCCCAGTGGAGTGGTGGTGTTCGGGTCGGGTGTTCCTTCGGCGCCGCCGGTCAGCGTCGGCATCCCGGCGGCCAGCTCGTCCAGCAACCGCTCCAGGGTCGGCAGGAGCGGTTCGCCTTCGGTGAACCAGTTGACGAAGGCGACGCGGACGGCACTTTCCACCGAGGAGGCCATCAGCCGGCACAGCAGGTGGTCCACACCGCCCACCCGTTTCGCGATCGTTTCGGCGAGGACCCGCTCGACCGCCGCGTGGGCGTTGAGGAACTCGCCACGCAGCATGAGCTGGCCCATCAGCTCCCGGATACGCGCAACATACGCGCGATCCGGCTCGCCTTCACGTGAATATTGCTCCAGCACCGCCTGTTTGACGGACTCCCAGAGCGGCTCGCCCTCCGGCCGGTCGAGCAGGGCTTCGCGCATCCCCTCGTGGCGGTCGATGACCACCGAGCAGACCGCCTGCTCCTTGCTGGAAAAATAGTTGTTGAACGTGCGGGGGGAGACGCCCACCTCGGTGGCGATGTCCTCCACCCGGACGTTCTCCAGCCCCCGCTCCAGCGTGAGCCGCAGCGCGGCCTGCGCGAGCGCCCGGCGGGCTTCGCGCTTCTTCCGCTCCCGGAGGGTCAGCTTGGGTGGTTCTTCCGGCGGCATGAACGGAGTGTAGCGAAAAACTTGCGTGCCCCGCAAAAAACTGCGTGCCCCGCAATTTCCGGACGAATCGGGCACGACCTGGGATTTCGGGGCCAGGGCCTGCCTCAGCTGCGGGTACGGCCGCCGTGTGCGCTCTGTTGCGACCCGCAATTTGCAAAAATGAGCCGTATGGCCTAATCCACTGCGCTCACCAGCAGCGACGCTCCGGATTCATGATCACGCAGGGCGATCGTGCGGGGACCGGCTGTGGACATCCCACGAACCTTTCTGCTTGCATGTCCCGCATCGCCGCCGGGGGCGGCGCCAGCACGTTCGTTCGACCAGCCATCTGTTCGACCAGCCATCTGTTCAACCAGCACAGTCGCACCAGTCACGGAAGAAGTGGGACCACATGGCGAGCCGGGCCCGGGAACTCCTGGATCGATCACGCGTCCTGCTGGACCGTTCGCGCGTCGCCGCGGCGCAGTTCCTGACCGCGCCCCCGAAGCATCCCGGCTACGCGCCCCCGGCGGGACCGGCGTTCGTGGAGCTGACCCGGCCGGAGCCGGTGGCGGCGCCGTCGGGCGAAGGGGTGCTGGCCGAGATCTGCGCCAGCGTCGCCCTGCGTGACCTCAACCTCCTCGACCAGCTCCTCGCGCGGCTGGAAGAGCTGGAAGCGGGGGAGGAGGACCACCACCGCCTCGCCGAGCTCTACCAGCTCGACCACCTCGCCACGCGGCTGCGGCGCAACGCCGAGAACCTGCGGGTGCTCGCCGGGCAGGACACCGCCGACGACGCCGCCCGCGCGACCTCGGTGCTCGACCTCATGCGCGAGGCGATGTCGTCGATCAACCACTACGCCCGGATCACCATCGGCCGCGTGGTCAACCTCGGCGTCGTCGGCTTCGCCGCGGAAGACCTGGGCCGGGTGCTGGCCGAGTTGTTCGACAACGCCGCCAACCAGTCCTCGCCGAGCTCGCCGGTGCACGTCAGCGCGCACCTGACCGAGCAGGGCAGCGTGCTCGTCCGGATCGAGGACGAGGGCATCGGCATCCCGGCCGACCGCGTCGGGGACCTGAACGCGCGCCTGGCCGCGGGCGGTGACCTCGACGACGCCGCGGCGCGGCACATGGGGCTCGCCGTGGTCGCTCGCCTGGCCGCCCGGCACGGCGTCACGGTGCGGCTGGACCGGCGCAGCCCGCACGGCACGGTCGCCACCGTGCTGCTGCCCACCGGTGTCGTCACCGAGCTCGCCGAGCACGCGTGGTCGGGCACCCGGACCGTCTCCGGTCCGGGGGTTCGGGGAGTGGAGCCCCCGACGGGGGGCGGGGCCGCGGATGGCGATGTCACCGCCGAACCGGCCGAGGGCGGCCGCGAGCCGGCCACCGTCGGCGGGTTGCCGCGGCGGCGCGCCGGCACCTTCCCCCGGGAGACGCAGGAGCCGCCGGCGCCGCCGCGCAAGCCCAGCCCGCGGCCTCGCCCGATCACCGCGGGAACCGTCGGCGGGATCACGGCGAACGGCCTGCCGCGCCGCGTGCCCGGCAGCATCCGCGGGGCCGCCCCGGAACCACCGCCGCCACCGCCGCCCCCGGCCGGCGAAACCACCGCGAGCGGGCACGAGCGGCTGCTCGCCGACCTCGGTGCGTTCGCCGACGGCGAGCAGGCGGCGCTCGCCGAGAACCGCGCCCGCCAGGACGAGACGCCCGGAGGAACCGCCCGGTGAGCGCTCCCCACTCCGCCACGGCGAACTTCGCCTGGCTGCTCGACGACTTCGTGCGCAAGGTCCACGGCGTCAGCCACGCGCTGATCATGAGCGTGGACGGCTTTCCGCTCACCGCCTCGGACTCGGTCGGCGAGGCCGAGGCCGAACAGCTCGCGGCGATCGCCAGCGGCCTGCTTTCGTTGGCGGGCAACAGTGCGGCGCTGTTCGGGAAGGGCGCCTGCGAGCAGATCATCATCCGGCTCACCCACGGCTACTTCCTGTTCATGGGCATCGGTTCCGGTGCCGGGCTCGCGGTGCTGACCTCGGGCGAGGCGGACATGAAGGTGGTCGCCTACGAGATGACCCAGTTCATCACCAACGCCGGCCACGCGCTCACCCCCGAGGTGCGCGCGGAGCTGCGGCAGGTGCTGACCGCCCGCCGGCCCCGGATGTGATGCCCGTGCCTGACATGTCTTTCGGGGGTCCGGGTGGCGAAGCCCCCGGCCCGGGGCGGAGCCCCGGAACGCAACAGGATGTGATCGCCGTGTCCGAGAAGGACACCGCTTTGCCGCGCCGGAGCCGCCGGATCCGCGCGTACGCGCTCACCGGCGGCCGCACCGGCACGCGCCACCAGCTGCTGGTGGAGACGCTGATCTCGGTGCCGCGGTACGACCCCGCGCTGAGCGACTCGCTCATGCCGGAGTCGCGCTCGCTCTACGAACGCGCCCGGCTGCGCTGCTCGGTCGCCGAGCTGTCGGTCGGGCTGGACCTGCCGCTGGGCGTGGTGCGGGTGCTGCTGGGCGACCTCGCCACCCAGGGCGCGGTGTTCGTGCACCCCACCGCGCACGCCTACCACCACGACACCAACGTGCTCGAGAGGATCCTTGATGGGCTCAAGCGGCTCCCCGCCTGAGGGCGATCTGCTGACGATCTCCGCGAAGATCGTCGTCGCCGGGGGCTTCGGTGTCGGCAAGACCACGTTCGTCGGCGCGGTGTCGGAAGTGCCGCCGATGAGCAACGAGGCGTGGATGACCGAGGCCGGGGAGGGCATCGACGAGATCCCGCCCGGCGGCAAGTCGACCACGACCGTCGCCATGGACTTCGGCCGGATCACGCTGCGCCCGGACCTGCTGCTGTACCTGTTCGGCACGCCGGGGCAGGCGCGCTTCTGGTTCCTGTGGGACGACCTGAGCCGCGGCGCGCTCGGCGCGGTCGTGCTCGTCGACACCAGCCGGATCGACGAGTCGTTCGCGGCGATCAACTACTTCGAGAACGACTCGGAGCTGCCGTTCGTCGTGGCGGTCAACCAGTTCGAGGGCAAGCCGGTGCACGACCTCGACGAGGTGCGCGACGCCCTCGCCCTCGACCCTGCCGTCCCGCTGGTCACCTGTGATGCCCGTGATCGCGCGTCGACGATCGCCACCCTGACCGAACTGGTCGGTCACACGTTGTCACTGGCGGTGCTCTCCGGTCCGGTGGGCCGCGAGCTCGCCGGCAGCGCCCCGCACGCCTAACTCCCTGCATGTCTCAGCCCCGCACGTCCCAGTCCCCGGAAGGTGAAGAGCTCCCCATGCGCAAGGTCCTGGTCGTGGGCGCCGGGCAGTCCGGCCTGCAGCTGGCCTTCGGGCTGCAGGCGAAGGACTACGACGTCACCGTGATGTCCGCGCGGACGCCGGAGGAGATCCGGTCCGGGCGGGTGATGTCGACGCAGTGCATGTTCCACGACGCGCTGCAGCACGAGCGTGACCTCGGGATCAACCTGTGGGAAGCGGACACGGTCGACGTCGAGGGCCTCGGCGTCTCGGTGGCCGCGCCGGACGGCGGCCGCGCGCTCGACTGGTTCGCCGAACTCGACAAGCCCGCCCAGTCGGTCGACCAGCGGGTGAAGATGGCCGGCTGGCTGGAGCTGTTCGAAGACCGCGGCGGCAAGCTCGTCATCCACGGCGTGATGACGTCCGAGCTGGACGCGCTGTCCCGGCTGTACGACCTGGTGATCATCTCGGCCGGCAAGGGCGAGCTGGTCCAGCTGTTCGACCGCGTGCCCGAGCGCTCGCCGTTCACGCGGCCGATGCGCGCGCTTTCGCTGGTCTACGCCCACGGGGTGGGCCGGCGCCCGGAGCACCCGGACCAGGTGGGGGTGCGGTTCAACATCGTCCCCGGCGTCGGCGAGCTGTTCATGATCCCGGCGTACACGCTGAGCGGGAACTGCGACATCCTCTTCTTCGAAGGCGTGCCCGGCGGGCCCCTGGACTGCTTCGGCGACCACCCGGGTCCGGACGAGCACTTCGCGCGCGTGCTGGACCTGATGCGGCAGTTCGTGCCGTGGGAGTACGACCGCTGCCGCGACGCGGAGCTGACCGACGCCAAGGCGACCCTGGCCGGCGGGTACCCGCCGGTGGTCCGCCACCCGGTCGGCACCCTGCCCGGCGGGGCGATCGTGCTGGGCATGGCCGACGTCGTCGTGGCGAACGACCCGATCACCGGGCAGGGCTCGAACAACGCGAGCCACTGCGCGGCGACCTACCTCGACGCGATCGTCTCCCGCGGTGACCGGCCGTTCGACGCGGCGTGGATGGAAGCGACGTTCGAGCGCTACTGGGAGTACGCCCGGCACGTGACCGAATGGACGAACGCACTCCTCCTGCCGCCGCCCCCGCACGTGCTCCAGATCCTGGGCGTGGCCGGGCAGAACCCGGCGGTCGCCCGGCGGTTCGTGAACGGATTCGGCGATCCGACCGATTTCGAGCAGTGGTTCATGGATCCGGCGCTCTGGGAGAAATACCTGGCAGAGGTCTAGATCAGACTGTCGTCGAGGGACGATTCGGGCTACGGTTGTCACGTAGCGTGAAGGCGGACCTCGGAGGTACTGGGCATGCGGGCGATGTGGAAGGGCTCGGTGTCCTTCGGGCTGGTCAGCATTCCGATCCAGATGTACGCGGCGACCGAGAACAAGAACGTCTCCCTGCGCCAGGTGCACGAGGCCGACGGCGGCCGCATCCAGTACAAGCGGTTCTGCACGATCGACGGCCAGGAAGTGCCGTACGCCGAGATCGCCAAGGGCTACGAGCTGCCCGACGGCGAGATGGTGGTGATCACCGACGCGGAGATGGCGGAGCTGCCGCTGACCACCCAGCGCACGATCGACGTGCTGGAGTTCGTGCCGCTCGAATCGATCGACCCGATCCAGTACGACCGGACCTACTACCTGGAGCCGCAGAAGAACGCGGTCAAGCCGTACGTCGTGCTGCGGGACGCGCTGCACAAGTCGAGCCAGGTGGCCATCGCGAAGGTCGCGGTCCGGCAGCGGGAGAGCATGGCGGTGCTGCGTGTGCACGCCGACGTGCTGGTGATGACGACGATGCTGTGGCCGGACGAGGTCCGCGAGCCCGACTTCCCGTTCCTGCGCGACGACCCGCCGCAGATCCGGCCGCAGGAGCTCACCATGGCCGGGTCGCTGATCGACTCGCTGGCCGAGCCGGTGTTCGAGCCGGAGAAGTACCACGACCACTACCGCGAGGCCCTCGAGGAGATGATCGAGGCCAAGGTCACCGGCGACGAGACGACGAAGCCCGCCGCGGTCACCGCCAAGGCCGACGTCGTCGACCTGATGGCGGCGCTGCAGGCCAGTGTGGACGCCGCGAAGAAGTCTCGTCAGTCCTCTTCGGAGGCGTCCGAAGAGGACGGCAAACCGGCGAAGAAGAAGCCGGCGGCCCGCAAGCGGGCGCCGAAACCCGCCTGAGCCGCTCTCGGACGGGTGGTCGTGCCGACACGCCGCCCGGATACCGTGCCCGCGTGCCGCCCGGATTTACCTTGGGGTGCACGTCGTCCACGAGCGCGGAAAGGCGGCCGGTCATGGAGTGTGCTTCCTGTGGCGCCGGGATCGATCACTGCCACGGCACGCTCGGGGTCCACCCGGACGGTGGATTCGCCGAGTGCACCGATCCGGCCTGTGCGGACGGTGACCGCGTGCGGCACGGGCTGATCGTCGACTGCCGGGGCGTCGGCGGCGGGTGCGGCTGCGCCACCGCGCCGCGGAAAACCCTGCTGCACCAGGCTTCCTGAGCCTCCCGCCAGGATCCGTCCAGGCCTTCCCGGCCGGGTTCCGCACCGGGCGGGGAGGCCTGCACGGCGTTCGGATGGCGTCAAGACGGTGACACGATCGTGTATGCAGCTGTGTACAGCGGCTGGGCGATGTGCTAACACTAACGAGGTCCTTCGGCTCTCCCTCCCCCTCGGAGCCGGAGGACCCTTTCTTTTCCGGGTTTCCCGGTGTTCCGGGCGGCGCGGTGTCGCCGGTGGCGTCCGTCCGTTGTGGATACGTCAGTCGGGGCTGTACAGTTCACTGCATGGTGACCTGTGAGACGCGTGAGTCGGCGCTGGCCCGCATCGGGCGCGCGCTGGCGGACCCGACCCGCTGCCGGATCCTGACCTCGTTGCTCGAGGGGCCCGCCTACCCGGGCCGCTTGGCCGGGGAGCTGGGGCTGAGCCGGTCCAACGTCTCGAACCACCTGTCGTGCCTGCGCGGCTGCGGGCTCGTGGTGGCCGGCTACGAGGGTCGTCAGGTGCGGTACGAGATCGCCGACGAACACCTGGCCCGTGCGCTGCGGGAACTCGTCCAGGTCGTGCTGGCGGTCGAACCGCGGGCGGCCTGCGAAGACGACGTGGTGGCGCGATGACGCCGGAACCGGCCGCGGAGGCCTGCGCCGGTGGGTGCTGCGCACCGCCGGGGGCCGGGCCGGATCGCCGGGTGGGGCTGGTGCGGCGGGTCCGGCTGCTGGTGGCCGCGACCATCACCTACAACGTCGTCGAGGCCGTCGTCGCCCTGACGGCCGGCGCCGCGGCTTCGTCCGGGGCGCTGATCGGCTTCGGGCTGGATTCGGTGATCGAGGTCGCGTCGGCGGCCGCGGTCGCGTGGCAGTTTTCCGGCCGTGATCCCGACGCGCGGGAACGACGCGCGTTGAAAGCGATCGCGATTTCCTTCTTCGCGCTCGCGATTTACGTGACGGGGGAGGCTGCTGGTACGTTTTTAACCGGCGCTTCGCCGGAAACTTCGCGGACCGGAATCGTGCTCGCGGCCATTTCCCTCGTGGTGATGCCCGTGCTGTCGGGTGCGCAGCGCCGGGCCGGGCGGGAGCTGGGCTCCGCCAGTGCGGTGGCGGATTCGCGGCAGACTTTGCTCTGCGCTTACCTTTCCGCGGTCCTGCTGGCGGGGTTGCTGCTCAACGCCCTGCTCGGCTGGTGGTGGGCCGACCCCCTCGTCGCGCTCGCGATCGCCGGGGTGGCGGTGCAAGAAGGCCGAACGGCCTGGCGCGGCCAGCATTGCTGCTGACCGCGCCAGGCCGTGGCGAGTCTCGGGATCAGTACCAGTGCGCCCGGCCACCGATCCGGCGGCCGGTGCCGCCCAGGATGGCCAGTGCCACGCCGGCCACCGCGAGAATGATACCGATGGTGTACAGCACCGGGATGCCCACGATGAACCCGATGACAAGCAGAATCACACCGAGAATGATCACTTGACACACTCCTTCGCATGAGACCCGGCCCGGCTCCGTGCCGTCCGGGCGGATGCGCTCTCGACGGGAGGATGGCCAGTTTCCGGATAAACCAAACTACGGCGAATGGAGCAATCTTGGATCAGTACCGATAGTGATCGAGCTTGTACGGACCTTCGACGTCGACGCCGATGTACTCGGCCTGCGCCTTCGTGAGCCTGGTGAGCTTCACCCCGAGCGCGTCGAGGTGCAGGCGGGCCACCTTCTCGTCGAGGTGCTTCGGCAGCCGGTGGACGTCCGTGGCGTACTCGCCGGGCTTGGTGAACAGCTCGATCTGCGCGATCGCCTGGTTGGTGAACGAGTTCGACATCACGAAGGACGGGTGCCCGGTCGCGTTGCCCAGGTTCATCAGGCGCCCCTCGGACAGCACGATGATCGCGTGGCCGTCCGGGAACGTCCACTCGTGCACCTGCGGCTTGATCTCGTTCTTCACGACGCCCGGCAGCTTCGCCAGCCCGGCCATGTCGATCTCGTTGTCGAAGTGCCCGACGTTGGCGACGATCGCGTTGTGCTTCATCCGGCTCATCTGGCCGGCGGAGATGATGCCGAAGTTGCCGGTGGTGGTGATGAAGATGTCGGCCGTCTCGACGACGTCGTCGAGCTCGACGACGTCCAGCCCGTCCATCGCCGCCTGCAGCGCGCAGATCGGGTCGATCTCGGTGACCGCGACCCGGCCGCCCTGGCCGCGCAGCGCCTCCACCGCGCCCTTGCCGACGTCGCCGTAGCCGCAGACGACCACGCGCTTGCCGCCGATCATCACGTCGGTGGCCCGGTTCAGGCCGTCCACAAGGGAGTGCCGGATGCCGTACTTGTTGTCGAACTTGGACTTCGTCACCGAGTCGTTGACGTTCATCGCCGGGAAGAGCAGCTCGCCGTCCTTGGCGAGCTTGTAGAGCCGCTTGACGCCGTTGGTCGTCTCCTCGGTGACGCCGCGGATCTCCTTGGCCATGCGGGTGAAGCGGTCACCGTCGGCCGCCACGCTCGCGCGGAGGGTTTCGAGGACGATCCGGTACTCCTCCGGGTCCTCTTCGGACGGCTGCGGGACCGCGCCCGCCGCCTCGAACTCGACTCCCTTGTGGACGAGCAGCGTGGCGTCGCCGCCGTCGTCGAGGATCATGTTCGGGGACTGGCCGCCGGGGAAGGCGAAGAGCTGGTCGGTGCACCACCAGTACTCTTCGAGGGATTCGCCCTTCCACGCGAACACCGAGGTGCCCGCCGGGGCGTCGACGGTGCCTTGCGGGCCGACGACGACCGCGGCGGCGGCCTCGTCCTGGGTGGAGAAGATGTTGCAGGACACCCAGCGCACCTGCGCGCCGAGCGCCACCAGGGTCTCGATGAGCACGGCGGTCTGCACGGTCATGTGCAGCGACCCGGCGATGCGCGCGCCCTTCAGCGGCTGCGCGGCGGCGTACTCGCGGCGGATCGCCATCAGGCCGGGCATCTCGTGCTCGGCCAGCCGCAGCTGGGTGCGGCCGGCGTCGGCCAGTGCGAGGTCGGCCACGGCGAAGTCGAGGCCACCCGAGTTCTGCAGTTTGTCACTCATGTTTCGATGCACTCCGGAGTTCGTCGGCGAAACGCTCGGGAGGCAGCACGAAGTCCTTGCGGACAACGAGAAAGGCACCTCCCGCACGGGAGGCGCCCTTGGAGTCGTGTCACGGGCCGAGCGTGGCGGAAAGGATTCCGTCGCAGCGCCTCTCGGCCCGGAACCAGGATGGCAAAGCCGCGGCGAGGCTGTCAAGCGAGCGAGCGGGCCATGAGAACGTCGTCGACGTCGGTGTCGTCGATGCGAAATTCGCCCCGCAGCACGCCTTCCACGACGAACCCGCAGCGTTCGTAGACCCGGCGGGCGCCGGTGTTGTGACCCAGCACCCGCAGCGTCAGCTTGCGGGCGCCACGCTCCCGCGCTTCGGCCACGGCGGCGTCGACGAGCCGGCGCGCGATGCCGAGCCGCTGCCGCCGCGGGTCGACGGCGAGCCCGCCGATCACCCGGACGTGCCGGTGGGCGGGGATGCCGAACCCTTCGGCGAGCCGGACGTAGCCGGTCACCACGCCGTCCTGCTCGGCGACCAGGACGTCTTCGGGCCGGGCTGCCCCGTCGAAGAAGGGCGTGCCGGGTGGCGGCGGGGGAGCGGGGGACATGGCCGAGGTCCAGGTTCGCCGGTCGATCTCGGCGAGCGCGGCTTCGTCTTCGGGGCGGGCCAGGCGGATGGTGACGGTCACGCGAGCTCCCGCCAGGCCTGGTTCACGAGCGCGGCCAGTTCGCGCGGGTCGCGGTTGCCCTCGGAGCTCAGCGCCCGCAGCGTGACAGTCAGGGCGGGGCCGGTGCGCTGGCCGCTCGTGACGACCGACCGGGCCGGGTCCGGTGCCGAACCGGCCGGCGTGGGGTCGTTGTGCCGCAGGCACTGCACGTCGCCCAAGTGCACGAGTTCGGTGCTCGGCGCGGCCAGGCCGAGGGCTTCGGCGTCCTCGTACGGTGCCACGAGCTCCGGTGAGGGTGCCCGGACGGCGACCAGCTGGAGGCTGCGCTCCAGCCGGTCGTCCTGGTACTGCTGGACGACCGCGCCGGCCCCGCCGTAGGCCGTCGACGTGCGGGCCGCGGTTTCCCGATCGGTTTCCCGATCCGTTCGATCGTGGCCTGGCCCAGGGTCTTGTCGATCTTCGCGATCACGTCCTGGACCTTGCCCAGCCCGCCGAGAGCGGCCGGGGCGGTCAGCGGGCGGCTGCTCGGGCCGCCGAGCAGGGTCAGGACCAGCCACGGCACGCCGACCAGCACCGCGCCGGCGAGGAAGCCGAGCAGGCCGGTGACGGCCGGCCGGGCGAGGAGCGAGCGGCGGTGTGGAGCCGGAGTGTGGGCCCGTTGCCCGGGTGCGGGTTCGAGCGGGAAGTCCTGCGGGGAGTCCTCGGTCACCAGGGAATCCTGGCGGAATCCGGCATCCGGCGCGAAGGGAATTCTCCGGACGGCGTTCAGATGAGGTTCGCGCGCCGCCAGATGCCCTCGGAGCGGCCGCCGATCAGGCCCGCGTCGCGCAGGAACGGCACGATCTTCTCCGCCATCCAGCGGCGGGTCTCGTGGAAGTGCGGGTTCGCCAGCGCCGCCGCGCGGCCCTCCCGCGGGTCGATCCCGACGCTGCGGTAGATCCGCGCGTCGACCATGCTGTCGATCACGCCGAACGCGACCAGGGCGGTCCGCAGGCGGTGCCGCTGCAGGGCCGCCTTCGACAGCTTCGGCGTCTCGCGCAGCACTTCTTCCTTCGCGAACCGGACGTGCCGGGCCTCTTCGACCACGTGGATGCGGTTGACCGAGCGGATCAGCGGCTGGATGCCGTCGTCGTCCATCATCGACCGCTGGAGCCGGTCGGTGGTCTCCTCCGCGACCAGCACGCTGGCGAACATCGACGGGCCGGCGGCGGTCGCGCCGAACACCTTCGCGGCGCGGTGGACCACCTTGGGGACGCCGTACCGCGGGACGCCGAGCCGCTGCGCGGTGCGGGCGAACATCACCGAGTGCCGCGTCTCGTCGCCGATCTCGGTCATCGCGTACTGCGCGTGCTCGGTGCGCGCGTCCAGGTCGAAGACGTACCGGGCGAGCAGCTGCATCAGGACGATCTCGAACCACAGGCCGACGCTCATGATGCTGGCGATCTCGTGCTTGGACAGCTCGATCCGCTGCTCCGGCGTCAGCTTCGCCCAGAGGTCCGTGCCGTAGAGGGAGACGCGCTCGAGCGGCATGTACGCCTTGCCCTCGGCGAGCGGCGCGTCCCAGTCGATGTCGACGTGCGGGTCGTAGCTGTTCTTCGCCGAGCTCTTGAGCAGGCGAGCCGCGGTGACGTCCCGGTCCTGGGCCTCGACGCCCATGGCGGCCTCCGAAGAAAGTAGGGGGTACGCGATGTACTAGCTACTTCGGGAGCGTACACCGCCCGGCGGCGCGTGAGTAGGCTTTCGCCGTGACCAAGGTCGACGGACGGGCGACGCGCTGGGCGGGCCAGCAGGAACGGCGGCGCGCGGAGTTCGTCGACGCCGCACTGGCCGCCATCGCCGAGCACGGCCCGGACGTGTCCACCGAGCAGATCGCCGAACGCGCGGGCGTCGCGCGCACGCGCCTGTACCGGCACTTCGACGGCGCGGAAGACCTCCGGCGGGCGATCGCCCAGCGGGCGGCCGAGCTGGTGACGGCCGACCTGGCGCCGCTCTGGCACCCCGAGGGCTCACCGAACGAGATGATCTCCACGGTGATCTCGACGCACCTGCGCTGGCTGACCGAGCACGCCCACCTGCACCGCTACCTGGCCCGCGCGCAGCCGGCCGCCGCGGACGACCGCCCGGACGTCCGCGGCGCGATCGCCCGCCACCTCAGCCGGCTGTTCACCGGCTACCTGACGGCGCTCGGGCTGGACCCGGCCCCGGCGGACACCATCGCGTTCGGCCTGGTCGGCTACGTCGAATCGGCGACGACCCGCTGGCTCGACCACCCGGGCGCGCTGAGCCTGCCCCAGCTGACCGCCCAGCTCACCGGCACGATCTGGGCGATGCTGGACCACACCCTGCGAGCGGGCGGTGTCGAGCTGGACCCGGACCGGCCGCTGCCGCTGCCGGAGGGGCTCTAGTCCTCGCGCGGGAATTCGGCCCGCACGCCCAGCAGCCGGACCGCCCGGGTCAGCTCGAACATCCCGAGCACCTCCCGCGCCGCGCGGTCGAGCGCGGCCGCGTCCGACGTCGGTTCCGGCAGCGTGATGCTGTGCGTGTGGGTCAGGAACGGCACGAACCGCACCTTGACCGCGACCCGCGCCGCCGGGCGGCCCTCGTCGAGGACGTCCTGGGCGACGCGCTTGGCCAGTGCCGTGACCTCGGCCGCCACCTCCGCCGGGTCCGTCAGGTCGCGCTGGAACGTCGTTTCGCGGCTGCGGGAGCGGGCCACCCACGGGGTCGCGCTCACCTCGGCGTCGCTGATGCCGCCGCCGAGCAGCCGCAGCCACGGGCCGGTCTTCGGGCCGAACCGCGCGGCGAGCTCCGCCGCGTCGGCCCCGGCCAGGTCCAGGACCGTCGTGATGCCCAGCTCGGCGAGCTTCTTCGCCGTCTTGCCGCCGATGCCCCACAGCGCGTCGGTCGGGCGGGTGGCCATCACCTCCCACCAGTTCTCCCGCGTCAGCCGGTAGATCCCGCCCGGCTTGCCGAACCCGGTGGCGAGCTTGGCCCGCAGCTTGTTGTCCCCGATCCCGACCGCGCACGACAGGCCCGTCTCGCGCGCCACCGCCTCCTTGATCGCGGCGGCCAGCGCCTCGGGGTCGGCCGTCTCAGCGCCGACGAACGCCTCGTCCCAGCCCAGCACCTCGACCACGACCGGCAGCTCCCGGACCGCGGCCATCACGCGCGCCGACACCTCGAGGTAGGCGTCCGGGTCGCTGGGCAGGAAGACGGCGTCCGGGCAGCGCTTGGCGGCGATCCGCAGCGGCATGCCGGACTGGACGCCGAACTCGCGGGCCTCGTACGACGCCGTCGCGACGACGGCTCGCTCGGTGGGGTCGCCGTTGCCGCCGACCACGACGGGCTTCCCGCGCAGCTCGGGGTGGCGGGCGACCTCGACCGCGGCGATGAACTGGTCGAGGTCGACGTGCAGGACCCACTTCACCCCGCCCAGTCTGCCTCAGAACCTTATTCAGCCGTCGGCCGGCGCGAGTGTCACCACAGGTGGGCGGCCTGCGGCCCGTAGCGCCGTCCTGACCAGAATAAGGTTCTCAGATCCGGTGCCGCGCCACGTGGGTCCAGACGGTGGCGGTGAGCGCGATGATCCCGCACAGCGTCACGCCCGGGTCGGGCAGCACCAGGCCCAGGACCAGCAGCGTCACGGCGGTGATGTCGAAGAAGATCAGGACGGCGCTCCGGAGCCCGCGCGACTTCGGGCGCCGGCCGTCGCGCAACGCGGCAGCCAGATCCGGATCACTGAGCTCCAGGCTGCGCTCGATCTTCTCGAGCTCGGTGCGGTCGTGGTGACTGAGCATCGGGCCTCCTTCGGCGCCGAACCCGCCGTATCGCCGTAGCGAATACCCAATCGTCCTCCCGGCGAACCGCCAAACGCCTTCTTGTTTCGTGCTTTTCTCTGGTCCGACCGGGTGATCCGCGCTCTGTGACCGGCTCCGGCCACGTTAAGTTGCCCCGAGAACGTCGCCGGTCACGGCCCGGACGGCGGGTGGGGGCGGCCGGGTGGCCAGGTCCTGCCGTCGTGCCGGTGGCCGGCCGGCCCTGTCAACCAGCCGGAGGACTTCATGACCCTGCCCACCGAACCGATCGGCAGCATCCCGCGTCCCGCCTACCTCGTCGAAGGCCTCGGCGAATTCGCCGCGGGCCGGCTCGACGCCGCCGCGCTCGCCGAACTCGAGAGCCGGGCGCTGGCCGACACCATCCGCCGGTTCGAGGAAACCGGCTCGCCGGTGCTGACGGACGGAGAACAGGGCAAGCCGAGCTTCGCGACGTACCCGCTGGCCGGGCTGGAAGCCCTGGCGCCCGACGGCGTCGTCATCCCGTTCGCCGACGGGCACACCCGGCAGCTGCCGCGGCTGACCGCCGGCCCGTTCCGCTACGCGACGCACGCCGGCTCGTACCTGACGCGCGCGAAAACGCTTACCGAGCGGCCCGTCAAGCAGGCGGTGATCGCCGCGTCCGCGCTCTCGCTGATCTACCCCGGCGACGGCATCGAGGGGTACTCGCAGGAGCAGTTCGTCGCCGACCTGGTGAACGAGGCCGAGGCGGACATCCGGGGCAGCCTCGACGCGGGCGCGGACAGCGTGCAGATCGACTTCACCGAAGGGCGGCTGTCGCTGAAGCTCGACCCGTCCGGCGGGCTGCTGCGCCAGTTCGTCGAGCTCAACAACGCCGTGCTGGACCGGTTCACCGCCGAGGAGCGCGCGAAGATCGGCGTCCACACCTGCCCGGGCGGCGACCAGGACTCCGTGCACAGCCTCGACGTCGACTACGCGGGCCTGCTGCCGGCGCTGTTCGACCTGAAGGCCGGGCGCTTCTTCGTCCAGCTGGCCAGCGAAGCCGACCCGGAGCGGGCGCTGCGGGTGATCGCCGAGCACCTCAAGGCCGATCAGCGGGTCTTCGTCGGGGTCATCGACCCGATCGACCCGCGGGTGGAGACCGCGGAGGAGGTCCGGGACCGGGTGCTCACCGCGGCGAAGTACGTGCCGGCCGAGCGGCTCGGCACCTGCGACGACTGCGGGTTCTCGCCGTTCGCCGACGACACGTCGACCTCGCGCGACATCGCGTTCGCGAAGATCGCGGCGCGGGTCGAGGGCACGCGGCTGGCGTCGGAGCAGCTCGGCTGAGCGGACGGCGTGAGCCCGGCCCGGGCTCACGCCGTCTCGGCGGCGACCTTCAGCCCGAGGGCGACGAGCACGGTGCCCAGGAGGGCGTCGAGACCCCGGCGGACGCGGCCGGCGCTGAAGAACCGCTTCAGCGCCCCGACCACGACGGCGAGGGTGACGAACCACAGGACCGTGCCGGCGGTGGCGATCGCGGCCAGTTCGAGCGTCTGCAGGGTCGAGCCGTCGGCGGGCAGGAACTGGGGGAGCAGAGCCAGGAAGTACACGGCGACCTTGGGGTTGAGCAGGTTCGTCACCAGGCCCTGCCGGAAGGCGGCTCCGGCTTCGAGCCGGCGCACCCCGGTGGTCTCGGTGAGGTCCCGGTACTCGCCGCGGCGCACGGCCAGCCACGCCTTGACGCCGAGCACCACCAGGTAGGCCGCGCCGGCCAGCTTGACCACGGTGAACGCGACCGCCGACGCGGTGAGCACGGCGGCGACGCCCAGGGCGATCGCGACCACCCAGGCGAAGACGCCGAGCGCGATCCCGGTGCCCGCGGCGATCCCGGCCCGCCGCCCGCCGGCGAGCGCCGAGCGCGTCACGACGACGAAGTCGGGCCCGGGCGACATCGCCCCGAGCACGACGACCAACAGGAACGAAGCGGCGGTGGCACCGGGGATCATGACCCCGAGAATACGACCCGGCCGCCACCCCATTTCCCCCTGAAGTTCGAATTTGAACTTCGTGTAGGGTCGATCTTGTGGGTGACTCCAGGGGCGAGGGCATGACGGCCGAGGTGCGGACGCGGGTGCGGATCCCGCTGCGGCTCGACGGCGGCATCGCGGTCGACGCCGAAGCCGTCACCTTCCGCGGCCTGGCCGACGGCGGTGAGCACCTGGCGTTCGTCCTGGGCACGCCCGGCGAGGTGCCGCTGGTGCGGCCGCACTCGGAATGCCTGACCGGCGACGTCTTCGGGTCGGCGCGCTGCGACTGCGGCCCGCAGCTGGCCGAGGCGGTCGCGCGGATCTCCGAGACCGGTGGATACCTGCTGTACTTGCGCCAGGAGGGCCGGGGAATCGGGCTGTACAACAAGCTCGACGCGTACGCCCTGCAAGACGGCGGCCTCGACACCTACGCCGCGAACGCCGCGCTCGGGCTGCCCGAAGACGCCCGCGACTACACGGTCGCCGCGCAGATGCTGGGTGCGCTCGGGGTGGACCGGGTCGACCTGCTGTCGAACAACCCGGACAAGGCGGCGCAGCTGCGGGCGGCCGGGATCGCGGTGCGCGACCGGGTCCCGACGGGGGTCTTCGCGACCGAGAACAACGTCCGGTACCTGCGGGCGAAGGCCGAGCAGACCGGGCACACGTTGAGCCTGCCGGGCCTGGCCAGCTGAGCCACGCGGCCGGTCGCGTACCCGGAGGGTCGGCCGGCGTGCCTGGGCGGCCGGTCGCGTACCCGGAGGGTCGGGGTGCATACCTGGAAGGCCGGCTCAGGTGAGGCGCTGGGCCGCCGCGGCCGCGGGGCTCGTGGTGAGCTTCTCCAGCAGGCCGATCAGGGTGGCCTGTTCCGCCGGGGTCAGGGACGCCACCCAGGCCTGCTCGCGCTCGTTGTGCTCCTGGTAGGCGTCGGTCACCGCGGTGTGGCCCGCTTCGGTCAGCGCCAGCTGCACCGCGCGGCGGTCGTGGGGGACCGCGGTGCGCGCCACCAGGCCGTCCCGCTCCAGGGTCTTGACCAGCGCGGACACCGCCGCACGGCTCATCCCGGCGAGCCGGGCCACGTGGCGGGACTCCAACGGGCCGGCCAGCCACAGGACGAACAGCACCCGGAAGCCGGCCCAGCTCCAGCCGCGCGGGCGGTGGACCGTCGACTCCCAGTCGTAGACGAGCGCGCCGGCCAGCCGGTGCAGCGTGAGGCCGAGGCGCATCGCCACCGGGTCGGTCGTGGGCAGCTCGGCCTGCGTCTTCCCGATCGCGTAGTCGACGAACGAGAGGTAGTCGAGGTCGGCCGGTCGGTCGGTCATGCGGCCAGGTTAAGGGAAGGAGGGTTCCGCACGGCGGTACGGCGGGCTAGCCTGGCTCGATAGTCAATCCTTTGACGATCAAGGAGCGCTCGCCGTGACGAAGAAAGCCTTCGCCTCTTCGGCCGACCTGGCGGAGAAAGCGCAGACCCTCGAGAACCTCGCGGACGGCGTCTGGGCGCTGACCGCCGAGGGCGACCCGAACATCGGCGCGATCGAAGGCGAGGACTTCCTCGTCTGCTTCGAAGCACTGGCCACGCCCGTCGCGGCCGGCGAGTGGCTCGCGAAACTGCGGGAGCACACCGACAAGCCGGTGCGGTACCTGGTGCTGAGCCACTACCACGCCGTGCGCGTGCTGGGCGCGTCCGCCTTCGACGCCGACGTGATCGTCGCGCACGAGAACACCCGTGCCCTGGTCGCCGAGCGCGGCAAGGAGGACTGGGAGAGCGAGTTCGGCCGGATGCCGCGGCTGGCGAAGGGCGCGGAATCGGTGCCCGGCCTGACCTGGCCGACGCTGACCTTCTCCGACCGGCTCACGATCGACCTCGGCGGCGACCGCGGCGACCTCGTCCTGCAGTACTGCGGGCGAGGGCACACCGAAGGCGACATCGTCGCCTGGCTGCCGCGGCAGAAGATCCTCTACGCCGGCGACCTCGTGGAAGCGGAAGCCGCGCTGTACACCGGCGACGCGTTCCACCGCGACTGGGCGTCGTCCACTTTGGACCGGGTGGCCGCCTTCGGGGCCGAGACCCTGATCGGCGGCCGCGGCGGAGTGAGCCGCGGCCGCGCGGCGGTCGACGCCGCCATCGCGCAGACCCGGCACTTCCTGGACACGATGCTCCGCGAGGTCGGCGCCGTCCGTGCCGCCGGCGGCACGCTCAAGGAGGCCTTCGAACGCACGCACGCCGCGCTGAACGACCAGTACGGCCACTGGCCGATCTTCGAGCACTGCCTGCCCTTCGACGTCTCGCGGCTGTGGGACGAGCTGTCCGGCGTCGAGCGGCCGGTGGTGTGGACGGCCGAGCGCGACCGCGAAGTCTGGGACCAGCTCCAAGGATGACGGTCGCCGTCCTCGGCAGCGGCCCGGTCGGCCAGACGGCCGCGCTGCTGCTCGCGCGCCGGGACGTGCCGGTCGTGCTCGTCGACGAGCACGAGGGGCGCGATCCCGTGGGCTCCAAGGCCATCTGCCACCAGCGGGACACCTTGGACGTCTGGGCGTCGCTCGGCGCCGGCTGCCTCGCCCGGGAAGGCCTGACCTGGACGACCGCGCGGACGTTCCACCACGACCGCGAGCTGTTCTCGCTGACCCTGCCCGACGCGGGCTCCGCGCTCCCGCCGTTCGTCAACCTGTCCCAAGCCCGCGTCGAAGAGGTCTTGGACGGGCTGATCGCGCGGCAGCCGCTGATCGACGTCCGCCGCGGTCACCGCGTCACCGGCCTGACCCAGCCGGGCTGCGTCGAGATCCACTGCGAGACGCAAACCGGGCCGCGCCGGATCGAGGCCGACTACGCGATCGCCTGCACCGGAGCCCACGGCGACGTGGTGCGCCGGGCGCTCGGGCAGCGCCTGGCCGGCGTGTCGTTCCGGGACCTGTTCCTGATCTGCGACATCCGCGCCGACCTGCCGGGCTGGGCGGCCGAACGGCGGTTCTGGTTCGACCCGCCGTGGAACCCGGGCCGCCAGGTGCTCATCCACCCGTGCCCCGGCTCGCAGTTCCGCATCGACTGGCAGGTCCCGGAGGACTACGACCTCGCCGCCGAAGAAACGGGCGGCGCCCTCGGCCACCGGATCCGCGCGATCATCGGCGACCGGCCCTACGAGGTGGTCTGGCGCTCGGTGTACCGCTTCCACACGCGCCTCGTCGACCGGATGCGCGTCGGGCGCGTGCTGCTGGCCGGGGACTGCGCGCACCTCGTCGCGCCGTTCGGGGCACGCGGCCTCAACTCCGGCGTGGCCGACGCGGAGAACGCGGCCTGGAAGCTGGCCGCCGTCCTGCGCGGCGACGCGGGGGAGGAGCTGCTGGAGAGCTACCACACCGAGCGGCACGCGGCGGCGGCGGAGAACGCGGCCGTCACCACCGCGACGATGGACTTCCTGGTGCCCCCGGACGACGAGCGGCGCCGTCGCCGGCTCGACGTCCTCACCCGGGCGGCACACGACCCGGCCGCCTGCGAGCAGGTCGACTCGGGCCGGTTGGCCGAGCCGTTCTGGTACGCCGGTTCGCCGCTGACCACGCCAGACCCGGAACGGCCGTTCGCGGGACGGCCGCCGCGAGGGGCCTTGCCGCCGCCGGGACCGGGCGTGCTGCTCCCCGACGTCACCGTCGCGAGTGGACGGTTGCGGGACCTGGCGCGGCAGGGGTTCCTGCTCCTGGCGACGCCGGGTGTGCGGGCGGAGGGCGTGCGGTCGGTGGAAATCCCGCTGGGCGGGGCGCTGGGTGCGCGTCCGGGCGAAGCCTGGCTGGTCCGCCCGGACGCGTACGTCGCCGCGGTGTTACGGGTAGGAGACGAGCGGGCTCACCTGGTGCCCGGTGTTCGCGGCGTCACCCGTGTCGTTGACGACGTGGGCGATCGTGCCGACGCCGCCGAGTGACACCGAGACGAGGTTGTGGAGCCGGACCCCGCCGTTGTTCGGCACCTCGAACGAATGACTGGCCACTATGGACGGGTTCGTGTTGAAGAAGCAGTAGCTGCCCAGGCCCCAGCCTTCGTGGCTGGTCACCGAGTCGGCCACCTTGTACGCCGCCCAGCCCTGCCGGCCGCCGCCGCTGGACCAGGACGCCTGGTCCGGCGGGTCGTACGGCATCTCGTTCTGGAAGAAGTACGTCCGCCCGCCGTTGCCGTTCCAGAGCACCTCGTACTGCTGGTAGTGCTCGACGAACAGGCCGTACATCGTCACGTTCGCACCGTTGACGACCAGGCCGTTCGCCGCGGTGTTGACGTTCCAGCCGACGCCGTTCGAGTGGTCGCCGCGCCACAGCCACATGTGGTCGCCGAGGACATTGTTCGAGTTGACCACCAGGGTCTGCGTGGCCTTGCCGACGGCCGCGCCGCCGATCCGGAAGAACACGTCGTGCAGCGACGTCGGGTCGGCCGCGTGGTTCGCGTTCGACCCCGGCTGGCCGACCTGCACCAGCACCGGCGAGTTCACCGCGCCCGCGTCGATCAGCAGCCCGGCGATCTTCACGCCGTCCACATCGGACGTCGTGATCGCCGCGGTCCCGTTGGTGGGCATCAGTGTCGCCAGGCCGAGGCCGAGCACCACGGTGTCCGGGCGCGTGACGTTCAGCGCCTGGTCGAGGTGGTAGACACCCGGCGTCACGAGCAGGTGCTTGCCCGCGGCCAGCGCGGCGTTGAGCGTCGCGGCCGAGTCGGACGGGTGCGCGACGTAGAACTCGCTCAGCGAGATCGACTGCCCGGCGGGTGCGCCGTGACCCCAGCTGGTGCCGGACGAGTTCTGCCGCAGTGCCGGGACGAACACGTTGTAGCTGCCCGAGCCGTCGACGTACAGGAACGGCTTCTCGCGGATCACCGGGGTCTGTCCGACGACCGTCTCCGGCGGGTTCGGGAACGACGCCGGCGGGGTGCCGGTCGAGCCGACGAACACCATGTTCCAGACGCCGCCCTGCCAGCCGCCCAGCTCACTGTTGCGGGTCAGGAACTGCTGCTGCGAACCGGAAACGGCGACGCCGTCGATCTTGCTGTCGGCGATCAGGCCGCCGCTGGCCCAGCCGTCGCCGCCGTTCCACAGCTGGATCTGGCTGCCCTTGAGGTGCATCCGGCGGTAGGGCGCGGCCTGCGCGACGGCCCAGCGCTCGACCTGGCCGGCCGGCAGTGTCACCGACAGGTTTTCGGCCGACCGCCAGAAGTTCTGGGTCGCGTTGCCCTTGTTGGCCGGGTTGTCGCCCTGCTGCAGCCAATCCGCCTCCACGCGGACGTGGCCGTTGAGGTTGACGTCGTCGGGGGAGAGGCCGAGCCCGGCGACCTGTTCGTAGAAGCCGAGGTTGACGTCGGCGTCGTAGGTGCCCGGCTTGAAGAGCACGGCGTAGCGCTCGCTGCCGAACTGGTTGGTGTGCTGCTGGTTCGCGAGCTGCGTCAGCCGGTTCTGGATCGTCGCGGCCGGGGTCGACGGGTCGAACACCGACACGTTCGGCCCGAGGTCCGGGTTGCGCGGGTCGGTCGGCGGGATGGTCGTCCCGCCGCCGGTGCCGTGGACGGCGGCTTCCCACAGCGAATAGCCGTACTGCGTGGCGCGCTGGGTGCCGGAGACGCGGAGGTACCGCGCGGTGCCGGTGAGGGGCACGGTCTGCGTGCCGCCGGTGCCGGTGGTGGTCGAGTACGCCGTGGTCCAGCTGTTCGCGTCGGCGGACAGCTGGACGCTGAACGCCTTCGCGTACGCGGCTTCCCAGCTGAGGACCACGTCGCAGAGCTGTTGCGCGGAGCCGAGGTCGACCTGCAGCCACTGCGGGTCGGCGAACGCGCTGGACCAGCGCGTGCCGGGGTCGCCGTCGATCGCGGCGGACGCGGGTGTCCCGCCGTTCTCGGCCGAGGACGCGGTCGCGGGATGACCCTGCGCGAGGTTCGTGGTGCCGCACGCGGCGGCCTGGGCCGGTGCGGAGCCGACCACCGCCGCGGTGGTGACCGCGGTGACGAAGGTGGTGGCGATGACGAGGAGGCGGTGTACCGGGGAGAACGTCGTTGATCTCATGAGCCTGCCTGCTGGATCGGGGGGACGGGCGAAACGACGGCGGGCCGGGCGAGCCCCACAGCTCGCGCCGGCGTCGGGTGGTGCGGCGGGTTCGCGTCCGGGCACCCGCCCGGCGCCGTGAGCCGGAAGAGCGGTACCGGGTGGTGCGAGGAGCGCGAACCAGTCAGCCCGAAAGGGTGTGTCGCGGCGGAGCCGTCCCGGCTGGCGGTCACGGAACCGGTTCCGTCGATGAGATCGCAGTTAACAGCGCGGGGTTCGGCGGAGTCAAGGGTCCGGCGCGGATTCTCCTCGCCCGGACCAGTCCGCGGGTGGGTCCGTGACCGTCCGGCGCTGCGGCGTTGACATTTTACGGCTCTTTATTTATATCTTGAACTAAGAGCGTGCCGACGGCCGGGACCCACACCCGCGCCGGAGACCACGTGAGCCGATCCGCGCCGGGGCAAGGCCGCCCCGGCGCCGGTTCGCCGTGGAGGTGCCCATGCAACGCCGCATGCCGAGGATCCGCGTTCTCGCCGTCCTCGCCCTGACCCTGGCCGCCCTGCTCACCGCGCCGGTGGCGCAGGCCGCGCCCGTCCTGCTCTCCCAAGGCCGTCCGGTGACGGCGTCCTCCGCCGAGTCCGCCGCGTTCCCGGCGTCCGCCGCCGTCGACGGCGACCCCGGTACCCGCTGGTCGAGTGGCTTCAGCGACCCGCAGTACCTCCAGGTCGACCTCGGCTCCGGCCAGCAGCTGGCGCAGGTCGTGCTGAACTGGGAAGCCGCCTACGCCAAGGCGTTCACGATCCAGGCGTCCGCCGACGGCAGCACCTGGACGTCGCTCTACTCGACCACCACCGCGACCGGCGGCACCCAGACCCTGAACGTCACCGGCAGCGGCCGGTACGTCCGGCTGACCGGCACCCAGCGCGCCACGCAGTACGGCTATTCGCTGTGGGAGTTCCAGGTCTACGGCGGGGGCGGCACGACCCAGCCCGGTGACGTCCTGCTGTCCTACGGCAAGCCCGGCACCGCCTCCTCCTCGCAGGACGACGGCAACTGCCCCGGCTGCCTCCCGGCCAAGGCGTTCGACCACGATCCGGCCACGCGCTGGGCGACCAGCGCGACCACCGGCTGGGTCGACCCCGGCTGGATCACCGTCGACCTCGGCGCCCCGGCGGCGATCCACCAGGTCGTCCTGCAGTGGGACCCGGCCTACGCCGTCGCGTACCAGCTCCAGGTGTCGAACGACAACGCGAACTGGACGTCCCTCTACTCGACGACCACGGGCAAGGGCTTCAAGGAGACGCTGACCGTCAACGGTTCCGGCCGGTACGTCCGGATGTACGGCACGGCCCGGTCCAACGGCTACGGGTATTCGCTGTGGGGCTTCGACGTCTACGGCACCGGCGGCAACCCGACGCAGCCACCGCCCGCGCCGCCGGCCCCGCACTTCCCGGGCACCCTGGTCTGGAGCGACGAGTTCAACGGCGCCGCGGGCGCGAACCCGGACGCGAGCAAGTGGACCGCCGAGACCGGCCCCGGCGTCAACAACGAACTCGAGTACTACACGAACAACGACAACGCCAAGCAGGACGGCCGCGGCAACCTCGTCATCCAGGTCCGCCGGGAAGCCACCCCGGGCAGCGCCTGCCCGGTCGACCCGATCAGCGGCAGCGGCACCTGCCAGTACACCTCCGGCCGGATCAACACCGCGGGCAAGTTCAGCTTCACCTACGGCCACGTCGAGGCGAACATCAAGGTGTCCGGCACACAGGGTCTGTGGCCCGCGTTCTGGCTGCTGGGCGCGAACTTCTTCAGCGGCACGCCGTGGCCGAACTGCGGCGAGATCGACATCATGGAGCACGTCGGCAAGTCCCCGAACCTGGCCTACTCGACCATCCACGCCCCGGCGTACAACGGCGCGGGCGGTATCGGCGCGCCGCTCGACCTCGGCCAGGACGTTTCGGTCGGCTTCCACCGCTTCGGCCTCGACTGGGACGCGTCGCACATGACCTTCTACGTCGACGGGAACGCGTTCGAGACGATCAACCGCGCCACCGTCGAGAGCACCCGCGGGCCGTGGGTCTACGACCACCCGTTCTTCCTGATCCTCAACAACGCCATCGGCGGCGACTTCCCCGGCCCACCGGGAGCCGGGACCGTGCTCCCGCAGGACATGGTGATCGACTACGTGCGGGTGTACCAGTGACCGCCGGGCTCCGGCGGCGGCTCGCGCTCCTCGCGGGCGCGTCCGGGCAAGCTGCCGATCAGCTTCCCGGGCCGGTACCGCGGCTACGTCGGTGATCCGTCGCGCACCGTCCCCCCGGCGGGAACGCTGACCGTCTCCTGAGTCGACTCGCGGACCACCAGCGCCGTCGGGACGATCAGCGGGGCGGCCGGGGACGGCGCGCCGGCCAGGCGGTCCAGCAGCAGCCCGGCCGCCGTCTCGCCCATCTGCCGCAGCGGCTGGCGGATCGTGGTGAGCGGCGGCTGGGTGTGTGCGGCCAGGGGGATGTCGTCGAAGCCGACCACGGCGACGTCCCCCGGCACCGCGCGGCCCGCCTTGCGCAGGCCGGCCAGCACACCCGCCGCCGTCAGGTCGTTGTGCGCGAAGACCGCGTCGAACTCCGGGCCCGTTTCGAGGAGCTGGAGGATCGCCGCCTCACCGCTTTCGCTCGTGAAGTCCCCTTCGATGATCAACCGCGGGTCGAGGGTCCGGCCGGCGTCGAGGACGACCTCGTTGAAGCCGTTGAGGCGGTCGGCGGTGCAGCCGAAGTCGCGCGGCCCGGTCACCGTGGCCAGCCGGGTGCGGCCGGTGTCCAGCAGGTGGCGCGCCGCGGACGCGCCGCCCTGCCGGTTGTCCGTGCCCACCGACGGGAACGCCGGACGGCGGCCGCGGTCGTCGATCACCACCACCGGCAGCCCGGAGTCGTACAGCACGCGCAGGTGCCGCACCGCGTCCGGCGGTTCCACCAGCAGGAGCCCGTCGAACGCCTTCGCCGAAACCTGCCGCGAGAACTCGCCGAGGGAGTCGGCGCCGCGGTTGGCGGTGGACAGCAGCAGGCCGTAGCCCTTCGACTCCACGACGTCGGCGACGCCCTGCAGCACTTCGCCCATCCACGGCCAGGTCAGTCCCGGCACCAGCATCCCGACCGTGCGCGTCACCCCGCGCGCCAGCCCGACCGCGCCGGCGCTGGGGATGTACCCGGTCGCGGCGATCACTTCGCGCACCCGGATCGCGGTCGCCGCGTCCACGTCGGCCTTGTTGTTGAGCACCCGCGACACGGTCGTCTTGCTCACCCGTGCGCGGCGGGCGACTTCGGCGATCGTGACGCGCATCCGTCCTCCCGATCGGGCGGGTGGAAAGCTCCGTGGTGCCAAGGTACTCGCCCGCGGGCCCGTCGCGAGGTGTCCGAGATCGATCAAGTGCGGACCGACAACCGCGTGAGGCTCGCGTCGCCGGCCTTCCAGCGCGTCCGGACCGCCACGTACCGGGCCGGTCCGGTGTCCGCCGTCGCGTAGGTGACGCCGTCGACGCCGGTTTCGACGGTGGCGGCGGGGACGCGTCCCCGGGTCCAGGTCAGTTCGACCGCGGAAACCTCCGTCACCGCCCCGAGATCGACGACCATCCGGCCGTCCGGGCCCGGCCGCCAGGCGGTCGCCGGGTCGTCGTCGACGGCCGCGGCCGGGGCGGACATGCCCGGCGGCAGGGGCCCGGCGGGGAAGGTGGTCCGCCCGAGCGCGCGGTCGGCCAGCGGGTACGGGCGGAGTTCGCCGAAGACGACCGGCACGGTCCGGCGCGGCGGCAGCAGCACCGGCCGGGCGCGCCCGCCGTCCGGGGTCACCGTGACCAGCACGGGCAGCAGCCCGGCCGGCGCGGTGAGGTCGACCCGGCTCGCGTCGCGGACGACCGCTTCCACCCCGGCGGGGCCGGTCAGCGTGAACCGCGATGGCTCGATGCGGCCCTCCGCCGCGGCCAGCGCGTAGGAGAATTCCGTGCCGGTCCGGGTGACGACCTGCTCGCCGCGGTAGAGCCGGCGGGTGGCGCCCGGAATGGTCACGGTGCCGCGCACCGCGGCGTCGCCGAGGTTCAGCAGCACGAGGAAGCCGTCGGTGACGGTGGCTTCGACCGCGGCCGCGCCGGTGGCGACCCGGCCGGAAGGCTGCGGCGGACCGGGCCGCAGCTCGGCGACGAACCGGGCGGGCGGGCCGTCGGAGAGCGTGACCCGGTCTCCGGTGACGGTGAGCGGGTTCGGGCCCGCGACGGTGATCCCGGCCCGGCCGTCGATGTCCAGCCGGCCACCGGTGCTGCGCAGTGCGGGCACCGGGTAGCTCCCCGCCGGCGTCCAGGTCACGCCGTCGGGCGAGGTTTCGATCCGGTACCTCCGGCCCGCGGCCGCCTCCCAGCTCAGCCGCACGCGGCCGAAGGTCACCGGTGCGCCGAGGTCGACCGCCAGCCAGCTGTCCGTCCGCGTCCGGTCCGATGTGGACACTGCCCATCTCGTCGCGGCGTTGCCGTCGACGGCGTACTTCGCCTCCTTCCCCGGCGACGACGAGGAAGCCGACGCGGTGCCGGCTCGCGCGAGGTCCGGGCCGTCGCCGACCTCGAACGCCCAGAGCGAATAGCCGTACTGCGGGTCCGGCTCGACGCCGAGCATGCGGACGTGCCGGGCGGTGACCGGGGAGAAGGTCAGCTCGTCGGTCCGGGCCCCGCCGGGCGGGGCCTGCGCCTGGATGGTCACCGTGCCTTCGGCGGCGGTGTAGGTGCGATCGCCGTCGAGGCCGGGGACGCCGGGCATCGCGAGGTTGTAGACGTCCAGCACGCCTTCGCCCGCGGCGACCCCGCTGCTGGCGTAGACGGCGGTGCCGGTCGGCAGCGTGGCCAGCGCCGCGTACCCGGTGGCGAAGCGCAGGAGGCCGACGGTGCCGTCGAAGCCGTCGCGGACCTTCGAATACGTCGTGGCGTGTCGTTCCCGCACCGCGAGGTTCGTCGACGGCAGCAGCACGGGGTTCGCGCCGCCGAGCACGAACAGCCAGTCGTCGTGGTGCGGCTGCCAGGCGAACTTCACGAACCCGGGCTTGCTGACCGTCCCGGCCCAGGCGGCGGGGGAGCGGTGGGCCAGCAGGCCGGGCCCGGCACCGAAGTCGGCGACCCCGGCCGCGTGGGCGTCGAACTCCCGGCCGGTCACCGGGACGACCGGGCCGCCGTGCGCGGCGCGCCATTCGTGCAGCAGGTAGCTGATGGCGAGTTCGGCGCGGGCCTCCGGCTCGTACTTCGGTTCGCCGGAGAACTTCGTGATCCGCTCGGCCGGCGGGTAGGCCTGGTAGGGCTCGAGGCGGGCGGCGAGGTCGGCCTCGGCGCGGGCGGCGTGGCGGTCGCCGAGCACCTGGGCGCGGAAGGCCAGCGGGATGACGTCGCGGCCGTAGAGGTGCTCGCGGTCGGCGACCATCGGCATCAGCGGCTCGCCGGCGTCGCTGGTCATCAGCAGCATGGTGCGCCAGAGCAGTTCACCGTTGGGCTGCGCGGTGAGCACCTCCGGCAGCGGCGTGCCGGCGGCGAGGAAGTGCATCGCGTTGCGGCCGGAGGTGCGCCAGAGCTCTTCCTGGTAGTGCGGGCCGAACGAACCGTGGTTCTCGACGAGGAAGGTGTCGTAGAGGTTCGTGGCGGTGTTCGCGCTGACCGGACGGCCGTCGACGAGCCGCGGGTTGGCCAGGTCGGCGGCGGGCAGCCCGGCTTCGTTGCGGCTCCACGCGCCGAAGGCCGTCCGCCACTCGCCCGCCCGCGGGTCGTCGGCGGCCCACGCGAGCGCGGGGGCGAGGGATTGGGCGTAGACGCCCATCTCCTCGAGCTTCGTGTCGCCGACGTGGCCGCCGAGCAGGCCGTGCGGGGTCCAGCTGCCGGAGTCCGGGTCGTCACCGGTGCCGAGCGCGGTGGTGTAGGCGGCCTGCCCGGCGGTGATGCGTTCGACGTTCTGCCGCGCCGGGTCGTCGAGGTCCGTCCACAAGAGACGGGCGGCGAGCACGAAGTACGACTGGAAGGTGGTGTCGAAGAACAGCTTCCGGCCCCACTCGGTCCCGCCGGCCAGCCGGTTCGACGCGGCGAAGCGCCGGATCGTGGCCAGGGTGTGCGCGCGGAGGGTCTCCCGGTCGACGCCGGCGATCGTGGCGTCGTAGCCGTCGCGGGTGAGCAGGACGGCGTTGCCGAGCACGACGGCGAAGGTGAAGTCCCGGGCCGGGTAGGTGCCCGCGGCCGGGTCGAACTGCTGCTCGGCCCAGCGCGTGTGCCGCAGCAGGACGCGCAGGTACGTCGCGGCGACCGGATCGGGCGGCCCGCCGCCGGACGCCGCTCGCCCGAGGCCCGGGAGCAGGCCCGAGGCCAGCGCGGCCGCCGCTCCGCCCGCGCCCAGCAGGCGGAGCGCTCGCCGCCGGTCCAGCTCGCCCATGCCCGCCTCCGCTCGTTGACAACCTTGTCAGCGCGGATTCTGGGACGCCCTCCGCCCACCGGGCAAGTCCCGCGCGCGATCCCGTCCGGTTTCGGACAGGCCCCGGAGTAATTCGTATAACGCTCTATACCCGGCGGTCGTACCGTGCGATCAGGACGCCCTTGGTCGTCGGGGCACAGCTGGTGAGGGTGAACTCGGTGAGCGGCGCGTCGCCGAAGAGCCGGGCCCCCGTGCCGAGGGTCAGCGGGTGGATCAGCAGGGTGTAGTGGTCGACCAGCCCGGCGGCGTGCAGGTCCCGGACCAGCGACGCGCTGCCGATGATCGACAGGTCCCGGCCGGGGCGGGTCTTCAGCTCGGCCACCGTTTCGGCCGCCTCGCCCCGCAGCAGGATCGAGTTTTCCCAGGCACCGGCGTCCTCGAGCGTGGTCGAGGCGACGTACTTGGTGGCGGCGTTCAGGTGCGTGGTGAACGGGTTCCCGTCGGTGCGCCCGCCCCAGGTGGTGGTGAAGTCCTGCCACGTGCGGCGGCCGAACAGCATGTCGCCGGGCCGGCTCATGCCCTTGCCCATCTCCCGGGCCAGGACGTCGTCCTGGTAGCGGGTGCCCCAGCCACCGTGGGCGAAGCCGCCGCGGGTGTCCTCGTCGGGACGGCCGAGGCCCTGCACGACGCCGTCGAGGGTGACGCTCATGGTGACGGTGATCGAACGCATCGAAGATGTCCTTCCGCATTGCCGGTTGTCACCGCCCAGACGAACGGTGGTGGCCCGGATCGACAGCCGCGGGCGGCTTGGCGGGACGACGTGGTGGGATGACAACGTGATCACCGACCCGTGGGTGCTGCCCCTGCTCGTGCTGGCCGGCGTCGGGGCCGGCCTGACCGGGGCGACCGCCGGGCTCGCGTCGCTGGTGTCCTACCCGGCGCTGCTCGCCGCCGGCCTGGCGCCGGTGACCGCCAACGTCACCAACACCGTCGCCATGCTGGGCACCACCGTGGGCGCCGCGGCCGGCGCGCGCCCCGAACTGGCCGGGCAGCGCAGCAGGCTCATCCCGCTCTGCGCCATCACCACCGTCGGCGGCGCGTGCGGCGGTCTGATCCTGCTGCTGACGCCGTCAGACGCGTTCACCCTCATCGTGCCGTGGCTGATCGGCGGCGCGTCGCTGGTGCTGATGGCCGGGCCGCGGCTGCGCCGGCTGGCGGAAGGCGCCGAACACCACGGCCTCCGCCCGGCGACCGGCGTGGTCGCGTTCCTGATCGGCATCTACGGTGGCTACTTCGGCGCCGCCGCCGGCGTGCTCATGCTCGCGCTGCTGGTCACCGTCTGGAGCCAGCCGCTGGCCCGCACCAACGCGGCGAAGAACCTGATCACCGGCTCGGCGAACCTCCTCGCCGCGATCGTCTTCTCGGCCACCGGCAAGGTCGTCTGGCCGGCCGCGCTCGCCGTCTGCCTCGGCTCGCTCGGCGGCTCGTGGCTGGGGTCCGCGCTCGTGCGCCGGCTGCCGGCGACGCCGTTGCGGATCGGGATCGGGATCGGCGGACTGGGCCTGGCGGTCGTCCTCGCCCTGAGGGCATGATCGGCGGGGTATCGCGGCGAGCAGGAGACCAGATGAGCATTGTCGGGACCAGGGTGGTCCGCCAGGAAGATCAGAACCTGATCACCGCGGGCGGCACCTACGTGGACGATCTGCGGGCGGAAGCGCTTTCCGGTGCCGCGCACGCGGTTTTCGTGCGAAGTCCGATCGCGCACGCGCGGATCGGCGGCATCGACGTGAGCGAGGCGAAGGCGGCACCGGGGGTGCTCGGCGTGTTCACCGCCGCCGACCTCGGCCTCGATCCGCACGCGGCGGGGCCGGTGCAGGAACCTTGGCTGGCCGACGGGGTGGTGCGCTACGTCGGCGAGCCCGTCGCGCTGGTCCTCACCGAAGAGCGCTACCAGCTGGCCGACGCCGCCGAGCTGGTCGACGTCGACTACGAGCCGCTGGACGCGGTGGCGAGCATCGGCGCCGCGCTGGACGGCGAGACGCTGCTGTACCCGGAGACCGGCAGCAACATCGTGCAGGTCAACGGCGCGGAGGAGTTCGACGACGCGATCTTCGAGGACTGCGACGTCGTGGTCACGCGGACGATCGCCAACCAGCGCGTCGCCCCCGCACCCCTGGAAGTGCGCGGCGCGTCCTGCGCCTGGGGCGCGGACGGCAGGTTGACGGCCTGGCTGTCCACGCAGAATGCCCAGATCGCCCGGATGCAGCTGGCGGCGAGCCTCGGCGTCGGCGAGGAGTCGGTGCGGGTGATCGCGCCGGACGTCGGCGGCGGGTTCGGCGCGAAGATCGGCGCGGACCCCGAGGCGACCGTGCTCGGCTGGGCCGCCAAACGGCTCGGGCGGCCGGTGCGCTGGGTCGAGTCGCGCAGCGAGAACCTGACGTCGATGACGCACGGCCGCGCGCAGCTCAACACCGTGACCATCGGCGGGAAGCGCGACGGCACGGTCCTCGCGTACCGCCTCGACGTCGTCCAGGACGCCGGCGCGTACCCGCGGACGCTGTTCCTGCCGACGCTGACCGAGCTGATGGCCGTCGGCGTCTACCGGTTCCCGCGGGTCCAGACCCGCAGCCGCGCGGTGGTCACGAACACCACGCCGGTCGCGGCCTACCGCGGCGCGGGCCGTCCGGAGGCGACCGCCGCCGTCGAGCGGGCGATGGACCTGTTCGCCACCGAGCTCGGGCTGGACCCGGCCGACGTGCGCCGGGTCAACTTCATCCGGCCGGAGGAGTTCCCGTACCGGTCGCCGACCGGGGCGTTCTACGACACGGGCGAGTACGCGGCGGCGCTGGACAAGGTGCTGGACGCCGCCGGGTACGCGGAACTGCGGGCCGAGCAGCGGCGGCGACGCGAAGCGGGCGACCCGGTGGAACTCGGCCTCGGGATCGCCGCCTACGTCGAGATCACCGGCGGCGACGGCGGCGGTGAGAGCGGCCGCGTCGACATCCACCCGGACGGCTCGGTCGTCGCGTGGACCGGCAGCTCGCCGCACGGGCAGGGGCTCGGCACGTCGCTGGCGATGCTGCTGGCCGACCAGCTCGGCGTCCCGCTGGAGAAGATCACCGTCCGGCACGGCGACACCGACGAGGTGCCGAAGGCGATCGGCACGTTCGGCTCCCGGTCGCTGCAGCTGGGCGGCTCGGCGATCCGGCAGGCGGCCGAAGAGGTGATCACGCAGGCCCGCGAGCTGGCGGCCGAGCTGCTGGAAGCGGCCCCGGAGGACCTCGAACTGGACGCCGGGCGCGGCGTCTGGCAGGTCCGCGGCGCGCCGTCGAGCTCCGTGCTCAGCTGGGCGCAGGTCGCCGAGACGGCGTCCGACGGCAAGCTCACCGCCGACGTCTGGTTCGGGGGCGGCACGCCGACGTTCCCGTTCGGCGCGCACCTCGCCGTCGTCGAGGTCGACACCGAGACCGGCAAGGTCGAGCTCCGCCGGATCGTCGCCGTCGACGACGCCGGTCCGATCGTCAACCCGCTCACCTTCCGCGGCCAGCGCCACGGCGGGCTCGGGCAGGGCGCGGCGCAGGCGCTGATGGAGGTCGTCACCTACGACGAGGACGGGAACCCGACGACCGCGACGCTGGCGGACTACTCGTTCATCACCGCCGTCGAGCTGCCGGACTTCGAGCTCGTCGACATGGCCACCCCGACCGACCGGAACCTGCTGGGCGTCAAGGGGATCGGCGAGGCGGCGACGATCGGTTCGACGCCGGCGGTGCACAACGCCGTGGTGGACGCGCTGTCCGCGCGCGGGGTCACGCACCTGGACATGCCCACGACCCCGATCCGGGTCTGGGCGGCACTCGAGGAAGCTGGGAAGGGAAGCGCGCAGTGAAGGTCTCGATCGAGGTCAACGGGCGGCCGGTGACCGAGGAGGTGCCCGACCGGACGCTGCTGGTGCACTTCCTGCGCGACACCGCCGGCCTGACCGCCACGAACATCGGCTGCGACACGACGTCCTGCGGCGCCTGCACGGTGCTGCTCGACGGCGAGTCGGTCAAGTCGTGCACGGTGCTGGCCGCGCAGGCCGACGGCCACACCGTCACCACCGTCGAGGGACTGTCTGCTTCGGACGGTGCGCTGCACCCCGTGCAGCGCGCGTTCCGGGAGCAGCACGGCCTGCAGTGCGGGTTCTGCACACCGGGGATGATCATGGCGTCGGTGTCCCTGCTGGCCGACAACCCGAAGCCGACGCGCGACGAGGTCCGCGCCGGGCTCGAGGGCAACCTCTGCCGCTGCACGGGGTACCACAACATCGTCAGCGCCGTGGTCGAGGCGTCGGGTCAGGAGGTGGACCGGTGATCCCCGCTTCGTTCCAGTACCTGCGGGCGTCCACTGTGGACGAGGCACTGACGTTGCTCGCCTCGCACGGCGACGACGCGAAAGTGCTGGCGGGCGGCCACTCCCTGCTGCCGCTGATGAAGCTGCGGCTGGCCGCACCGGAGTACCTGGTGGACATCGGCCCGCTCGACGAGCTGCGCTACGTCCGGCTGGAGGGCGGCGAAGTCGTCATCGGCGCGTTGTCCCGGTACAGCGCGCTGGTGCAGGACCCGGTGCTGCTCGAGCACGCGCCCTTGCTGGCCCACGTGTCCGGCGAGGTCGGCGACCGCCAGGTCCGCCACCGCGGCACGATCGGCGGCTCCCTGGTCCACGCGGACTCGGCGGCGGACCTCCCCGCGGCGGTCCTGGCCTCCGACGCGGTCCTGGTGGTCCGGGGCCCGTCAGGGGAGCGCCGCATCCCGGCGGCGGAGTTCTTTCTCGGCCCGTTCACGACACCGCTGGAGCCGGCGGAACTGCTGACGGAGATCCGCCTCCCGGCCCAGACGGGCCAGGGCTGGGCGTTCGAGAAGTTCACCCGCCGCGCGATCGACTGGGCGATGGTCGGGGTGACGGTGGTGGGCGGCCGCGTGGGCTTGGTGAACATGGGCGGCGTACCCCTGCGCGCCACGGCCACGGAGGAGGCCTTGGCGGCCGGGGCGTCGATCGAGGACGCGGCGGCGTTGGCGGCCGAAGGGACGAACCCGCCGGACGAGCCCCACGCGACGGCGGAGTACCGCCGCCACCTGGCCCGGGTACTGACCCGGCGGGCGTTGACGCAAGCCTCGCGGTGAGCGGCAGGGGGCGGCACCTTGGCCGGTGCCGCCCCCTTGATCGCAATGGCCGATTCCCGCCAGCGGCGAGTCCCGTGTGGACGGCAGGATCGGAGGCGTGAACACTGTCGCGCACACGGCCATCGAGCCCGGTATCCTGTATTTCGGTACTCCGGTGGTGGTGATTTCCAGTACCAACGAAGACGGTTCGGCCAATCTGGCCCCGATGTCCTCGGCGTTCTGGCTCGGCTGGCGGGCGGTGCTCGGGCTGGGCGTCCGGTCGAAGACGGCGCAGAACCTGCTGCGCACCCGGGAAGCAGTCCTGAACCTGCCGTCGGAGTCGATGGCCCCGGCGGTCGATCGGCTGGCCCTGACGACCGGCTCGGACCCGGTGCCCGACGGCAAGCTCCGGCGGGGGTATTTCCACGTGGCGGACAAGTTCGCGCGCGCCGGGCTGACGCCGGTGGCGTCGTCGACGGTGCAGCCGCCTCGGGTCGCGGAATGCCCGGTGGCCATGGAGGTCGTCGTCGAGGCGGTGCACCCGGTGGGCGACGACGGGGGAGTGGTCGCCTTCGAGGTGCGGGTACAGCGGGTATTCGTGCACGAGTCGATCCGGATGGTGGGTGAAGAGGACCGCATAGACCCCGACGCCTGGCGGCCGTTGATCATGAGTTTCCAGAAGTTCTACGGGTTGGGGCCGCAGGTTCATCCATCAACCCTGGCAAGGATTCCTGAGCGGCTCTACCGTGGTCCGGATATCGAGCGGGCTCGGCGGGTGGCTCTTTGAGGCCTGCTGCTTTGGTTGCCCTGGTTGGCTTTCCGGTGTTTCGGGGGATCTCGTACCGTTCGTGTGATGAACCTGTGTTCGATGGTCGGTAATCTTGAGCTATGTCCGACAACGCGGCTCTCTCCTCCGACGCGGTGGCCATCGCCGACCGCATCGGTGAGCTGCTCGCGTGCATGCGCTCCGCCGAAGCGGAACTTGGTGCGCTGCTGGTGGAAGTCGAACAGCGTGGGGTGATGGAGCTGTTCGGCTACCGCTCTGTCGCGCGACTGTTGGAGCATCTCGGCGATGTTCCGAGGCAGGCCGGCGAACGGATGGTGAAACGCGCTCGGGCTCTCAATCCGGGCCGGAATCTCGACGGCAGCCCGATTCCCGCTTTGGCGCCCGCGACGGGTGTTGCCGCGCTGGCGGGGCGGTTGAGCACCCCGATGATCGATGTGATCACCGGCGTGCTCACCCAAGTCCCGCCCGAGCATCACGCGAGCGTCGAGCTCGACCTTCTGACTTTCGCCGCCGATGCCGGACACAGACAGGTTGCGGCCCTCGGTGCCCGCATCCTCGCCCATCTCGCTCCTGACGGCGCCGAACCGGACGACACCGAACCTGCCATCCCGCCCCGGGAACTGTTCTTTCGTCGCAAGCGAACCGGGGTCTGGGAGTTGAACGGCAGGTTCGACGACGAGACCGGCACCCGCACCAGCGCCCTACTCGATACGCTCGCTGAACGCCGCATCAGCGACGAGGGCCCTGACCACCGGACTCTGCCTCAGCGTTACGGCGACGCCTTCTCCGACGCGGTCGACCTCGCCCTCAACTCCCCGGCCCTGCCCATGCAGGCCGGGGAACGAGCGCATGTGATGGTCGCGGTATCCCTCACCGACCTCAAGACCGGCGTCGGGACAGCCACCCTCGGCGACACCGGTGAGATGACCGCCGCCGAAGCCCGGGTGCACGCCTGCGACAGCATGCTCATCCCCGCCGTCCTCGGCAACAAGAGCGAACCCCTCCACCTCGGTCGCCTCCGCCGCCTGATCTCCGCTGGGCTCCGCCGTGCCCTGTACCTGCGCGACCGTGGTTGCGCGTTCCCCGGCTGCCGTCGGCCGCCACGGCATTGCCAGGGTCACCACATCCGCCACTGGGCCGACGGCGGACCCACCGACCTCACCAACCTCGTCCTGATGTGCGCCCACCACCACCGGCTCCTGCACCGCTCCGGCTGGGAAGTCCGCATCGCCCCCGACGGCCTCCCCGAATTCCTCCCACCGGTATTCATCGACCGGCGCCGAAAACCCAGACGCAACAACATCCACGAACCACTCCCATGCGCAGCCTGAGCCAACCGGACACGGGAAAGGCCCGCAGCCACACGGCTACGGGCCCACACCCGTGCCCGCGCATGGTCGACCGGTTGCTTGCTGTGGGCAGCGGAAGTCGATGGCCCTGGCACGGCGCGGGCTCGCCGGCCCCTGGCCGACAACAGCCCGTCGGAATTGACCGCCGCCAGACAGCTCACTGAACTCGCTAGATCTCGCATCAACGGTGTGCCTCGGGCTGTCATGTCCGCTGAGGTGGTTGATGCCACCACCATGACTGCCGCCATCGCACTCGCCGCCGTGCCTGTGTCGTCCTCGCCGCGGTTGCCGCTGCTGCTACCAGCGGAAATCGCTGCCGCGGTCGTTGCCGCGCCGACCGGCGCCATCGCTGCTGCTTCCGGGCCGCGTTCGCCGCGCTGTTGCCCACTCCTCCGCCGCGACCGCAATGGTCACCAGCGCCGCCGTGGATCGCCGCCGCCGTTGGGATCGTCGTGACCACCTGCGCCTTTGTCGTCGCGGTTGCCGGCTGCCTCTGCTGCGGAATTCGCAGTGACGTGCGCGAGCCGAGCGAACAGCGAAGCGGCATTGCCAACCCGGCTCGGCCCGGCCAGCCCACCGCTTCCACCGCCCGCCCCCGCACCCCAGGACCCCGTCCACCAGCCAGACTCCCGTGAACCTCGCCAAACGGACCACCCGCCCCCTAGCCCTCGGGTGATCCGCTTGTTTGCCCGCCTGGTCCAGGGGATCGTGGTCTTTCGGGCATCCGGGTGGCGGTGCCGACGCCCGTCCCGGCCGCACTGCTAATGTTCATCACGGAACTTGCTTGAAGGTTTGACGAAAAGGATCCGGCGAGGGGAAATGGCGGAGCGGTTCGAGTTCGTCCTCGAGGTCTTCGAAGCACTCGTCGTCGGGCGGGCTACCGGGGGCGATGTCCGGCGGTACCCGCTCCGGGCCGGGAACCTGCCCACCGATCCCGTGCGGTTCGTGCGCGTGGCGCGGCAGGTCTACGACGCGCTCGAGGAGCGGCGGCTGTCCGTCTCCGGTGAGCTGCACCCCGGTGTCCGGGCCGCCTTCGAACTGCTCGCCGAACCCCGGGTTTCGGTCGCCGTCAGCGGGATCGATGGGCTGGGGGCCGATGTGGCCGTTCTCGTCGTCAGTGACGGTGCTCAGGCGCTCGGGATCACGCAGGCTCCCGACACCGATGACCTGCTTTTCTCGCTGTTCGCCGACGAAGACCTCGTCGAGGTCGTCACCGGGGTGCTGCCGCCGGCTCCCGCCGCCAGTACCGGGAAACACGTCGTGCACCGGGCCGCCGGGCGGGAGGTTTCCGCCATGACCGCGAAGCGGATCGCGGACGCCGAGTTCGACGAAGAAGAGACCGATGCCTTCGGGATGATCGAGGTCAAGGCCGTCGTGCGGCCCGGGCGGCGGCCGCCGGCTCCGAAACCGTCCGATGTCGCCGTGCTCGAACGGGTGCTCGCCGAACCTCGGCTGGGTGGGGGGCACATTGCCGTCAGTGCTCAGGGGCGGCGCGGCGAACGGCTCGCCAACGAGCCGCTGAGCTGGCTCGACACCGCCGATGGCCGGTACCTCGTGCACACCCGGACGGGTGAGGGCGGGGAACTCACCGCGGAATACGTGCCCGCCGGGCGGGCCGACCTCGCGCGCGCCATCCGCGACGCGATCGCCGCTGTCTACTGATCGGGGAGGAACAGTCAGATGACCGAAGAGACCGCGGCCACGACGCAGGCTCTCCAGGCCGCCGTGCAGATGCAGACCGCCGCGACCCCCGAGGCCAAGACGATGGCCGCCCTGCGGGTCGGGCTCGCCGGGGCGCAGCTGAAGCGGCTTGCCCAGAGCGGTGGCTTCGCCATCGACGACACCACGGGCAACCAGCTGATCGAGGCGCTGGAAGGCGTGCTCGAGTCGCTCGAGCAGCGCTGGGCGAACCTGCAGCGACTGCACGACGCGCCGGCGATGAGCCGGACCGCGACCGGCCAGTGGGTGTCCGCACACATGGTCAGCACCGCCGCCGACGAACACGGCCTCGTCACCCAGCTGCAGGCCGCGCGGCAGGAGTTCCCGACCTACATCGAAGCCATCCGGCTGGCCAAGAAGAACTACAAGTCCCGGGAAGAGACCACGCGCACGACGCTGACCTCGCTCCCGACCGCCGACCAGAGCTGAGGGAGACCGTGGCACCCACCGCCGAGTCCGTCTCGGACCCGTCGTCCCCGGACTACAACCCGCGCAGTCCGCTCTACGACGTGACCGCCGATTCGTCGTCGAAGTACTACGTCGGACCGCTGACCACGGACAACTCGCCGTCGGGCGACCAGATCCGCGAGATGGCCACCAGGCAGGTCGACGACGAGATCCGGCGCGGCTGGCTCGGTCCCGTCGTCGACCCCGTGCTGCGCGACCGGAAGATCCAGGAGCTCTACCAGCAGCACCTCGCCGACGCCAAACACGGCCTCGACGAGGGCCTCGCCATGCGCGAAACCGGCGGGGCGCCGCGCACGCTGTGGAACAATGCCAGCCACGAACAGATGAACGAAGCCATCACCCTGGACGCCAACCCGGCGACCGTCGCGGAAACTTCGGAAGAATGGGTGAGCGTCGGCAACGACCTCGGCACCCACCAGAAGACCCTCGCCGACGCCATCAACGCCAGCACCGACAACTGGCAGGGCGATGCCGGGGACGCCGTCCGCGAGCACCTCGCCGGCGTCGGCAAGTGGCTGGGCGCGACCGCGCAGGGCGCCACGCTCGCCGGCCGGCAGCAGGAGATCCACTCCCAGGCGCTCAACGAGACCCAGCGGCAGATGGTCGCGAACCCGCCGGTGCAGTTCGACCTGCAGTCGACCAACCAGCGCCTGATGTCGATGACCGACCCGGTGCAGTACGCGTCGGCCGCGGGCGAAGCCATGCAGACCTACCGGGCGCAGCAGGCCGCGCGGGAGCACGCCGCGCAGATCATGACGCAGTACGACGAGACCATCGGCAGCGCGGTCGCCACCCCGCGGTTCCCGGCCCCGCCGAAGCTGCCGACGGCCACGGCGACCAGGCAGAACGTCGTCGCGCGCAGCGGCTCCGGTGCGGGTGGTGGTGCCGACCAGCCGCTGATGGCGCGGACCGCGCTGGACGGCGTGACCCCGCAGACCCCGCTCGACGCCAATGCCGCGGCGCTCGGCGGCGGCGCGGGCGGCAGCGGTGCGGGCATCCCCGGCGACGGCCCGGGCGCCGGTGGCTCCGGCTTCTCCGGCAGCGGCATCCCGGGTGCCGGCGACGGCTCGGGCGGCGGCAGCGGCAGCGGCTTCTCCGGCAGTGGCATTCCCGGCAGTGGTATCCCGGGCAGCGGCGCCCCCGGCAGTGGTATCCCGGGCAGCGGCATTCCGGGCGGCGGCTCCGGCTTCTCCGGCAGTGGCATCCCAGGCAGCGGCATCCCAGGCAGCGGCATCCCAGGCAGTGGCATCCCAGGCAGTGGCGGGGGCGGCGCGGGCTTCACCCCGCCGAACTTCGACGTCCCCGACACGCCCGCCGGCGGCAACTTCAGCGGCGCCGGCATCCCCGGCTCGTCGCTGCCGCACTTCGACGACTCGACGTCGTCGTCGGGCTTCACGCCGTCCGGCATCGGCGGGGGCGGGGGCACCGGCGGCAGCGGGTTCACCCCGCCGTCGATCCCGAACATCCCGGACATCTCCGGCGGGGGCGGCGGCACCGTCCGCGGCGGCGGCCCGATCCCCGGGTTCACCCCGCCCGGCATCGACCCGATCACCGGGCTGCCCACCGGCACCGGCGGGCTCAACACGCCCGGCGGCGCCAAGATGCCCACCATCGGGCGCGGCGGCGGGATCAACGGCGAAAGCATCGCCAGCCGGCTCGGCGGCCTGGGCGGCGGCGGGGGCGCCGGCGGTGGCTCGCTCGGCGGGATCGGCGGCGGCTCCGGGGCCGGGGGAGCCGGTGCCGGCGTGCGCGGCACGGGTGCGGGCAACCTGAGCGGTGGTGCCGCCTCGGGCGCGGCCGCGGAAGCCGAAGCGGCGGCCGCGCGCAACGCGACGTCGGGCCGCGGTGCGGCCGGCGCCGCGGGATCGCCGGGCATGGGCGGCATGGGCGCCGGCAAGGGCGGCAAGAAGGAAGACGACAAGGAACACAAGGCCGCCGACTACCTCGAAAGCGACGACCCGAACTTCTTCGCCGGCGAAGAGGCGGTCGCGCCGCCGGTGATCGGGGACTGGAAGAACCAGGATTGGAAGTGACGGCATGACGGCCCCCGGCTTCGAGGTCGAACCGGATGACCTGGTCGCGCACGCGAGTCACGTCGAGAGCCTGGTGGACCGGCTCAACACGGCGAGCTCGGCGGCGGACACGGCGATGTCGGACCACGCCTACGGACTGCTGTGCGCGTTTCTCCCGCCGATCATCCGGCCGACGGGTGAGGAGGCGAAGGACGCGCTGACGGCGTCGATCGAAGGCGTGCGCGGGCTGGCCGACAACGTCACGTCGGCCGCGAAGTCCTATCGCGAAGGCGAAGAGGGCAACGCGCAGCCGTTCGAGCGTCAGCTCGCGTCGTCTTCGCGCACGGTGGAAGAGAAGGTGCGGTCATGACGGGGCCCCACGGGCTGGGGGACCTGATGCGGGACCCCGACGAGACGATCCGCCGGATGGACGACTGGGCGGCCGGGTTCGCGGCGAAGGCCGAGCGCTACCAGGCGGCCCAGGAGGAGACCGAACGGCTGCGGCTGACCGCGACCAGCTCCGACGGGGCGGTCAGCGTGACCGTCGGCGCGGACGGCACGGTCACCGACCTGACGTTCTCGAACAAGGTCAAGTCGTTCCCCCTGGAAGAGCTGTCGCGGCAGATCCTGACGACGATGCGCCGGGCGCAGTCCGGGATCGCCGACCGCGTCGCCGGCGTGATGGCCGAGCGGCTCGGCGACGAGGACCCCGAGACCCGCGGCGCGCTGCTCGACTCCCTGCGCGGCCGGTTCCCGGACCCGGACGAACCGGACGAGCAGCCGCCTGTCCCGCCCGCTCCCGTGCCACCGGTCCCGTCGGGCGGCGCGGCCGCCCCGCCCGCCCCCGGAACCCCGCCGACGCCGCCGCGGCGGCCCGCCACCGCCGACGATGAGGACAACAATCCGTGGTGAATCCGCTGGTGGCGGAGACGAAGGATTCCACGAAGGCGTATTCGGGCATTTCGCTGCTGGAGTCGGCGAACGACCTGAAGTCGGCCATCGAGAGCGGGGACTGGGCGTCGGTGGCGCTCGGGGCCGTCGGGACGGCGCTGGACGCGTTGTCGATGGCGATGGACCCGTTCGGCGCGATTCTCGCCGCCGGGGTCGGCTGGCTCATGGAACACGTCGGCCCGCTCAAGGAAGCCCTGAACGGCCTCACCGGCAACGCCGACGAGATCGCCGCGCAATCCGAGACGTGGAAGAACGTTGCCGCCGAGCTGGGCAGCATCGGCGAGGACCTGACCGGGATGGTCAAGGCCGACACCGTGTCCTGGACCGGTGCCGCCGCGGACACCTACCGGCAGCGCGCCCAGGACACCGTGACGTTGCTGGAGACGGCGCAGAAGGGCTGTGAAGGCGCGTCCAGCGGGGTGAAGACCGCGGGCGAGGTCGTCGCCGCGGTGCGCGCGCTGGTGCGGGACATCATCGCGGAGCTGGTCGGGCACCTGATCAGCTGGGCGCTGCAGGTGCTGTTCACCCTCGGCATCGGGATGACGTGGGTTGTGCCGCAGGTGATCAATGCGGTGGCGAAGACGGCGTCGAAGATCGCGGACCTGGTGAAGCGGCTGGTGACGGCGCTGAAGGCGCTGATTCCGCTCCTCAAGCGAGCCGGTGATCTGTTCGCGGATGCGGCGAAGGCGTTGCGGAAGATCAAGCCGGGCAAGGCCGCGCCGCCGCCGAAGCACGCCGACATCAAGGGCGGTCCGAAGGACATCGGTGGCCCCAAGGGCAAGGGTGACCCGGACGGACCGCCCCCGAAGACCGACCCACCACCCAAGGGCGGCGACAGCACCAGCGCGGCGGGCGCGAAGGGCGACCCGCCGCCCAAGACCGATCCACCGCCGAAGACCGATCCGCCGCCGGCGTCGAAGGGCCCCGACGACAACCCGGCCCCCGGCGGCTCGACCACGCCCTCGGGCGCGGGCAAGGGCGACGGCGGCAAAGGCGGGGGCTCGTCGAACAAGCCGGACAACCCGCGCGACCGCGGCGTCGGCCCGGACGACCGCGTCTGCAAGTCCGACCCGGTCGACGTCGCGAACGGCGACGTCGTGCTGGAGCAGCGCGACCTCGAGCTGCCGGATCCCCTCCCGCTCGTGCTCGACCGCACGCACGTCTCGTCCTACCGGGCCGGGCTGTGGTTCGGTCCGACGTGGACGTCCACTGTGGACCAGCGGCTCGAGCTCGACGACGAGCACGTCTGCTACTTCTCCGCCGACGGCCTGATCCTGGTGTACCCGCACGCCGAGCCCGGCGTCCCGGTGCTGCCGCTGGAAGGACCGCGGCGGCCGCTGACCCGCACGCCGAGCGGCTACACGCTGCACGACCCCCTGGCCCGGCGCACGCTCACCTTCGCGCCGCTGCCCGGCCGCGGCGGCGCGCTGCAGCCGCTGCAGCAGGTCGAAGACGCCGGCGGCGCCGTGCTTTCGTGTGCCTACACGCCGTCCGGTGAACCGTCGCGCCTGACGCACTCGGCGGGCTACGAGGTGGCGCTCACCACCGACCGCGGCCGCGTGGTCGCGGTGGACGTCGTCGACGGCGACACCGGCTACCGCGTCCGCGCCGTGCGCTACGACTACGACGCACGCGGGCGGCTCGTCGCCGTGGTCGACTCGTCGGACACCCCGGTCCGGTTCGAATACGACGACGCCGGCCGGATCACCGGCTGGCACGACCGCAACGGCGTCTGGTACCGCTACGTCTACGACGCGGCCGGGCGCTGCGTGGTCACCGTCGGGGACGGCGGTTTCCTCGACGGCCGGTTCGCCTACGACCCGGCTCAGCGCGTCACGAGGTTCACCGACTCGCTCGGTCACACCAGCGAACACCACTTCAACGAGCTGGGCCAGCTCGTGCGCGATGTCGACCCGCTCGGCGCGGTCACCGCGTACACCTGGGACCGCTACGACCGCATGCTGAGCCGGACCGACCCGCTCGGCCACACGACGCTGTTCGAGCACGGCGAAGCCGGCGAGCTGCGGGCGGTCGTGCGGCCCGACGGCAGCCGCGTCGCCCTCACCCGGCACCTCGACGGCGCCCTCGACATCGCGGTCGAGGCCGGCGGCCGCGTCTGGCGGCGCCACTACCCGGCCGGCAGCGCACCCGATCCGTACACCACGCTGCCCGGCATCGCCGACGGTTCCGCCGAAGAAGCACCGGGCACGGACGAGCCGGGCACCGCGGCGGCCACCGCCGCCGAGCTGCGCGAGCGCGGGGCCGGCACCGACCTGTTCGGCCGCCCGAAGGCCGTCGTCGACGCCGCCGGCGGCCGGTCCGCGCTGCGCTGGAGCGTCGAAGGTAAGCTGCTGGCCCGGACCACGCCGTCCGGCGCCCAGGAGGTCTGGCGCTACGACCGGCAGGGCAACGAACTCGGCCACACCGGCCTGCTCGGCCAGGCCGAAGCCCGCGAGTACGGCCCGTTCGACCTGCTGACCGCGGTGACCGATCCGACCGGCGCGCGCACGGTGTACACCTACGACACCGAGCTGCGGCCGGTCGCGGTGACCAACCCGGCCGGGCTGACCTGGCACTACACCTACGACCCGGCCGGGCGCCTCGCCGCCGAGTCCGACTTCGACGGCCGGGTGACCCGCTACACCCACGACGCCGCGGGACGGCTCGTGCGGTCGGAGTCCGGCGGCCTGGTCGTCGAGTACGCCTACGACGTGCTCGGCAACGTCATCTCGCGCCGCACGGCCGACGAGCTCACGACGTTCGCGCACGATCCGGTCGGCCGGCTCGCCGGCGCGGCGAACGCCGAGTCCCGGGTGGACATCGAGCGCGACGACCAGGGCCGCGTGCTCGCCCACACCGTCGACGGCCGGACCGTCTCCTTCGGCTACGACGACGAAAACCACCTCGTGCACCGTCGCACACCGTCCGGAGTGGACAGCCTGTGGCGGTTCGACCCGGACGGCGTCCCGGTGGCGCTGGAGACGGCCGGCCAGTCGATCCGCTTCGGGCACGAGGGCGGCGCCGAAACCCGGCGCGTCTTCGGCGACGTCGTGCTCGAACAGGCCTACGCGGGGGAGCGCCTCACCGGCCAGGCCGTGACGGTCGCCGGGCGGCGCGTGCATGCCCGCGGCTACGACTACCGGCCCGACGGCGAGCTCACCGGCGTCGACGACGACGTGACCGGCCCGGTGCGCTACCAGCTCGACGCCGCCGGCCGGGTCACCGCGGTCACCGGCCCGAACCGCGCCGAGCACTACCGCTACGACGGCGCGGGCAACATCACCGGCACCGCGCGGGAACGCCGCTTCTACACGGGCACCCGGCTGACCGCATCCGACAGTGCCAATCACCAGAGCGCCAATCACCAGAGCGCCAATCACCAGAGCGCCGATCACCAGCGGGCAGCCTACGAGTACGACGCCCACGGCAGGCTCGTGTCCCGCCGCGACGCCTCGGGCGCGGTCTGGCACTACACGTGGAGCGCCCTCGGCCGGCTCACCGGCGTCGTCACGCCGGACGGCAGCCAGTGGCGCTACCGGTACGACCCGCTCGGCCGGCGGACCGCGAAGCAGCGGATCGCCGCGGGCCCGGGCGGTGCCCCGGTGGTGGCCGAGCAGGTGCTGTTCGCCTGGGACGGCACCACCCTCGTCGAGGAGCAGGCCGGCTCCCGGGTCACCACCTGGGAGTACCACCCGGACGACGGGAAGCCCTTGGCGCAGCTGGCTTCCGGCCGGCTGGCCACGGTCGTCACCGACCAGGTGGGCACGCCGATCGAGCTGGTCGACGCGGCCGGCACGCTGCTGTGGCGCGGCCAGGCGGACCTGTGGGGCGCGCCGGTGACACCTCAAGAGCCGGCGGACCCGGCCGGCACGCCGCTGCGGTTCCCCGGCCAGTACCGCGACGCGGAAACCGGGCTGCACTACAACGTCTACCGCTACTACGACCCGGCGACCGGGCGGTACCTGAGCCCGGATCCGCTGGGTCTCGAGCCCGCCCCGAACCCGGTCGCCTACGTGGCGAACCCGCTCCTCGCGGCCGACCCGCTGGGGCTCACGCCGACGGTGTCCCCGTGCGGGAAGGTCAGCGACAAGGCGCCCCCGAAGCGCCAGCGGTCCGAGGACGACTCGACGAACGCGTCCGGCTCCGGCTCGAACAAGAAGCCGAAGACCGGCCAGGACTTCAAGCCCGGGGACATCGTCAACGACGACCTCAAGGACCCGGCGATCGACAAGTACAAGAACTTCCCGAAGGACGACCCGAACAACCCGCTCGGCAGGCGCCTGAAGGACTCCGAGGGCAAGACGAAGGTCAAGCGGTCCGAGGACGTCGGCGAAGCCGGTGCCCACGACTACCTGAAGAAGGTCACCGGCAAGGACGACCTCGACATGATCACGCCGACGAAGGCCAACCCGCTGCCGGCGGGCAAGTACGGCACCAAGCCGGGCGAGCCGTGGCCGAACGCGGTCGCCTTCAACGGCAACAACGTCGCCGACGTCGCCTACTGGGACGGCAAGACCATGCACGTCGTCGAGGCGAAGGGCAACGGGTCGACGCTGACCGGCGGCCCGATGCACGGCCGCGTGCAGAAGTTCGACCCGGACACCGGCGCCCCGGTGCCCCCCGCGAACCGGCCCAACGAACACCGGATGGACCAGGGCAGCACGGAATACCTCAAGGACGTCGCCGCGAACATGAAGAACAGCAAGCCGGAGAACGCGACCTACGACGGCCGGGGCGAGGTCGGGACCTCGATCTGGAACGCCATCCACAACGGCCATCCGCCGGTCAAGTACGTTCCGGTCAACACGACGGTCGGCCCGGACGGCAAGGCGGTCGTCAAGGTGACGCCGGGGTACGGGGAGTAGCGCATGGGTTACGAGCTGGTCTTCCGCGCCGCGTCGGCGGCCGAGTTCCGGGCGCGGGTGGCCGCCGACCCGGTGGTGGCGGCGTTCCGCGACGCGGGTGGCGGCGAACCCACGCCGGAGGTGGCCGACACCGTCGCGCGCACGGCGCTGGCGATGGGCGAGGAGGCCGGCCGCACCGGGCACACCTCCGCGGGCGGCGACCGGTTCCGGGAGGAGCTGTTCGACGACGTGCTCGCCGGGCTGCTGGGCGCCGACGTGGCGGACCACCTGCTCTCGCGCAACCTCGAGGGGATCGTCTGGACCGACTACCCGATGGTCGGGTTCGTGCTCGCCGACGAGCTCGCCGAAGCCCTCGCGAAGGCGGGGGGCGACCGGCCCGGCGACCTGGACGAGGACGACGCCGAGGTGGTCGACGCGGTGCTCACCGCCCTGCGCAAGGTGGCCGATGCCGGGCAGGACGTCATCACGGTGTACGCCTGAGCGGTCCGTTCGGGGTCTCGACAGCGGGCGCCCGGGCGGGCGACACTGGGCCGATGACCGGCCTGATCACCGGAAGCCGTGTCCGGCTGCGGCCAGCTGCCGCCCCGGACGCCGCCCGGTTCGAGGAGATCCTGTCGCACCCCGAAGTCGCCCGCTGGTGGGCCGACGCCGAGGAGCCGGTGGCCGCCCAGGTGTCCTATCTGCTGGACCCCGACGAAGGCACCACGACCTACGCCATCGAACACGATGACGACGTAATCGGCATCGAACTGGCCTTCGAGGAGGCCGATCCGCAGTACCGCCACGCCGGGATCGACATCGCGGTGCACCCGGACTTCCAGGGCCGCGGCCTGGGCGCGGACGCCATCCGCGCGCTGGCCGGGTACCTGTTCACGGAGCGGGGGCACCACCGGCTGGTGATCGACCCCGCGGCCGGCAACGAGGCGGCGATCCGGCTCTACCGGTCGCTGGGCTTCCGCCCGGTCGGCACGATGCGGTCCTACGAGCGCGGTCCGGACGGCAACTGGCACGACGGGTTGCTGATGGACCTGCTCGTGGACGACCTGGTCCCGGCAGCCGCACTAGCCGGCTCGTGAGCGGCCGCGCGGTCTCGGCCCGGCCCTTGCGGCGGGTCGCCGTGGCGAGCGCGGTGGGGACCACCATCGAGTGGTACGACTACTTCATCTACAGCACGGCGACGGCGCTCGTGTTCGGCAAGCTGTTCTTCACGACGCTGTCGCCCGCTTCCGGGACCCTGGCCGCGTTCGCGACGCTCGGGGTCGGGTTCCTGGCCCGCCCGGTCGGCGGGATCCTCTGGGGCCACTTCGGCGACCGCGTGGGCCGCAAGGCGATGCTGGTGCTGTCCCTGCTGCTGATGGGCGTGGCCACCGTCGGCGTCGGGCTGCTGCCGACGTACTCCGCGATCGGGGTCTGGGCGCCCGTCCTGCTGCTCGTCCTGCGGCTGCTGCAGGGGCTGAGCGCGGGCGGCGAATGGGGCGGCGCGGCGCTGATGGCGGTCGAGCACGCGCCCGAGGACCGCCGCGGCCGGTACGGCGCGTTCTCGCAGATCGGCGTCCCGGCCGGGTTGATCCTGGCGCAGCTGATGTTCTTCGTCCTCGGCCGCACGCTGACCGACGCGCAGTTCGCCGCGTGGGGCTGGCGGGTGCCGTTCCTGGCGAGCATCGTGCTCGTCGGCATCGGCCTGGTGATCCGGCTGCGGATCGAGGAAAGCCCGGTGTTCTCGCGGTTGCGGGAGGCGGAGGAGCGCAGCAGCCGGCCGATGGTCGACGTGCTGCGCGAGCGGCCGCGGGCGCTGCTGGTGGCGTCCGGCAGCTTCATCGCCAACACCGCCATCGGCTACATCTTCCTGGCGTACCTGCTGTCCTACGGCACCTCGGTGCTCAAGATCGACCGCACCACCCTGCTCGTCGTCGTCATCGTCGGCAGCGTGACGTGGCTGGTCAGCATCCTCGTCGCCGCCGCGTGGTCCGATCGCGTGGGCCGCAAACCGGTGTACCTGGCCGGATCGGTGCTCCTGGTGGTCTGGCCGATCCCGTTCTTCCTGCTCGTGGACACGCGCGCGACGGTGTGGCTGCTCGTGGCGGTGATCGTGCTCAACATCGGTCTCGGTGCCACCTACGGACCGCAGTCGGCGTTGTTCGCGGAGCTGTTCGAGCCGCGTTACCGCTACAGCGGCGCTTCGTTCTCATACGCCGTGGGCGCGGTGCTGGGCGGCGCCTTCGCGCCGTCGATCGCGGTGTCGCTGCAGGCGGCCACCGGCACTTCGCTTTCGGTGTCGCTCTACCTCGTGGCGGTGGCGGTGGCGAGCCTGGTCGCGGTGCTGTTCATCCCGCGCGATCAGAGCCGGTCGAGCCGGACGGCGGCGGCCATCCGCTCGTAGCCCGCGTCGCCCGGGTGGAGGTGGTCGCCGGAGTCGTAGGCCGGGAGCAGCCGGAGGGGGTCGGCCGGGTCGCGGAGCGCCGCGTCGAAGTCGATGACGGCGTCGAAGACCCCGCCGGTGCGGATGAACGCGTTCACCGCCTGGCGGGTCGCTTCGAAGGTGTCGTCGTAGACCCGCCAGCCCTTGAACGGCGTGAGCGTGCCGCCGAGCACCCGGATACCGCGGGCGTGCGCCTGGGTGACCAGCTGGCGGTACGCCGAGGTGATCGCGGCCGGGTCGGTCTGGTGCGGCTCCTGCTGGATGTCGTTGATGCCCTCCAGCACGATGAGCGCCCGCACGTCGCCGACGCTCAGGACGTCCCGGTCGAAGCGGGAGAGCGCGTTCTGGCCGGCGCTGGAGCCGGGCACGTCGAGCAGCAGCCGGTTGGCGCTGATGCCGGCGTTGAGCACGCCGTAGCGGCCGTGCAGCCGGTCGGCGAGGTAGTCCGGCCAGCGGTGGTTGGCGCCGGTGGCCGAGCCGTATCCGTCGGTGATCGAGTCGCCCAGTGTCACGATCGAGGCGCGTGCGTTCGAGCCGGGGTGCCCACCCTGGACGTCGACGCCGGTGACGTAGTGCCACACCGAAGTCTGCTCGGTGTACGGGGCGCCGGACTCGCTGGCCGCGAAGTCGCCGTTGCGCGTGAAGTACGACGTCTGCATCGCGAGCGGATGATAGGTCACCGGCCCGGACTTCGCCGGCACGTACGTCGTCACGAGCAGATTGGCGTCGGCCGGGACCCGGAGGTCGGCCGGATCGCTCACGACCTCGGCGCCGGCCGGCACCACGACGCTCGCGGCGCCGCCGAAGGCCAGCGACCGCAGGGTGCCCGGCACGGCGTCCGGTCCGGTGCGCTGGACCGCGATGGTGACGTGGCCGAAGGTCAGGGGAGCGGCACCGAAGGCGTTCGACAGGTGGACGCGGGTGCGGTCGCCGCCGGCACTGGTGTGCACGACGTTGCGGATCGAGTAGCCGGGGTAGCCGTCCGGGGTGTTCGCCACGCCGGCCGCGGGCGCCGTGGCCCACGTACCGGCCCAGCCGCCGGCCTGCTCGGCGAGCAGCGGGGCAGCGCTTTCGGGGTTCGCGCTGCCGGACGTCGTGAGGAGGCCGATTCCCGCCAGCACGGCCGCGCTCACGGCCACGAAACGTCGCATGTCCCCACAGTTGCCCGTGATCCGCGGGAGCGGCGACCGCTGATCAGGTGACATTGGACAGTCGCGGTGGACAACAGTGCCGGTGGACAACAGTGCCGGTGGACAGAAGTGCCGGTGGACAACAGTGCCGGTGGACAGAAGCGGGGCCGGGGCGGGCCCGTCCGGGATTCTGGGGATGCCGGACGGGCCCGCGCGAGGTGGCCGTTGCCGCGACGGCCGCTCGCCGGGGTTACCCGGTCCCGATCGGGCGGAGGCTGGCCCGGATCGTTGCGTCGTGGTGACCCCGGAGGGCGTGTGCGAGACGCCCTCACCCCAAGCACGGCCGCCGGCCCGGCCCGGTTCAGCGCAGGCCGAAGGTTTCTCTTCCGTCCGGCACCGAAAAGCCGTGAAGGCCACCTCGGGGACGCTGTGTCCTGGAGGTGGCCTTCACGGCGTCGAGCGGGAGGCTCAAGCTGCGGCGGCGGGAAATCCGGTCAGGGCCCGGTGGCCCGCGTCGGTCAGTTCGGCGGGGGCCCACTGGCCGGGCGCGACGAGCCGGGTGGCCCTGACCAGCCCGGCGCGGGCGAGGTCGTGGGCGGTGTTCTGGTCGCAGCACGACAGGCCGTCCACGCGGAGGTCGGGTTCGCAGCTGCAGCGGATCTCGGCGCGCCCGTCGGCGATCGCCTTGAGCATGGCGATCGCGCGGCGGCTCAGCGCGTTCGGGTCGGTGGACATCGGTCTGGCCTTTCGGTGCGGCTGGCTTCTGGCGGCGAGGGCTGCAGCTCGTTACCTAGGGATACGCGGCGAACACGAGCACGGTTCACCACGATCAGGCCAGTTGGCCCCTTGACACGGCGGAGGCCAGCAAGCAGGCTCATTCATCGGATGAATCAGTTCCGCCAGCGCCAGATGAGCGTCATGAGGACGAACTCTGTCGAGATCCCGCCGTAGTCATCCGATCCCTGGAGGCTCAGTGCCGACCTTCCCCCGCCGCCAAGCTCTGGGCATCGCCCTGGGTGGTGCCGTCGCGCTCAGCGCGGCCGGCCGTACCCCCGCCGGCGCCGCCATCCCCGTGGACGCCGCCCCGGACCGCGCCGACACCCCGATCGTCCCGCCCCCGCCGCCGGTCCCGGTGGCCCTCGATCCCTGGTTCACCAACGATGGCATCGACAGCGCGTCGGCCACCGGCGGCGACTTCGACGGGTCCGGCTACACCTTCCCGGCCGAGCACCTGCCGGCCGGGCAGACCGTCACCGCCGGCGGCGTCCCGTTCAAGCTCGGTTCCGCGGCCGCCGGGGCGAAGAACAACATCGCCGCCACCGGGCAGCGGATCGACCTGCCGAAGGGCCGCTACTTCGTCGCGTACTTCCTGGTCGCCGGCAGCTACGGCGCGGCGGGCGGCCCGGCGACCGTGCACTACGCCGACGGCAGCACGAGCACCGGCTCCCTGTCCGGCCCCGACTGGTACACCGGCAGCGGCGCGCTCGTCTCGCCGTTCCGCTACGCGCCCGGCGGTGTCGTCGACAACAACCCGGTTTCCGTGGCCACCGGCCAGGTCTGGATCGACCCGGCCCGCGAAGCCGTCGCGCTGACCCTGCCCACGACGGCGAACCCCGCACCGAACGTCGCCAGCCTGCACGTCTTCGCGCTCACCCTCCAGCCGGTCGCGGTGGGCCGCTCGGCGCTGATCCTCGACGGCCGCTCGTCGGCGAACCTGCTGACCGACGGCGGGCCCCAGGCCGCCGAAGCGACCATCGTCAACGCCGGGACCGTGTGGCTCGGCGCGGGCGACCGGGTGAGCGTCACCGTCGACGTCCCCGGCGGCCGGACGGTCGTGCCCGCGACCGTCCGGGCACTCGCGCCGGGGGAACAGGCGACGGTCCGGCTCGGCCTCGCCCCCAACGCGTCCGTGCCGCCCGGCACCACCACGAACGGCCAGATCCGGGTCACCGCCGGCCGCGGCACGCTCGCCACGCAGCAGGTCCCGATCACCCTCGGCATCCCGGACTTCCGGCCGGCCGACGCGTCGCTCTCGACGCACCGCGCGCCCTACTGGTTCAACGACAGCAAGTTCGGCATCTTCATCCACTGGGGCGTGTACGCCGTGCCCGCGTGGGCGCCGGTGGGGCAGCAGTACGCGGAGTGGTACTGGCAGAACCAGCAGGACCCGAACGGCGCGACCTACGCCTACCACCGGCAGAAGTACGGCGAGAACTTCACCTACGACGACTTCATCCCGCTCTTCACCGCAGCGAAGTTCGACCCCCGCAGCTGGCTGAACCTCATCGCGGACGCGGGTGCGGAGTACTACGTCCTGACGTCCAAGCACCACGACGGTTTCGCGTTGTGGGACACGAAGGTCAGCGACCGCAACTCCGTCAAGCTCGGCCCGAAGCGCAACATCGTCAACGAACTCTTCACGGCGTCGCGGAAGTACACCCCGCAGCTGCGCAACGGCTTGTACTTCTCGCTGCCGGAATGGTTCAACCCCGACAACCCGTGGATGGGCCACGCGCCGCGCAACCCCTACACCGGCGCGTCGCTGCCCTACACCGGCTACACCGCGGGGAAGGACTTCGTCCGCGACTACCAGGCGCCGCAGGTGCTCGAGCTGATCTCCGAGTTCGACCCGGACGTGCTGTGGTTCGACATCGGCGGCGTCAACGACAGCCGAGCGGTGATCTCGGAGTACTTCAACCACGCGAAGAACCGCAAGCGCCCCAAGGACGTCACCTACAACGACCGCGGCGGCATCCCGGACCACGACTTCACGACGCCGGAGTACACGACGTACCCGAACACCGTGGTGGCGAAGTGGGAGGCGAGCCGGGGCCTCGACCCGTTCTCCTACGGCTACAACCGCGCGACCCCCGACGACCGGTACATGACGGCGGAGGAGGTGGTCCGGACGCTCGTCGACATCGTCTCGAAGAACGGCAACTTCCTGCTCGACATCGGCCCGGACTTCGACGGCACGATCCCGGACGTCATGCGGACGCACCTGCGGGACGCGGGCGCGTGGCTGAAGGTCAACGGCGAGGCGATCTACGGGACGACGTACTGGTCGAGGATGGCCCAGCTCGGCGACCTGCGGTTCACGGTCAAGCAGAACGAGGCGTTCTACGTGCACTCGCTGACCGCGCCGGGCAGCCGGGTGGTCGTCGACGCGCCGGTGCCGATCCGCAGCGGTGACCGGGTGACCATGCTCGGCTACCGCGGGAACCTGCACTGGACGGTCGAGAACGGTTCGCTGGTGATCGACGTCCCCGCCGCGGCCCGGCAGGCGGGCCGCTACACCTGGGTGTTCAAGATCGCCTGGAGCTGACGCTGTGTCATCCTAACGCTGTGTCACCCTAACGCTGTGTCATCCTGAAGATCGCCGTTCGGTCAGCGAACGCAGTTCCCGCGGGACCGGCCCGGGATGGACCACGCCCAGCCGCTGGGTGGCGCGCGTCATGGCCACGTAGAGGTCGTTGGGTCCGCACGGGCCGGCCGCGAGGACGGCGGCAGGGTCGGCGATCACGACCGAGTCGAACTCGAGGCCCTTCGCTTCGGCCGGGGTCAGCAGCACCACCTTGCCCGAGAGGTCCGGCGGCACCGGGAGCGACAGGGCGGCCGCCAGCTCGCGGGTCGCCACCGCGATGATCGCCAGCTGCCCCCCGGTGTGCTCGTCGACGAGTTCGGCGAGCACACCGGGCAGGTCGTCGGCGGCTCGGCGCCACGGTGGCTCTCCGCTCGCCCGCACCGATGTCGGCGCCCGCAACGCCGGGTGGTGGGCGGCGAGCAGCTTCGCCGCGGCCTCCATGATTTCCCGCGGGGTGCGGTAGCCGACGGTCAGCTCCGCGAGCCGGTGCGGCCGCGGGGCCCGTTCCCACGACGTGGCACCCGCCGCGCTCCCGGTCTGGGCCGGGTCCCCGACGACGGTCATGGACCGGGACGGGCACCGGCGCACCAGCATCCGCCAGTCCATTTCGGACAGTTCCTGGGCTTCGTCGACCACCACGTGCCCGAACACCGGCACGCTCTCGCCGACCAGCGCGGCGGCTTCGTCCAGCAACGGGATGTCCGCGGCGCTCCACGGTCCCTCGACCACCTCCGCCGGGGTCAACGGCGGCCACAGCCCGTCGAGCACGTCCCGGACGCCGGCGTCGCCGAGCAGGGCCGTCCGCAACGCTTCCCGATCCACCTCGTCCAGCAGCGTACGCGGGCTGTCGTCGTCGTCCGGGCCGAGCACGAGGCCCGCGGCGGCCAGCGCCCGCAGTTCGGCCTCGCCGAGGCGGCCGTCCGCACTGCCGCCGTCGAGCGCCTCGCCGGTCTCGGTGAACACCACCGCCTCCATCCGGGCGGCCAGTTCCCCGGTCAGCGTGGCGACGACCTCCCGGTGGAACACGTCCCGTGCCGGGTTGTGCGGCAGCCCGGTCTCCCTGGCCTTCCGCACGGCCCGGCGGAGCGTCGCCGGATCCAGCCGCAGGGCCTGCTGCTCGAATTCGACTACCATCGGCTCCTCGGGCACCCGGACGGTGGCCCGCACCGCCTCGGCCAGCCGGGACGCCATGTCCGCCCGGCCCTTGCGGGCGGCTTCCGCCGCCGAGTCCACCCGGGTGACCGCGACGCCGGGACGAAGATCGGGCACGGTCGCCGTCACCACCCGGTTCTCGCCGAGCCCGGGCAGCACCTGGCCGATGTAGTCGAGGAACACCCGGCTGGGGCCGATGACGAGCACGCCGCGGGTGCGCAGGTACTCGTGGGTGTACAGCAGGTAGGCGACCCGGTGCAGGGCGACGGCCGTCTTGCCCGTGCCCGGGCCGCCCTGCACGACGAGCACGCCCCGGGCGCCGTCCCGGATGATGCGGTCCTGCTCGGCCTGGAGTGTCGTGACGATGTCGCGCATGCGTCCGGTGCGCTCGGCCGTCACCGCGGCGAGCAACGCGGCGTCGCCGACCAGCCCGTCGCCCGGCCCGGCCGGGCCGAGCAGTTCGTCGTCCACGGCGACGACGGTCCGGCCACGGGTGGTGATCCGCCGCCGGCGCAGGACTTCGCCCGGCTCGGCGGCGGTCGCGGTGTAGAAGGGCCGGGCGGCGGGCGAGCGCCAGTCCACCAGCAGGGCCTTGTCCTTCTCGAACAGCCCGGCTCGTCCGATGTGGACACGCCGGCCGCCGGCCAGGTCCAGCCGGCCGAAGCACAGCCCGTCCTCGATCGCCGCGAGCCGCGCCACCTCGGCCCGCCACACGTCCGGAGAGTGACCGCGGGCAAGGGCGGCGGCCGCCTCCTCGCGCAACGCGTCGAGGCGGGCGTAAAGAACGTTCACGTGGTCCTGCTCCGCGGCGATTTCCGGCATGCCGGAGAGCGTGCCCGCAATCTCGCGGGAAGTGCAGTCTTGTTCTTCTTGACAGCGTCAGCCGCGCCTCAGAAGTCCGCGTTCTTGCCGATGTAGAGCTCCGCGAACGCCGCCGCGGCCGCGGGCGAACCGAGCAGGCGGCGCATCCGGGCCTCCGCGATGCGCGCCGCGAACGGGTTCTCGCCCGCGGCCGCGGTGTGGTGGAAGATGTCGGACAGCCACAGCGAAAACTCCTGGTACTGCCACACGAGCGGCAGGCACGCGGCGGAGTAGCCGGCCAGCGGCGCCGGATCGCCCGCGTAGTACGCCTCGAACGCGTCGGTGAGCAGGAAAGCGTCGTGCAGGGCGAGGTTCATGCCCTTCGCCGCGATCGGGGCGACCAGGTGCGCCGACTCGCCCGCGAGATGCAGCCGGCCGTGCGACATCGGCTCGACGACGTAGTTGTGCATGTCGAGGATCCGCTTCTCGAACAGCTTTCCCTCGATGATCTCGCCGCCGGGCACGGTCAGCCGCGCGTGCAGTTCCCGCCACACCCGCTCGTCGGGCCAGTCCGCCTCGGTCTCGCCGGGCGCGGTCTGCAGGTAGAACCGCGTCACCGCCGGCGTGCGCGCCATGTGCGCGGCGAACCCGCGTGGGTGGATGCCGAACAGCACGCCGTCGGCCGACGGGGGTGCCTCCGCGAGCAGCGCCAGCCAGCCGATTCCGTAGTCGTGGTGGGCTTTCACCGTCGATTCCGCCGGCAGGTAGCCCTGGCTGACGCCGCGGGCGCCGTCGCAGCCGGCCACGAAATCGCAGTCGATCCGGTGCTCGCCGCCGCCGGCCCGGAACGTGACGGCGGGGGAGTCCGACGTCAGGTCGTGCAGTTCGACGTCCGAGACCTCGAAGACCGCGTCACCGCCGGAGCCGGTGTAGTGCTCGACCAGATCGGTCACCAGAAGCTGTTGCGGGTACACGAAATGCCGCTGCCCGGTGACATCGCCGTAGCGGAAGACGTGCCGCTGCCCGGCGAACCGGAACTCGAACTCCTCGTGCCGCGGCGCCTTCGCGAGGAGCTGCTCGCCGAGGCCCCGCCGGGTGAGCCCGCGGACCGCCCACTCCTCGATGAACCCGGCCCGTGGCCGCTGTTCGATGAACGCCCGGCTCTGCGCCTCCAGCAGCACGCAGCCGATCCCCGCGCGCCGCAGGAGGTTCGCCACCGTGAGTCCGGCCGGGCCCGCCCCCACCACGGCCACCGCCGTGCGCCTCGCCACCATGCGCCCGAGGGTAGCGCGAACCGGACGAACCGCTCAGTAGTAGTGCCGCAGCTGGGGCCACGCCTGCGACCACGGCCGCGTCAGCGTGCACAGCGAAAGCACGACACCTTCTTCGTCGTTGTCGACGCCTTCGGCGTTGTGGTGCTTGGCGACTGCTCGGCAGCCGGTGATCAGCCTCGACGCAGGCGAGCCGGGCCGCACCCGGCCGATCAGCAGCACCGGGCCGACCAGCCGGTCCGGGGGTGGTCCCCAGTCCGCGTACGACATGTGCGGCGAATACGGCTGCGGCAGCCCGAATTCGGGGCCGTAGCGCTCGATCGCGCCGGCTTCGCCGTAGTTGCCGGCGAGGATGACCGCGGTGTCGCGCTCGGCGTCCGGGATCCGCCGCCACGCCCCCGCGACGCTGCCGGCGAAGCCCGGCCAGCCGACCTGCTCGCCCGGCTCCTTGTTCATCGCCAGCAGCGGGCCGTTCAGCGCCGACGCCGGCACGACCGGGAGTCCGACGAGGACGGACACGGCCACGCACACCGCGGCGGCCGCGCCGGTGAGCGCCCGCCGGAGGGTCCCGCCCCGGCCCAGCCACCGCAGCGCCGGTTCCGCGCCCAGCGCGACCAGCGGCAGCAGCAACGGCACCGAGTAGTACGGCTTCCCGCCGAGCACCAGGAGCTCGGCGCAGACCACCGGGTAGGCGATGGCCAGCGGGCGGGCCCAGCACAGGGCGGGGTCACGCCACGGCCGCACGAGCCCGGCGAGCCACACCGGCACCAGCAGCGGCGAAAGGAGGAGCAGCTGCATCGGCACGAACAGGAGGCGGTTCTCGGTGCCGTCGTCCTCGCTGATCCCGCCGGCCACGGTGAGCATCGGCCAGCCGTGCGACGCCTGCCAGAGCACGACCGGAGCCGCCAGGACGGCGGCGACCCCGATGCCGGCGGCGAGCCACCAGGTCCGCAGCACCCGGCGCGGCCCGGCGATGGCGACGCCGATGCCGAGCCCGGACAGCAGGAGCAGGACGAGCCACTTGTTCGCCAGGCCGAGACCCGCGGCGGCACCGGCGGCGAGCCACCACCGGCCGTCGCCGGTGCGCAGCAACCGCAGGCCGAAGAGCGCGATCAGCGACCACAGCAGCACGTCCGCGGAGTTGGTCGCCAGCATGTGCGACACGACCAGGACATAGGACGACAGCGCCGTCGCGATCGCGCTGAACAGCTGGACACCGCCGCCGCCGCCGAACTCACGGGCGATCAGCGCGACGACCACCACCGTCGCCATCCCGAGCAGGGTCGCGATCACCCGCAGGCCCGTGGGCGTTTCGCCGAACAACGCCGTCGACGCCCGGGCGAGCCACGGGGTGATCGGCGGGTTGTCGACGTACCCCCAGTCCGGCCGGCGGCCCGCGGCGACGAAGTACAGCTCGTCGCGGTGGAAGCCGTAGCGCCCGGAAAATGCCGTCAGCACGACGGCCTGGACGGCGACGACGATTCCGATTGGCAGCGCGGCGAACCGCGGCAAGTCCCGACCGACCCCCATCGCACTCCCCTCGGCGTGTGGAGGATCGTACGCCGGGGATCAGGCCGCCGGGAGCACTCCGAGGAATTCGCCGCCGGCGTCGGCGACCAGTTCGGCGAGGGTCTGCGCGCGGCGCAGCGGCGTGAACCGGACGTCACCGCGCGGCGACACGGTGAACCCGTACACGGCCGGGCGCGGCAGCGTGTTGTACGCGTAGTGCGCGCCGAAGTAGTACGCGCCGGTGTCGTGGGCGACGACGAGGTCGCCCGGTTCGAGCAGCGGCAGGGGCCGCTCGCGGGCGAGGAGGTCCCCGGCGAAACACAGGGGCCCGGCGATGTCCTGCGGTACCTCGGGTCCGGTCTTCGGCGTGCCGGTCGTGTCGAACGCGCCGATCCGCAGCGGCCAGTGCTCCGGCTGGAGCACCGTGCGCGCCGCCACCTGCGCACCCGCGTGCGTCACGGCGATGTGCCGTCCGCCGGCGACCTTCGTGTACTCCACCGTGCTCACGAGGAAGCCGCTCTTCGCCAGCAGGGACCGGCCGAACTCGGTGACGAACGCGTAGCGCCCGTCGGCCAGGGCCGGGACCCGGGCCAGCAGCGTCGCGACGTAGCCGGCGTAGGTCGGGCCGGGTTCTTCGGAGGTGAAGTCCACCGGCAGGCCGCCGCCGAGGTCGAGGCTGGTGACCTGCCGGTACCCGGCTTCGGCGTTGATCTCTTCGGCGAGTTCGTGCACCGCCGCGACGCCGTCGGCCATCAGCTCCGGCGGGCAGCCCTGCGAGCCGACGTGGACGTGCAGCCGGGTCAGCCACGGCCGGTGCGCGAACGACTCGAGCAGCAGCCCCCGGTTTCCGGGGTCCCGCAACGGAATGCCGAACTTCGACGCCGCCGTGGCGGTGCTCGTGTCGCCGATCCGGCCGGCCCCGACCTGCGGGTTGATCCGCAGGCCCAGCACCGACCGCGGCGGCGTCGCGCCGACCAGTGCGTCGAGCCGGGCGAGCTCCTGGAAGTTGTCGGCGTTGACCGCCGTGCCCTCGGCCAGCGCGTGGGCGAGCTCGGCGGTCGTCTTGGCGGGGGAGTCGAGCACCAGCCGCTGGCCGCGCAGGCCCGCCGCTTCCGCGACCGCCGTCTCGCCCGGGCTCGCGACCTCGGCGTCGATCCCGAGGTCGCCCAGGAAGCGCAGGAGGGGCGCCAGGCCGCACGCCTTGGCGGCGACCGTGTGCTGGATCCGGCCGAGAGGTGCGAACGCCTTCGTCAGGTCTTCGGCGGCTTCCCGGACGGCGGCCAGGTCGACGAACCCGGCCATCGGGGCGGTGAGCCGCCGGTCCGCCGCGGCGGCGAGGGCGAGCAGCTTGCGGTCGGTGCGGGTCAGGGGCGCGCTGGTCGTGGTCACGGGATCCAGGACAGCAGCAGGCGGGGCGGGGCGTCCAAGACTTCGTCCCGATCAAATCATAGGAGGACCTTATAATCGCTGGGTGGACCTGCGCCGATGGCACTACTTCGCCGTGCTCGCCGAGGAAATGCACTTCACGAAGGCAGCCGCCCGGCTGTTCGTGTCCCAGCCGTCGCTGAGCCAGCAGATCCGCGCCTTCGAGGCGGAGCTGGGGGTCGCGCTGCTCGACCGCACGGGCCCGCGCTTCGCGTTGACCGACGCCGGGCGGGTGGCCGCCGCCGAGGCCCGCGACCTGCTCGATCGGCTGGACCGGGCCCGGGGCGCGATCACCGCGGCCGGCCGCGGCGACGCCGGGCGGCTGCGGATCGCCTACACGCGCTCGGCGCCCGGCCCGCTGGCCGGCGACCTGGTCGCGGCGTACCGCGAGCGGCACCCGGACGTCGAACTCGCCCTGGAAACCGGCTGGACCAGCCTGAACCTCGCCCGGCTGGCGGCGGGCGAGATCGACGTCGGCTTCGTGCGGCCGCCGGTCACCGTGCCGGGCATCGAGGTCGCCGTGGTCGGGTCCGAGGAGGTCCTGCTCGCGCTGCCGTCCGGGCACCCGCTCGCCCATCGCCGCGGCCGGGTCCGGCGAGCCGCGATCGCCGCCGAGCCGGTGGTGTTCTGGCCGCGGGAGAACGGCCCCGGCCAGTACGACGCGATCAGCGGCCAGATCTGGCCCGGTGGGCTGCCGCCGATCGTCCGCGAAGAACCGGAGGACGAGCAGCTCATGCGCGCGGTCGCCGAAGGGGCGGGCCTCGCGGCGGTCCCGGAACACCGGGCCCGGGCGCTGCGGCGCCGCGGGGTGGTGCTGCGGCGGCTCGAAGACCCGCCCCCGAGGATCGACCTGGGCCTGGCCTGGCGGGCCGGCTCGGCGTCCCCGGTGGTGCGGGCCTTCGTCGCGCTCGCTTCGGCCGGCTAGTTCCCGCCGAGCGCCCTGCGCACCGCCGAGACGACGTCGGGGTGGCCGAGCGGCAGCGGTGGCGGCACGCGGTCTTCCGGGCTCATGGTGCTCGACGCGACCACCCGCACCTCCGTACCCGTCTCGAGCAGCTTGGCGACCACGTCGTCGTGTTCGGCCAGCCAGGCGTCATTGGCCTGGAGGGCGTCGTCGGAGGCCAGGAACGCGTCCGAGGCCGGGTCGACCAGCAGCAGGTGCGTCGCCGCACCCGGGTGCCGCTCGACGAGCTGCAGCGCCTCCGCCGCGAACGGGCCGCTCGCCACCACGGCGATCTCGGGATCGTGCGGGCCGGCGTCGCCGAGGAGGTCGTCGGCTTCGGTCAGCGCGCCGCCGGCCGGCATGCGGCACCAGAACACGGCGCGCTCTTCCGCCAGCGGCCGCCAGGTCGCGGGCAGCTCGTCGTGCTTCGCGGCGCCCGCCGGGTCGAGGACGATCACCTTGGCGCCCGACGGGTCCCCGGCGGTCACCACGGCGGGGCCTTCGGAGCGGACGGGTTCGGGTTCGGCGGGCATGAGCGTTCCTTTCACCGAAAGGGTTTCAGCGACGGGGGAGTTCCGGGCTGTCCGTGTCGAGTGGCACGGCCCCGGAGCGGACGAGTCCCAATTGGACGGTCTGGCGGCCGGTCAGCGCCTCCAGGACCCAGTCGGCGGCCGTGCGCACGCGGTTGCCCGGCATCGCCATCAGGTGGTAGGCGCGGGTCACGGCCTTCGCCGGGCGCCCGGACAGCGGGATGTGCAGGGGGTTCGCCGCGGCGGCGCCGGCCCCGAGGTCGACGACGAAGCCGAGGTCGTGGTGCCGGTAGGTACCCCGCCGGCCGTACCCGAGCGACGCCGCCACGTTGCGCCCGGCGAGCCTGCCCTGGCGCTCGGCGTGCTGCGCGGTCATCGCGGTGTACTGGCCGGGACGGGTGAGGTCGGGCACCGCGGCCGCGTCGCCGCAGGCGAACACGTCGTCGCGGCCCGGCACGTTCAGCTGCTCGGTGACCACCAGCCGGCCCTTCGCGGTCTCGAGCCCGAGGCCGGCCACCAGCGGGTCGGGCCGCACGCCGACGCACCACACGAGGGTGCGGGCCGGCACGGCGTCGCCGTTGGTCAGCGTGACGCCCTTGGCGTCGGCGTGCTCGACCGAGGTCTTCATGAGGACCTCGACCCCGCGCGAGCGCAGCACCTGGTCGGCGGTCCGGCCGAGCCGCCCGGCGAGCTCGGGCAGCACCCGCTCGGCGACGTCGAGCAGCAGCCAGCGGATCCGCTGCCCGGTCAGCTCGGGGTGGCGTGCGGCGAGCGCCGCGGTGAACGCGGGACCCTGCGCGGCGACCTCGGTGCCGGTGTAGCCGGCGCCGACCACCACGAACGTGCAGCGCGCGTCGCGTTCGGCCGGGTCGTCGGCCGCGGCGGCCAGTTCGATCTGCCGGGTGATGTGGTCGCGCAGGTACAGCGCTTCCGGCACGCCGCGGAAGCCGTGCGCGTACTCGGGGACGCCCGGGATCGGCAACAGCTTGTTGACGCTGCCCGCGGCCAGCACCAGCCGGTCGTACCCGATCCGGTGTTCGTTGTCCTCGGGATCGGTGTAGGTGACGTGGCGGGCGTCGAAGTCGACGCCGGTGGCCACCCCGAGGACCAGGCGGACTCCGCGCAGCGTCTCGGGGATCGACACCGCGACGCGCCGCGGGTCGAGGATGCCGGCCGCCACTTCGGGCAGCAACGGCAGGTAGAGGAAGTAATCCGTCGGGTTCAGCACGACGACCTCGACGTCTTCGCCGGCTTCCTTCCGAAGGCTCTTCGCCGCGTGGTAACCGGCGAAACCGCCGCCGACGATCACGACACGCATGGATCTCCTTCCGGGCCGGATTCGCGTCCCGAACGGATTACCCGAGGCCGGAGCCGGGAAACCCGCGGGGTTGACCTCCCCGCCCAGGCGCGTACGGTCAGGGGGGTTGGCTGTTGTTCAGACACGTGCTCCGGTCAGCGCCCCTGCACCGCTGAGAATAGGGAGCGCCATGTACGACTGTTTCCGCACGCTCTACGAACCTTCCGGCCTCACCGTCACCACGACCGAGCGGCCGGGCGGGGTCACCGTCCTCACCCTGGTCGGCGACATCGACGCCGCCACGGTCGGCGTCCTCGACGAAGCCCTCGCCACCGGCGAGCGGCTGGTCGTCGACCTGACCCGGGTCGCCTTCCTGAGCTGCGCCGGGGTCCGCGCGCTGCTGCAGGCCAACGCCCGCACCGAACTCGCCGTCGTGCTCGGCGGCCACGCGGTCACCCGCTCGCTCGAAGCCACCGGCGCCGACGTGCTGCTGAAGATCCACCCCCGCGTCGGCGCCGCGCTCGCCGGCTTGGCCCTCGAGCCCGGCCGGGAGGCGTGACCGCCCGGCGGCCCCGCCTCCCACCGTCCACTGTGGCTAGTCGTCTCCGGGCCAGTCGCCGGTCGCCTTGCGGTAACCGACGGCGCCGGCCCGTTCGGTGGCGGCCTTGACGGCACCGAAGATCGCCCCCTGCACCGCCGCCGCGATGACCACCTGACGCCAGGTGTAGTCGCGGTCGGTGGCGTCGGGGGCGTCGTCCTCCCCGGCCACGCGGCTCCAGACCTGCTTGAACACCTGGCCGGCGAGGATGCCGCCCAGGGCACCCACCACCCAGCTCAGCGGCTTGTAGAGCGCTTTGTTCACGAGTTCCTCCGGCGCAGGATCAGGCGGATCAGGATCAGCAGGCCCAGCACGCCGGCAAAAACCGGCAGCGGGTTGGCGCGGACGGCGTCGGCGCCCTGGCGGAACTTGACCGCGGTCGGCTCGTTCGTCACGTCGGCGACCTTCGCGGTCGCCTGGTCGAGCTTCTCGTCGACGTTCTCCTTGACCCTGGCCTTGACGTCGAGCTTCTGCCCGAGCGCCTCCAGCGTCTCGGTGAGCTCCTCCCGGGTGGCGTCCCGGTCGAGGCGCGCCTCTTCGGCGTTCTTCGGGAAGTCCCCGCTCATGTCCGCACTCCCTGCTTCACGGTGTCCACGTCTTCGCGGACGCCGCTGATCGCTTCCTCGGGCACCGGCGGCACCCCTTGCGCCACTTCCTTCTTGCCGACCAGCGCCGCGATCCCGGCCACGACGAACAGCGCGACGGCGACGATCACCGCCGCCAGCCAGCCCGGCACGACCAGCGCGAGCGCCAGCACGGCCGCCGCGACCAGCGTGCCGGCGCCGAGGAACGCGAACAGCCCCGCCGCGCCGAACAACCCGGCGCCCAGGCCCATCTTCTTGCCCTTGCGCTGCAGTTCGAAGGCCGCGAGCCGCATCTCGTCCCGGACGAGCCGCTTGACCTCGTCGGTCAGGTCCGTCACCAGTTCGCCGACCGAGCGGTCGGAAGCCGGCTTCTTGTTCACCTCTTCGATCACCGAACACCTCCTTGCCTGGTCGCCGTGTACCCGGCTCGGCCGTGCGTCAACCGCGCCGCGTTTGACCGCCGGTGCACCGGGTAGCCGATTTGAACCGACCATCGACGAGGAGGAGTGCATGAGCACGATCACCGAAATCGTGGACGTGGAAGTCCCCGTTTCGACCGCGTACAACCAGTGGACGCAGTTCGAGGAATTCCCGCAGTTCATGGAGGGCGTCGAAGAGATCCGCCAGGTCGACGCCACCCGCACCCACTGGGTGACGCGGTTCGGTGGCGTGACGCGCGAATTCGACGCGACGATCACCGAGCAGCACCCCGACGAGCGGGTCGCCTGGACGTCGGACTCCGGTCCGGACCACGCCGGCGTCATCACCTTCCACCGGCTGGACGACTCGCACACCCGGGTGACCGCGCAGATGGACATCGACCCGGAGGGCTTCGCCGAGAACGTCGCCGACAAGCTCGGCGTGCTCGACCGCCGTGTGAAGGGCGATCTCAAGCGGTTCAAGGAGTTCATCGAGCAGCGCGGCCGGGAGACCGGCGGCTGGCGCGGTGACGTGGACCGCCCGGGGCGGTAGGACCCGCGAGTCACCCGTTCGGGGTGAGTTGTCGCGGCGGGGCGGGATCACCCGCCCCGCCGCGTTTCACGTCCGGGGACCGCCGGGTAGGCCGGACGCATGACGACCACCACTGCCGGCGTTCCCACCTTGGAGTTGAACAGCGCCGGACAACGGCGTGACGTGCGGATCCCGCAGGTCGGATTCGGCGTTTTCCGGATCCCGCCCGAGGAAACCGCCCAAGCCGTGCGGACGGCCCTGGAAACGGGGTACCGCCACATCGACACCGCACAGGCGTACCGCAACGAAGCCGGGGTCGCCGCCGGGATCGCGGAGTCCGGGGTGGCGCGCGAGGACGTGTTCGTCACGACGAAGCTGACGAACGACGCGCACGGGCACGACAACGCGATCACCGCGCTCGAAGGCAGCCTCCGCCGGCTCGGCTTCGACTACGTCGACCTCTACCTGATCCACTGGCCGTTGCCGGCCAAGGACACGTTCGTCCGGACGTGGCAGGGCTTCGAAGACATCGTCCGGGCGGGCAAGGCCCGCGCCGTCGGCGTGTCGAACTTCCAGCCCGCCCACCTCGACCGCCTCGCCGAGGAGACGTCCCTGGTGCCCGCGGTCAACCAGATCGAGCTGCACCCGGCACTGCAGCAGGCGGAGCTGCGCGAGTACCACCGGGCGCACGGCATCGCCACCCAGGCGTGGAGCCCGCTGGCGCAGGCCGGTGTGCTCGGCGACCCGGTGCTCACCGGCCTGGCGGAGAAGCACGGGCGGACGCCGGCGCAGGTCGTGCTGCGCTGGCACGTCCAGCTCGGGAACATCGTCGTCCCGAAGTCGGCCTCACCCGGCCGGATGCGCCAGAACATCGACGTGTTCGGCTTCGCACTCGACGACGAGGACATGGCGGAAATCGGCCGGCTGGACGAAGGCCGCCGCACCGGACCGGACCCGGACACCTTCACCGCGTGACGGGGGCGTTTCCCTGCGCGACCTGCCGGGTATTCCTCCCGCAAGGTCCCCCAGGAAGGAGCGTCCGGCATGACCACGAACGCGTACCTGTCGTTCCTCGCGATCGGCGTTGCGCTGGTCCTGATAGACGGGCAGATCATCTACCGCAGCGGCCGCCGCTACCTGGAGAACTCCTACGGCGACCCGGCGGCGGGCGCTTCGATGACCCGCCTGGTCACGGTGCTGTTCCACCTCGCGACGCTGGGGGTGCTGGCGCTGATCTCGACCATCGACATGGGCGGCAGCGACCTGCCCGGCGTGGTCGGGCGGATCGGCGTGCTGCTGCTGATCCTCGCGCTGGCCCACGCGATCACCCTCGGCGTCCTGGCCCGCATCCGCGGTGAGCAGGAGGTCGAAGCGGTCGTCCAGCGCGGTCCCCGGCCGCGGGCGGAGATGGAGCAGCAGGGCACGACGGTCACCCCGGTACCGGGCCAGGACGGCCGGTACCCGGCTGCGAGCCCGACGCTGGAGAACCGGTCCCCGTACTCCGCTCAGTAACGGCGGCACCACCACACCGAGGGCGGCACCTTCCCGGGAAGGTGCCGCCCTCGGTGTGTCTCAGGCTGTGTCAGCCCTCGGAGGCCGGCAGATCCACTTCGGCGTGCCGGGAGGCGAGCGTCGTCGCCAGATCCGCGAGCTTGACGTTGAGGTCCTGCGACGCGCGGCGCAGCACGTCGAAGGCCTCGTCGGCGGTGATGCCGCGGCGCTGCATCAGGATGCCCTTCGCCTGGCCGATGACGTCGCGGCTGTCCAGGGCCCGGCGCAGGTGCGCCGACTCCAGCTCGGCCGAAGCCACCGCTTCGGTGTGGGCCAGCGCGAGGGAAGCGTGCGTCGCCAGCAGCAGCGCGGTGTCGATCGCCGCGGTGTCGAACGCGCCCGGCGTCCGCGAGTAGATGTTGAGCGCGCCCGACAGCCGGGGCGCGCGGGCGTCCGGGAGCAGGGCGGTGGCCAGCACCGAGTGGTAGCCGTGCCGGGCGGCGGCCGGGCCGAACGCCGGCCAGCGGGGGTCGCGGCCCAGGTCCCGCGACCAGCCGACGGCCGGGCCGTCCGGGCGGGCCGACTCCACGCACGGGCCTTCGCCGTGGTCGTACTGCACCTGGTCGAGCCGCTCGGCGACCGGGTCCGTCTCGACGGGGGTGTGGAACGTCCCGTCGGTGTCCCGCAGGGTGACGCTGACGAGGTGGGCGTCCGGGATGAGCGCGATCGCGGCCCCGACGACGAGCTTGAGCACGCCGGCGACGGTCGGCGTCACGTCGAGCAGGGTCCGCGTGAGGTCGGCGAACTGCCGGGCCAGCGGCCCCGGCTCCGGTTCACCGTCCCGCCCGAACCAGGCCCGTTCCCGGGCCCACTCCTCTTCGCCGACGCTCATGGGTCCTCACTGTCTTCCGGATCGAGGGGCAGGCTTCCCATTCAACCCGATGCCGGGGCGCGCAGGGCGGCACGGGCCCGGTCGACGAACCCCGGCCCCGGCCACAGCTGGTCGGCCTGGGGCATCCGGTCGGCGAGGTCGGGGTGCGGGAGCCGCGGCGCGGCTTCCCGGGTCTCGAGGACCTCCCGGCCCAGTTCGGCCTGCCGGTCGGCGGAACAGGTGCGCCGGATCTCGCGCACGGCCGCGGGTCCCTCCTCGCGGACGTGCCGCCGGACGGCGCGGATCAGCCCGCCCAGCAGGCGCTCGAACCGCGTCTCCTGCGGCCCGGCGCCTTCGAGCTGCCGCATCAGGCCGTCCGCTTCGGCGAGGTCGCCGTCGCCGTCGAGGTAGGGCTCTTCGGCGACGGCGTGCCGGACCAGCTCCGCGATCAGGTGATCGGCGAGGTCCTTGCGGTTCTCCGGACTGCCCTGGCCGAGCTCGAGCTCGGTGCAGAGCCGGTCGAGCTCGCGGTGGTCGCCGTCGAGGACGGTCGTCAGGTCGGTTGCGGACTGGTTGCCGTTCATGCACTCTCCTGGTCCGGGCTCGGGTTCACCGCATGGGATACCCGCTGCTCCGGCGCCGAATCCCGTGTCGGCGGCGCGCCAGCCGGGTACTCAACGGGCAAACCGGCCTCGAGGAGGACGAACCATGGCAGCGCCGTCGCGCGTGACCGAGCGCGAACGCAAGTACGAGATCGTCGCCGGCAGCGGGGTGCCCCGCCTGGTCGGCGTCGGAGGTGTCGAAACCCAGGACGACCCCGTGGAGCACGTCCTGGACGCGTCTTACTACGACACCGCGACGTTCCGGCTGGCCCGCAGCGGCATCACACTGCGGCGGCGCGTCGGCGGCCCCGATGCCGGCTGGCACCTCAAGCTCCCGGTGTCGGCCGACGAGCGGCAGGAACTGCAGCTGCCGCTGGGAGGCGACCCGCACAAGGTGCCCGGCCGGCTGCGGCGCCTGGTGCGGGCGTACACCCTGGGGGAGAAGCTGGTGCCGATCGCGCACCTGCGCACCGACCGCTTCGCCCACCGGCTCGCCGGCGCGGGCGGCCGCACCATCGCGATCCTCACCGACGACCACGTGACCGGTGAAGCCGGCGGTGCCACCGCCCGGCTGGACGAGTGGCGCGAACTGGAACTCGAGCTGGACCCCGCGGCCGAACCCGCGCTGCTCGGGGAGTTCGACCGCGCGCTGGCCGAGGCCGGTGCCTCGGTGGCGCCGTGGCCGTCGAAACTGCGCCGCCTCGTCGGTGACCGCGTCTCGGCGCCGCCCCGGCCCGGCAAGAAGCCGTCCGCCGGTGACGTCGTGCTGGCGGCTGTGCGCGAGCACTACGGCCGGTTGCGCCGTGCGGACGTCGGGGTGCGGCTGGACGCCGAGGATTCGGTGCACCAGATGCGCGTCGCGATCCGGAAGCTGCGAAGCACGTTTCGCACCTTCGGCTCTCTCATCGACGAGAAGCAGACGGCGGCCCTCGTGGCCGAGCTGCAGTGGCTCGGCCGCCAGCTGTCGCCGGCCAGGGACACCGAGGTCACCGAGGAGCGGCTGCGCGAACAGCTCGGCGAAGTGCCTTCGGAGCTCGTGTTCGGACCGCTGCGCCAGTTCCTCACCCGTCATTTCGCCCGTGAGGCCGAGGAGGGACGGACTCGCGCGCTGGCGGTGCTGACCGGCAAGCGCTACCTGCAGCTGCTGCGCGAACTGGACGCCCTGCTGGAAGAGCCGCCGCTGACCGCGAAGGCACGCAAGCCCGCGAAGACCGGTCTGCGCAAGCCGCTGCGAAAGGCCGCGAAGAAGCTCAGCCGCGCCCGAGCGGCGGCCCGCGGCCTGACCGGCGACGAGCTGGAGACAGCCCTGCACGACGTCCGCAAGAAGGCCAAGCGGGCCCGCTACGCGGCCGACACCGTGAAGCCGGTGTACGGGAAGAAGCTGCGGGAGTGGCGCAAGAACGTCAAGGCCGTCCAGAGCACGCTGGGCGAGCACCAGGACACCGTGGTCGGCCGGGACGTCCTGCACCACCTCGCCATCGCCGGCCACGGCGAGGGGCAGAACACCTTCACCTTCGGGCTGCTCCACGCCCAGGACGCGGCACGGGCGGCGGAGCTGCGCGAGACGTTCGCGCGGGAGTGGCGGCGGCTGTGGAAGGGCGGGCGTCCCGGCTGGCTGGGCTGAGCCCCCTCCCCGCACCCCCTCCGGAGCTGCGGGTCGCGGGCAGCCGGGGCGGGACGGCCTCGGCAGCCCGCGTGGCGCGGTTCTTCGTCGGTCTGGGGCACCAGCCCGGCTCACGCCGGCCGGCCGGCGCACCTCGCCTGGGCAGTGTCGCCCTCGATCCGGGTGTGCCGGGAGGTGGCGGTCGAGGCCGCGGGCCCCGGCGGTTCGCCGTCCGGGGCCGGGCCGGCTAGCCTTCGCCGGTCAGCTTCCCGCGCAGCTGCTCCAAGGTCTGCGAAAGCAGCCGGGAGACGTGCATCTGGGAGATCCCGACGCGGTCGGCGATCTGGGTCTGCGTGAGCCCGCCGAAGAACCGCATCACCAGGATCGCGCGCTCGCGCTTGGGCAGTTCCTGCAGCAGGGGCTGGAGGGCCTCGTGGTTCTCGACCATGGCCATCTCGTGGTCCGGTTCCCCCATGGTGTCCGCCAGCGACAACGCCTCGGCGTCGTCGTGCACCGGCTTGTCGACCGAGAGCGCCTGGTAGGCGTTGCCCGCGAGCAGACCTTCGCGGACCTCGTCGATGTCGAGGTTCAGGTGTTCCGCCAGCTCGGTCGGCGTGGGGGCGCGGCCCAGGCGCTGGGAGAGCACCGCCGAGCCCTGGCTCAGCGAAAGGTGCAGCTCCTTGAGCCGGCGCGGGACCCGGACGGACCAGCCGGTGTCGCGGAAGTGCCGGCGGACCTCGCCCATGATCGTCGGCACCGCGAAGGACAGGAAGTCGTGGCCCCGGGCGGGGTCGAACCGGTCGACGGCGTTGATCAGGCCGATCCGCGCCACCTGGACCAGGTCTTCCCGCGGCTCCCCGCGGCCGGAGAACCGGGTCGCGATGTGCTCGGCCAGCGGGAGCAGCTCGGTGACGAGCTTGCTCCGGATGCCCTCCCGGCGCGGGTCGTCGGCTTCGAGGCCGTCCAGTTCCTTGAACAGCGGCTCGCAGTGGGCATATTCGTCCGGGCGGTGGAGGAGGGTTTTTCGCTCGCTGCTCACGCGCTCGTTCCCGGGTTGAGCACCAGCTCGATCGTGACGATGCCCGCACCCCCACCGGGAAGCGCGTCGCAGTGCGCGGTCACCGACCGGCTCAGGGTCGTCAAGACGTGCCAGCCGAACGTGCGATCGCTCGGCGGCCGTGGATCACTCGATCGGGTCGAAACGATGACGTGCAAGCCGTCGGGGGCGAGCCGGAAGCGGCACTGCAGCTGCGAGCCCAGTTCGGCCAGCTGGACGAGCTGCGCGCACGCCTCGTCGACGGCCATCTTGGCGTCGGCGATGGCGTCCAGCCCGAAGTCCGCGCGCGAGACCACGCCGTGCGTGAGCATCCGGACCAGGGGGATCTGCTCCGCCATGGCGGGGAGCCGCAGCTCGACGAGTTCGTCGAGCAGCTCGTCGACGGTCGGCTTGCCGCCGAACGAGCTGTCGCTTCGAGTTTCTTCCATGCGGGAGGTACTACCCATCCGGTGTAATGCTGACACTTCGTGATCAGGGATTTCGGGTTTCGTCACCGGCCCAGCGCCCGTTCGAGCTCCTTCTTGGTCATCTTCGAGCGGCCGTCGATGTTCTTCTTCTTCGCTTCGTTGTACAGCTGGTCCTTCGTCGGGCCGCCCGGGCCCTTGCGGTTGCCGGACCGCTCGCCGCCGCGCTGCTGCGGCGACTTGTCCTTCAGCGACGTCTTGCTCGCCTGCCGCGACTCACCCGACTGGGCGCGGTTCTTGTTCACCGTGCGGGCCGCGATCTCCTTGGCCCGTTTCGTGCTCGCCCCGCGGTCCTCGGCCGAGTCCTTGACGTGCTCGTACTGGCGTTCGCGCTTTCCGCTCCACGACTGAGGCATTTTCCGCTCCCTTCGTCTCGCGCGTCGAGTACCCGGTTGATCACGGCGTAAACGTCACGACCGGGGGTGGTTACCCGCCGAGGTGCAGGGGTACGCCAAGAGCTGTGACAACCGGGGCTTCGCCCCGGGCCGGGGGCTCCGCCACCCGGCCCCCCCCCGAGAGCAGCCGATGCGAGAGGAGGCGCCGATGCGGATCGGCTACACCCTGATGACCGAGCAGGCCGGCCCGAACGACCTGGTCCGGTACGCCGCCGGTGCGGAACGGGCCGGCTTCGACTTCGAGGTCATGAGCGACCACTACTCGCCCTGGCTGGACGAGCAGGGCCACGCGCCCTACGCCTGGGCCGTGCTGGGCGCGGTCACCCAGGTGACCGAGCGCGCCGAGCTGATGACCTACGTGACCTGCCCGACCATGCGCTACCACCCGGCGGTGGTGGCGCAGAAGGCGGCGACCGTGCAGGCGCTCTCCGGCGGCCGGTTCACCCTCGGCCTCGGTGCGGGGGAGAACCTCAACGAGCACGTCATCGGCCGCGGCTGGCCGCCGGCCAACGTCCGGCACGAGATGCTCTCCGAGGCCGTGCAGATCATCAGCGGCCTGTTCGACGGCGGCTACTTCGACTACGACGGCAAGCACTTCCGCGTCGACTCGGCGAAGCTGTGGGACCTGCCGGAGAAGCGGACGCCGATCGGCGTCGCGGTGTCCGGCTCGCAGTCGGTCCGGCGGTTCGCCCCGGTCGCCGACGCGATGATCGCCGTCGAGCCGAAGGCGGAGCTGTCCCAGGAGTGGGACGCGACGAAGCTGGGCGGGGCGCCGAGCCGCAAGATCGGGCAGCTGCCCGTCTCGTGGGGCAACGACCGCGACGCCGCCGTCAAACGCGCGCACGAGCAGTTCCGGTGGTTCGCCGGCGGCTGGAAGGTCAACGCCGAGCTGCCGGGGCCGGCCGGGTTCGCCGGGGCGACGCAGTTCGTCCGCGAGGACGACGTCGCCGGCTCGATCCCGTGCGGCCCGGACGCCGAGCCGATCGCCGAGGCGGTGCGGGAGTTCGAGAAGGCGGGCTTCACCGACGTGGCGCTGGTCCAAATCGGCGGTGACCAGCAGGAAGGCTTCCTCGACTTCGCCGAGAAGGAGCTGCTCCCGGCCCTGCGGGGGTAGCTGCTGCGTGGCCGACGGCACGACGCCGGGATCAGGCCGGCGCAGGGGCGGGCCGGCGTTCGGCCAGCGCGAGGCTCCGGTCTGCCCCGGTCACCCGCAGGGCCCGCCGCACCCCCGCGTTGGCGCCGGTGACCACGAGCAGCGCGGTGCCGCCCTGCCCGGCCTGCAGGGCCGCGTGCAGCAGCACCCGGACCCCGGCCACACCGAGGAAGTCCACTTCGGACAGGTCGACGACCAGCTGTTCCGGCGTCGCCCACAGGCGGTCGGAGAGCAGCGAGGCCAGGTCGGCCGCCGTCGCGCTGTCGAGGTCACCGCGTGCGGTGACGAGGACCGCGTGCGGGGCGGGCCACGCCGTGCGCAGCCGGAGGTTGGGGTGCCGGGCCCGAGGAAGGTTCATGCCGATCGCCGCCGTCCTGGTGCGGCGCGGCCGCAGCGCCGCGCCCTGGGGGTTCGAGCGGCTGCTGGTTGAACCGTGACACCGAGCCTAACCCCGTGCCCACGGCTCGCAACCGCCGTTGCTCCGAACGGGCGTGCGGCGCGCCGCGGCGGTGACCGCTCGTGCCCGGCCCGGGCGGGATGCAGTAATCTCGCGCTGGACCCGTTAAAGCGCTAGCGGCCCACTAGTGGCGCGCGCCCGGGTCCTCCCTGGTTGAGAGCGCCCTGTCGGAAGAAGGAGGGGCGTCACCAGGATGACGGGCGGCCATGAGCAGCTGACCGCGCGGTTGGACGAAGTCACGCTCGCGATGGAGTCGCTGACCGCGATGCTGGACAGCGAACTCGACCTCGGGCAGATGCTCCAAGCGGTGTGCGACCACGCCGTGCAGGTGGTGCCGGGGGCCGACATGGCCAGCATCACCCTGGTGCGCGAGGGGGTGCCGGAGACGGTGGCCAGCACCGACCAGCGGGCGGTGAACTTCGACCGCGAGCAGTACCGCATCGGGGACGGGCCGTGCCTGCGCGCCGCCGAGACGGGCCAGCCGGTCCGCGTCGGCGTCGGCGCGGTCGGGGACATCTGGCCGCAGTTCGTCACGGCGGCCGAGCAGCTGGGCGTGGCCAGTTTCCTCGCCGCGCCGCTGACGGTGGACGAGGACATGTCCGGTGCGGTGAACCTCTTCGGGTTCGGCGAGCACGGCTTCAGCGAGCTGGGCACCAAGATCCTCGAGCTGTACACGGCGACGGTGGTCATCGGCCTGCGCAGCGCGCGGCGGTACTTCGCGGCCCGCGAACTGGTCGACCAGCTCAACCGCGCGCTGGAGACCCGCGCGGTGATCGACCAGGCCAAGGGCATCCTGATGGCGGCGCACCGGATCACCGCCGAGGAAGCCTTCCAGCGCCTGGTCAAGCGGTCGCAGGACGGCAACCGGAAGCTCCACGAGGTGGCGGCGGAGTTCGTGACGGCGGTGGCGACGACGAAAGCGTGAGCCGGCCGTGTCCCAGCCGGCGTCTCAGCCGGCCGGGACCTCGTCCGGGGGCGCCTGGGACTCGACGGGCGCCGGCTCCGGGCGGGGCTTGCTGCGCTGGCACGTCGTGCAGACCAGCGTGCGGCCCAGCACCGTGCCGTCGTCGGCGACGACCTGGGCCACGTGCATCGTCGGGAAGCCGCAGACCTCGCAGGGCAGTGAGCCGTCCTCCCGGCTGATGCGGATCTGGGTGCCCATCCGGCCTCCTGCTGTGACGTGGGTCTCACCACCTTGCCGTGTCCGCGGCCGGAGCCGGCCGAATTCACTCGTTCGGCCCAGTGGAGCGGGTCGTCCGTGGCTCTCTCGGTGCCGGCTGTGTCGCGTGCGGTGATCCTGGGTAACCCGCCCGCGAACGGATTGCCGGAGGGGAGCGAACATGCGAGACAAGCGGAACGACCTGCGGCCGGTGGCGGACCTCCTCGTCGACGGCGGGGACTCGGCGGAGCTGGAGCGCACGCGGCACAAGGCGGCGCTGGCCGTGGCGGCGCGGGCCAAGGACCCCGAGGACTGCGCGCGGCTGCTGGACATGCTGGGGTTGCACCGGGCCGGCCGGCGCAGCACCGACGTCGCCTGAAGGCGGGGAGGACGACATGGCCCGACCGGTGTGGAGCGGCGCGCTGAGCCTGGGGCTGGTCACCGTGCCGGTGGAGCTGTACCCGGCGGTGGCGGACCACACGATCCACTTCCACCAGTTCGAACGCGGCACGTCGGACCGGATCCGCAACCGCCGCGTCAACGAGCGCACCGGCGACGAGGTCACCCAGGACGAGATCGTCAAGGGCTACGACGTCGGCGGCGGCGACCACGTGCTGGTGGAACCGGACGAACTGGACGAGATCGCGCCCGAGCGATCGCGCCGGATCGACATCGAGCAGTTCGTGGAGCTCGACGAGATCGACCCGTGGTTCTTCGACAAGACCTACTGGCTCAAGCCCGCCAAAGAGGACTTCGCCAAGGCGTACGGGCTGCTGCTGCGGGCGATGGACCGCAGCGAGAAGGCCGGCGTCGCGAAGTTCGTGCTGCGCGGCAAGGAGTACCTCGCCGCCGTTCGCGCCGGCGAGGACGTCATGGTGCTCAACACGCTGCACTTCGTCGCGGACCTGCGCAAGCCCAAGGACGTCATGGGCAAGCTGCCGGACCTGCCGAAACCGCGGCCCAAGGAACTCGACATGGCACTCGCGCTGGTCGACGAGATGACCGCCCCGTGGAAGCCCGAGGACTACCGCGACGAGTACTCGAAGCGCGTCGAAGAGCTGATCAAGGCCAAGGAGGCCGGCAAGGAGATCGCCCACGAAGAGGAGCCGGCACCCTCGGCCGACGTGGTGGACCTGTTCGAGGCGCTCTCGCGGAGCGTGAAGAGCCGCAAGAGCGGCGGCAAGCAGCCGAAGAAGAAGGCCGCGAAGAAGCCCGACCTGTCCGGGCTCCCGAAGGCGGACCTCGACAAGCTGGCCCGCGAGCAGGGCGTGAAGGGCCGGTCGAAGATGACGCGCGCCGAACTCGAGAAGGCCCTGAAGGCGTCGTGACCGGCCCCGGCTGGCGCGAGCCGACCCTGGCCACGCTCACCGATCGGCGGTTCTCCGACGAGGGCTGGATCTTCGAGCGCAAGCTGGACGGCGTCCGCGCGATCTGCGTGCGCGACGCCGGCCGGCCGACCCTGTACTCGCGCAACCACAAGGTGATGGACAACGCCTACCCGGAGATCGTCGAGGCTCTCGCCGCCCAGGGCGGCCCGCGGTTCGTCGTGGACGGCGAAATCGTGGCGTTCGACGGGGCCGACACCAGCTTCGCCGCGTTGCAGCCCCGGATCCACGTCAGCGACCCGGATCGGGCCCGCGCGACCGGCGTGCGCGTCTACTACTACCTGTTCGACCTGCTGTACCTCGGCGACCAGGACACGACCGGGCTGCCGCTGCGGCGGCGGAAGGCGTTGCTGCGGGAGGCGTTCGGCTTCGCGGACCCGCTCCGGCTGTCGTCGCACCGCAACACCGAAGGGGAGAAGTTCTTCGAGGAGGCGTGCCGGCGCGGCTGGGAGGGCGTCATCGCCAAGCGGGCGGACGCGCCGTACCACCACGGCCGGTCACCCGACTGGCTGAAGTTCAAGTGCGCGCAGGGCCAGGAGCTCGTCATCGGCGGCTTCACCGATCCCCAGGGGGCCCGCCACGGCTTCGGCGCGCTCCTGCTCGGCTACCACGAAGACGGCGTGCTGAAGTACGCCGGCAAGGTCGGCACCGGCTTCGGCGAGCAGCTGCTGACGTCGCTGCACGCGCGGCTGCGAGAGCGGGAGACGGCGCGGTCGCCGTTCGCCGGACCGGTGCGGGAACCCGGCGCGCACTGGGTGCGGCCGGAGCTGGTCGCGCAGATCGGCTTCTCCGAGTGGACGCGCGACGGGCGGCTGCGGCACCCGCGGTTCGCCGGGCTGCGCGAAGACAAGAAGGCCGCGGACGTCGTACGGGAGCGCGCGTGAAGACTTCCCACCCGGACAAGGTGTTCTACCCCGAAGACGGGCTCACCAAGGGCGACGTCGTCGAGTACTACCGCGCCGTCGCGGACGTCATGCTGCCGCACCTGCGCGGCCGCCCGCTGACGCTGCGGCGCTTCCCCGACGGCATCGGGAAGCCGGGCTGGTTCCAGAAACACCCCGGGGAGCACTTCCCGGACTCGATCCGCGTCGAGCGCGTTCCCCGCCGCGACGGCGGCACCGACGACTACGTCGTGTGCGAGGACGCCGCGACGCTCGAATACCTGGCGAACCAGGGGACGGTGGAGTTCCACGTCTGGCTGTCCACCGTGGACGCCCCCGAGCGGCCGGACCGGCTGGTGCTCGACCTCGATCCGCCGGACGGCACCCCGGTCGCCGAGCTGCGCGCGGTCGCCCGGCGCATCCGCGACCACTACGAGCGGGCGGGGTTGACGGCGTTCGTCCAGGCCACCGGCGGCCGCGGCTTCCACGTGCTCGCGCCGCTGGACGCGAAGTCGGACACGGAGGTGGTGCTGGAGCTGTCGCGCGCCCTCGCCGACCGGGTCGCCGGCGACGCCCCGGATCGGCTGACCACGGCCCAGCGCAAGGACAAGCGCGGCGACCGGATCTTCCTGGACGCCAACCGCAACGGGTACGCGCAGACGTTCGTGGCGCCGTACTCGCTGCGCGCTCGCCCGGGTGCGGCCGCCGCGACCCCGCTGGACTGGCGCGAGCTGGGGAAGGCGGACCCGGCCGGCTGGGGGCTGCGCAAGGAGAAGCAGCGGCTGGCCCGGAAGCAGGACCCCTGGCGCGAGCTGGACGAGCACGCGGGTTCGGCCGAGGCGGCGCTGAAGCAGCTGAGTTGAGCGGGCTTCAGCCGAGCAGCTTCGCCGCGGCCCGCAGATCGGCGACGAAGCCGGCGTACGCGTCGTCCCGGTCCGGCGCGCGCAGCACCGCCGACGGGTGCACCGTCGCCATCGCCGAGGGCACCAGCTCGGCCAGCTCCGCCGGCGGTTCGAGCGGCTCGCCCCGGTGCGCGGTCAGCCGGAACTTCGGGCCCAGCAACGACTGCGCGGCCGTCGCGCCCAGCAGCAGCACCAGCTCCGGGCGCACCGCGCGCAGTTCCGCCAGCAGCCACGGGCGGCAGGCGACCACCTCGGTGCGGCCCGGTTTCTGGTGGATCCGGCGCTTCCCGCGTTCGTCGCGCTTGAACTTGAAGTGCTTGACCGCGTTGGTGACGTACAGCGACCGCCGGTCGAAGCCGGCTTCTTCGAAGGCGCGGTCCAGCAGCTTCCCGGCGGGCCCCACGAACGGCTCGCCCGCGAGGTCCTCCTTGTCGCCCGGCTGCTCGCCGACGACGAGGACCTTCGCCCCGGCCGTGCCTTCGCCGAAAACGGTCTGCGTGGCGTCCTGGTAAAGGTGGCACCCCTGGCAGCCGGACGCCGCCGACCGCAACCGGTCGAGGTCGGTGGTGTCCGGCGGCTCGGCACCGCGGGAATCCGGCATGTGCCCGGAAATTCCCCGCCCGGGGCACGGGTAAACCTGCCCCGGGCGGGTAGCCGGAACGCCACCACCCGGAGAAAGGAGTTCGCGATGACCACCGCACGCGACATCATGACGTCGGACGCGACCTGCGCGCGGGAGTCCGACACCGTGCACGACGCCGCGGTCACCATGGCGCGCAAGGGCGTCGGTGCCCTGCCGATCTGCGGCGAGGACAACCGGCTGAAGGGCATGATCACCGACCGCGACATCGTGGTGAAGGTCCTGGCCGAGGGCAAGGACCCCCGGGCGGTCCACGTCGGCGAGCTCGCCCAGGGCGAGGTCGTGACGATCGGCGCGGACGACGACGCCCAGGAGATCCTGCGCACGATGTCCGAGCACCGCGTCCGCCGGCTGCCGGTGATCGACGGGCACGACCTGGTCGGGATCGTCGCCCAGGCCGACGTGGCCCGGGCGCTGTCCAACCCGAGTGCCGGCGAGCTGGTCGAGGCGCTGTCCTACGACTGAGTGACGCTCCGACGCAGTACGGCCGCCCCCGGCGCGAGTTCCGGGGGCGGCCGTACCGCGTCGGGCGGATCAGGACGAGCCGGCCGTCGCACCGTCCTCAGTGGACTCGCGGATCGACTCGGCGCGGGCGATGTGCCAGGCCACCAGCGCGCCCGCGCTCACCGTGCCCCAGAGCACCAGCGCCGCGTCGCGGGCGAACAGCCCGACGATCAGCATCACCAGCGCCGTGACGTCGCAGAGCACCAGCAGCAGGCTCCAGCGCTGGGGCGAGCGTAGCTTCCGGCCGCTGAAGGCGGCGGCGAACGCGGGATCACTCGCGCGCAGCTCCGCCTCGATTTCGCGTAGGGCGTGGCGTTCTCGATCCGGGAGCATGGGGGCCTCCTCGCCTCGGGCTACCGCTGGGGATACCCGTTTTTTCCGCGGGCGAAGCACGGGAATCAGTGGTTGTCGCGGGGGATTCCCTTGGTCGCCGCGATGCGCTGGTACGCCACGGCGGGACGCAGCACCATGCCGTCGCACAGCTGGTCGGTCATCGACCGCTGGATCTCCTGCCACGGCGTCTGCGACTCCGGAACCGGGTAGCCGCCGGCCTCGGCCAGTGCCCGGTGGCGCCGCGCGAGTTCCTCGTCGGAGATCAGCACGTCCGCGGTGCCGGCGCCCAGATCGATCCGGACCCGGTCCCCGGTCCGCAGCACGGCGAGACCGCCGCCCGCGGCGGCTTCGGGGGAGGCGTTGAGGATCGACGGCGAGCCGGACGTGCCCGACTGGCGGCCGTCGCCGAGGCACGGCAGCTCGTGCACGCCCCGCTTGATCAGCTCCGCGGGCGGCCGCATGTTGACCACCTCCGCCGAGCCCGGGTAGCCGAGCGGGCCGGTGCCGCGCATCACCAGCAGCGAGTGCTCGTCGACGCCGAGGTCCGGTTCGTCGATGCGGGCGTGGTAGTCCTCGGGGCCGTCGAAGACGACCGCGGTGCCTTCGTAGACGCCCCCGGCCAGGTACCGCTGCCGGAACTCCGGCGAGATGACGCCGGCCTTCATGATCGCCGCGTCGAAGAGGTTGCCCTTCAGCACCAGGAACCCGGCGTCGGGGGTGAGGGCGGTGTCGAAGGTGCGGATGACGTCCCGGTCGCCGGCTTCGGCGTCGCGGCAGTTGTCGCCGAGGGTGCGGCCGTTGACGGTGGGCGCGTCCTCGTGGATCAGCCCGTGGCGCATCAGCTCGTGCACCACGGCCGGGACACCGCCCGCGCGGTGGAACTCCTCGCCGAGGTACTTGCCCGCCGGCTGCAGGTCGACCAGCAGCGGGACGCCGTGGCCGAGCCGCTGCCAGTCGTCGAGGGGCAGGTCGACGCCGATGTGCCGGGCGATCGCGCCGAGGTGGATGGGCGCGTTGGTCGAGCCGCCGATCGCGGAGCTCACCACGATGGCGTTCTCGAACGCCTCGCGCGTCAGGACGTCCGACGGCTTGAGGTCCTCGCGGACCATTTCGACGATCCGCAGCCCGGTCCGGTAGGCCATCCGCGCCCGGTCGCGGTGCGGGGCCGGGATGGCCGCGCAGCCGGGCAGGCTCATCCCGAGCGTCTCGGCGAGCGCGTTCATCGTGGACGCCGTGCCCATCGTGTTGCAGTGCCCCGGCGACGGCGCGGACGACGCGACGAGCTCCATGAACCCGGCGTCGTCGATCTCGCCGGCGGCGAGCAGCTCACGCGCCTTCCAGATGATGGTGCCGGACCCGGTGCGCTCGCCGTTGAACCAGCCGTTGAGCATGGGGCCGCCGGAGAGCACGATCGCGGGGATGTCGACGGTCGCCGCGGCCATCAGGCACGCCGGGGTGGTCTTGTCGCAGCCGGTGGTGAGCACGACACCGTCGATGGGGTAGCCGTAGAGCGTCTCGACCAGGCCGAGGTAGGCGAGGTTCCGGTCGAGGGCGGCGGTCGGGCGCTTGCCGGTCTCCTGGATCGGGTGCACCGGGAACTCGATCGCGATCCCGCCGGCCTCGCGGATGCCCTCCCGCGTCCGGTCGGCCAGCTGCAGGTGGTGGCGGTTGCAGGGCGTGAGGTCGGAGCCGGTCTGCGCGATGCCGATCACCGGCTTGCCGGACTGCAGCTCCTCCCGGGTGATGCCCCAGTTCATGTACCGCTCGAGGTAGAGGGCGGTCATCCCGGGGTCGGCGGGGTTGTCGAACCAAGCTTCGCTGCGCAGTCCCATGCCGGCCAGTCTGGCAACGCGCCCCGCGGAATGCACGCCCCGGAGGCGCAGTGAATGACTCATTCCTGGCGTCCGACGCCAGGAATGAGTCATTCACTGCATGCGAGCGGTGGCGGGCACCCGCGCCGGTGCCCGCCACGGCAAGCCCTCAGCCGAGGCCGTTGAGGCCGATCACCCGCGAATACCAGTGGGCACTCTGCTTCGGGGTCCGCCGCTGCGTCTCGTAGTCGACGTGGACCAGGCCGAACCGCTTCGCGTAGCCCTCGGCCCACTCGAAGTTGTCCAGCAGCGACCAGTAGAAGTACCCGCGCAGGTCGACGCCCGCCTCGATGGCCTCGTGCGCGGCCCGCAGGTGCGAGTCGAGGAACGCGACGCGGTCGGTGTCGACGATGTCACCGCCGTCGGAGATGACGTCGGGGTAGGCCGCGCCGTTCTCCGTGATGTACAGCGGCACCGGCCGGTAGCCGCGGTGCACCTGCAGCAGCGACTCGGTCAGCCCGGCCGGCTGGACCTCCCAGCCGGAGTCGGTGCGGGGCGCCGCCGGGTCCGGGACGAAGTGCACGTCGGCGGCGCCGACCCACTCGGGGCCCGCCGGCTCGCTGCCCGGCACCGGACGGCCCGCGACGCGGTAGTCGCGGTAGTAGTTCACGCCCAGCCAGTCGACGTGCGCGGCGATGACCGCGGCGTCTTCGTCGCGCACGACCGAGCCGAGCCCGAACGGCTCGAGGTCGGCGACCAGGTCGTCCGGGTAGCCGCCGCGCAGCACCGGGTCGAGGAACAACCGGTTCTGCAGGCCGTCGATCCGCCGGGCCGCGGCGACGTCGGCGACGTTCGCCGGGTCGTGGGGGACGACCGGGTACAGGTTCAGCGTGATGCCGGCCGCGGTCTCCGGGGCGTGCCGCCGGATGACGTCCATCGCCAGGCCGTGGCCCAGCAGCAGGTGGTGCGTGGCCGCCACGGCCGCCGGGTGGTCGGCGCGGCCGGGCGCGTGGATGCCGCCCGCGTAGCCGAGCATCGCCGCGCACCACGGCTCGTTGAGCGTCGACCAGCTGGCGACCCGGTCGCCCAGCCGCTCCAGCACGGTCTCGGCGTACTCGGCGAACCGGTAGGCCGTGTCCCGGTTGGTCCAGCCGCCTTTCTCCTCCAGGGCCTGCGGCAGGTCCCAGTGGTACAGCGTCGCCCACGGCTGGATCCCGGACTCGAGCAGGCAGTCGACCAGCCGGTCGTAGAAGCCGAGCCCGGCGGTGTTCGCCTGGCCGCCGTCCGGCCGCACCCGCGGCCAGGCCAGCGAGAAGCGGTAGGCACCGAGGTTGAGCCGGCGCATCAGCCCGACGTCTTCGGAGTACCGCCGGTAGTGGTCGGCCGCCGGTTCGCCGTTGTCGCCGCCCCGGACCGCACCCGGGCGGCGGGCGAAGACGTCCCAGACCGAGTCGGTGCGCCCGTCGGCCGTCGTGGCTCCTTCCACCTGGAACGCCGCGGTGGCGGCGCCCCAGACGAAGCCAGGCGGGAACATCAACGCGGTCTCCGCCCGAACGCTGTCGGGATGTACGGACATGTTCACCCTTTCACGGCACCTTGCATGATCCCGGCCACGATCTGGCGGCCGAGGAGGACGAAGACGATGAGGATGGGAATGGTGGCCAGGGTCGTGCCGGCCAGGACGAGCGAATAGTCGACGTAGTAGCCGCTCTGCAGCTTTTCCAGGGCCACCTGGACGGTGGGGTTGCCGGCGTCCAGCACGACGAGCGGCCACAGGAAGTCGTTCCACGACATCATGAACGTGAACATCGCGAGGATCGCCGCGGCCGGGCGCACGGCGGGCATGCAGACGTTCCAGAAGATCCGGATCATGCTGCAGCCGTCGACGCGCGCGGCCTCGACGAGCTCGTACGGCAGCGCGTCCAGCGTGTACTGCCGCATCCAGAACACGCCGAACGCGGTGACCAGGTTGGGCACGATCACCGCCGCCAGGCTCCCCGTCCAGCCCAGTTCGGACATCGCGATGAACAGCGGGATGATGCCCAGCTGGGTGGGCACCGCGAGCGTGACGACGATGAACACGAACGCCTTGTTGCGCCCCCGGAACCGCAGTTTCGCGAAGGCGAACCCGGCCAGTGAGGAGAACAGCACGGTCGTCAGCGTCACCGTGCCGGACACGATGACGCTGTTGGCCAGCGCCTTCCAGAACGGCACGGTGTCGAACACCCGCGCGGCGTTGGCGAAGAAGTTGCCGCCGGGCACGAACGGCGGGATGCGCTCGGTGAGCATCCCGTTGTCGCGGCTGGCCACCAGGAACGACCAGTAGAACGGGAACAGCGAACCGAGCACGAAGATCGCCAGCACGACGTAGGTCGCCTTGCGCGGCTTGCCGAGCGTGGCGACGCTCTTGCGCAGTCCCGTTTTCGGGGAGTCACTCTGGAGTGTTGTCATTTTTTCTTCACCTTCACCGCCGGAGTGCCGGCGATCCGGCTGGTGAGGAAGTAGTTCGCCAGCGCGATGAGCACGATGATCAGGAACAGCACCCACGCGATCGCCGAGGCGTAGCCGAGGTCGGCGTTCTGGAACGCCGTCTGGTAGAGGTACAGCGTCACGGTTTGGAACTGGTTGGTGGAACCGCCGTTGTTCGACCCCGGCATGGCGTCGAACAGCTTCGGCTCGGTGAAGATCTGCAGGCCACCGATCGTCGAGGTGATGGTGATGAAGATCAGCGTCGGCCGGAGCAGCGGCAAGGTGACGTTCCAGAACCGGCGCCACGTGCCGGCGCCGTCGATCACCGCCGCCTCGTGCAGTTCCTTCGGAATGGCCTGCATGGCCGCGAGCACGATCAGGGCGTTGTAGCCGGTCCAGCGCCAGTTCACCATGATCGCGATCGCGACGTGGCTGCCGAAGCGGCTGGCCTGCCAGTCGACCGGGTCCAGCCCGATGGTCTGCAGCACGCCGTTGATCAGCCCGTACTTCGAGCCGAACAGGTTGGCGAAGATGATGCCGATGGCGACGAGACTGGCCGCGTACGGGAGCAGGATGCCCACGCGCCAGCCGGTCGCGCCGCGCAGCCGGGCGCCGAGCAGCGCCGCCAGCAGGATCGCGATGACGAGCTGGGGAATGCTGGACAGCAGGAAGATGCTGATCGTGTTGACCAGCGCGTTCCAGAACTGCGTGTCGGCGAACAGCTCCGTGTAGTTGCCGATGCCGAGGAAGTCGGGGTGGTCGGCCCCGGCCTCCCACTTGAACATCGAGACGTACGCGGTGTAGAGCAGCGGGAACAGGCCGACGATCCCGAAGAGGACGAAGAACGGCGCGATGTAGAGGTACGGCGAGACCTTGACGTCCCACCGGCTCAACCGGTGACGGAAGGTGGGCCGGGGAGACACGCGCTCCCCGGCCTTACTCCCTTCTGGCGCGACCTTGTCGAGGACGGTCATCGGCTCAGCGCGTGATCTTCTTCGCGGCTTCGACCATCTGGTTCCACGCGTCCGCTGCCGGCTTGCCCTGTTCGACCGCCTGCAGGGCCGGGCTGGACGCGTTTTCCTGGATCTGGCCGTCGCCGGGGCCCTTGTACTGCGGCTTCTTGACCTTCTTGGCCTGCTCGGCGAAGAGCTGGCCGACCTTCGTGTCGCCGAAGTAGGGGTTGGTGTAGCTCAGCAGCGCCGGGTCCGAGAGCGCCTTGACCTGGCTGGGGAAGGTGCCCTTGGCCTGGAACGCCTTGATCTGCTGCTCGGGCGCGGTCAGCCAGGCCGCGAGCTCGGCGGCCTCCTTCGGGTGCTTCGACTGCGTCGGGACGGTCAGGTACGAGCCACCCCAGTTGCCGCCGCCGCCGGGGAACGCCGCGGTGACCGCCCACTTGCCGGCGAGGTCCGGGCCGGCGTGTTCCTTGATCACGCCGAGCATCCAGGCCGGGCACACCTTCGTGGCGAACGCGCTCTGCTTGAAGCTGGCTTCCCATTCGGGGCTGAACGCCGTGAGCTTGGCCGACTCGCCCTTGGCGACCGCGTCGGTGACCTTGGTCCACGCGTCCTTGAGGCCCTGGTTCTTCTCGACGGCCAGCTTGTCGTCGGTGCCGATGTAGCCCTCGGGAAGCTGGTTGACCATGGCGTTGAAGTTCTGCGAGGCCGAGTCGAACCACGCCTTGCCGTTGCTCTTCTTCACGAAGTCCGCGCCGGCGGCGAAGTAGCTGTCCCAGGTGGCGAACAGCGGCTTGACCGCTTCGGGGTCGTCCGGCAGGCCGGCGTCCTTGAACATGTCCTTGCGGTAGCACATGGCGAGCGGCCCGATGTCGGTGCCGTAGCCGATGAGCTTGCCGTCCTTGGTCTTGGCGGCTTCGTACTTCCAGTTCAGCCAGCGGTCCGGGGAGGCGTCGGCCGGCCCGATCTTGGTCAGGTCGTTGAACTTCGAACCCTTGTCGAGGAAGTCCGAGAGGTGGCCCTCTTCGAGCGCCGTCACGTCGGCGAGGCCCGAGCCCGCGGCCAGCTTGGTGACGAGTTCCTCGTGGTAGGGGCCGCCCTGGCCGGTCTTGCGGTGGGTGATCTTGATGTTGGGGTGCAGCCGCTCGTATTCCGGGATGAGGTCCTCGTAGCCGAACTCGGTGAACGTCGCCAGCGTCAGGTCGACGTGCTCGTTCGGGTTCGCCGCGGCCGGAGGCTGCTGTTCACCGCCCCCGCTGCAGGCCGAGGCGCCGAGCGCCGTCATCGTGATGCCCAGTGCCAGGACCAGGCCGTTCCGGATCGTTCTCACGTGTCCAACCACCTTGTTGACGGGAATGAGCGCTCTCACTGCTGGGAGCCGATCTGGGAGCGCTCCCAGGTGTGGCAGAGTCTGCTGGGGCCCTTCACCGGTGTCAAGGGGTCGTAACCGGAGTGTTTCCTGCGAGGAGCGCTCCCGGACATTGCCCAGCGTGACCGTTAAGCTGTCCAGGTCCGGGTGGTTGTGGTGAGCGAGGGCGGTGCCGTGGGGCCTCGAGCAGGGGATGAAGAACGGCCGACACTGGAGGACGTCGCGGCGTTCGCCGGCGTGTCGCGGTCGACGGCGTCACGTGCGTTGAACGACGACGCGTACGTCAGTGCGGCGGCGCGGGAGAAGGTGCTGGCCGCGGCCCGTGACCTGGGCTATTCCCCGAACCAGGCGGCGCGGTCGCTGGTCACGCGCCGCACCGGCGCGATCGCGGTGGTGCTGTCGGAGCCGGAGTCGCGGCTGCTCGACGACCCCTATCGAGCGGCCGTCATGCGCGCCGGCTACCGGGAGCTCGCCGACGTCGGCCGGCAGATGGTGCTGATCTTCAGTGACATCCGCGAGGACCTGAGCCGGACGGTCCGGTTCCTCGAAGGCGGCCACGTCGACGGCGCGCTGGTGTTCGCGCCGCACCGGGCCGACCCGCTGCCCAAGGCGCTGCGGCTGCTGCGCATCCCGGTCGTGTTCGGCGGGCAGGCCGCCGGCATCCGCCGCGGCGTGCACGTCGTCGACTTCGACAACGAGGGCGGCGCCCGGCTGGCGGTCCAGCACCTGGTCGCGGCCGGGCGGCGGCGGATCGCCACGATCGCCGGGCCGCAGGACCAGAGCGCCCCGATAGACCGCCTCGCCGGCTGGCGCAAAACCCTCCTCGACGCCGGTCTCGACCCCGCCGACCTGGCCGAAGAGGCCGACTTCACGCTTTCGGGCGGCGCGAACGCGATGTCGGCGCTGCTGGCCAGGCACGCGGACCTCGACGCGGTGTTCGTCGCCAGCGACATGATGGCCGTGGGTGCGCTGCGCACCCTCGACGCGGCGGGTCGCCGCATCCCGGGCGACGTCGCGGTGGTCAGCTTCGACGACAACGCGACCCTGGCCCCGGCCATGGACCCGCCCCTGACGTCGGTCCACCAGGACCCCCGCGAGCAGGTCCACGCGATGGTCGAGACCCTGATGCGCCTGCTCGACGACCAGAACCTGAAGCCGCGCCAGCACATCCTCCCGGTCTCCCTGGCGGTCCGCGCCTCGAGCTGACCCCGCGACCCGCGTGTCGACCTCCCGATCACGCGTGTCGACCCGCTGATCACGCGTGCCGGCTCTCCGATCACGTCAGCCGGCCCTCGGCGGCACCCCTCGGCGTGTCTGGAGGGTCGGCTCGCGTGTCTGAAGGGTCGACTCGCGTGTCTGGAAGGTCGACTCGTGTGTTTCAGGGGTCGACACGCGTGGTGTGAAAACCGGCTCGGCGTCCGTGGCTCGATGGGTGGGAACGTTCCGGTCCGAGATGCACGCCTTTGGCGCTAAACGGCGTTTTCCGGATACCGTGTGTGACCGGTCGATTAGGCCGAACGGGTGGTCGTACAACTATCGGGTACGGCTGTTCAGGAGTGTTCAGTGAGCCGGTGTTCGCCGGGCGCGCAGGTGTGACACCCGGAGTCGCGGTGTCCTTCTGACTCGATTCTTTACATCCAGGTTTCCGGCTGGCTACCGTCTGCGCCTGGAAGCGCTCCCAGATCGCTGGCTCCCTACGGACAAAGGAGTTCCGCAGCCATGCGTTCCTCTCCCCGAAAGCGCGCGCGTGCGCTGGCACTGGCTTCGGCCGTGCTGGCGGTCACGGGCGCGGTGGTCGCCCCACCTCCGGCGCTCGGCGCCGACATCGCCTGTTCCGTCACCTACACCTCCAACGACTGGGACACCGGGTTCACCGCCAACGTCTCGCTGCGCAACGACGGGGCGCCGCTGGACAGCTGGAAGGTCGGCTGGACGTTCCTCGACGGCCAGAAGGTCCAGCAGGGCTGGAGCGCGACGTTCGCGCAGACCGGCGCCGCGGTCACCGCGACGAACCTGTCCTACAACGGTCACCTCGGCACCGGGGCGAGCACGTCGTTCGGGTTCAACGGCTCGAAGGGCTCGGCCAACCGGCCGCCGACGGACTTCTCGGTGAACGGCAGCTCGTGCACCGGCGCCAACAAGGCGCCGACGGTCAGCCTGACCGCGCCGAGTTCAACCGGCACGTACTACGCCCCGGCGACGATCCCGCTGGCGGCGACGGCCGCCGACAGCGACGGCACGGTGAGCAAGGTCGAGTTCTACGCCGGCGACACGTTGCTGGCCACCGACACCGCGGCGCCGTTCGAAGGCAGCTGGGGCAACGTCCCGGCCGGGACGTATTCGATCACGGCGAAGGCGTACGACAACAAGAACGCGTCGACGACGTCGAGCCCGGTGAGCGTCAAGGTCCTGTCCGGGCCGACGATCGTCGCCTCCCCGGCGACCGCGCAGGTCAAGCAGGGTGGCACCGGGACGTTCGCCGTCAGCCTCGCCGGCGCACCGACCGCACCGGTCACCGTCGCCGTCGCGAGGACGGCGGGGAGCACGGACCTCACGGCGAGCCCGGCGAGCCTGACGTTCACGGCGGCGAACTGGAACGTGCCGCAGAACGTCACGGTCACCAGCGCCGACAACGGGGGAGCGCTGGGCAGCGCGACCTTCACCGCGACCAGCAGCGGCTACACCGCGGCCACGGTGACGGTGAACGAGATCTCGTCGTCCACTTCGGACTACCAGCTCGCGTTCCTGACGCAGTACAACAAGATCAAGGACCCGAACAACGGCTACTTCCGCAAGTTCGGGAACATCCTGGTGCCCTACCACTCGATCGAGACGCTGATCGTCGAGGCCCCGGACCACGGGCACGAGACGACGTCGGAGGCGTTCAGCTACTACCTGTGGCTGGAAGCGTCCTACGGCCGGGTGACCGGTGACTGGGCCCCGTTCAACCAGGCGTGGACCTCGATCGAGACGTACGCGATCCCGTCGGCGGCGGACCAGCCGGGCAACTCCGGCTACAACGCGAGCAAGCCGGCGACTTATGCGGCGGAGTACCCGACGCCGAAGTCCTACCCGTCGCCGCTGCAGAGCAACGTTTCGGTCGGCAGCGACCCGATCGCGGCGGAGCTGAAGGCGGCCTACGGCTCGCCGGACGTCTACGGCATGCACTGGCTGCTGGACGTGGACAACATCTACAAGTTCGGCCACTGCGAGGACGGCACCAACACCGCGCCGGCGTTCATCAACACCTTCCAGCGCGGCTCGCAGGAATCGGTCTGGGAGACGGTCACCCAGCCCAGCTGCGACGTCCTGAAGTTCGGCGGCAAGAACGGCTACCTCGACCTGTTCACCGGGGACTCCTCCTACGCCAAGCAGTGGAAGTACACCGACGCACCGGACGCGGACGCCCGCGTGGTGCAGGTGGCCTTCCAGGCCGAGAAGTGGGCCCAGGAGCAGGGCAAGAGCGCCGATGTCGCGGCCGTGCTGAAGAAGGCCTCGAAGATGGGCGACTACCTGCGGTACTCGCTGTTCGACAAGTACTTCAAGAAGATCGGCAACTGCGTCGGGCCGTCGAGCTGCCCGGCCGGGACCGGCAAGGACAGCGAGCACTACCTGATCTCGTGGTACTACGCCTGGGGCGGGTCGATGGACTCGTCCAGCGCCTGGGCGTGGCGGATCGGTGACGGCGCGGCGCACCAGGGTTACCAGAACCCCCTGGCCGCGTATGCGTTGTCGGCGGATCCGGGCCTGAAGGTCACTTCGGCGACCGGCGCGACCGACTGGGCGACCAGCCTCGGCCGGCAGATGGAGTTCCTGCAGTGGCTGCAGTCCTCCGAAGGCGGTCTCGCCGGCGGTGCGACCAACAGCTGGGAAGGCCAGTACGGCACGCCGCCCTCGGGGACGCCGACCTTCTACGGGATGTACTACGACTGGCAGCCGGTCTGGCACGACCCGCCGAGCAACCAGTGGTTCGGCTTCCAGACCTGGGGCATGGAGCGGATCGCCGAGTACTACCAGGCGACCAACGACTCCCGGGCGAAGAAGATCCTCGACAAGTGGGTGCCCTGGGCGATCGCGAACACCACGGTCGGTGCCGGCGGGAGCTTCCAGATCCCGTCCGACCTGACCTGGAGCGGCGCGCCGGACACCTGGAGCGCCACCAGCCCGGGCTCGAACACCGGCCTGCACGTCTCGGTGAAGAACTACAGCCAGGACGTGGGTGTCGCGGCTTCGCTGGCCAAGACGCTGCTCTACTACGCGTCCGGGTCGAGCAACGCCCAGGCCAAGACGGTCGGGGAGCAGCTGCTGAACGCGCTTTCGGCGAACACGGACACCAAGGGCATCGCGGTGCCGGAGACCCGGTCGGACTACGACCGGTTCGACGACAAGTACAACGCCACCACGGACCAGGGGCTCTACGTGCCCTCGGGCTGGACGGGCACGATGCCGAACGGCGACCCGATCAACGCGAACTCCACGTTCCTGTCGATCCGTTCGTTCTACAAGAGCGACCCGCAGTGGCCGAAGGTCCAGGCCTACCTGGACGGCGGCGCCGCGCCGACGTTCACCTACCACCGGTTCTGGGCGCAGTCGGAGATCGCCACGGCGTTCGCCGCGCACGTCGCCCTGTTCGGCTGAGAGGCACTTGATGAAGCGACTGCTTTCACTGGTGGTCGCCGCACTGGTCGGGGGCGCCGTTCTCACGGCGTCCCCGGCCACCGCGGCCCCGCCGCTCACGCAGGCTGCGGCCGGCACCGGCACCGGGTTCTGGCACGCCGCCGGCTCCCAGCTGGTCGACGCGACCGGTGCGCCGGTGCGGATGACCGGGATCAACTGGTTCGGCGCCGAGACCGGCAACTACTCGCCGCACGGGCTGTGGAGCCGCAACTACAAGGACATGCTCGACCAGATGGCCGGGCTCGGGTACAACACGCTCCGGCTGCCGTACTCGAACCAGCTGTTCGACGCCGGGTCCAAGCCGGTCAGCATCGACGCCGTGCAGAACCCGGACCTGCAGGGCCTGTCCGGCCTGCAGGTGCTCGACAAGATCGTCGCCTACGCCGGTGTCAAGGGCATGCGCGTGCTGCTGGACCGGCACCGGCCGGACTCCGGCGCGCAGTCCCCGCTGTGGTACACCAGCGCGTACTCCGAAAGCCGCTGGATCTCCGACTGGACGATGCTGGCCCAGCACTACAAGGGCAACCCGACGGTGATCGGCGCGGACCTGCACAACGAGCCGCACTCCATCCAGGGTGGCGGCGGGGCCTGCTGGGGCTGCGGCGACACCGCGACCGACTGGCGGCTCGCCGCCGAACGGGCCGGCAACGCGGTGCTCGCGGCGAACCCGGACTGGCTGATCGTCGTCGAAGGCGTCGACTGCGCCAGCGGCACCGGCGACCCGCAGTGCGGCTGGTGGGGCGGCAACCTCTCCGGGGCCAGGCAGTTCCCGGTGCGGCTGTCCAAACCGGACAAGCTGGTGTACTCGGCGCACGAGTACGCGACTTCGGTGTTCGCCCAGACCTGGTTCTCCGACCCGGCGTTCCCGGCGAACCTGCCCGCGCTGTGGGACCACTTCTTCGGCTACCTGCACAAGCAGAACATCGCGCCGGTGCTGCTCGGCGAGTTCGGCTCCACGCTCGCCGACCCGCGCGACAAGGTCTGGCTGCAGGAGCTGATGAAGTACGCGGGCACCGGGACGAGCGGGATGAGTTTCACCTACTGGTCGTGGAACCCGAACTCGGGCGACACCGGCGGCATCCTCAACGACGACTGGACCACGGTCAACCAGACCAAGCAGGCGATCCTGCAGCCGTACCTGATCCCGCCGGTGGGTTCGGGCGGCGGCACGACCGACCCGCCGCCCGCGGCGAGCTGCGCGGTCACCTACCACGTCGACAACACCTGGCAAGGCGGCTTCACCGCCACGGTGACGTTGAAGAACACCGGTAGCTCGGCGCTGAAGAACTGGGCGCTCGGCTGGACCGTGCCGTCCGGGACGCAGATCACCGGCGGCTGGAACGCGACCGTCACGCAGACCGGGCAGCAGGCGAGCGCCAAGGCGCCCACCTGGGCGCCCGACCTGGCCGGCGGGGCCTCGGTGTCGATCGGCATCCAGGCGACCGGCGCCTCGACCGGCACGCCCGGCGGCTTCGCCGTCGGCGCGACCGCCTGCACCACCTGACCCATCCAACGAAGAACACTGAGGAGCGCACTCAATGAGGAGTGAATTCTGGTCCGCGAAGAGGAAATCACGGTTCGCCGTGGCGTCCTCGGTAACGGCGGCAGCGGTCACCGCTGGACTACTGGTGGCGGGGGGCAGTCCGGCGGGCGCCGCCACCGGCTGCAAGGTCACCTACACCGTCAACTCGTGGGACACCGGCTTCACCGCCAACGTCGCCGTGACCAACCTGGGTGACGCCGTCTCGTCCTGGAACGTCGAATGGGACTTCGGCGGCACCCAGAAGGTCCAGCAGGGCTGGAGCGCCACGTTCAGCCAGAGCGGCAAGCACGTGAGCGCGAAGAACCCTTCGTGGGGCGGCAATCTCGGCTCGAACGCCACGGCCACCTTCGGCTTCAACGGCTCGTACTCGGGCACGAACGACATCCCGACGTCGTTCTCGCTGAACGGTGCCCACTGCGATGGCACGACCCCGACCACGACCACGTCACCGACGGGGCCGACGACCGTGACGACGTCGACCACCCCGACGACACCGACCACGCCCACCACCCCGACGACGGTCACCACGACGCCCCAACCCGGGACGCACGTGGAGAACCCGTACGCCGGGGCGAAGGGGTACGTGAACCCGGACTGGTCGGGTCAGGTGTCCGCGGCGGCCGCGGCCAAGGGCGGCACACTGGGCGCCCAGATGGCCAAGGTGGCCAACACCTCGACCGCGGTCTGGCTGGACCGGATCGCGGCGATCGCCGGTACGGCGGACTCGCGCGGCCTGCGCGGGCACCTCGACGCGGCGCTGGCCCAGGCCAGTGGCGGGACGCCGGTGACGATCCAGATCGTCGTCTACGACCTGCCGAACCGCGACTGCGCGGCGCTGGCGTCCAACGGTGAGCTGAAGGCCGCCCAGAACGGCCTGGCCCGGTACAAGAGCGAGTACATCGACCCGATCGCGTCGATCATGTCCGACCCGAAGTACTCGTCGCTGCGGATCGTGACGGTCGTGGAGCCGGACTCGCTGCCGAACCTGATCACGAACACGTCGATGGCGACCTGTGCGGAAGCGCAGTCCAGCGGGGTGTACACGCAGGGCATCCAGTACGCGCTGAACAAGCTGCACGCGATTTCCAACGTCTACAACTACCTGGACATCGCGCACTCGGCGTGGCTCGGCTGGGACAGCAACTTCCAGCCGTTCGTCAACCTGGTCAAGCAGGTGCTGCAGGGCACCACGGCCGGCGTGAACAGCGTCGACGGCTTCATCAGCTCCACGGCCAACTACACGCCGCTGACCGAGCCGAACCTGCCCGACCCGAACCTGAACGTCGGCGGGCAGCAGCTGAAGTCGGCGACGTTCTACCAGTGGAACCCGTACTTCGCCGAGATCCCCTTCGCCACGGCGATGTACAACGCGTTCGTGTCGGCGGGCCTGCCCAGCGGCATCGGCATGCTGGTCGACACCTCCCGCAACGGCTGGGGCGGCGCGGCCCGGCCGAGCGGGGCGTCGGGGTCCACTGTGGACGCCTACGTGAACTCGGGCCGGATCGACCGGCGGCTGCACCGCGGCAACTGGTGCAACCAGAGTGGTGCGGGCCTGGGTGTCCGGCCGACGGCGTCGCCGGCGGCGCACTTCGACGCCTACGTCTGGATCAAGCCGCCGGGTGAGTCCGACGGCGCGAGCCAGCAGATCCCGAACGACGAGGGCAAGGGCGCGGACCCGATGTGCGACCCGACGTTCCACGGGACGCAGCAGGCCAACGGCGGCAACCTGACCGGTGCCCTGCCGAACGCCCCGCTGTCCGGCAAGTGGTTCGAGGCCCAGTTCGAAGAGCTGGTCCAGAACGCCTACCCGGCGGTGCAGTAAGACAAGACCCCGGGCCGGGCGGTGCCGCGCAGCCGCCGCCCGGCCCGGCCTCCACCACGGCGGCCGCGGCCCGTCCCGCCGGGCCCGCCGCCCTGGTCCCGCCCGGACGCCTGACCGCCCGGGCGGGACAGCGGGATCCGGCCGGGGGTGACCCCGGGCCGGATCCCGCGGCGCGCACCTCCGGCGGCTCAGCCGAGGTCCTTGCGGAAGCTCAGCCGGTCCAGGCCCGGCCCGTCGTAGTCGGGCTGGACCGGCACCCCATCGAAGTCCTTCGGCCCTGGTTCGGTGACGAACCCCATCCGGGTGTGGAACGCGTGCGAACCCTTGTTTTCCGGCGACGTGATCGCCCGGACCACCGAGCGCCCGTGCGCGGCGCTGTAGGCGAAGAAGCGCTCGTACAGCGCCGCGCCCAGCCCGCGGCCGCGTTCGGCGGGCTCGACGCCGACGAAGTGGATGTAGCTCTCGGCCGGCCGCGACGGCGAGAGGAAGCCGATCAGGAACGCCACGATCCGCTCGTCCGCGGTGACCAGGAAGCTGCTGTCGGTGAAGTGCTGGAACATCAGCTTCGGCAGCAGCAGCGCGCGCTGGCGGGAGCCCGCCTCGCCGCCGAGGCCGCCCCACCAGCGGTCGAGGACGGCCAGCACCGGGAGGTGGTCGCCGGGGCCGGGGTGCCGGATCGTGTGGTGCCGCCAGGGGTCGGGCAGGGGAGTGACCATGCCCGTCACCTTGCCCGTTCCCGCACGCTCCGACGAGCGGGTTTCCGGTCAGGGGACGAGCCGGTGCACCCCGATCAGCACCTGCTGCCAGACGGCGGCCGGATCGGCGCCCTGCTCGACCGACTTGAGCGCCGGCGCGATCACCGTCTCCTGGATCTTGCCGTCGCCCGGACCCTTGTACTGCGGTTTCCCGACCTTGCGGGCCTGGGCGACGAAGACCTGGCCGCTCAGCGCCCCGCCGAAGTAGCCGTTCATCTCGCTGAGCAGGTCCGGGGAGGTGAAGGCGTCGACCTGGCTGGGGAAGTTGCCGCTCACCCGGAACGCGTGCAGCTGCTGCTCCGGCGCGGTCAGCCAGGCGGCGAGCGCGGCGGCCTCCTTCTGGTGCGGGCTCGAGGCCGGCACGGTGAGGTAGGAACCACCCCAGTTGCCGCCGCCGTCCGGGAAGGCGTCGGTGATCGCCCACTTGCCCGCGTTGCCGACCCCGGCCTGCTGTTCGATGATGCCGAGCATCCACGACGGACAGACCTTCGTCGCGAAGGCGCCGGTGCGCAGGCCGTTGTTGCCGTCGTCTTCGAAGGCGGTGAGCCCGGCCGACTGCCCTTGCTTCACCGCGGCGGTGACCTGGTTCCAGGCGTCCCTCAGCGCGGTGTTCGTCTCCAGCGTCGGATGGTTTTCGCGGTCGAGGTAGCCGACCGGGAGCTGGTTGACCTTGGCGTTGAAGATCTGCGCCGAGGAGTCGAACCAGGGCTTGCCGTGCGAGCGCTGGACGTACTTCTCGCCGGCCTTGAAGAAGCTGTCCCAGGTCGCGAACATCGTCTTCACCGAGCCCGGGTCGGTGGGCAGGTTGGCCGCTTCGAGCAGGTCCTTGCGGTAGCACATGGCCAGCGGGCCGATGTCCGTGCCGTAGCCGACGAGCTTGCCGTCCTTGCTGCGGCCGGCCTCGTACTTCCACTCCAGCCACCGGCCGGGTTTCACGTCGGGCGGGCCGATCTCGGCCAGGTCGGCGAACTTGTCCGCGTGGGCGAGCACGTCGGCGAGGTGGCCCTCCTCGACGGCCTGGATGTCGGCGAGCTCCTGGCCCTTCTGCAGCTTGTCCAGCAGGTCCTGGTGGTACGGTCCGCCCTGCTCGGTCCGGACCTGGCGGATGGTGAGCCCGGGGTGGGTGAACTCGTAACCGGGGATGAGGTCCTCGTAGCCGAACTGGCCGAACGTCGACACCGTGAGCGTGATCCGCTCCGGCGTGCCCGGTCCGCATCCCCCGATCAGGAAGAGCAGGACGACGACGGCGGCGAAGGCCGGTTGTCTTCGGATCTGCCTCATGCGCGCGCACTCCCCATCCGCGGCACGCTCCCGGCCCCCGTTGGCTGGGAGCGCTCCCGGGGCGAGTCTCGTTTCCCGGTGCGGCGGGTGTCAAGGTGCGCGACAGCGGGTGTCCGCGCGGACACGGACCGCGGGCTCCGGCCGCGGTGGTTCCGAGGCTCGGGGAGCCCAGACCCGTGGAGCCCAGACCCGTGGTGTGAAGGAAGGCTGCGATGAAGCGTCCGACGATCACCGACATCGCGAAGGAGGCCGGCGTCTCCAAAGGCGCGGTCTCCTACGCCCTCAACGGCCGCCCCGGCGTCTCGGAGGCCACCCGGCGGCGGATCACCGAGATCGCCCGGGAGCTCGGGTGGGCACCCAGCAGCACCGCGCGGGCGCTGTCCGGCGGCCGGTCCGGGGCGCTCGGCCTGGTGCTCGACCGGCCCCCGGAGGTGTTCGTCCCGGCCCTGCTCGACGGGTTCGAGGGCGAGCTGCTGGTGCAGGTCGCCGCCGGGCGCGACGCCGCGCTGGCCGTCTACCGCCGGTGGCGTGCCGAGCGGAAGGTCGACGGCGTGCTGCTCACCACGCCGGGCTGTGCGGCCGAGCTGGTGCGGATCGGCCTGCCGGCGGTCGTGCTCGGCGGGCCGGGCGGCGTGCCGGGGGTGCCTTCGGTGCTCGTGGACGACGTGACCGGGGCCGCCGAAGCGCTGGCGTACCTGGCGGCCCTGGGGCACCGGCACGTGGTCCGCATCGCGGGCGCGGCGGTGTTCGCCGACCCCGCGGCGCGGCGGCGGGCGTTCACGACGGCGGCGACCGGCCTCCCGTACCCGGGCACCGTCCACCCCGAACCGTCGGCCGACGCGGTCCGCCGGGTGCTGGCCGCGCGCCCCCGGCCCACGGCGCTGCTGTGCGACACCGACGACCTGGCGGTGGCCGCGCTCGCGGCCGCGCGCGAACTCGGCCTGGCGGTGCCCAAGGACCTCTCGGTGGTCTCGTGGGACGACACCCCGCTCTGCCGGCTGGTCCGCCCCGCGCTCACCGCGATCCGGCGGCCGCTGGCCGAACTCGGCACGCTCGCGGCCTCCGTGCTGCACGACGTGCTGGCGGGGGAGCGCCCCGGCGACGTCTGCGCCTCGCGGCCGCGGCTGATCACCCGCGGCAGCACCGGCCCGGCCAACCCGTGAAGGCCACCTCGGGGGACTTGGCGTCCCCCGAGGTGGCCTTCCTGGACTGTCCACTCAGGACGATTCAGGTGCCCTGGCACGTCGGCGACGGTGCCGCGCTGCCTCCCGTGGTGTTGACGACCAGCCCGAAGGTGGTCGTGCCGTCGGCCGCGACGGCGCCGTTCCAGTTGGCGTTGCGGACCGTGACCGCCGAACCGGACTGGCTCAGCGTGCCGTTCCACACGCTGGCGACCGTCTGGCCCGCGGGCAGGGTCCACCCGGCCTGCCAGCTCGTGAACGCCCGCGTGCCGTGGTTCATCACCGTCACCGTGGCCTGGTAGCCGCCGCTCCAGGTGTTGGTGATCTCGAACATCGCCATGCACGAGCCCGCCGGAGTCGTCGGGGTCGTCGGCGTGGTGGGCGTCGTCGGGGTGGTGGGTGTCGTGGGCGTGGTCGGGGTGGTGGGGGTCGTCGGGGTCGTGGGCGTGGTCGTCGAGCCGGTGCCCGGGTCCTTCACGCCGGTGACCTCGCCGTGGCCGCCGTCGAAGGTGACGTCCGAGCAGCCGTAGAAGGTTTCGGCGCTGTCCGAGCGCTTCCACACCGAGTAGATGATGTGCCGGCCCGACTTGTTCGACGGCAGTGCGCCGCTCCACTTGTACTGGCCGTCGACCGTGCCGACCTGGCCGGTCACCGGCGGGTGGTCGACCGTCAGGAACGGCTGGTCCTCCAGGGAGTCCCAGGTGAGGGGCTGGTTCGGGTTCCAGCCGTCCTTGGTCACGTACGTGTAGAACCAGCCCGGGTGCGCCGCCCACGCGTTGTACGAGAAGTCGAACTGCGCACCGGCGGTGAGGTGGGTCAGCGGCCAATTGCCGACCCCGTCGAAGCCCGCGTAGTTCGGGTTCCCGCCCGAGCACAGCTTGCCGTCGGGGATGAACCCGCGGGTGCGCCCGGCGCCGTCGGAGCGCAGCACGCCGAACCAGTTGTACAGCGAATTGGCGCTGCTGACTGCCACCGCGGCCGCGCAGGCCGGGTTCTGGGGCTTGATTTCGCCCGTCGAGCTGAGCCCGTCCTGCCAGCACAGGAAGGTCCGGCTGCCCGGTTTCATCATGGCACCGTGCGCCTCGGCCGTCCCGGTGTTCAGCAGGATCGCGGTCAGGCTCGCCAGCAGCACGGTGACGGCGGCGAGGATGGTACTTCGTCTCCTGGTCACGTCAGTCCCTTCATTGGGTTGCGTGCGTCGAAGACTGGGAGCGCTTCCAAGGTCAGGATACGCGGTGGGGGTCACTTCCGGAACAGCCCGCGATGGCCGGGGCGGGGGCCTTGGCCTACGTTGGCGGGGGCTCCTCGATCGGGGCGGGCCGGTGGAGAAAGGCAGAGAGTGGACAGTCCGTCTTCGGTGCCCGCCTGGGTGCGGGCCGAACCCGCCCGGCTGCTCGGTTTCGCCCGCGGCGCGGCGCACCCGGCCGGGGGGTTCGCCTGGCTCGACGACGCCGGGCGGCCGGTGCTCGACCGGCCCGTCGAGACCTGGATCACCTGCCGGATGACGCACGTCTTCGCGCTCGCGTCGCTGCGGGGAGCGGACACCGGCCAGCAGGTCGCGCACGGCGTCGCGGCGCTGACCGGCCCGCTGCGGGACGCCGAGCACGGCGGCTGGTACGCCTCGACGGCCTTGACCGAGAAGCGGGCCTACGAGCACGCGTTCGTCGTGCTGGCGGCCGCGAGCGCCACCGCGGCCGGTGCCGAAGGCGGGGAACGGCTCCTGGCCGAAGCCCTCGAAGTCGTCGAACGCCGGTTCTGGGAGCCGTCGGCCGGGCTCGTCGCCGACGTCTGGGACCGCGGCTGGACGCGGTTGGAGGACTACCGCGGCGCCAACGCCAACATGCACACCGTGGAGGCCTTCCTGGCCGCCGCCGACGTCACCGGCGACCCGGTGTGGGCGGCGCGTGCGCTGTCCATTGTGGAGCGTCTGGTCCACGGTGAAGCCCGCGCGCACGGCTGGCTGCTCCCGGAGCACTACGACCCGGACTGGCGCGTCCGGCTGGAGTTCAACCGCGGCGAACCCGCTCACCCGTTCCGCCCGTTCGGGGCGACCGTCGGGCACCTCTTCGAATGGGCGCGGCTGGCCGTCCACCTCGGACGGGCGCTCGGGGACGGCGCGCCGCCGTGGCTGGTGCCCGACGCCGCCGCGCTCTTCGAGGCGGGCGTCCGGTACGGCTGGGCCGTCGACGGGCGGCCGGGGTTCGTCTACACGACCGACTTCGCCGGGACGCCGGTGGTGCGCACCCGGCTGCACTGGGTGGTCACCGAGGCGATGGCCGCGGCGTGGACGCTGCACCAGGAAACCGGTGACCCGGCCTACCTCGCCCGCTTCGAGGAATGGTGCGCGCACGCCGAAGCCTGCTTCGTCGACCGCGAACTCGGTTCGTGGCACCACGAACTCGACCCGGACAACCGTCCCGCCGCGACGGTGTGGGCCGGCAAGCCGGACGTCTACCACGCCTACCAGGCGACGGTGCTGCCGGACCTGCCGCCCGCGGCGTCGTTCGCCGGCGCGGTGATCACCCGCGGCTAGACTCGGGCGAACTCACCACCGCTCGCCGCCCCCCTCCGAGAAGGAGCACCATGTCGCCTTTCGCCGCGGCCGAAGACCGATACGCGGACATGCCTTACCGGCGGGCCGGGCGCAGCGGGCTGAAGCTGCCCGCCGTGTCGCTCGGCCTGTGGCACAACTTCGGCGACGACAAACCCCTCGACGTCCAGCGGGCCGTGCTGCGCCGGGCGTTCGACCTCGGGGTGACGCACTTCGACCTGGCCAACAACTACGGCCCGCCGCCCGGCTCGGCCGAGGCCAACTTCGGGCGGCACTTCGCCGCCGACTTCCGCCCCCACCGCGACGAGATCCTGGTCTCGTCCAAGGCGGGCTACCTGATGTGGGACGGCCCCTACGGCGAGTGGGGCTCCCGCAAAAACCTCCTGGCGAGCCTCGACCAGAGCCTGGCCCGCACCGGGCTGGACCACTTCGACATCTTCTACTCGCACCGCCCGGACCCGGACACGCCGATCGAGGAGACGATGGGCGCGCTCGACACCGCCGTCCGGTCGGGGAAGGCGCTGTACGCGGGCATCTCGAACTACTCGCCGGAGCAGACCGAGGCCGCGCTCGCCGCGCTGAAGGAGCTCGGGACGCCGCTGCTGATCCACCAGCCGCGGTACTCGATGCTGGACCGCTGGGTCGAAGACGGCCTGCTCGACACCCTCGACTCCCGCGGCGTCGGCTCGATCGCGTACTCGCCGCTGAGCCAGGGCCTGCTGACCGACCGCTACCTCGACGGCATCCCGGCCGGCTCCCGCGCGGCCGGCGCCAGCCCGTTCCTCACCAGCGACCGGCTGACCGAGGACACCCTGGCGACCGTCCGCGCGTTGAACGAAGTCGCCGAGCAGCGCGGGCAGACGCTGGCCCAGCTGGCCATCGCCTGGGTCCTGCGCCGCGGCCGCGTCACCTCCGCGCTGATCGGCGCGAGCAGCGTCGCCCAGCTGGAGAACACCGTCGCCGCCACCGCGAACCTCGAGTTCACCGACGACGAGCTGGCCGGGATCGAGAAGGTCCTCGGCCGGTAGCCGGGGGCGCCTCAGCAGCCGATCCGCCTCAGCAGCCGATCCGCGCAGTGCCGACGGCGACGTCGTCGAACCACAGCGTGTCGGCGTCGCCGGCGTAGCTCTCCCAGCCGAGCCGCAGGTCGGTCAGTGCCGGGTGCCAGGACTTGGCGAGCCACTGCTGGTCGATGTCGGGCGTCGGCACGCCGTCGACGACGAGGCCGGGCACCTCGGTGGAGTTCAGCCACGTCCGCAGCTGTCCCGCACCGCCGTTGACCTCGAACTCGAAGCACGACCAGGTGCCGGTGGCCAGCGGGACGCTCTGGGCCACCCCGGCCGGGCTCTGCGCGGGCAGCGTCGCGTCGTCGGACTCGCGGTTCCACTGCAGCGCCCGGTTCTGCCCACCGGCGCGCAGGTCGCGGCCGCCGTCAGCGGAGTCGCGCATCGCCATGAAGGCGACGTGCCCGGTGGGCAGCGCCGTCGTGTGCCGGACCCAGAACCGGCCGAAGAGGTGGCTCGAGCCGACGCCGGTGAGGCTGGTGCCGAGGAAGGCGTGGTTGCAGTAGCCGCCCTGGCCGGCGACCTTGACCGAGCGGCCACCCGAGTGCGCGACCGAGGTGTCGACGGCGACCGTGCCGGTGCCCGTGCAGTTGGCCGCGCCGACGGTCCAGCGGCCGCCCGGGGTGCTGCCGGTCTGCTGCTCGAAGTCGTCGCAGATCGCGGCGCTCGCGCAGCCGGCGGGCGGCGGCCCGGACGTCGTGGTGGTCGGGGTGGTGGGCGTCGTCGGTGTCGTCGGCGTCGTGGGGGTGGTCGGCGTGGTCGAGGTCGGGGGCGCGGGGTCGCCGCACGAGACGCCGTTGAGCGCGAAGTCCGTGGGCGGGTCGTTCGTCCCGCTGTAGGTGCCCTGGAGGCCGAAGGAAACCGAGCCGCCGGCCGGCAGCGCGCCGTTGTAGGACAGGCTCTGCGCGGTGACCGCGGTCCCGCTCTGGCGGACGGTGGCGTTCCACGCGGACGTGACGGACTGGTTCCCGGCGTAGTGCCAGGTGAGCGTCCAGGAGGAGACCGCGGTGGCGCCGTTGGTCACCGTGAGGTCGGCGGTGTACCCGGACTGCCACTGGTTGACGCGGTAGGCGACCGAGCACGCGGGCGCGGCGGCGGCCGGACCGGCCACGACGATCGCGGTGGTGCCCGCCGCGGCGAGGCAGAGCGCGGCCAGTGCGCCGGCGGTCCTGTTCATGGGATGGCTCCTCCGGGGACGCGGACAGGGGCGCCGTGGCCTGCACCACGACGCCCCTGGGTGGTGGCCGCGTTCTGGCGAGGCGACCTGGCATGGGAGCGCTTCCAGCCGCGGGAAAGGTAACCCCGGTGTGTCGCGCTTGTAAAGAGGGACCCGGACGCGGGCCCATCCGGTGGTCCGTTTTCCGCAGCCGGTGCGCCCGGCCTCGCCACTGAACGCTCCTGAACGGCCGAACTCGTTGGGGTGCAGGACATGTCCCGGTCGCAGTGCGCCACCGGTCCACGGGCCGGGACGCCGCCGTTGGGGTGGATTCCGAAAAATCCTTCCCAAGATCGCGAACGGACGTCGGAGGCCGGAATTGGGAGCGCTCTCAGTCAGGGGGCGAGGGCTTGCCCGGCGGAATCCTTGTTGCGTACTCAACTTCTCGGAAATCACCCGGTTCCCGCCGGCGTGACGAACTGGGCCGCCGCCGTCACGCTGCGGTAGGGTCGACCTGGGGAGCCCCCGTACTCCGGAAATCGTTGGATGAACGATGAGTCGACAGGCCAAACCAGGGAGCAAGCCCTACCGAGCACAACTGCGGGACAGGCTGACCGCGTTGGGTTTTCCCGAGGAGGCGATCCCGGCCCAGGTGGCGAAGAACCTGATCGTCGAGTGCCGGATCCCGCCGCGCACCGCGTGGCGGCTGGCGTCCGAGCTCTCCCTGGACGTCGCGGCGCACCAGTACAACGCCGTCACCGGAGACCCCCGGGCGGGCATGCGAGGTACCCGGATCTGGGAGTACGAGCAGTGGCCCGACCGCGGGGTCCGGCCCACCGTCGCGGCGCTGCGGGTGCTGGCCAAGGTCTACGGCACCGGCTGGAAGTGCCTGCTGGGCCTGCGTGATCTCGAGCAGCTGCCGGCCAAGGACCTCGCCGAGTACCACGCCGATCCGGAGCCCGCGGTCGTCGCGGCCTCCGAGCCCGCGTCGCCGCCGGCACGCATCGCGGCCCGGGCGGACGAGGAGATCGGTGCCGGCGCCCTCGGCGACGCCATGCTGCTCACCAACACCAACGTGGACGACGCCCAGCTCGACGACCTGTGGGCGGACCTCGACTTCCTCGGCGGCGCCTACACGCGCATGGCGCCCGACTCGATCCTCGGCCAGCTCGCGGTGATCGCCGACCGGACCGCGTTCCTGCTGAAGGGGCGTCAGCGGCCGAAGCAGACGCAGGACCTCCTGCTCGTCGGGGCCAAGTCGAGCGCGATGATGGCCTGGATCGCCGGGGACCTGGGCCGGTACCGGCTCTCGCGCGAACTCAATTCCGCCGCCTGGCTCTACACCCAGTACGCCGACGACTTCCTCGCCCGGCGCTGGGTGCGCACGTCCCAGGCCCGCGTGGCGTTCTGGGCCGGGAACGGCATCGAGTCCGCTAAGCTCGCCGCCGACGGGCTCAACTACCAAGTGGGCGGGCGCCTCACGGACGCCCCGCTCATCCTCGCCGAGGCGCGCGGCTGGTCGTCGGTGCGGGCGGAGCGGCAGGTGCTGGACGCGATCGCGCGCTGGACGGCCATCGAGGACCCGGACCTGGGGGCCGGCGGGGAGGACAGCTTCTTCAACATCACGAAGGACCGGCGGCACTACATGGCGGGCAACGCACTGCTTTCGGTCGGCCAGGCCTCGACCGCGCTGCGCGAGTTCTCCACCGCGCGCGAAGCCTTCGAAAAGCTGTCGACGGAAAACCGCTGGGAAGCCATGGATCCGATGATCCGGATCGACACGGGCCGCGCCCACCTGCGGCTCGACGACCTCGACGGCGCCGCCGCGCAGGTCGGACCGCTGCTGGAGGCGGGGGTGGGCAAGCAGCCGGACATGGTGCGCGCCATGCTGAAGCTGATGGTCACCGAGCTGGCCGCGCCGCGCTGGCGGTCGGCCACGACGGCCCGCACCATCGCCGAAGCACTCCTGGACGCCCACGCTTCGGCGCGGCCGTGACGCCAGACCCGACCCGGACGGAGGCGCCCGAGGTGGCACCGCACGACGTCTCGTGCCCGATGACCCCGTGCGCGGCCTGGGCGTTCGAGGGGCACACCCGGCGTGACGTCGTCGTGGTGGCCGACCGCTTCGCGCAGTTCGCCCGGGAGGACCGGGTGTTCACGCTGTCGGGTCTGCTGGCCCTGCTCGGCCCCGGCGGTCCGGTGGTACCGGGCTGCCACTGGATCGTCCACTTCGGCCAGGGCATCGATGCGACCGACGCCGAGCTGCTCGAAACCGCTTGCGAGAAGAGCGAAGGAACGGCGTGCCTCGCGGACCCGGCGATGTTCCGGCGGCCGTCCGAACCACCCGTCGTCGTCCACAAGGACCGGCCGGAGAACGTCCTGCTCGCCGGCGTGCACAGCCCGGCCCCCACGCACTGCCGGGCCGAGCTGCGGATCCACCGCGACAACGAGCTGGTCCTCGACCACCACACCGGCGAGCACGTGCAGGGCATCGTGATCATCGAGGCGATGCGGCAGATCTGCATCGCGCAGTTCGAGACCGCGATCCGCCCCGGGCTCTCCCCGGTGGCCTACGCCGGGGTGTGGAAACGGATCGACCTGTCCTTCCAGGACTTCCTGTTCCCGCTGCCGGCCACGGTCGAGTCGCTGATCGTCGAATCCGACCTCGGCCGGGACACCCACCTCAAGTTCCGCGCCACGACGTCGGTGCGCCAGCAGGGGCGCACCGTGGCCACCGCCGGCATCGAGTACTCGATGATCGCCCAGGGGCGCGTCGGCACCCTCGAACGCCGCAAGGCCGGCCAGGCCACCCGGGCCTACCTCGGCTGAGCCGCGGCCGGCCCCGAACCGGAAGGGAAACCACTCCACGATGTCCGACCTGCAGCAGCAGGACCGCTCCGCGTCCTTCGCCCAGGGCCTGAAACTCATCCAGCAGCTCGGCGGGGCCGACCGGCCGGCCGTGCTGGACCTGTTCGAGAGCATCGGGGAGGCCGAGTTCGGCGAGCAGTGCGTCGGGTTCATCTACGGCGACGTCTACCACCGGCCCGGCCTGCCGCTGCCGGAGCGGCAGCTGGCGACCGTCGCCGCGCTCACCGCCCTCGGCTACGCCGGTTCGCAGCTGCAGTTCCACGCCAAGGCCGCACTCAACGTCGGCTGCACCCGCCGTCAGCTGATCGAGGCCGTGATCCACGTCAGCTCGTTCGCCGGGTTCCCGGCCACGCTCAACGCCCTGACGGCGCTGAAGGCGGCCTTCGCGGGGCTGCCCGACGAGGAGCCGGCACCGGCCGAAGAGGCCGCCGAAGTGCCGTGGGCGGGCATCGAGGACCGCTACGAGCGCGGCCTGGCGGCGATGCGGGCCGTCGACGGCGAGGCGGGGGAGAAGGTCGCCGCGGGACTGCGGGACATCGCCCCGGACCTGGCCGCCTACATCGTCGAATTCACCTTCGGCGAGATCTACACCCGGCCGCACCTGAGCCTGCGCCACCGCGAGATCGTCACGATCGCCGCCTGCGTCGCCCTGGGCACCGCGCTGCCGCAGCTGAAGGTGCACATCCACGGGCTGCTCAACGTCGGCGGCACCGAGCAGGAGGCCGTGGAAACCGTGCTGCACCTGGCGTTCTACTGCGGCTTCCCGGCCGCGCTCAACGCCATCGCGGCCGCGCGGGAAGTGTTCGCACAGCGGTGAGCCGGTTCGAAAAGCTGCGCGTGGTCGCGCTCGACTGCGACGGCGTGCTCATCGACGACACCTACCTGGCCATGATCGCCCGGTTCGTCACCGAGCACGGCGGGCGCTACGACGCCGCGGCCGAGCGGGACGTCATCGGGTTGCGCGACATCGTCGTCGCCGAAAAGATCACCCGCCTCTGCGGTCTGGACCAGCCGGCCGAGCAGACGCTGAAGCAGCTGTGGGCCGCGCGGCAGGACTACCTGGCCGAGCACCCGATCCGGGTGGCCGAAGGCGCGCGGGACTGCCTGGAGGCGCTGGCGAAGCTCCCCGCGCGGCTGGTCTGCTACGGCGGCCGGACCCGCGAGCACACCTTCGACCGGTACCTGGGTGACTTCGCGGACCTCCTCGATCCCGAGGTGGGCTACGTGAGCATCAACGAGCACCGCCCGGGCGTCGACCACATCACGCGGACCGTGCTCGGCGTCGCCTTCGACGAAATCGTGTTCGTCGACGACGTCAGCCGGGTCGCCGAGGACGCCCGCGCGCACGGCGCCGGGTTCGTCGGGTTCCCGTCGAGCCCCGCCCACGCGCGGCAGCGGGAGTTCATGGCCGCCCGCGGCGTCCGCCACTTCGCCACGTCGCTCGCCGGACTCACCCCGGAACTGCTGGCGACCGTCGACGGCGAGCTCGCGGCTTCGACACACTGGCCGCGTTGAGGAGTGTCCCCGACCTCTTGGAGCTGCTGTGAAGTTCTTTTCCCTGCCCCGCCCCGGCGCCGGGCTCGTCCTGGGCGAGCGGGACGTTCCCGAGCCCGGTCCCGGCCAGGTCCTGGTCCGGCTGCGCGGGTGGGCGGTCAACGCCCGTGACCTGATGATCCTCAAGGGGTTCTACCCGAAGCCGGTGAAGCCCGACGTGATCCCGCTGTCCGACGGCGCGGGCGAGGTCGTCGCGGTCGGGGCCGGGGTGCGGGCCTGGACCACGGGTGACCGGGTGGCGGCGACGTACTTCCCGGACTGGCTGGCCGGTCCCGGCACGCCGGAGAAGACCGCGGACGACCTGGGCAGCACGCTCGACGGCGTGCTCGCGGAGTACGCCGTCTTCGCCGAGGACGCCCTGGTCGCGGTGCCCGCGCACCTCGACTACGCCGAAGCCGCCACGCTGCCCAGCGCCGGCGTGACGGCCTGGCGTGCCGTCGTCGAGGAAGGCCGGCTGACGCCGGGGCAGACCGTGCTCACCCTCGGCAGCGGCGGCCTGTCCACGTTCGCCCTGCAGTTCGCCGCGCTCGGCGGCGCCCACGTCATCTCGACGTCCGGCTCGGACGAGAAGCTCGAGCGGCTGCGCGCGCTCGGGGCGGCCGAGACGCTCAACCACGCGACCACCCCGGAGTGGGGAGCCGCGGTGGCCGATCTGACCGGCGGCGGTGTCGACCACGTCGTCGACGTCGGGGGCGGTGGCACGATCGGCCAGTCGATGCTCGCCGCGCGGTACGGCGGGCACGTCAGCGTCGCCGGCGTCCTGACCCACGAAGGCGCCGCCGACCCGATCCTGGTGCTGGTCAAGCAGCTGACCCTGCGCGGCCTCACGAACGCCTCCCGCGAGACGTTCCGGGCGATGAACCGGGCGATCGAGCGGACCGGCCTGAAGCCGGTGATCGACCGCCGGTACGCCTTCGACGAGGTGGCCGAGGCGCTCAAGCACCTGGAGTCCCGGACCCACGTCGGGAAGGTCGTGCTGGAGAGTGCCTGAGCCGCCGCTGTCCGCCGGGTAACTTTTGCCCGCCCGGGTGGGTATTTTCGGTACCTCTTCAGCGTGTTTTCGCAGCTCAGCAGGGTTGTGAACCGCCGAAAAAGTCCCCTTTGGGCAGGAATGGCGGCTGCCGTCGGCACCGGGAAGAGTGGACCTCACCGGGGACGTCGCCCCGAGCAGGCTGCGGCTGCTCGGGCGGAGGCCCCGGACTGGGGGCGCGGGGAGGGGGTTTCAACCGCCTGGGGGTGGGTTGAAACCCCCTTCCCGCCCGCGTTCCCCAAGGTCGCGAATGACTCATTCGGGACCTTGGCGGTCCCGAATGAGTCATTCGCGGCACCTGCTCAGGACGTCGTGCAGGCCTTCCCGTTGAGCGAGATCGCCGCGGGCTTGCCGTTCGTCGTCCCCGCCGTCCCGGTGAACCCGAACTCCGCGCTCCCGCCCGCGGGGATGGTCTTGTTCCAGCCCGCGTCCAGCGCCGTCACCGCCGCGCCGCTCTGGGTGACCTGCGCGTTCCACGCCTGCGTCACCCGCTGCCCGTCGGCGTAGGTCCACGTGACGGTCCACCCGGTCACCGCGGCGGTGCCGGTGTTGCCCACCTTCACCGAGGCCTGGAACCCGCCCTGCCAGTGGTTGGTGATCGTGTAGGCCGCGGTGCAGGACCCCGACGGCACCGGCGTGGTGGTCGTCGTGGGCGTGGTGGTGGTCGTCGGAGTCGTGGTCGTCGGGGTCGTGGTGGTGGTCGGCGTGGTGCTCGTCGGCGGCGGTGGCTCGCTGCCCCCGGACTCGCCCACGATCACGCCGCGGCCGTTCGTGCCCACGTACACCCGGCCGTACACGCGCGGATCGCCGGTCAGCGCCGCCCCGATGTTGCCGTACTGGTGCCGGTCGTCGTTGATCCGCGTCCACGAAGCTCCCGCGTCGTCCGAGCGGAAGATCCCGCGCACCCCGCCGACGCCGGCGATCGTGTACAACGCCGCATACGTGCGGCCGGGCGCGGCCTTGCCGAACCCGATGTTGTCGGCTTCGGCGACGTTCGCCAGTTTCGTGAAGGACGCTCCGGAATCGGTGGAGTGCCACAGGCCGTACGCCGTACCGGAGCCGCCGGCCAGCCAGACGTCCCCGGCCACGCCCGGCATCGCCTTGAAGTGCACGGAGCCGGCGGGCAGCCCGGTGGCCGCGGTCGCGGTGAAGTTCGCGCCGCCGTCGGTGCTGACGTAGAACTTGCCCGCCGCGAACCCGTAGAACCGCTTCGGGTCGACCCGGTCGGACTCGACCACCGCGCCGGCCGGGAGGCCCGCCGACGCCGTCCACGACGAGCCGAAGCCGACGGAGTAGCTGACGTTCGCGCCGTCCGGGCTCCAGACGAACCGGCTGCCGTCGGCGGCCGCGGCCACCGTGCCGCCGCTGGCGTTCCCGCCCGGCTCCGCGCCCTGGAACCAGTTCTTCCCGCCGTCGGTGGAGAAGGCGATCCGGTTGTCGTTCGGCCGCGCGGACCGGTCGAGCGTGCCGGCGCGCACGATCGTCGCCGGGTTCAGTTCGGCGTAGTCGAGGCTGGTGGTCGTGGTGAACACCGGCTGCGTGAACATGGTGGCCGGAACCGCGTCGAGGCTGTCGTGCCGGAACCCGCCGATGTCACCGAGGCCGGACAGCAGGGGAGCGCCCGAGGGCGGGCTGATCAGGTCGAGCACCGCGGTCTCTTCGAGGCCGCCGACGACCGGCTTGATCGTGATCTTCCCGCCGCTGTCCCACTTCGTGAGGTCGGACGTGCCGTAGATCGTCGCGCCGGTGCCGTACAGCAGGTGGTTCGAGTCGAAGGGGTCGATCTCCACCGACTCGGTCATCCAGCCGAGCTTGGGCGAGGGCACCGGGGGAGCGGCTTGGACGCCGAAGGTCAGCCACGGCACCGAGGAGACGTCCTGCGTGTAGCGCAGCGACCGGTCGGGGTAGCTCGAGAAGTCCCAGATCCGGGTCCAGGTGGCACCGCCGTCGGTGCTGCGGAAGAAGATCACGTCCGGCCACCACGACACCTGCGTGGCCACCATCAGCGTGTTCGGGTGCTGCCGGTCGATCGTCAGCCCGCTGTAGCCGAAGTAGTCGTCGGAACTGTCGGACGGGATCGGGCTGATCCGCGTCCAGGTGCCGGTCTTCGTGGCGTACTTCCAGACGTCGCCTTTCGCGCCGTCGTAGGGGCCGCCGGTGTCGCTGGTCGCGAGGTAGAGGTAGCCGCCGGCCGGGTCGACGACGCCCTTGTGCGCCAGGAACCCGGTGGGCTGACCGGCCAGCCGCGCCCACGTCGTGCCGCCGTCGGTGCTGCGGTAGACGGTGTTCTGCTTGTCCGCGACACCGGCGTAGATCGTCTGTGTGGTGCTCCCGCGGGTGCCGGTGGACGGGTCGAACGTCACCCAGGTGACGCCCTCGTTGTCGCTGGAGTAGCCCGTCGTGTCGCTCGGGTCGGGCGCGTAGTTGCCCGGGTTGGGGAAGCTGGTCACCTTCGCCCAGGTGACGCCGGAGTCCGTGCTGCGCCACAGCCCGTTCCCGCTCGGCGCGCCGAGGTAGAGGACGCTGTTGCGGTTCGGGTCGATCGCCAGCCGCTCGCCCATGCCGCGGCCGGGCATGTTGCCGCCGAGCTTGAACGGCAAGGCGGCCGCCTGCCAGGTGGCGCCGCGGTCGGCCGAGCGCAGGATGGCGCCGTTGTTCGGGTCCCAGCTGTTGGTGTACATCCCGGCGGCGACGTAGACGCGGTTCGGGTCGACCGCGTCGGTGGCGAGGCTGACGACGCCGTTGTGCCCCCAGTCGGTCCAGCCGACCGAGTCCAGCAGCGGGAGCCAGCGGCCGGTGGCGGTGTTCCACCGGTACGCCCCGCCGATGTCGGTGCGGGCGTAGACCAGCCCGGGTTCGGTCTGGTTGAAGACGATCCCGGGGACGAACCCGCCGCCGGCGATCTCGGCGTTGCGCCACGTCGTGGTGGCGGCCGCCGGTGCGGCGGGGGAGGCCGGGGCGCCCGCGACGACCGCGACGGCGGCGGGCACGAGAACGGCGAGCGCGCCGGCGAGCAGCCGTCTCGCTGACCGGAACCCGACGGGGGAACGAGTTTCTGGCACGACGTTGTGCACCTCTGCCTCCACACTCTGGGAGCGCTTCCAGAGGGACGGTAAACCAGTGTTCGGAGCGTTGTAAAGCGTTCGACGATTTCGGCGATCCGCACTGTCCACAGTGGAGCAGTGGTGGGGCGGGGCCAGGCTTCGCGTTCGATGTGTGTCGGTTTTGTCGGAATCACATACATGAATGACGATCAGGTGTCTGAATTGTTATCGCGGATCTTCTTGCCCGCCATTTTCCGGCGTGTGAGTGTGGTGGCCGCTGGCTGGACTGGACCTACGCTCGACTGCACTCAAGAAAGAGGCGACCCGGCAATGACCGATCAGTCAAGTACACAGACAGCATCGGCACGGCACATCGGCCGAACAACGTTGTACTTCTTCGGCGCGCTCGGCGGCATCCTCTTCGGCTACGACCTCGGCGTGATCTCCGGGGTGCTCCCGTTCATCGGGAAACTGTGGGCGCTGACCAGCTGGGACAAGGGCGTGATCACCGCCAGCCTGTCGGTCGGTGCGATCGTCGGCGCGCTGTTGTCCAGCCGCACCAACGAAGCCCTCGGCCGGCGCCGCACGATCATGGTCGCCGCGGGCATCGTCATCGTGGGCACGCTGGCGGCGAGCTTCTCGCCGACGTTCCTGCTGCTGGTGCTCTCGCGCCTGATCATCGGGCTGGGCATCGGGCTTTCGTCGTCGACCGTCCCGACCTACCTGTCCGAACTGGCCCCGGCGAAGTGGCGGGGCGCGATGGGGGCGCTCAACCAGATCTTCATCGTGCTGGGCATCCTGATCGCGTTCCTGGTCAGCTACTGGCTCGGGCCGATCTCGGCGTGGCGCTGGATGTTCGCCGGCGCGATCGTGCCCGCGGTGATCCTGCTCATCGGGCTGGTGTTCCTGCCGGAGACGCCGCGCTGGCTGGTCAAGAACGGCCAGGAGGACGAGGCGCGGCGGGTGCTGGCCAGCGCGCACGGCAGCACCGTGAACCTGGACGAGGAGATCGCGACCATCCACGAGGTCATCCGGCTCGACACCGAGGAGAAGCCGCGCATCCGCGACCTGTTCTCCGGCTTCGTGCGGCCGATGATCGTCGTGGCGCTGCTGCTCGCGATCGGCCAGCAGTTCAGCGGCGTCAACGCGATCAACGCCTACTTCCCGACGATGCTGATCGGCCTCGGCTTCGCCACCCAGGCGGCGCTGCTGTCCGGCGTGCTGCTGGGCGTGACGAAGTTCCTGTTCACCGCGTGGGTCGTGTTCGTGGTGGACCGCTGGGGCCGCAAGCCGCTGCTGCTCATCGGCAACGTCATCATGGTGGTGACGCTGGTGGCGGCCGGCCTGGTCGTGCTGAACGTCCACGACACCGGCACGCGCGGCCTGCTGATGCTGGTGATGATGGTGCTCTACCTGGTCGGGTACGAACTGGGCTGGGGCGCGGTCGTCTGGGTGATGATGTCCGAGGTGTTCCCGCTGAAGTACCGGGCGACGGGCATGGGCGTCAGTAGTGTGGTCCTGTGGGCGGCGACGGGGATCGTGAGCGCGGTGTTCCCGATCATCTCCGACCCGAAGTCCCTCGGCATCGGCGGCTCGATGTTCCTGTTCGCCGGGGTGAACGTGGTGCTGTTCGTGCTCACCAAGTGGCTGGTCCCGGAGACCAAGGGCCGCAGCCTGGAGCAGATCGAACTCGACCTGCGGGCGCGTCAGGGCGTCGCGGCCAAGAGCTGACCCCGGGGGGTCGCTGCAGTGAATGACTCATTCCTGTCGTCTGACGACAGGAATGAGTCATTCACTACGTTCGGGAGTGGGTCGGGACCAAGCCGAGCTTGCCCGCCAGCCGCCCGATCCAGGCTTCGACCTCGTCCGGCGCGCGGTCGGGGAGGCCGAAGATCGTCTCGGTCACGCCCAGGGAATCCAGGTGTGCCAGGCGTTCCGGGTCCGGCCGCTCGCCGAGCGCGTAGATCAGCGGAGCACCTTCGCGCCCTTCGGCGCCCCAGATCTCCTTGAGCAGCGCCACGTGCCCGTCCAGGTCGGTGTCGGCCGGCGTGGTGAGCCAGCCGTCCGCGTGGCGGGCGATCCAGCGGAACGTCTTCTCGGTCGGGCCCGCGCCGAGCACCACCGGGATGTGCGCCTGGACCGGCTTCGGCCAGGCCCAGCTCGGCCCGAAGGAGACGAACTCCCCGTCGTAGGCGGCTTCCTCCTGCGTCCACAGTGCACTCATCGCCTCGAGGTACTCGCGCAGCGCGGTGCGGCGGCGGTTCCCGGGCACGCCGTGGTCGGTCAGCTCGTCGACGTTCCAGCCGAAGCCGGCGCCGAGGGTGACCCGGCCGCCGGAGAGGTGGTCGAGGCTGGCGATCGTCTTGGCGAGGGTGATCGGGTCGCTCTCCACCGGCAGGGCCACGGCGGTCGAGAGCCGGATGCGCGAAGTGACCGAGGCCGCCGTCGCCAGCGCGACCCACGGGTCGAGCGTGCGGCTGTAGCGGTCGTCGGGCAGCGACGCGTCCCCGGTGCGCGGGTGCGGTGACTCGCGCTTCACCGGGATGTGGGTGTGTTCGGGGACGTAGAAGGTCGAGAACCCCGCGGCTTCCGCGGCGCGCGCCGCGGCCGCCGGGGTGATCCCCCGGTCGCTGGTGAACAGCACTGTTCCGTAGTCCACCCGGGGGAGCGTATTAGAACGTGTTTCAGTTTTCAAGCCGGCTCGGGAGTACGAAAAGTGATGACGACAACCGCGGAGAGTAACATTGTGCGCCGATCGAGCGATGGTGGAAGTGGTCCGGGTGAGCAGGCAGGGAGCAGAGTGCCGCCCGCCGGGTGCGGCATGGTGGACGGATCCGAAACGATCGCGACGAGGAGGCAGCGTGGCCAGTACATTCCTTTGTGGACAGACAGTGCCCCGGTTCGCGCTGTCCCGGTTCGCGCAGTCCCAGTCCGTGGACGCGCCGGCGGGGCGGGATGGCGTGCGCGGGCCCGGTTCCGATACCGTGGACCACAGGCCGAGAGGCGCTGCAACGGACCACGGGGTCCGCCACGCTCGGCCGGGAATGACCAACCAAGGGCGCCTCCCGATCGAGGGAGGCTGCCGGTGAACACCCCGCACGAGTCCACGGCGTTCGGCTCGACCGTACGCCTGCGCGAGCTGCTCGATCAGCGCGTGGCCATCTTGGACGGCGCTTGGGGCACCATGCTGCAGGGTGCCGGGCTGACCCCGGCCGACTACCGCGGCGATCGCTTCGGCGACCACACCCACGACGTCACCGGCGACCCCGACCTGCTGAACCTCACCCGCCCGGACGTCATCCTCGACGTCCACCGCCAGTACCTGGCCGCGGGCGCGGACATCACCACGACCAACACCTTCACCGCGACCAGCATCGGCCAAGCCGACTACGGCCTGCAGGCGTACGTCCACGAGATGAACGTCCGCGGCGCGCAGCTGGCCCGCCAGGCCGCCGACGACGCAGGTGGCAAGTTCGTCGCCGGGTCGATCGGCCCGCTCAACGTCACCCTCAGCCTGTCGCCCAAGGTCGACGACCCGGCGTACCGGGCCGTCACGTTCGAGCAGGTCAAGGCGGCCTACGCCGAGCAGATCGCCGGCCTGGCCGAAGGCGGCGTCGACCTGCTGCTGATCGAGACCATCTTCGACACGCTGAACTGCAAGGCCGCGATCGCCGCCGCCCGCGAGGTCGCCCCGCACCTGCCGCTGTGGATCTCCGTGACCATCGTGGACCTGAGCGGCCGGACGCTGTCGGGGCAGACCGTCGAGGCGTTCTGGAGCTCCATCGAGCACGCGAAACCGCTGGTCGTCGGGGTGAACTGCTCGCTGGGCGCCGAGGAGATGCGCCCGCACGTCGAGGAGCTCTCGCGGATCGCCGGCACCTACGTCGCCTGCCACCCCAACGCCGGGCTGCCGAACGCGTTCGGCGGCTACGACCAGACGCCCGAGGAGACCGCCGGGCTGATCGGCGGGTTCGCCCGCGACGGCCTGGTCAACCTGGTCGGCGGCTGTTGCGGCACCACCCCGGAGCACATCGCGAAGATCGCCGAGGCGGCGAAGGCCGTCGGGCCGCGGGAGGTGCCGGCACCGCCCACGCACATGCGCTTCAGCGGCCTCGAGCCGTTCGCCATCGGCGCCGACACCGGGTTCGTCATGATCGGCGAGCGCACCAACGTCACCGGCTCCAAGCGGTTCCGGCGGCTCATCGAATCCGGCGACCACCAGGGCGCCGTCGACGTCGCGCTGGAGCAGGTCCGCGGCGGGGCCAACCTGCTCGACGTCAACATGGACGCCGACCTGCTCGAATCCGAGCAGGCGATGACCACCTTCCTCAACCTGATCGCCACCGAGCCCGAGGTGGCCCGGATCCCGGTGATGGTCGACAGCTCCAAGTGGAGCGTGCTCGAAGCCGGGCTGCGCTGCCTTCAGGGCAAGGGCGTGGTCAACTCGATCAGCCTCAAGGAGGGCGAGGAGCCGTTCCTCGCCCAGGCCCGCACGATCCGGAACTACGGCGCCGGCGTCGTCGTGATGGCCTTCGACGAACAGGGCCAGGCCGACACCGCCGACCGCAAGGTGGAGATCTGCGGCCGCGCGTACGACCTGCTGACGCAGAAGGCGGGCTTCGCGGGCGAGGACATCATCTTCGACCCCAACGTCCTCGCCGTCGCCACCGGCATCTCCGAGCACAACGGCTACGCCAAGGCCTTCATCGAGGCGCTGCCCCGGATCAAGGAGCGCTGCCCCGGCGCGCGGACCAGCGGCGGCATCTCGAACCTGTCGTTCTCCTTCCGCGGCAACGACGTGGTGCGCGAGGCCATGCACTCGGCGTTCCTCTTCTACGCCGTCCAGGCCGGCCTCGACATGGGCATCGTCAACGCCGGCCAGCTCGCCGTCTACGAAGACATCCCCAAGGACCTCCTCGAACTGGTCGAGGACGTGCTCTTCGACCGGCGCGAAGACGCCACCGACCGCCTTGTCAGCTTCGCGGAGAACGTCAAGGGCAGCGGCACCAAGCGCGTCGTGGACCTGTCGTGGCGCGAAGGCACCGTGGCCGAGCGGCTGTCGCACGCCCTCGTGCACGGCATCGTCGACTACATCGAGGAAGACACCGAAGAGGCGCGCTTGACGATGGCGCGGCCCCTCGAGGTCATCGAAGGCCCGCTGATGGACGGCATGAAGATCGTCGGAGACCTGTTCGGCTCCGGCAAGATGTTCCTGCCGCAGGTGGTCAAGAGCGCGCGCGTGATGAAGCGGTCCGTCGCCTACCTCGAACCCTTCATGGAGGCCGAGAAGGAGGAGGCCCGGCTCGCGGGCCGCGCCGCCGTGTCGAACGGCCAGGGCAAGGTCGTGCTCGCCACGGTCAAGGGCGACGTCCACGACATCGGCAAGAACATCGTCGGCGTGGTGCTGGGCTGCAACAACTACGAGGTGATCGACCTCGGGGTGATGGTGCCGGCGGCGAAGATCCTCGACACCGCGGTCACCGAGGGCGCCGACGCGGTCGGGCTGTCCGGGCTGATCACGCCGTCGCTCGACGAGATGGTCAACGTTGCCACCGAGATGCAGCGGCGCGGGCTGAAGCTGCCGCTGCTGATCGGCGGCGCGACGACGTCCCGCCAGCACACGGCGGTCAAGATCGCCCCGGCCTACGACAACGCCACCGTGCACGTGCTCGACGCGTCGCGCGTGGTCGGCGTGGTGTCCGACCTGCTCGACCCGGACCGGTCGATCGTGCTGGCCGAGAAGAACCGGGCCGATCAGGAGGTGCTGCGCGAGCAGCACGCGAACAAGCAGCGCCGTCCGATGCTCACCCTCGAACAGGCCCGCGCGAACCCCGAGAAGGTGGCGTTCGACGGCCTGCCGACGCCGGAGTTCACCGGCGTCCGCGTGCTCGAGCCGAGCATCGCCGAACTGCGCGAGATGGTCGACTGGCAGTTCCTGTTCCTGGCCTGGGAGCTCAAGGGCAAGTACCCGGCCATCCTGGAGCAGCCGGTCGCGCGCGAGCTGTTCGACGACGCGAACACGCTGCTCGACCAGATCATCGCCGAGGGCAGCTTCACCGCGAAGGGCGCGTACGCGTACTGGCCGGCGCACAGCGAAGGCGACGACATCGTGCTCGAAGGCGACTTCGCGCACGTTAAGTTCCCCATGCTGCGGCAGCAGACGGCGAAGCCCGCCGACCGCGCGAACCGCTGCCTGGCCGACTACATCGCCCCGGTCGGCGACCACCTCGGCGGCTTCGCGGTGGCCATCCACGGCGCCGAGGCGCTGGCCAAGCGGTACGAAGCCGAGCAGGACGACTACCGCGCGATCATGGTCAAGGCGCTGGCCGACCGGCTCGCCGAGGCGTTCGCCGAGCACATCCACCTGCGGGCCCGCCGCGACTGGTTCGAGCCCGACGCGCAGCCGAAGCTGGAAGACCTCCACGCGGAGCGGTTCCGCGGCATCCGCCCGGCGCTCGGCTACCCGGCCAGCCCCGACCACAGCCAGAAGCGTGAGCTGTTCGAGCTGCTGGAGGCGGACGAGCTGGGCATGGCCCTGACCGAGTCGTACGCGATGACGCCGGCGGCGAGCGTGTCCGGGCTGATCTTCGCCCACCCGGACTCCCGCTACTTCACCGTCGGCCGGCTCGGCCGCGACCAGGTCGAGGACTACGCCCGCCGCAAGGGCGTCGAGATCGCCGAGGTCGAGCAGTGGCTGCGGCCGAACCTGGCCTACGAGCCCGGGGCGTAGTCCGGCAGCTCGATGTCCGTGGCGAACTTGTCGGTCGCCTTGAGCATCAGGCCGAGCAGGAAGCGGGACTTGAACGTCCGGTCCCGCAGCTTGATCCGGAGCCGGGACGGCGGCGCGAGGAACGGGCCCGCGCTGCCGCGTTGCGAGACCTTCGCGTAGTCCCGCATCAGCTCCTCGTAGCGGGCGAAGGCGACCCGGTGGTCGCCGCCGGCGGCGGCGAGTTCCCCGGCGAGCACGTACGCGCCGACGACCGCCAGGCCGGTCCCGAAGCCGCCGAGGGTGTTGCCGTAGGCCGCGTCGCCGAGCAGCACGACCCGGCCGCGGGAGTAGCGGTCGATCGTGACGCGGCTGAGCGAGTCCAGGTAGAACTCGCCGGCACCCGGGATCTTCGCCATCAGGTCGGGCAGCCGCCAGCCGCCGCCCCGGTAGGCGTCCATCAGCAGCTGCCGCTGCTTGCCGGTGTCGGTGCGGTCGTAGTCCAGCTGGGGCGAGGCGAACACGAAGAACGCCGACGCCTTCGGACCGCCGACGGCGGCCATCCGGCCCGGCTCGTTGTACATCACCGCGTCGCCGTCGGCGATGTCTTCGCCGAGCTCGGCCAAGGCGTAGTGGTAGCCGAGGTACCGGACGTAGTCGCGCTCCGGGCCGAACGCCAGCCGCCGGACGTTCGAGTGGATGCCGTCGGCGCCGACGACGAGGTCGAACCGGCGCGGCTCGGCGTGGGCGAAGGTGACGTCGACCCCGTCCGCGGCCTCGGTCAGGGACGTGATGGTGTCGCCGAAGAGGTACTCGCAGCCGGAGTGCGCGTAGAGGATTTCGGCGAGGTCGCCGCGGCGGATTTCGACGTCGCCGCCGGTGAACTCGCCGGGGATCACCGCCCGCTCGCGTCCGGCGGCGTCGACGATCGTCTGGTCCTGCCCGCCGGTCTGCCGCGCCAGGACGTCGTCGAGGATGCCCATCCGGTCCAGCACGGTCCGGTGGGTGGCGCCCTTGAAGTCGACGGATTGGCCGCCGGGGCGCAGCGCGGGCGCGCGTTCGACGACGGTGACGGTGCAGCCGTAGCGGGTCAGCAGGCAGGCGAGGGCGGGGCCGGCGATGCTCGCGCCGGAGATCAGGACGGTCGGGTTCTTCATGCGGCCGAGCTTCGCCAGGGCCGCTTACCGCTCCCTGGCGAAGCGCTGACAACCGCCGTCAGTCGCGGGGGCGCCCCCCGTTTTCCACGCTACCGGAGGGCACCGACAGTTCCGGATCTCCGCCGGTGGGCCCGCTACTCGACCGCGCCCGCTTGGGTGAGCAGGTTCTGGTACCAAGCGTCGTACGGGTGGTTCGTCGCCGGGTAGTTCGCCAGGGGAGTGGTGGCCTGGCTCGCCGAATCGAAGTCCCAGCCGCGGACCAGCTTGCCCGCCTGCCGGGCCGAGGTGATGAACGCCGGCTCCGTCGCCGGGGCGCCGTAGAACAGCGCACCTTGCTGCAGCTCCGCGCTGTCACCCTTCTGGAACTCGTCGAAGGCGACCTGGCGGTAGCGGATCCGGTCGCCGCCGACCCGGTCGGTGTCGGCGCGCAGCGTCTGCGCCGAGGTCGGGCCGTCGGCGCCGGTCCACACGGACACGGTGCGGCCGGCGCTGGCCGCCGTCGCCTTGGCGAACCGCGCGTCGGAGGTCTTGGCGTTGCCCGTCCACGACACCGTGGGCCCCGCCAGCACGCCGTTCCAGGCCCAGTTCTGGCTGCCGCTCTGGCTCTGGTGGATTTCCCGCAGGTGCGTCGCGCCGGTGAAGGCGACCGTCGGCAGCACGCCGTTGTCGTACTGGTGGCTCGCCTGCCAGGTGATCTCGCCGTCCGCACCGAGCTTGCCGACGTGGTACCAGAGCGTGGTCGCGCCCGGCGACTGGTGCACCTCGACCAGGTCGCCGTTGTCGTCGAGCGCGACGGCCGGCGTCTGCCCGCTGTCGTACTTGCCGTGCCGCAGCCAGGTGACCCGCCCGTCGGCGCCGTAGGTCCCGGTCCAGTACCAGAGCGCGCCGGCCCCGGAGTCGTGCACCTCGACCACCTGGCCGCGGCCGTTCAGCGCGACCGCCGGGTGGTAGCCGACGTCCCGCTTGTACTCGGTGCGGGAGCCGCCGTCGCCGGACAGCAGCGGCAGCACGCGCCCGCGCAGCGCGTCGACGTCCGGCTGCGCCGCCGGGTAGTCCTGCGCCCGCAGCAGCCGCGCGCCGAACACCGACTCCAGCTCCTGGTTCAGCGCGGTCAGGTTGCCCGCGGCGAACGACGGGTTGTCGGTCAGGTCGTCCTTGAGGTCGAGCATGACGACGATCGGCGCGGCGGCCGGGTGCTGCGCCGACCACGTGTTCACGACGGTCAGCCAGTCGCGGAGGTCGTTCGACGCCGGGTTGCCGCCGCCGTGGTCCACGAGGTTGCCGGGGGAGTCGTGCCCGATGGCGTAGTCGTGTGACGTCGTGTAGCCGTTGTCGTGCACGTCGAGTTCCAGGAAGCGCACGCCGTGGTCGAGCTGGTAGGCGAGGGAGTTCTTGGCGCCGTCGACGTTGCCCGAATAGCTGTTGTGGGTCGCGCGGAACACCGACGCGGGGAACGGCGGGCTCGCGGCGTGCGCGGTTCCGGCGGTCAGCAGCCCGGAGGCGGTGAGCACGGCGGTGGCGAGTGCGGGCAGACGGCGCATCCTCGGGTCCTCACGTCGGCGGCGGGGCGCCGCCCATCCTGGCGGCCGGGCGGTGGCGCTGTCTCGAATTCCGGGTGAACCCCTAGTCGGTAACCTCGGCGCCATGGCGGCAGAACACGTGATCGTGACGTCCACGACGGACTCGGAAGCGGCGGCGCGGGAGCTGGCCGCGCAGGCGGTGGGAGCCCGGCTCGGCGCCTGCGCCCAGGTCGTCGGCCCGATCACCAGCGTCTACCGGTGGGAGGGCGCCGTGCGGACCGATCAGGAGTGGCGGGTCGAGATCAAGACGACCGCCGACCGCGTGCCCGCGCTGACCGCACGCCTGCGGCAGCTGCACGGTTACGACCTGCCGGAGGTGATCGCCACCCCGATCGTCGGCGGCAGCGCGGAGTACCTGGCGTGGCTGACCGGGGAGACCCGGGACGCTGGCTAGATTCGGCGCATGGACCACGAAGGACTCAGGCAGCGCTTCGCGACGCTGACCACCGCCCACCTCGCCGACGCGTGCATCCGCGCCGGGCTCCCGGTGCGCTGCGCACCGGCGCCGACGCGCGCGGTGGTGCCGGGCAGCCGCCTGTTCGGCCCGGCCGTCCCGGCCCGGCACGTCGGCAGCGTCGACGTCTTCCTCGAAGCCTTCGAGGACTGCCCCGAAGGCGGCGTCCTGGTGGTCGACAACGGCGGCCGGCTCGACGAAAGCTGCGTCGGCGACCTCGTCGTCCTCGAGGCGCGTGCCGCCGGGCTCTCCGGGGTGGTGATCTGGGGCCTGCACCGCGACACCGCGGACATCCGCGCCATCGGGCTGCCGGTGTTCAGCCTCGGCTCCCTGCCCACCGGCCCGCTCAGCCTGGGCCCCCGCGTCGACGGCGGGCTGGCCGAGGCGATCGTCGGGACCTGGCGGATCGGCCCACCGGACCTCGTGCTGGGCGACGACGACGGCGTCCTCTTCGTCCCGCTCGCCCGCGCGGGTGAATTGTTCACCCTCGCCGAAGGAATCCGCGACACCGAACGCCGCCAGGCCGACCGGATCCGCGGCGGCGAACCGTTGCGGCAGCAGGTGCGGTTCGGTGAATTCCTTGCGGCGCGGGAAACGGATCCGTCCTTGACTTTCCGTGCGCACCTCCGGGCCGTGGGCGGGGCGATCGAAGAATAACCACGAAAGTGTGATCGCTGCCCGAATCGGGTATTCCGCGCCTGCAGCGGGTGCGGGAGGCGGAACCATGAACACGCTCATCGGCTTCGGCAGGGACATCGAATACCACTTCGCCCGAGGGCTGCGTGCCTACCTCGCCCGGGTCGCCCGGGCGGTCGGTGTCGGCTTCGAATCGTGTTCGCTCGACCTCGACGTGCCTACCTCCGGGTACGTCGCCCTCGACCGCACACTGCCGGACCTGCCGGGGCACGACCTGGCCCTCATCTGGGACGAGGTGCACGGCTGGTCGGCGGTCGTCGAGCCGGTGGGCGGAGGTGCGGCGAAGGCGCTCGCCTACCTCGGCGGCCCGGAAGTCCTGCCCCCGCCGCGCACGGTCGCCCGGTTCCTCGAGGTGCTGCGGGTCGCCGGGCTGCCCGCCGGCTCGTTCCGGCCGCCGGTGTTCCGCGCGGCGGGCCACCACGAGGACCTCGTCGACTGGCTGCCGGTCACCGGGCCCGAAGGACTGCTGCGGCCGAGTTCCGCCGCCTGGTGACCGGCGGGCGCCTAGGATGGGCGGTCAGTCACCACCGGAGTGAGGGAACACCGTGAGCAGCGCCGATGAGCCCCGTCCCGTCCGCGTCCTGCTGGTGGAGGACCACGACATGGTCGCGGAGGCGCTGCAGCTGGCCCTCGACCGCGCCGACGGGATCACCGTGGTCGGCCGGGCGCGTTCCCGGGCGGAGGCGGTGACCTACGCGAGCGAGCACGCCCCGGACGTCGTGGTGCTGGACCGGCGGCTCGCCGACGGCGACGCCATCGGCGTCATCGCGCAGCTCGATGCGGGTGGTGCGCGGGTGCTGGTGCTGACCGGTGACGCGACGCCCGCGGTCGCCGTGCAGGTCGCCAAGGCGGGCGGCGCGGGGCTGTTGCTGAAGTCCTCCCAGCTCGGCGTGCTGGAATCCGCGGTGCGGGACGTGGCCGCCGGCGGCGTGGTCTTCGACCCGGAGCTGCTGCCCGGCGTCTTCGACCGGCTCGCCGGCCGGGGTCTCGGCGCGGGCGCGGCGCTCACCGCGCGGGAACGCGAAACCCTCGACCTGCTCGCCGAAGGCGCGACCACCGACGAGATCGGCCGCCGGCTGGGCGTCTCCCGCAACACCACGCGCAACCACGTGCAGCGCGTGCTGGAGAAGCTCGGCGCGCGGTCGAAGCTCGAAGCCGTCGCGGTGGCCCGCCGGGAGGGCCTCATCGGCTGATGCACCTGCATCAGCCGGGTGGGGGCTTTTGCATCTCGCGCCGCCCGGTGTTCTTCGCGCAGGCTGGCAGCGTGAACATTCCTGGCCCGCTGACCGCGGAGTGCGTGCTGACCGACTCGGCGGGGGGCCTGGCCGTCGCTCGCCGGTTCACCCGGCTCGTCCTGCTCGCCTGGACCGCCGCCGTCGCCATCGACGACGCGCTGCTGGTCGTCACCGAGCTCGCGGCCAACGCGCTGCGCCACGGCGGTGGTGACCCGGTCCTGCGGCTGAGCGTGGACGGCGCGGACGTCCGCGTCGAGGTCTTCGACGACAACCCGGCGCCGCCGGTCCGGCGGCCGGCGGGGGCCGACGGCGGCTGGGGTCTCGTCCTCGTCGACCGCCTGTCCTCGGTGCGGGGGACCGCGCGTCACGGCCGCGGGAAGGTGGTCTGGTGTGTCCTGCCCGCCACGGCCGCCGAGTTCGTGGGCTGAGCCGCGGCCGGTGGTCGTGCCGGGCGGGCGGCGATCCGGCAGAGTTGCCGCATGGACGACGACCGGTTCCGCCTGTTGGTGCAGGGAGTACTGGACTACGGGATCTTCATGCTGGACACCGGGGGACACATTTCGAGCTGGAACGCGGGCGCGCAGCGCATCAAGGGGTATGCGGCCGAGGAGATCATCGGGCAGCATTTTTCGGTGTTCTACCCGGCTGAGGATGTGGCGGCGGGGAAGCCGGCGCGGGAGCTGGAGGTCGCGGTCGAGCAGGGGCGGCTGGAGGACGAGGGGTGGCGGCTGCGCAAGGACGGCACGCGGTTCTGGGCGAACGTGGTGATCACGGCGTTGTACGACGAGCAGGGGCGGTTGCACGGGTTCGGGAAGGTCACCCGGGACGTGACCGAACGCCGCGCGGCCGAGCTGGCGCTGCGGGAGAGCGAAGAACGGTTCCGCCTGTTGGTTCAGAGCGTCCAGGACTACGGGATCTTCATGCTGGACACCAGGGGACACATTTCGAGCTGGAACGCCGGCGCGCAGCGCATCAAGGGGTATGCGGCCGAGGAGATCATCGGGCAGCATTTTTCGGTGTTCTACCCGGCTGAGGATGTGGCGGCGGGGAAGCCGGCGCGGGAGCTGGAGGTCGCGGTCGAGCAGGGGCGGCTGGAGGACGAGGGGTGGCGGCTGCGCAAGGACGGCACGCGGTTCTGGGCGAACGTGGTGATCACGGCGTTGTACGACGAGCAGGGGCGGTTGCAGGGCTTCGGCAAGGTCACCCGCGACATGACCGAACGCCGCAACGCCGAGCAGGCCCTGCGCGAACGCCGCCGGCTGGTCGGGCACCTCGTCGAGGCCCAGGAGGTGGAGCGGCGCCGGATCGCCTGGGACGTCCACGACGAGTCGATCCAGTCCATGGTCGCCGTCGGCATGCGCCTGCAGCTGCTGGCCTCCCGGCTGCCGGAACCGCACGCGAGCGCCATCGGCACCCTCGACGAGTCGGTCACCGCCGCGGTCGCCCGGCTGCGCGGCCTGGTCTCCCGGCTGCGACCGCCGGAACTCGACCAGCAAGGCCTGGTCGAAGCGGTCTCGGCCTACACCGACGACGTCGCCGGCCGCTGGGGACTGGCGCACGAGGTGCGGGACGAGCTCACCGCCGAGCCGTCCCCCGAAGCGGCGATCACCGTCTACCGGATCTGCCAGGAGGCGCTCAGCAACGTCCACAAGCACGCGCGCGCCACCCGGGTCGGCGTCACGCTGTCCACTGTGGACAACGGCACCCTGGTGCGGATCAGCGACGACGGCGTCGGCACGGCCGGCGGCGACGCCGGTACCGGCCACTTCGGGCTGGTCGAGATGCACGAGCGCGCCGAAGCCGCGCACGGCTGGCTCTCCGTGGACAGCACGCCCGGCGTGGGCACCGTCGTCGAGTTCTGGCTCCCCCTGCTGCCCGACGCGACGGAGCTCGAACCGTGACCGAGCTGAGCGTGCTGATCTCCGACGACGACGGGATGATCCGGGACGTCCTGAAGGAGGTCCTGGATTCCGAGGCCGACATCGCCGTGGTCGCGGTGGCCGGCGACGCCGACGAGGCGATCCGGCTCGCCGAGCGGCTCCGGCCCGCGGTCGCCGTCCTGGACGTCCGGATGCCGGGCGGCGGCGGGGCGCGGGCGGCCCGCGAGATCGCCCGGCGCAGCCCGGGTACCGCGATCCTGGCCTTCTCCGCCTACGCCGACCGGGCCTCGATCGCCGGGCTCGCCGCGGCCGGCGTCACCGAGTACCTGGTGAAGGGCGTGCCGAACGCGGCGATCGTCGAAGCCGTCCGGCGGCTGGGCCGTCAGGCGGCCGGGTGAGCGGTCACGGGACCGGGCGGACGTTCGCGACGCTGTCGAAGTCGGTCGGCAGCAGCGTGAACAGCCGCCGCACCGCCCGGGACCGCCCGGCGTCCACGGTGAGGAGGGCCCCGGCCGAGTCGGCGAGCAGCTGGGCGCGCAGCAGCGAGTTCAGTCCGGCGACGGAGAAGAACGTGACGCCGTCGAGGTCGATGACGAGTTCCCCGACATCGCCGTCGACGCGATCCTGCAGGACCGCGTCGAGGCGGCGGGCGGTGCCGAGGTCGACCTCGCCGGTCACCTCGACGAGCAGGGTGCGGGTGCCGGTGGAACGCACGCGCACGGACATGTGGCCGCCGGCGGTCAGCCAGTCGGCGGTGAGCTGGTGGTCGGCCGAGCGTGGTTCCGGAACCATCGCGGCACACCCTTTCATCGGCAGCGGGAGCGGACCGGACGTGGCGGGACGGGGATGCCGGACGTGAGGCAGCCTGCCGGCCCGGGCGCGGAACGTCCGGCAGCGGCTGACGGCTCAACCGTGAGCCTTCAGCATAGTGCATCTGCACTAGATGGACCATCGGGTGTAACCGGATGGAGAGCTGACCGGTGAACAACGGACGACCGGCGTCGCCGGAGGCACCTCGAGGGGTCGAAGCCGGCCAGCCCGTTCCGGCCGGGTCCGGACGGCACCCGCGAGGACGTGGTCGCGAAGTACCGCGAGCACCTGCGGTCCCGGCCGGGCCTGCTCGCGCTGCTGCCCGGGCTCCGCGGCCGCCGGCTCGGGTGCTGGTGCGTCCCCGAACCGTGTCACGCCCAGGTGATCGCCGAGCTCGCGGATAACGGGCCGTAACGAAACGCACTCCCTCTGCGAGTAATCTGACACGAGGGGGTGATCGCTGATGCACGCGCGTCGGCTCGGGGGCTTCGACCAGGCCGAACTGCCCGCTGCGCACCGGATCCGGTGGTGGCTGGCGGCGGTGGCGGCCGGGCTCGTCGCGGCCGGCTTCGCCGTCGTGCCGTACCTGCCGTTCTTCCAGGCCTGGACGTTCGTGCGCGACCCGAAGGTCGCCACCGTGATCACCTGGACCGTCCTGCAGACGTCGGTGGTGCTCGTCTCCGCCGTCCTGACGCTCTACTTCACCGGCAAGGCGCGGCTGGAGTCCGCCGCCTACCGGGCCAACCAGATCGACATCCGGGTGTTCGTCGACGAGCGGCCCGAAGGCAGCCACGACCGCGAGATCGACTCCGCCGTCGAGCTCACCGCCACCTTCAAGCGGTTCCTCAACGACTCCCGCCTCTACACCCCGACACCCGTCCCGGGCGCCGGCAGCTCCTACGACTTCCTCCAGATCGTCGAGCACGCCGGCGATGCGGCGGAGGGCTGGTGGAAGGCCGTCACCAAGCTGATCCGGCTCGCCCAGCCGCCGGCCGCGTTCACCGTCACCGGCACCGTCCGGCCCGGCAACACCCCCGGCCGCCACCAGCTCATCCTGGAACTCGTGCGCGTCCCGCGCTTCGCCGCGAGCCCGATGGTGATCGAGGACGCGAACTGGGCGCGCGTGCTGCACCGCGCGGCCAACTCCGTGGCCGCGCTGGTCATCCCGCGCAGCGCCTACGTCCGCACGAACATCCACTGGGCCGCCTGGCGCGGCGCGAAGATCCCGTGCGAGCTGTTCGACGCCTACCAGCGCGCCAACCACTTCATCGCCTACCGCCGCTACGACGAGGCCCTCGCCGAGTACTACCGCGCGGTCAGCCTCGACCCGGCCAACGTCTACATCCGGCTCGAGATCGCCGCCCTGCAGGAGCAGCTCGACCTGCACCTCGACGCCCTCGCCACCTACGACGACGTGATCACCGTCTGCAGCCGGGGACACCCGCGGCTGGCCCACTGGTGGATCGGCCCCGACTTCGCGCGCCAGCCCCGCCACGCCGGCCGCGACCGCGACGTCGCCCTGCTCATCGCCCGCTACCGGCACGCCCTCGTGCTCGGCCACGGCGACTCCGTGGCCGGGTCCTGGTGGGTGCGCCGCACCACCGCGGGCGCCCCCGGCGACGCGCGGGCGCAGCGCCGCGCCGAACTGCGGGCGGCGATCGAGCTGCGCTTCCGCCGGTACGTCGACCTCGACGTCCGGACGCGGCCGTACGCGATCCCGCGGGAGAAGCGGCTCGAGCTGCACCGGCGCGTGCTGCGCGTGCCGGTCGACGAACTCCTGGTCAGCGAGGCGACCCCGGCGCAGCTGGCCGAGTACAACCAGCGCGCCGCGGAGATGCGGTCGTACTTCGGCGCGCTGTCGCAGTACGAGATCGAGCGGCTCATCGAGGACTACCGGCGGTTCGGCCGCCGCTGGCGCCGCAGCTGGCAGCAGCTGACGAACCGCGCGCTCGACCTGTCCCTGGTCTGGTCGGTGGTGCGGCGCGCGATGGCGGACGTCGAGCCGACCACCGGCGCGGTGCCCGAGCCCCAGCCCGCCTACCCCGGCAGCCGCGTCCGGCTGGCCGACGTCTGCCCGGACCGGCGCTGGCCGCCGGACCCGGGCGCGCTCGACGCCACCGTCGAAGCCGCCGGACCCCGCCGCTCGTGGGAAGAGTGCTACAACGCGGCGAGCGTGTACGCGGTCGCGATGCTCGAAGTCGGCCCGCGCGGCGAACGCGACCTGCGCGATCGCGCGCGCAACCCGCGCCTGCTCGGCGAATCGCGGGACGAGGTGGCCCGCCGCGCGGTCCGCGAGCTCTACCACGCGGCGACGATCAGCCACAGCGGGCGGCTGCCGGAGCGCCGTTCCTGGGTGATGGGGGAGGACCCCGACCTGGCGGCCCTGCGCGGGCACGAGCTGTTCCGGGTGTTCGAGATGGTGACGTTCTCGCCGGACCGCGCGGCACCGCTGCGGCCGCAACGCGCCCACGTCTGGGAGCAGGTGGGGTACGTCCGCCGGCTCGTCGCCGAGATCGCGGGCTGCCGGGCGCACTTCTGGCGCGTCCGGGCACTCGACGAGGGCCCGCCGCCGGACGGCCGCACCCTCGACCGCTGGCGCGCGGCCGACCGCGACGCCTGGCGGAAGCTGGTGAACCTGGCGGCCGGGAAACAGGACTGGTACACGCGCTACCAGGCGATCTGCGCGTTCCGCGAGTGGGCGGCCGAGTGCGGCTACCCGGGCTCGATCTCCGGATTCCCGCGGTACTGCGAGGAAAGCCTGCACGCCCAGCTGCGCGGCGCGGCGGGCCCGCGCGCTAAGACGGGCCTCGACGCGAACATCGTCGTGCGCGAGTACGTCCGCCTGTGTGACCGCCGCCTGGACCACCTGGTGGCGGACGTGGCGGAACTCGAGCAGACCCCGGGGGCGGCGGACGACTTCGCGGCCCGCGCGGAGCTGTGGGCGGCGCTGTGTTCGTGGTTCGACGACGACATCGCCGACGGCTCGTCGGCCGACGAGCGCCGAGAACGGTTCCGCAAGCTCGCGCGTCCTTAACGCGTCGGCGGCGGGCGGCCCGGGCCGGGCCGGGCCGGACCGCCGGTCAGGCGGCGTCGCGGTAGAGGCTCGTCACCTCGCGGATTCCCGCCGCTCGCCGCTGCTGGACCTGCCCGAAGTAGCGGTTGTTGCGGATCTGGGTGCTGCGGTGGCGCCGGGATCGCCCGGCCTCACGCCGGAACACCGAGATGCCGTCGGTGAAGTCGGTGCCGCCCCACGGGATCAGTTCCTGGGCGACGCACCGCAGGCCGGCCGCCGCCGAAAACCGCTGGAACTTGGCGGCCGACATGCTCGTCGCGCGCCAGTGCTCGTTCCCGATCGTGAGCTCCCCGGTCTTCTGATCCGGTAGGAGTCCAGGTTGGAATGGTGGAAAACGCCGCTTCGCGCTGGCGGGCAGGAGGAACTGCGTCGCGCGGCCGAATCCGGGCGCGATCTCCAGGGTGTGCGCCGACGGCAGGAAAGGACTGATCCTCGGCTGAATCGCCCACGCCCACATGCTCTCGGACCATTCGTAGTTCGCCCAGCGGTGGTGGTTTCCTCGACGCTCGGAATGAGATCGCCCCCTGCGTGACGGCAGCCGGATCATTGGGCGACGGACCCGGTGTTCCGCGGAGAACAGCCATTGGCCGCCAACAGCGCTAGGACGGCCGCGTGTAGCGGTGCTTGACGCCGGCCGGGAAGTACCCGGGGTCGCCCGCCGGGCGCAGGACGACGTCCGGCAGCTGCCGCTCCGCCGGGACGTAGTGCGCGAACTCGCTGTTCAGCCGGACCAGCTGGGCACGCACGGCCGCCGCGATCCGGCCGGCGTCGGCGGTGGCGCCCGGCGCCGTCTCGACGGTGATGCGCAGCCGGCGGTCGCGGTCGGCGTCCTCGACCGACTCGATGACGAACTTGCCCGTCACCGTGTCGCTGATGCCGGGCTGCTCCAGGCCGACGGTGACGTTCTCCGGGTAGACGTTCGCGCCGAAGAACGACACCGTGAACAGTGAGCGGCCGAACACGTACACGAACGGCAGTTCCGGACCCGGTGGCGGGGTGAAGCCGTGCCGGGCGCAGTGGGCGAGCAGCTCGGCGTGCGGGAGGACCCCGCCGTCGTCGGCGATGTGGTAGCGGATCAGCGGGATGCCGCCGTCCGCGGTGAAGACGAGGGTGCCCTCGTGCACCTCGAAGAACCGGCTCGCCGGGTCGTACTGCACCAGCGTCGGCAGGCGCGCGTCGCCGAAGACCTCGCGGGCCGGCTCCGGGTGGCCGGCGAAGAACCGCCGGATGCTCGCCGACAGCGGGGTTTCGTTGCCGAGCACCCCCGCGTCGGCCGTGCCGTACAGCGACGCGATGTCGCGCACCGGGTCGGTGATCCCGGCCCGCCGGGCCACCAGCTCGCGCCACTGCTCGCTGAACACCTCGCCCGCCAGCACCAGCTTGATCGCGTACGCGGGCCAGTCGACGCCTTCGGCCAGCCCGGTGTCGACGACGTCCTTGACGAACGGCGGGTAGCCCAGCAGCACCACCTGGTCGAAGTGCGGCGCGAGCTCGGGCAGCACCCGCAGGATCTCCGCTTTGTTGTTGCCGGGCGCCACGACGGTGATCGGGGCGCCCTTGGCGGCCAGGTGCCGCACGCACGCCGTGGTGAACAGGCCGCCGACCCAGGTGCCGAGCGGGAAGCAGACGACGGCGAGGGTGCGGCGCCGATCGGCGCCGAAGGCGTCGACCAGCACCTGCTCGAAGCGGCGGGCGACGTGCAGTTCGTCTTCGAGCGCCCGCGGCCAGACGGTCGGGTGGCCGCTGGAGCCCGAGGAGACGGCGATCATGTCGAGCTCGTCGAACGTGCCGCCGCGGCACAGTTCGGGCAGCGGGTACTTCCGGTGGTAGCCGGCCTTGTCGGTGCGGGGCAGCCGCGCGAAGTCGGCCATGGTCTTCACGGTCCGCGGCTCGATCCCGTGGTCCCGCAGGAACTTCCGGTACGCGGGCACGGTTTCCGCGGTGCGGTGGAAGAGCTCGAGGACGTGGTTGCCCGACGGCGGTTCCGCGGCCCCGAAGAAGGTGTCGAACGCCTGCCGCACGCGCGTCTGCCGACCGAGGTCCATGATCGGAGCATAGCGGCGGCCGCGTGTCATGATGGGCGCCGTGAGCACCTCCGCCCAGGAGCACCCCGCCGGCGCGCCGTTGACCCTTTACCTGGTCAAACGGCTCGAGCTGGTGATCAGGGCCCTGCTCGACGACGCCCTGCGGCCGCTCGGGCTCACCACGCTGCAGTACACGGCGCTGACCGTGCTCGAAGCCAGCGGCGCGCTGTCCTCGGCGCAGCTGGCCCGCCGGTCGTTCCTGCGGCCGCAGACCATGCACGAAATGGTGCTGACGCTGGAAAAGCGCGGCCTGATCGCGCGGACTCCCAAAGCGGGCAACAAGCGGGTCCTGCTGGCCGGCCTCACCGACGCCGGGCGCGAGTTGCTCGCGGGTTGTGCGCCGGCGGTCGCGGAGCTGGAAAACGCGCTCCTGGCCGACCTGAGCCCGGGCCAGCGCGCGACGTTCCGCGAAGGCCTGCAGCACGGCGTCACGGCACTCGGCACGCTTTCGGGACAGCGGCGGGCGCAGGAAGCCTGAAATTCGGCGGAGGTATCGCCGAGCGGTCACCCGGTCCATCGACCTCACCCGACTGGAGTCTCGATTCGGGCTTGCGACTAGGCCGGAAGAGTGGTCGCGCCGGACGGCCCGTAGCAGGGGTGTGACCCGCGGCGTTGGAGGGTACGTCCCAGGCCTGTTCTCATCGTGGAGGTTCGCCGACGTGACCCGGGCTCGCGAGGTGGGCGGCGCGTCCGTCGCCGCTCGCCGGCTGCTGGTACTGGCGGGAGCCGTGGCGGGCTTCTGGCTGGTGTCCTGGCTGACGTCCGGCAACGCCGACGCGTCGCCGGGCCGGCCCGGCAACGTCGATCCGATCGCGGCGGTGGTGGGCGTGTTGGCCCCGCCGGACCATGCCGCCCCGGCGAAGGTCGGCGCTGTGCCCCGGGCTGGGCAACGGGCGACCACTCAGCTCCCGCGAGCGGTCGCTGACGCGGTGGCAGCCGGTGGGGGTGCGCGGACGGTACGGCCGGATTCGCGCGCGAGCAAGGCGGCGGTGCCTCCGCGAACCGCGAGCGGAGCTGCCGACGGGCCGGTGACGCGCGCCGCTGGGGTGGCTGCTGCGCCTGGCGCTGTGGGTGCGGCTGCGCCGGTGGCGCGTGCTGCGGGGACGAACGCCTTGCCTGTCGCTTCGAACGCAACTGCGGGTGTGGCGCCGGTGGCGCGCGCTGGTGGGGTGGTTGCCTCGTCGTTGCGGGAGACCACCGCCGCTGTTGTGGCGCCGGTGTCGGGAGCCGTGCGTGCCGCTGAGCCGGTGGCGCGTGTCGTCGGGGCGGTTGCCTCGCCGCTGCGCGAGACCACTGCCGCGGTCATGGCGCCCGTGTCGGAGGTTGTGCGTGCCGCGCGGCCGGTGGCGCGCGCTGCGGGGGCGGTTGCCTCGCCGCTGCGGGAGACCACCGTCGCGGTTGTGGCGCCAGTGACGGTAGCCGTGCGTGCTGCCGAGCCTGTGACGCGAGCCGTGGGGGCAGTGATCGCTCCCGTGAGCGCGACCGCCGGTGCCGTTGTCGGGCCTGTGGTGCGCTCGGCCGTGCCGGTGATCGAGCCCGTCTCAAGCGCCGCGAAGGGGTTGCTCTCCCGGCTGACCAAGGCCGCCGCCCCGCTCGTCGAACCGATCGTCGCCGTTGTTGCCGCGCCCGTGACCGGGCTCGTCGACGCCCTGGGCCGCGTCGTGGAGCCCGTCGCCCGGCCCGTGCTCGGCACCGCTTCTCCCGTCCTGACCGACCTCCTCACCCCCGTCGCCGCCGGGGCCGGGGCTCCGGCGGCCTTGGGCGCCGCGGCGCCTAAGGCCGGCTTCGTCGTGCGGGCCGTGCTCCCGCTCGCCCGGGTGGTGACCGGCCCGCCGCCGAACCAGCAGATGGTTCCGACCGTGGCCGGCGGCCCCGCGGCCGCCGGCGCGCAGGCGCGGCCGATCGGTCCCGCCTGCGCCCGGACCGCCACCGCCGCGGCCGGTCCGCGCCGAGGTGCGGCTCGCCACCCCTCATCCCCGCTCGACGGCCACCGTCCCGGGCAGATCCCGGCGCATCCCGGCGCGCCCGTGTCCTCCTCCGACGTCGCCTCCGGCGGCGGCTCGAGCTTCCCGCCCGCCTTCCTGGCCGCGGGCCACACTCCGCACCACTTCCGGGCGTCCCCCTGGACGCACGGGGACTTCGTGCCGCTGTGGCGGCCCTCCGAACCGGGCACCGGGCCCGGTTAGTCGCGTTCGATCTTCCGCCGTCGTGTGCTCCGCGGCGTGATCCGCGCTGCCCGCGACCGTCGTACTCGAATCGAACAACCACGCGTGGAAGAGGGACGAAATGGAAGCGAGCGTGTTCGACCTGGGAAAGGTGCGAAGAGACGCGGTGGTCACCGTCCGCCTGGACGCGATGGCCAACGTCAGGCTGCTGACCGCGGTCAACTTCCAGGCCTACCGGCGCCGGCAGTACTACCGGATGCACGGCGGGGTGGCCACCGCACCGATGTTCAAGATCCACATTCCGGCCAACGCCCACTGGTTCCTGGTGATCGACGTCGAGGGCCTCGAAGCCCGGCCCCTGCGCCCGCGGGTGAGCGTCGAACCGGAAGCGGCCGTCACGACCCGTGGGTCCAGCGGCCCCCGGTGACCGTCGCCTTCGCGGCCCCGAACCCGCGGTCGGGGCCGCGGCCGGCGCGGGCGGATCTTCCCCGCGTCGGCGAGCGGGAGCGGGGGTACCCGGCCCGGATGCAGACGTTCCTGCCGTGCGCCGACTTCACCGCCGGCGCCCGCACGCTCGACCGCCGCCGGCTCGGCAAGCAGCGCGTGGAGGCGCTCCAGGTGCTGCGCGCGCTCGTCGTGCCCGGCTACGGCTGGCGCCACCACCCGGCGGCGAAGATGTGGACCGGGTACGAGGAGGCGTTGACGCGCTACGGCCTCGAGGTCTGCACGGTGTGGTGCGAGCTGGGCGCGGCGGACACGTGCGCGGTGAAGCTGGGGGAGGAGTTCACCCGATCGGTGGGCAGTCGCGAGGTCCGCACGCAGGCCGAGCTCACGGCGGCGGGTGACGTGCCGCCGTGGCTGGGCGACGAAGCGCTCCACCGCAGCCACCGGTCGGCGCTGGTGCGGAAGGACCCGGACCACTACGGCCCGCGGTTCCCGGGGGTGCCGCCGGACTTGCCGTACGTGTGGCCGCCCTCGGACCGCCCGGGCCGGACAGCCTGAGCCGACGCGGCGCGGGTCACCTGGTCGGCCTCACTTCGGACGTCATGAATGACTCCTTGGGTTTTAACGTCGGGGGCGGTTGGGGCGACCCTGGTTGATCATGCAGGCAGCCCTTGGTTGATCCTTCTTCTTGTCTAGGG